>CAZPDM010000086.1:13720-18606 GCA_964585305.1 uncultured Planctomycetota bacterium | reverse complement strand
TGCAAATTATTAGCCAGAAGCGATGGCTACGACTATTTAAGAAAGGACACGGTTTCCTCCCAAGCCTAAAGGCTGGGGTTTCCACCGTGAATATTTTATGAATAATAATCTAGAATTTTCTGAAAATGGAAAACTGCAAATTGCCAAAATCCCAATTTTAAGAAAAACAGCTACTCCAGAAGAAATGCTTGAAATTTTATCTTCGGATGATTCTGATTTGATTCCTAAAAAAACAGAAGAAGCTCAAACAGAAAACTCTGATGAAATTCCCTCAAAAAATGAGCAGATAGAAGAAACTAATAAAGAAGAAGGGAATGATGAAAAGCAAGAAGAATTACATCATCCTTCTGAACAAGAACTTTCACAATTTAAAGAACAATTAGGAAAATCCGCGCCATTTCAATTAGTAGTATCTATCAATAATGAGTTATTAGAAGATCCAGCTTTTGACCAAGATTTAGTAATGATTGGGCGCGATGAAACTTGCGATTTAGTAATTGATAATTTAGGAGCTTCTCGCACTCATGCGGAAATTATAAGAGTTGGAAAATTTTATTTGCTTCGTGATCTTGGAAGCAAAACAGGAACTTTTATCCGAGGAAAAAAAATAGAGGAATATTGCTTAAATGATGGAGATGAAATATTTTTAGCCAAACATACGATTACCTTTCATAAGGTTGATGAAAATTCAAATTGGCAAGCAAAATCACGAAAAAGAAAACAAAGTGACAAAAGCCAGAAAATGAAGCATACTATTGCTATGGATTTTGGGAATATTGCTAAAAAGAAGGATGTTTCCCAAACAACACTTACTTTTTTATCTTCCAATCGTAAATATACCTTAGAACGAAATGCAATCTTTTTTGGCAAAGCAAGTAATTGCGACATAAAAGTTGGGGGTTTTTTAATTGGTGAACGTCATGCGGCTTTAGTACAAGAAAAGATAGGAACTTTTATTATCCATTTAGGATGGTTCTATCCTCCCAAAGTCAATAATCAGGAAGTAAGTCTAGCCCAACTTCAAGATGGTGATATTATAGAAATTGGCGATGTTAAATTTACCATGCAAATTCATAATGGCTAGCAAAATTTTGACAGAAAAATTCGTGCTTGCCGCTCATCGGCAAGCTAACTTTAATAACGAATTTTTCTAATTGAAAGGATTTGCGATGGATAAAAAAATAACATTGCCAGAAGAAACTGTAGCAAAATTATTAGTAAATAATGGGTATTTTTCAAAGTCAGAAATTGAAGAATTTCTTCAATTGCAGTCCAAATTACGAACAAATAATGTTTTAAAAAAATTAGAAGAAATATTTATATACAAAGAGCTTGCTCCTAAAAAAATAGAAGAAATTAACGAATTTTTATCATTTGTTTTAGTAAGATTACATGGAATTATATTTTGTCAAATTGCCTTAGCAAGCCAAATTTTACAATCTCCAGAAGTTGAACGAGTATTGATTACCCAAAGAGCTTTATTCTTATTAAAAAAGAATATATACACTCTCGATCAACTATTGGAAAAAAAAGATAAGATTAGCAAAGAAGATTTGAAAACACTTCGACAAACATGTGAAGAGTTTAACCAAACCGAGTATGAGAAGCTAGTCCCTCAAGCTATTTCTTATTTAATGGAAGAAGATAAACGTGCAAAAGAATGGAGGGAAGAACATCAGCAGGGGATATTAGGAACAAAATATAATAAAAATGCACCTGAGATCGTTCCACCGCCAATCAGTAAACCATTATCTAAAACCTCTAAAATAAAGGCGGAAGACAATACAAAATTAGTAGCTCAAAATACCGATGATATTCAAAAGAAACCTTCCGAAAATGCTGATGAAGAAATAAAAAAACAAGAAAATAATATTATTATTGCTCCGCAATCAGCAGCTTTTTTAGAAGACACCGAACGAACCGGAGCTTTTGAAGTCAATCATTATCAAACTAGTCATCACTTAGGTTCTACTAGTAAAATTGCCTTTATTGCAACAGGAATTGTTTGCGTTTTGTTAATTTTATTTTCTTTACTTTCTTCTTCAGGGGATGCAGAAACTTTATTTAACAATATCCAATCTCTTTATAAAAATAAAAACTATTCTGAAGCTGAAGAGAAATGCCAAGAATTTGATAAAAAATATTCTACAGATAAGCGTATTGAACAAGTTAAACAATATTGGCAAGATATTTTAATATTAAAAGCAGATATTGCTCAACGCCAACAAAGATGGGCAGAATCTTTAGCAATGTTGCAACAAGCACTCACACTGCTTCCCTCTTCTCAAAATAGTGAAAAAATAAAAAAACTTTTACAAGACGCTGAACAACAAAGTAAAGCAAATAGCGAATTTCAAAGTTGGCAAAGTTTGGTACAAGAATTTTCAAAAATGCTTGCTGAAAAAAATATAAAAGAAGCCCAATTTAAATTATCTATGCTTCAACAATTGGCCACAGAAGATATGCAAAAACAAGAACTAAAAAAATATCAGCAAGAATTCCAGAATCTTCTCTCCGAACATCAAAAAAATATATATCGATATTATAGCATAGAAGAAATGCCTGCTCAAAAACCTTTAATCTTTCCTACATTTACTTCTGCAAAACGTCTGCCTTTACTAGGAAGAAATAAACAATACGAATATCTTACAGCCAACAAAGAATTAGGATTTACAATAGTTCCGCCATATTTGTACGCATTTTCTGCAAATAATGGAAGCATTATTTGGGTGGAATATTTAGGTCAAAATAGCCGCTTTCGCCCTATATTTTTGTCTGGACGAAGGCCTTATGAAAATGTAGCCCTAGCAGAATTCATCTTAGTAGTATCCTATCGCAATTCTTTAAAAATGCTTGATATGAAATCCGGGGAAAAAATATGGGAAACGGAGATGCCAGCACTTATAGGTGTTGCACCTGTATTATACCGGGGAAAAATTTATGTAGGATGCCTAAATCAAAATTGTTATCAAATAGATGCACAAAAGGGAAATATTGAAGGAGCTTTCTATACAGAAAAAAGTGCTTCTCATTCTGTCAGTATAGATCGCAAACATAGAATTATATATATTCCTACACAAAATAAAATCTACGCTTTTAATCTCTCTGATGGAAAACTATCATTTTTACTAGACATTCCAAATTCTTTATCTCATCCAGTTATGCCAGTTTTTCCATACTTCATTACCATAAATAATATTATCCCTTCAGAAAATAACTCTAATAAACAATCCTCAGCAAATATATCCCAAGAAAAAACCAACATCAATTTTTATCATATTACTCAACAAGCTAACACTCAAAAATATTCTACAGGACTTCTCAAACAAGAACAAGTTCCTGGGACTATGCTCACTCCTGGAGTTTTAGCAGGAGGTTTATTAGCCATTGCCACCAATACGCACCTTGCTATATATGGAATTCATCCTACTAATCCCAAAGAATCCTTTTTTAATGCAATTCCCATGTTCGCATTACCAGAAAAAGGCCCAGCTTTTTTACAATTTACCAACTTCTTCAGAAATATTCTTATCGTGCAAAAAAAAGCAATTTTATATGAAATTCCAGATTTAAGCAAAGCAAATTCACCACTTATCAAACAACATGAAATTTCCTCCCAATCTTTGCCTACAGAAGATTGGAATACTATTTGTCCTCCTTTGAGGTCAGGAAGTTTACTTTTTTGGACACAGAAAGAAAAAACAAACGAAAACTACCAAGTATCTTGTTTTAATACAGAAGGGAAATTACAAAATATTTGGCAACGGCAATGGGCACCTTCTATTGTCCAGAACAGCATTCTTACAAAAGACAACCGATTATGCTTTTTAGCAAAAGACGGGACTATTCATGAAATTTCATTAAATGAAAAAAAACAACTTAATTATAGAATGATCAATTCTACTTTAACCCAAAATTCTACATATTCCTATATTCCTGAGAATGATGGAGCTTTTATCACCACAAAACCCAAACTCAATTTATCAGACTCTCTTACAGGTTGGCTAAGAAATTGGAAACCTGAAATTACCCTGCCAAACCAATGTGGATTAGTATATTATCATAATGGAAATATATTTTTAGGTAGCGGAAATAGTGTTTTTGCTTTTTCTACCACAACAGGAAAAAAAAGCTATCTTGAATATTCTGAATTTAGAGGAAAACCATTTTTAGGAGAACCTATTTTTTATCAAGATTCATTATGGATTGGAAATGACAATGGAAATCTTTATCAATTACAACTTAGACCTGAAAAAAATGCTCTGCCATTTATGCAAAATGCTTGGTCATTCAAAACTAAAGGACCAGTCCGTAGTCAGTCTTTAGCTGTAGAAAATATTTTATATTTTGGATCAGACGACACCTGCCTTTATGCCTTAGATTTATCTCAAAAAAAATTATTATGGCAATTCAAATCAAATGGAGCAATTCGACAACGCCCTTTTATCCAACAAGATAAAATATATTTTGTTTCAGAAAACAGAGAAGTATATTGTCTAAATAAAAACACGGGAAATTTAATTTGGAAATCTCTTTTATCTGGGAAAATAAAAGCTTCTCCTGTAAAAATTGGAGATAAAATCTATATAACAAGTCTAGCCGGAGAATGTAACGCATATCATCCCGATACCGGAGATTGTTTAAAAAATTGGCAATTTGGAACAGCACTTGCATGTAGTCCAACCTCATTAGGTGAGTATACTATACTTGCAGGCAGTGATGGATTTTTGTATGTTTTAGATTTTTAAAACAGTCAACTAACATTCTCGTCGTTCAAAAATAAAGGAATCTAATATGCAAATGAAAGTCTTTTTTTTGATGCTATGCATAGCATTTTCAATTTCTTTTACCATCGCACAAGAAACTCCTATTGCCACACCAGAACC
>CAZPDM010000086.1:0-13620 GCA_964585305.1 uncultured Planctomycetota bacterium | reverse complement strand
AACCACAACACCAGAGCCAACCACAACACCAGAGCCAGCCACAACACCAGAGCCAGCCACAACACCAGAACCAACCACAACACCAGAGCCAACCACAACACCAGAGCCAGCCACAACACCAGAGCCAACCACAACACCAGAGCCAATCACAACACCAGAGCCAACCACAACACCAGAACCAATCACAACACCAGAGCCAACCACAACACCAGAACCAATCACAACACCAGAACCAATCACAACACCAGAACCAATCACAACACCAGAACCATTATTTCCAGAATTTATCACTCCTACTCTTAATGCAATTGGTGAAGGAAGAATAAATCCTACTCACAGTATTGGTCAAGCACGTTTAATGGCAAGAAGAGCAGCAGAAATTGTGGCAAAGAAAAATTTACAAGATTTGATCCTAAAAATTCTTCCTGAACTTCAAGATAAAGAAAATCCTGTTTTACTCGCAGGCGTTCAAACAACTGAACTTGAAAAAAATGCTGAAAAAATTATTGTTGAAGCCAAATTAGCATTATCTGATCTTATGCGTAACTATTCACAAATAATATATCAAGAAGAAATCGCTAAAGAAAAAGAAGAGCTATTCCAAGAAATCACCAAACAAAAAGAAGAACTTTTACAAGAAGAAATCAATAAACTCGAAGAAAAATACCAAGAAAAATACCAAGAACTACTCCATCAAGAAATGAATAAAGCAGAACAAGAATGGTTACAAAAATATGAGATGCAGCTTCAAGAAGAAAAACATAGCCTTGAACAAGAATACGCTCAAAAACTTCAAGAAGAAATAAATAAAGCATCAGAAGAACTACAAATAAAATATTTTACGAGCTTTCAAGATCTGATGGCAAAAGAAATGAAAAGCCTGGACGAAACTCATAAAATAGAAATAAAAGAATTACAAAAACTTAATGAAAAATTACAAAAAGAATTAACTGAACTCAAACAAAAAAATTTTAAATATCAGCCTAGAAAAGAAGTAGAAAAAAGAATCGAACAAAACATACAAAAAAAATACGAAAAGAAACTCCAAAACTTAGAAAAAGAAAAAGAACAACTTCTTGAAAAAATCCACCAACTCGAAGAACAAATAAAAGAATATGAGGAATATTTTGAAGAATGGGAATAATAGAAATATTTAAAAACTATCTCTGTTTATAAGCAAAAAGCATGTCAAATGACATGCTTTTTTTTATTGCAAAAATTTCATTATGTTATCATTTCCCATGATAAAGGAGTTCCACGAGAAATAGAATATCTAGCTTTTTTCCCTAATATTTCTGCTAAATATTTAGGATGAAGGCCGAAACCTGGGCGAATAGAACGAATGTTTTCGTCAGAAAAAATATCTCCCTCTTCCATATCCTTTATAACAAAGAGAGAGCGAGAAAATTCCTTAGATTTTTGAATTTTTGGAGATAAATCATAGCTAACTTTTCCCAAGGCAACTTCTGCCATTCGAATATGTTGTACCATATCTTTAAATTCTTGAGGCTCTAAAGAAAATTCAGAATCCGGACCACCTAATTTTTTATCCAAAATAAAATGTTTCTCGATAATTTTCGCGCCTAAAGCAATTGCAGCAATAGGTACAGTAGATCCTAATGTATGATCTGATAAACCGACCACAACATCAAAAGTTTCTTTAAGATTGGGAATAGTCTTTAAGTTAGCTTCTTCTAAAGGCGCGGGATATGAAGAGGTACATTTAAGCAATGCAATTTGATTATTTCCTACTTTGCGGCAAGTTTGTACAGCTAATTCTATATCATTTAAAGTAGCAATTCCCGTTGATATAATTATAGGCTTTCTCTTAGATGCAATTGCTTCAATTAAAGGAATATCTGTAATTTCAAAGGAAGCAACTTTATATGCTGGAACATTAAGGCTTTCTAATAAATCAAGCGCAGTAGGATCAAAAGGTGTGGAAAAAAATACTAGGCCAAGTTCATGAGCTACATTTCGCAATTTTTCATGCCATTCCCAGGGCGTATAAGCACTTTGATATAAATGATAAAAAGTTTCGCCATCCCATATTGTTCCCTGTTTAATTTGAAAATATTTATTATCACAATTTAGTGTTATTGTATCAGGAGTATAAGTTTGCAATTTTACCGCGTCAGCACCAGATTCTTTCATTGCTCGTAATGTTGCTACGGCTATATCAAGATTTTGCTGATGATTTGCTGAAAGCTCTGCAATAATAAAAGCCTTACTTTTTTCATCAATAATATGTTTTCCAATAATCATAAGATTTCCTTTTTTAAAAATAAATTAAAAACAAAATCATAACAAAAATTTGAAAAATTATCAATAGATAAGAGAAGTTTAACAAGTTTATGACTTAAAGTCTTTGGTTTTAAAACAAAAAAAATCACACTTGCTAATTTTCTAGTGTGATTTTTTAGATAATTTTCATCTATATGTATCTATATGTTTTTACCACTAAACTAACAGAAAATATTCCTAGCTCCAATTTTTTACTCGAATATGATTAAAGTTCTTAACATTTAGATTAAGTCTTTGCAGTTCACAACAAAGATCAAGATCAATTGTTAAAGAACAGCTTACTTTTTTTGCTTTTTCAATAAAACTAGTATCTGCCACGCCAAGTCTTAACATTATATTGTTTTCAATGATTTGAGATTTAGGAATATGTGCTTCGTTAAAAGTAGAAATTTTTTCTTTTAAGACAGACATCAATTCTAAAGCAAGTTTATCGTATGTTTGTCTAAGTAAATTTGACACTTCACTTAGACAATAAGAAGTTATCCAAATAGATTGAAAAGGCCTAAGGTATTCAACCAAAATATCATAATCTTCTTCTGAAAAGCCTTTTGTTCTTTTATGCTGTGCTATATATTTTTTCTCTGTTGCTCCTACAATCAACAGTACTAATAAATTTGAGTCTATAAGAACACTATACATTCATAACCTCGCGGATTTTTACAGATTTGACCGCTTTTTTATTTTCATCTATACTTACTATTTTATATTGTCGTTTCGTTGATGGTATTTGAAAATTTTCCATGATCCCTTCTGGGTATTTCCATATCCTTGAGAAGCCAATAGTTATTTCCCAAATTTTTTCTTGCTCATTATAATTTACTTCTTCAAGGCAGACATTAGAAATATTTTCACCTTCAAAAATTTCGCTTATATATTTGATAGCTATTTTTACAGCTTCTTTTACATCCATTAATTCCTTCCTTTCTTAAAAAAGTCAGATTTAGGAAAAAAATTATTTCGAATTTGGAGTAAGAACAATATTAAAATCTGAGGGATACATATTATCTTGCAAAATTTTTCTAACTTTTTCATAGCCATTTTTAGTGATAAAAATATAGTGAGATTGCCCATCGTAGGGTATTTTTATTACACAAGGGGTATCGCTTTGACTTTTTCCATCAAATAAAATATTTGCTCCAGATGGAGTTGTTTCTATATTTAATATATGATATTCACTAGAGCAACCAACAAAAATACAAAACAATATGCTTAATATCCATAAATTATTTTTCATAGGGATCTCCCAACATTTCAATAACATCCCCTTGTACCATGAATCCTTTTTTCTCTCCTTGGGAAACGTAATATAAAACACAATTAACCATAAAATCTCCACCAGCTTTATTTGTCGCATCTTCTATTACATGTTGGATTGATTCTCGTTCTGGGACTTTATCCTGCCACCAAATCATTGCCTCTACACCTCTTGCCTTAAGATTTTTTGAAAGATCATTCAGTTTTGAAAATTCAACATTACGGGTAGAAGCAACTGTAAAATTAGCTAGCCGTTCTTTTACTAGTGGTTCACTACTACATCCTAATAGGCCAAAAGATAACAAACTTGCTACCAATAAAAAATAGAAAATATTATTTTTCATTTTTTTTGCTCCTAATAAGCGATTCTTACTTATATGTAACTTGGTTAACTAAATTTACTGTTTCTAGGAATTTTCGCAGTTTAATTTCATCAAGACAATCTTTTGTCCGAACTCCACTGCAAACATCTAAGCTATATGGTCCTACTTCAGATATTGCTTCTGCAACATTTTCAGCACAAAGGCCTCCTGCGAGAAAAACGGGGATCTCTAACCTTTCCCTGATTTCTTTACTTATTTTCCAATTATGCGTTCTTCCTGTTCCGCCTAATTCTTTAATCTTTAGGCAAGGATTTCCAGAATCAAGCAGTACTGCATCGACAAATTTGGAACACAATATAGCAAATTGTACATCAGATTCTGAAACTACATGGACGACTTGTACTATTTTTATTCCAGGTAGAGATTTCTTAAGTATAGAATACTCTCTGTCTTCTACATAATCGCATAACTGAATTGTACTAGTTTTACAAATTTTGTGTTGTTCAATAATTTCTTCTGCTTTGATTTTGCATGTAAGAAGAAATGTAGATATTGATGGGGGAACTTTTTCTACAATAGCTGCTATTTCTTGTTCTAAGATTGTTCCCGGGCCACTAGGCATAGGTGATACAAGCCCAATAGCCGAGGCTCCAGCTTCAATCGCTATTCTTGCTTCGCGAAGGCTTTTAATGCAGCAAATTTTTATACGTGTAATATTTGAAGGTTTCATATTTTTAGTTTAAAAGAAAACTTGTTGTAATTGTTATTATAAAATCAATTTTATATCTTTATTTTTTTTGGCAATGAATTTTTTATAAAAAAAATTTATTATAGATTATCATACTACACTAGCTTATTAAAGCTAGACTTTTCTAATTACCCATTTCTTGTGGTTTCTTTTCCATTATTATTGTTGATATTCCAGCGGGATTTAATCCTCCATCTTTTTCATCCCTAAATCCATTTTTTATGTATAATTTCCTTGCAGATTTTCCTTCTTCAATATCTTTTGAAAATGTTTGGACTTTAATTGGTTTCATATTATCTAAAAATTTGATCGCAACTTCGATCAATTTTTGTCCAATGCCATTTCCTCTATAAGATATATCAACAACAAACCAGGCAATTTCATTTTCCTCTCTGTTAATAATTATAGCACCTTTGCATTTATTATCATCAAGAAATCCAAATATAGTTTTCTTTTCAAAGCATAAACTTAATGCAGTTTCAAATTCGGGAATGCCAACCATTTTTCCAAACAATGGTTCTACTTGTTTAGCTAAATTTAAAATATCATTCTTATATTTTTCATCTAATACCGTAATCATAGAAACTCCTAAATACCTCATTTTATGCGATAATTTTATATTCTGAAATGACCTCAACGTTATTTTTGATCATCTGCCAAACAGGACATACTGATTGTTCAGCAAGTTGGAGTACTCTTTGAACATCGGCATCTTTTGTGTCTTTTGAGGTTATGGAAAAGTTGATAAAGATTTTCTCAAATTTTATCGGAGGCTGTTCGCTTCTTATTCCTTTTGCAGTAACTTCTAATCCAGAGACTGTTTTCCCCATTTTTCTTAGCAGATAAATAATTGCAGTAGCACTGCAACCGCTAAAACTCATAAGTAGCAATTCAAGCCCATTATATCCTTGCCCATCTCCAAGTGGTTCTTTATAATCAAATGTGATAGGTCGATCAGAATTAGCTGTTGATATTCCAACAAATTGAACTTTTTGATTTATCAATCGAACGGTAATTTCTTCTTGAGATCTAGACATGATAATATTTCCTACTGACTATTTAGTTATGTAGGAAATGGGTTGAACTCATTTCCTACAATTCAAATCAAAAATATTAAATAATAGTACTTATTTTCCTATTCCCCAAACAGTATTATTTTTAACTAACCAAAGCAAATTTCCTGAAAAAATCATTTCTGCACAATCATTGCTGCTATCTCCATTTTTTACGAGGTGATCAAGTTTTCTTGCGCCTGTAGATTTATCGAAAATGAGTAGACGAGAGATATATCCTATAGAAAATCGACTTGCTAAAGCCAAAATATATCTATCTGTAATGAGAAGCTGCATAATAGGATTTTCTTCTATAATTCTAATGTTCCATTTTAAACTTCCATCTTGAGCATCAAAGTTGTAAAAATTTTGTCCGCCGTCTTTAAACTCCAAGCAATAGGCAAAATCTATTTCTGGAATAATACGAAGGATATTTGTATCTCTACTAAATTGATACTTCCATTTTACTTCACCATTGGTAAGATCAAGTGCAATAATTTGCTGATTATTTTTGAGAAAAAGCATATAATTTTCATTGCCTACTAACATTGGGAAAGCTAAACTAGAAAAATTAGGGATATTTACGCCATCTGTGTCATGCTTCCATAATAACTTAAAACTAGGTAATTCATAGCATTCCAAAATTTTTCTTTGATGAAGAATGCAAATATATTGATCTCCTAGCAAAACAGCATAATATTGCCATTCAGGGTCTTGTACTTCAGTTTTTGTAAGCTGCTTTAGAATCTTTCCAGAAGTATTTTCAAAAACAAATAAATTCGCAGGAGAGCGTGTATAAAGTACAGTTATTTCAGAATTGATTAAAACATTTCCTGGATCTCCTGGTATTTCAGCGAACCATTGTACAGTTTTGTTTTCTGGAGTGCGAATCCATAATTTAGATAAATTTCTTCTAAAATCGCGAGTAACTGTTGCAATGATATTTGGTCCTAATTGCATGGTTATATAGCTTTCAGGAACCTCATCTTCCCAAATTTTATTTCCTGTATCTGGATCAATGCGAATTATTGTTGCGGTTGTCCAAGCTATGAGAGCTTCTTGAACGAATCCAATTCCATAAAGCCACCCCATTCCACTAGTTTCCCAAAGTAAATTTCCATTTGTCGCGTCTCGGCATATAAGTCTTGTTCCATATTGAAAAAATAATCGATTTGCATAGGCTGTTGGTACGATGCCTGATGTTTGGAGTAATCTTAGTGTGGGATAAATTGTTCCATCACCTAGCTTATATTTTATTGGTAAATTTGTTGATAAATCTCCTAACTCTAGGTTGTAGACCTTTCTTTCCTGAACTTTACTATAGTTGGGAGATTCTAACTTTGTTTTAACATAGTTGCCAACTTGAATTTTTTCATTTTGCCAAATAAACGTTTCTTTTTCATATTTTAGATTAAACTGTTTAAGTACATCTTTTGCCAGCGTATAGTTTTTGATCTCTTCATAACTTTCTATAAGCAAATAATAGGCAATAATAAATTCTGGCTGATCAGGATAATCATTGATTAAATTGCGTAATTCTATGACAACATTTTTAAATTTCTCTTCTTGAAATAAAATCTTGGCTAATTCTAAATATATAATTGGAACAATTTGAGCATTAGGATATTGTTCAATTATTTTTTGAAGTTGAGCAGGTAGATTACTTGAATTTTTTTGGATATTTTCATAAGTTTGTTTAGCTTCATTATCATATTTTTGATAGACTTCGCGCCCATATTTTTGAATTACTATTGCAATATTTTGCTGTGCCCATTTTACAACTGGAGTGTTTAAATATTGTTTATGAGAATAAACAAACAGTGCTTTTTGCAGCCAATTTATTGCATTTTCTGCCTGACCATTTTCAATATATATTTGTGCCAATTGCTCGATAGCATAAAGACCTACAAAAGCAGTTGCTGTCTTTTCTGCAAAGAAATAGCTTTCCTGCCCATATTGTTTATATAAGGTTTCCAAAGTTTGAATTTGCAGAGGAATATCTTTCTTTATTCGATAGAAATAATATTCTTGCAGCCAAATTGCAATGGCTTGTTCTGGTAGCCCAACGAGTGGAAGTGCTTTTTGATAATAAGAATGTGCCATATCCCAATTGCCAATATTTTCTGCTTCTCTCGCTAATTGTAAGTAAATTTGGAGCAATCCCTGTTGTGCTAAAATATAATAAGGGCTATCCGTATTGCTTTTTTCCAATGCTTTAATATACATTAAGATTGCTTTTTCTTGAAAATCTTTATTTTGTTTAATACGTTGATGATATATTCCTGCTAATCTTAAATAATCTGCGGCACTAGCTTGAATTTGTACTTTTTTCTCCATTTGTCCAGCAATAATTTCCCAATCGTAATATACAATTATGCTATCGATAGTTGCATATACAACAACTGCATCACTTGTAATAAGATGGCCAGGTTTTCCACGAGCATTTGCGGGCCAATTTGTTTTTATCTCGACCGTATTTTTTTCAAGATCAAATTGATATAAGCCGGCAGTTCCAGGGCAATAAAGGTAATTCCCACTAAATAATCCTAGTCCTGTTACTATATCTCCCATTAAGGAAAAATTTCCTACATTTTTCCCCGTTTCAATGTCAAGAAGTTTAATACTATTTCCTCCAATGACAACTTTATTTTGGGAGATCCCTAGCAAATAAGATTGCTTGCCATTTTGAGGGGATTGCCATTTAAACATTCCTGTACTTGCATCCAAACAATATAAATTTAAGGAATCAATTGGCGCAAAAAGAATAGAATTTCCTGTCAAAACAACAGGACCATTCATCCACCCTATATCTCGATAAACAGTGCGATATAAAGATTGCTGGGGGACTTCAACAGGTATCCTAGCATATTTATAAAGCCATAAAATATCTCCATTAGGATGAACACATGCAAAAACTCCAAGATTTGTTAAAAAATATAAATTCCCATTTCCAGCAGATATAACACTTCCAACAGCTTCGCGAGCTGGCCGACCAAACATATTAAGTTCTTGTTGACTAGAGACAAGTAATGTCTTATGTAAAATTTTTCCCGTTTCTGGCTCAATTGCAACAAGATAACTATTAAACATCCCTGTTAATTCTACTGCACCTACATATAAATTTTTTCCCCAAAAAATAGGCGGAGTCATAAAGCTAACTTTATTTGCAAATGATTCATCATCTTCCTTAGTGTTACCTACTTTCCAAATCATTCTTCCTGTTTTTGCATCTAGTTTTACTAACCGTCGTTCAGTAATAATTTTTCGAATTTGGTAAACACTCCAACTTTCATTTTGCTGTGTTGGTGTTGCGCCTTCAAGATTGGCATATATTGCTCCTTGTGAATAGGTAAGACTATGAATGCATTGTTCATGGGATTCACTTGGTAAAATGGAAACCAGCCCATTAAATCTCCATTTTTCTTCGCCTGAAAATAAATCATATACAAATATACAATGCCCATTATTTATAAACAACATTCCTTCTGCTAAGATAGGATAATGCGGAGAAATTGATTTTATCTCTCGATAATTATCCTCATTATAAAATCGAGATTGTGCTCTTCTTTGTGGTTGGACAATAGAATTTTGCCAGCTTAATTTTAAAGTTCCAATGTCTTGGTATATTCTTGAGTGCCTACTTATATTTCCTCCCAAAGTATGCCATTTATTATTGAGGCCAAGTTGAGTAATTCTTTGATCATTATTACTTTCTAATTGAGAAAAAAATTCCCAGAGTTCTTGTTCTTTTCCCGCTAATAAAAATTTTCCAAAATTCATTTTTTTACATACATTTTTTAAATGTAGAAGAGCCTCAATATTTCCTAATGCAAAATAACAAAATCCCAAACGAGCAAGATTTCCGGCTAAGTATGTAGGATCATCACTATAACTATGCAAATATTGTAAGCAACTTAATGCTTCTGTATATTGGCCTTTTTCTAAGAAGGTATCTACCATTCCAATTAAGATATTTTTTCCTTCTTGCGTTAAAAGATAGGGAACTAATTCTGATATTTTCTCTGGCTCAAAATTTAAATTTTGAATAAGAGCGATGGTATAGTTTTGATAAATCTTGAGTGCTTCTGGAGGAAGGCTTTTCATTCTTTGCAAGGTTAAATACGATACGTTGTAATAAAGATTAGGTGCAACCTCAACTATATTTTTAGAATGTTGTTCTAATAATTTTTGATAAATAGAAATAGCTTGTGGCCAATTTTTTTTATCTACAAAATCTTGAGCTTTTTTCAAAAGATCCATGGCTTCGATTGAATTATTAGGAATAAGAACATTATCTGCTGAAAAAGATATATTTCCAATTCCTAATATAAGAAAAATAAGAACATAGATTATTTTTTTTCGATTTTTCCAAAAGTTTTGCACGAGGATTCCTTTCAGGGCCAAAATTTGATATTGTGGTTATTTTCCATTTCCAATATTTGCAGGATTTATCATAAATTTATTTTGGAGTTCTTGTATAAGCTTTTTAAATCTAGGATTTTTGTGCAATATTCTTAAATCCCCATCACGAATGATCCATTCCACATCATCATATCCTTTCTTTACAGCGTCTTCTAAAGCATTCATAGCATTTGCCTCGTCTCCCATACATCCATAAGCACATGCTAAATTATAATAAGCATGTGCATAGTTAGGTGCCATTCTGATAGAGAGCTTTAAATATTTTATGCCTTCTTCTTCTTGCCGTATTCTCAGATAGAGATGTCCTAAATCTGCTAAAGATTCTGGATCAGGAAAAACGTTGACTTTATCACGAAGTAGTTGAATTTCTCTATTTAAATATTCTGTATGCCCTAAAAAATAAAGAGAAGTTTTGGCAATTTCTTTCAATTGTATCTCTTCTTCATCAATAGAATTTAACATTCTTAATAAAGTTTGGATTACTTTTTCTCTTGTTTTTTTAGAAAAGAATTTTTGAAAAGCAGGGAAAGACTGGCCTGCAAGATAACGTAACTTATAGATAACATCTGTATTATATTGCAGCCGAATATTAACATACTGATACTCTTTTTCTTCAAAAATTGAAATCAGATATGGAATTGCATTTTCTTCTAAAAATAGCATGTTATCAAATTGTCCATCATAACTTCCAAAGCCACCATAAGGAGAAATCAAATCTTCCAAACAATCCTCTACTTTTTTTGCATAATATGTATCCCAAAATTTTTGAATATCCTCATATTTATTAGTTTTATAGTTCTTTTTAGGAATTTTTTCCAATAACTTTGTATCTTGGCAGCAAATATCTAATAAAGCAAGATAACTTTGATTTCGAACTCCATAATCTTCATCTTCTAAAGATTTAATTAAAACATCAACGACTTCTTGAGTTTTAAATTGGCTTATTAAAATAATAAGCTCTCTTCGGCCATGATAGTTCATCTTGGGAATAGCGGCTATCCATTTGGAAATATAAATTTCTCCAAGTTTTTTTAATTGAAATCTCGCCCAGGTTCTTTCTATTTTAGATAAAGAGTTGAGTTGATTTAAAAGAAGATCTGAGGAATTTTGAATTTCTTGGATTTCTTTTGGGTCATTTTGAATAGAGGTGCTTGCTTCCTGAGCATATATTTCAAATAGAAAAATAATACTAAAAATAAAAATTGGGAATTTTGTTTCCACAAAAAATCCTTTCATAGATTTTTCTATTATTTGATAAGCCTTGCTCCTGCCCAATTAGCTAAGTTTCTGCCTACAGGAAATTTCCCATAATCTACAAGTAAGATAAGCTGCTTTCCATTTTTTATGGGAATATCAAGTTGTTGTATTTCAGAAGTCTGGCATATTCCACTGTCATACTTTTTTTCTCCATCTAACCATACTTGAAATACTGCAGAACCTTCTAATATATCTTGGCCACTTTGAAGTTCCTTGATAACCCTATCATCTATACCAATATGACTTTGAAATTTTTGAAATTCTTTATTTAATGTAATAATAATTTTCGTTCGTGGCAAAACCCCAATTCCTTTAAAAAAGGATTGTCCCTCTATTACCATCATATCTCCATCATAATTTTTATTGAGTTTTGCAGAATAAGTGTTTGCATAATTTGGGAAATAATGTGTATATTCAACTTTATACTGTGATTTAGGCAGATCTGAGATATAAACAAATTTGCCGCCTTGAAAAAAGAAATGTTGTATATTTTGTAGTGGAATGGAAATATAATTTTTGTCATCAGTTTCCAGTTGCAAAGATTCTTCCTGAACGCGTGTAATCCGTCCAGATATCTCGCTTTGATCTAAAGCAATTACAGTTGCCAATAAAGAAGTATTTGAAGATGGAGAAAATTTTTCAAATTCGGCAAAAATAATTCTATCAAGTTTGTCAAAATATTCTCTTCGTAATCCCAGCCTAGGATGTTGGAATTCTACAAATCCTTTCCCAATATTTTCAATTGCGCCTTTCATCATATCTCCGCCTGTGAAGAAAAGAATATCTTTTGTTGTATCGACTTGATTTAAAGAAGGTAAATTATTTTTAAAATGAATTTCTCTAACTTTACTAAAGTCATATTTTAATATTCCTAAAGAAGGGGATGTTATTTCAAGTTCTGCTTCATTGCCATTTGTGATTTCTCCATAAATTTTATTTCCATTATTCAGTATAACAAACATGGAAGTTTTTATTATTTTTACAGATTTTTGACAAACAACCTGAACAATCTCTTGGCAAGGCAAGGTTAATTTTTTTTTGGTTTTACTATCTCTTAGGATAATCTCGGGTTCTTTTTTTTCTGTAATTTTAATCAATTCCCCTTGAAAAGACTGGTTTTCCATATTTAAGATTTGTACAGAAAAAGCACTAAGATAAGGTACAACTAAAATAAAAAATGTTAAAAAATAAATTTTTTTCATATATAGTAACATTTTTAATATCTTTCCCATAATGGAGTTGTTTGTGTAGATTGTGGATTATTTTTTTCTTCTATTTTTTGTTCTAAAGTTCCATGAGGATTAATTTTTATTCCTACAAAACGAATTTTACTTTGTACATCTTCTACTTGTTTTCCCATGGAAAAATTTGCTTCACGAATGCTTAAGAAAGGCGTATTATTCTTTTCCTGAGTTGGTTGAGAAAAATTATGCATTACTTTTAGAGTGAATGAATATGAGCTTTCTAATATAATTTCTATTTGATAATATTTTAAAAATTTTTCCGTTAATGTATTTGTTTCAAACTTATCTAAATCAGGAAAATTAAAAGAAACAATTTGAGAAAGCTCCTTTTGTGATTCTGCCATTGTCAAAATATCTTCCATTACTTTAAAACCTAAATTGAGATGAATCCAATAATATTCTGGGATAGTGTCGGGCAAAGGTTGAGAAAAGCCTAAAGAATCTCCTAATTTAACACCTACTCTATTTGCATGTAAACGTAATTGTCGCAATTTTTCATCAAATTGGCTACGAAATTCAACAACACTTGTACTATATTTTTCCGGTGTTGTTAAATTGATGTTTTTATCTAAATAAGACATGATCGTTTGCAATGTCTGTTGTTTATGCTGAAATTGATTGAGAGTATGTTGATTAGGTGGATTTTTATCTTGATAAAGATCCGCAATATTACTATTGAGAGAGCTAATTTTAGCCTGGAGAGATTGATTTTCTTTATAAAAATATTGCAGAATAAAAAAAGAAATAATAAGAACGCCCATTATATACGTAGTTAATCGTAATAAATGTTTAGATAACATTGTTTTTTTTCCTAAAAAAAGAAACCAGATATTTCCCAAAGTAATAGTATACCTATTTTTCTTTAAATTTACAAAAATTTATTGACGTCTTCCATTTTTTTTCTTATGATATATCAGCTTTTTTCGTAAATTTGATCCGCTATTTAGGAGTGATTGTATGGGTGCGAACTGTTGGCTATAAGTCCTAACTAGATAACTAGTGAGGATGAAAGGCTT
>CAZPDM010000085.1:0-18809 GCA_964585305.1 uncultured Planctomycetota bacterium | reverse complement strand
GAGCCAATTCATCCGCTATGCAAGCATAGCGGTTTTCTTGGCAAAATATTATAACCAAAGAAGATAAAGAAATGATCTTAAAAGATGTAAAATCTATTGTTGATGTCTCTAAACAAAATATAAAAAAGAAAGTTGAAGGCATTCGAGAAAAAGTAAAAAATAATAGAAAATAATTTCTAAATTCTAAGTTTATAAAAAAGAATTTGGTATAAAATTTTAAGCCAAATTCTTTTTTATTTATTATCAAATAAAGACTTGTGATAATTATTATTTATGGATTTTTTAGTAAAAAAGAATTATTATTATTTTTTACTTGACAAATTCTAAGTTATGTGGTATCATTCATCCCAACATAAACCGCGGGGTGGAGCAGTTGGCAGCTCGTCGGGCTCATAACCCGAAGGTCACAGGTTCAAATCCTGTCCCCGCTACCAGCTTTTTGAATCATTTTAAATTTTATTAGTTTTTATTATCAACACCGCGGGGTGGAGCAGTTGGCAGCTCGTCGGGCTCATAACCCGAAGGTCACAGGTTCAAATCCTGTCCCCGCTACCAATCGTAATAATATATCTAATTGCTTCTACATCGCGGGGTAGAGCAGTTGGTAGCTCGCCGGGTTCATAACCCGAAGGTCGCAGGTTCGAATCCTGTCCCCGCCATAATATAAAAGTTCAAGTTTTAGAAAACTTGGGCTTTTTTTTTGTAAAAATTTTTTTTGCTTTAAATTTATGAGAAAAAATATTGAAACTTTTCTTACAGATGCTATACTTGATAAAAAGAAGAAATATTTGATTCTAAACTTAAAATGTTTCCTTTTAGCAAGTGAAAGGAGTTTATCCTTGATAGTGAGTGTTTGTATAGAAAAGGGAGGAACTGGTAAGAGTCAGACTTCAGTCAACCTATCAGCAGCTCTAGTCAAATTTTGCAAATGTAAAGTTTTAGTTGTTGACCTTGATCCACAAGGTACAGCTTCTTTGGGGTTTGGTATTTCCCCCCTTTCTACCAATACTCATGCAATCCATGAAGTATTAGGCGGAGAAATTCCAGCACAAGAAGCAGTTTATGCGTATAATGATTCAGATTTATGTATTATGCCAGCAAGGCATGAATTAGCTTTATTTGGTTCGCAAGAATTTACAGAACAATTGAATGCTGTACTTAAACCCATGGACCAAATATTTGATTTTATTATTATTGATTTACCTCCGACATTGGGAAATTTTACTACGACAGCATTATCTTTGTCGCATGGCGCAATTATCCCAGTTAATGCTGGATCTTCAGTTTGTATTATTGCATTATTAAGCCAAATGAGAACCATACAAAGTATTCAAGAAGCTATCAATCCAGATTTAAAAGTCTTGGGTATTTTAGGATGTATGGTAAATAATACCCGAATTTGTACTGAAGTAATCTCTTGGATGGAAGAAGAATATCCAGAACTAGTATTTCAAACTAAAATTCGCCATAATATTAAATTAGCAGAGTCTCTAGGTCTTGGAGAACCAATATTTGACTATAGCCCAGAAAGCTATGGAGCATTGGACTACAAATCATTGGCACTTGAGCTTATGGGGAGGGTATCATAAGTGGACCTATTGCGAATTGTTGTTAAAAAACGTGCAGAGGTAAATGCCGGAAGTGAAGGAAATGACGATCGCGAATCATTGAGCCGTTTTTCATCTCGTGTAAGCAAACTTCGAGGAGAAGGTCCTCTTGCTTCATCTAATGAACCAGAAGTTACACTAGAAGTCGTAAGTATTAACATTTGTGATATTGAAGTTCCGGTAAACTATGCACGGCAATCAGTTGGCGATGTAACTCCCCTCGTTGCAAGCATCAAAACTTATGGAATACAACAGCCTATTAAAGTTGTAAAAATTAAAGGTAGCAAAAAATTTCGTTTAGTTTTTGGACGTCGTCGCCTTGCAGCAGCGCAAATGGCTGGTTTTGAAGCCGTGCCATGTATTGTAGAACTAGTAACAAAAGAAGACCGTCTGCAAATGCTATCTTTAGCTGAAAATTTACATCGCACTCAATTATCCCCTATTGAAGAGGGACAAATACTTGAAGAAATTAAAAGAGGTGGTGTTACTCTAACAGATATTGCAAATAATTTAGAAATTAGTATGGATAAAATTAAAGATTTACTAGAATTATTAGATTTGCCCGAACCTGTACGAAAAGAAGTTTTGAAAAATCCTGACCAATTTACATTAACAATTTTAAAAACTCTACGTACTACCTATCAAAAATCTCAAGATATGGGCAAAAAATTATTTAGTGCAATACTAACTGGAACAGTAACTAGCCCTAAAGAGGCTCAAACATTTTTAGCAACATCAAAATAGTAATACCTAATTTAGCAACTTGGGTTAATAATGTGTTTTTTATATAACCTTTCTTGGCGAGGCCACGCCTCGCCTCGCTTTACTTTTTTCAGGGAAAAAATTTGCTAATAATTGGTAAGTCCAAATTTTTTTATTAAGAATTTAAAAAAAAATTTGCTTTTAAAGCTGCTAATTATCAGCAAGGACGAATTTTTCCATAGGAGGAAAATGTGCTAGAGGAAAAAAAAAGTGGAAATAATCAAACAGGAGCTAATAAGCCTGGAGAAACTCGCCCACCTATCACAACTCCAAAACCTTCAACAATACCAATGAAACCTGCCCAAAACATTTCAAATACTATAAGGCCTACTCCCAAACCAGTTATAACTTCACAAAATGCAGCAAAACCTGCCATAAATGCAGCAAAACCTACTGTGAATGCAGCAAAACCTACTGTAAATACATCAAAACCTGCTTCAAATATTTCTGGTATAGCAAAATCTGCTTCAAATATACCTAAGCCTATTTCAATTCCTGTAAAACCTTCGGCATCTATTCCTTCGCCTGAAAGTGGTTTTGTTATTGACGCCACACCTGAAGAAGGAATAGTTCCTGAAAATGGTTTTGTTATTGACGCCACACCTGAAGAAGGAATGGTTATTGATGCTACACCTGAAAGTGGCTTTGTTATTGATGCTACACCTGAAGAAGCCATAATTATTGATGCCACTCCTGAAAATGGCTTTGTTATTGATGCAATTCCTGAAGAAGGTATATCTATTGGTACTCCTCAAGAAGGAATTGTTATTACCAATCCAGAATCTCCTAAAAATTCGCTGCCTTCCTCACTTCCTAAAACAAAAACAAATCAATCTAATGAGAAAACAAGTGGAATAGAAAAGTCAGAATCTACTCATAAAACAAGTGGGATAACTTCATCACCCAAGGTAATTGCACAAAATAAAGCTGAAACGCCCAAAGCAATTACACAAAATAAAGCTGAAACGCCCAAAGCAGTTGCACAAAATAAGGCTGAAACACCCAAGGCAATTACACAAAATAAGGCTGAAGTAACAACTCATAACAAATCTAGCATACAATCAAAATCCGAAATTTCACGTTCTTCTAATAAAGTTACTCCTCAGAGAAAAGCAACAACTTCGAAATTAAAATCAGCTTCTTCTCTTGCAGAACAAAAAGAAAAACGAAAAGAAAGACGTTCCGCAGCATTTGAAAAATATAAAACAAAATCTTTAGAAAATGCAGAAAAAAAGTCTTCTACAGCAAAATCTTCAAAACGTCCTTTACGAATGCTTTGGAAAATAAAAGAATCCCATATAACTTGGGTAATTTTGGGAATTGGAATTGTTCTTATGGTAGCATTTATATATTCCTATATTAGTAATGAAAATACACGACTACTAGAACAATTACAAAATTTTCCAACTGAAATTTCTCAAGATTTTCAACCACGAAATCATCCTGTTATTAGAGATTTAATATATAAAGGGCAAAAAATTGTTCCATGGATTCTTAAAAATTATCCTAATTTTAATCTCTCTCAAAAATCAGCAGTAATCCTAGCATTAGGAGAAATTAAAGATCCTTCATCTTTAAATTTACTTGCTCAAGTTGTTGAAGATGAGTCTGAAAATTTAGCAAAGATTTCTTTACAAAGTTTAGCAAAAATGAAAGAAAGTGCTGTACCTTCTTTAATAGAAAAAGTCAAAACAGCTAAACAACGAAGAAAATACTTCTTAGAAGCCCTTGCCAATACTCAACAAGCCAGTGCATTTGATACTATTTTGGCAGCTTGTAATGATGGAGATTGGAAAATACGCGAAACTGCAATACGCGGACTTGTTTACTATGGTAATGAAAAAGGAACAATCTCGCAACTATTAAATTCTTTGAGCGATCCTCAAATTGGAGTAGCTGAAGCAGCATTAGTAACATTAGAAGAATTGCAACAAAGTCAAAAATTAACAGCTCAAGCTGAAATGCTCAATACTCAGTTGATGACTTTATTTACAACTAAAAAAGAAACTCAATCAAGATCTTATTTTCTTCGGGCAATGGGAATTACTGGGTTGTGTTTAAAGCCAGATGGTGACAATTATGTTGGCAAGTTATTACCACTAGTTCGTGAAGCATTTCGAGAAGGTAGTGAACTGGAAAAAATTTCAGCAGCCTTTGCATTAGGAAAATTTCAAGATTCTGAAATGTTAGAAGAGTTATTAGAATCTTTTGATCAAGATGTTCCTGAGATGACATATAGTATTGCTTCCGCATTACAAAATTTAAATTTACAGACAATTCCTCAAGAAATGCTCAATAAAAAATTCAGCAATCGGTCCCATGTACAAATTGCTTTAGCACAAACTTATCTTAAATATCATACGTATATTCTAAAATTAGAGCTTCAAAATTCTGCAATTATAAAAATCTTAGAGATGTGGCAATATGCAAAACCTAATGCTATGGAATCTTTGGCTATCTCTTTAGGGCGTTTTTGCAAAGAACCTATTTTATATTTGTTATGGACAAAAGAAGATTTTAAAGACTTGCCATCTCTCATTACAAAACTTAAAAATCGCTCTGATCCTCTTAGTAAAATTACAGATATTTTTGAACAAAGCACACAAGATTTATTAGCTAAATTTGACGGAAAATCTTCTATTTCTTCAGAATTACAAATGGCTTTAGTAAATGAATTCAACCGCCTTTTATGTAAGGAAAATTTGGCTACGCTCATAGGTGCCGAAAAAATAGCTCAAAATTTTGAACCTACTTGGGGAGCAATTGATTCTTCCAAACGTGTTATTTGGAATCGTGCGATATTGGAGCAATTCTGTTCTAAAGATCTTTGGAGAACTAATTTACTTTTCCCATCAGATTTAAAAGATGCAAAATCTTTTTTAGAAAAAATTCGACCTACTTCAGCCATAGAACTTTCAGAAAATCAACCAGAAGAAATGGCCACTGTAGAAATCCCATCAACTCCTAATACACCACCACCTCCTAAAACTAAAGATACTCGTAATTCTTTAGGAAGATTTTTATGGAATGATTTAACAAGCGAAACACAACAAATTATTTTTAATCACGACACAAAAAATCCACCCAAGACATCATTGATTTGGCTATTGATAGAAGAATGGAACGAAACGATGGCTAAAGGGATAATCTATCAACCAAACTATATGAATGATTATACACTTTCTCAAGAATTCCTAAACTGGCCAACAAAGAATTCAACTGAAATAGCTAAAAATCCTCGTGCTTTGATTTGGTATAATCGTTGGTTCTTACAAGAAGTATTCGGCAAAGATATTGAGATCGTAGAATCATATTTTAAAAAGTAACATAACATGTACAATAAACGAGTTATATTTATATTGCTGACAATATTAATTTTTTCTTTTCTATTTGCTCAAGAAAAAGCACGTTCTCGTTATCCTGTATATATTGAAGTAGATCGCTCTATTCAACAAAAATTAGATATTGGTTTATCAAAAGAACAGACAAAAATAGGAAAAGATGCTTGGGAATTCTATCAAAAGTTTTGGAACTCAACTCAAGCTGTGACTCAAACACCAATTGCTACTTTTACTATTCCCCAACTTCAAGATTTACTTTCAGCTACTTCTAATTTAAAAGAAGTTAGTCTAGGCCAATATACTGGAGTTGGAGAATATATACGAAAACGCGTTTCCAACCTAGCAACAACTGGTATTGATTTTCCAACATTGCATAAGCAAGCTATAGATGATTACCAAGACGCTGTATCTAAAAAAGACTGGGAAAAACTTTATTTACTTATTCATCAATATCCAACTTGGGTATTTGATGGGAATATATTGTTAGAGCTTAGTGACTATTTTCTTAATCAGGGAATGGTCCATAAAGCACTTGGAATTTTATATCGGCTTAAATTTTGGAATTTCCCTTTTACAAAAGAACAATCTTTTTATTTAGACATGCGCTTAGCTTTAGCAAGTGCTCTTATTGGCGATTGGCTTGTTGTCGATAATCTTGCTAAAGATTATGATGCAAACAACAAAAATACCTCCAAAAATAATAAAAGATTAGTGTCTTGGAAAGGCGAACTTGTAAAAATTAGCAAATTTTTTGAATCTCTAAGAAAAGAACGACTACAAATTAAAATTACAGACTGGCCGGATTTAGGGGGAAATATAAGCCATAGCTATCTTCCTGAAGGATATAATCTTCAGAATAAAACAATGAATTTAGATTGGGAAATACAAGAAAATTCAATATTTTCTTCTCCACTTATTATTGGACAATACGCCTATTGTTATATGAGATATGCACAAAAATCAAATGTTATTGCAATCCATCTTCCCAGCAAAAAAATAGTTTGGAAAACAAGTATTTTTGATTATCCTGTAAGCAATTCTTATGCTAATATTGCAATGAACCCAGAAAATTTTCAAACACTGGCATTTTCTCAAAATCGTATATATGCTTGTTTTAGATCTGTTTCCCCTTTAAAAGAATATGTCAATAATTCTTTATATTGTTTAGATGCTAGCAATGGTTCCTTACTTTGGCATTGGCCTGAATATAAAAATAGTCCTTTAGAAAAGGAAGATTTTTCAAACGTTTTCAAAGATGAACGAGAGTTTGAAGAGGAAATAATTCTAAATAAAATGATTTCTTCAAAAAATTTTTCTTCTAAAATAATCAGTACTGTAATTCCCAAAAGAATATGTTATCCTAAACAGCGTCCAAAAGATTTTAATGGTGATGTTATTCTGGATAGCAATCCAATTGTTTATGATGGAAAAGTTTTTATTTCGCTTGTTGTAATTGGTGGACAAATTTCTCAAGAATTGGTTTGTTTAGATGCAATTTCTGGTCAAATTAAATGGAAAACATTTATTGCTTCTGTCAGTCCCATCAATTATACTAAAATAAGCAAATCAGAATACACACCATATCCTACCTATCTTGCAGCAGGATATGGATTGATCTATACATGCTTTAATTATGGTGTTGTGGCTGCCATAGATATATATACTGGAGAAATTCGTTGGCTAAGTAAATATCACGATCTCTTGCCACAAAAATATCGATTATATTCCAAAAATCAAGATGTTATAAAAACATCTCTTCTTGTCAAACATGGCAAATTATATGTGATTCCCAGCGATGTATCTATTATATTTGTATATAATGCGATTACTGGAGAATTTGAACGTTGTTATCCTGATGGAGAATATTCGGGAAATTTTTCTCATTTTTTTGGAGTAGATAATAGCGGACAAATTTGGCTTGGAACTCAAGATAGTATTTTCATGCTTAATGAAAATGGCAATCAGGAAATAGGAAAAATTATTAAATTACAAAATGGAGTTATTATCTTCAATAGCTGTTTGACGCAAGATTGGCTATATGTGGATACTAATCTTTCTCTTGAACAAATTCATACCAGCACAGGTACTACTATTTCTTTACCAGCTTTGAATCCTAAATTAGAAAATAGTAGAACTACCTCACTGATATTTTTAGAAAGAAAAAATTGTTTTATTCAAACCGGTAAAGCATTTTCTTTAATTAACATAATCAAAAATTAAAAGGCCATATTGGGGGTTTTATGCAAGAAGCAAATCTTTCTAGCCAAGAAATGGAATCATTGCAAAAGTTAAAAGAGGCTTATCTAACTTTAAAAAATGAAATTAAAAAAGTTATTGTCGGTCAAGAAAAAGTAGTTGATCAGGTATTGATTTCAATTTTTGCACGTGGGCATTGTCTTATTGTAGGTGTACCGGGATTAGCCAAAACACTATTGATTAACACACTTGCACAAGCATTATCTCTTTCTTTTGCACGTATCCAATTTACACCCGATTTAATGCCAGCAGATATTACAGGTACGGAAATCATCTTAGAAGATAAGGCTACGGGAAATCGAAGTTATAAATTTTTACAAGGACCTATCTTTGCTAATATTGTATTAGCAGATGAAATTAACCGTACGCCTCCTAAAACACAAGCAGCTTTATTAGAAGCTATGCAAGAATATCAAGTAACAGCCGGTGGAAAAAAACATATCTTGCCACAACCATTTTTCGTATTAGCTACACAAAATCCTATTGAACAAGAAGGAACATATCCACTTCCAGAAGCTCAATTAGATCGTTTTATGTTTAATATTACAATAGATTATCCTTCAGAAGAAGAAGAAAAAAAAGTAATGCAGACAACAACAGCTGATTATAAACCAGAGGTTAGCAAAATTTTATCTGCTGAAGATATAATCAATATGCAAAAAATTGTCCGAAAAGTTCCGATTAGTGATTATGCTGTGGACTATGCTGTAAATTTTGCTCGTATTACTAGACCAACAGAATCAAATCCTCCTGATATTATTAAAGATTGGGTATCATGGGGTGCAGGGCCACGAGCCGGACAGTATTTGATTCTTGGAGCTAAAGCTTGGGCTGCATTGCATGGGCAATATCATGCGACTACACAAGAAATTAAAGCGGTTGTTCATCCAGTATTACGCCATCGAATCATTACAAACTACGCTGCAACAAACCGCATCACGTCTGATAAAATTATCGATCAACTATTAGACATTGTTCCTGATAAAGAAAGCCCATCGTTTAAAGATGACCGTCTTCCTAGATTGATTAAATAAATAGAAGAAACACATCTTTTTTTTAGGAAATAAAAAGCAGGAAAATATTGTTTTCTCAGTATTTTCCTGTTAAAAGAAAAAAAATAATGGAAGAATATGAAAAATATCTTGATCCCAAGATGCTGAATACGATTAGCAATTTAGAGTTGAAAGCACGTTTAATTGTAGAAGGATATATTTCTGGTCTACATAAAAGCCCCTATCACGGTTTTTCTGTAGAATTCGCACAGCATCGGGAATACACACCAGGCGATGATATACGGCATATAGATTGGAAAGTATATGGTCGTTCGGACCGCTACTATATTAAACAATATGAGGAAGAAACAAATCTAATTTCATATTTCCTATTAGATAGTAGTGCTTCAATGCAATTTCGTTCCCAAGGGATGAGCAAATATGAATACGCTTGTCATATTGTAGCAAGTTTAGCTTATTTGATTTTACAACAACAAGATGCTGCGGCACTGTGTTTATTTGATGAATCTGTGAAAAAAGTTTTACCGCCATCTTCTAATCCTGCATATCTTCGTGATATTGTAAAAGAAATTAGTAGTGTAGAACCTTCAGAAAAAAGCAATTTGAATCAAGTGTTTATGGATATTTCTCAGCGATTAAAAAAACGTGGGCTTGTTGTTATTGTTTCTGATTTATTTGATAACATTAACAATGTTTTGGCTGGTTTAAGAAATATTCGCAATCGAAAACATGATGTCATTGTGCTTCATCTTTTGGATCGAGATGAAATTGAAATGCCATTACAACGTTTAACTTTATTTGAAGGATTAGAACAAGACATTAAAATATTAGCAAATCCACGTGCTTTAAGAAATGCCTATCTTGAAGAAATCCAAAAATTTTTACGAGAGTTGAAAAGTGGCTGTATCTCCCATCGCATCGACTATGCCCAAATTATCACAGATTCCTCTTTAGATGTAGCTCTAGGAGCATACTTGGCTACTCGTGCCGGCAAGGCAAAAATCTAGTGCAAACAGGAGCAATTATGTTCACTTTTTTTACCCAAGGGTTTCTATTTTTTCTAGCAGCCTGTAGTATTCCTATTATAATTCACCTTTTATTTAGACGTCGCTATCAACGCATACGATGGGCTGCCATGCAGTTCTTATTAGCAGCTTATCGAACTACCAAAACCAATGTTTTGTTAGAAAATCTTATCTTACTCATTTTGCGCATTTTAGTTGTTTTAGTATTGGTGCTTATTTTTGCACGCCCAATGATAAAGAGTACATCAAGTATATCTAGTGCTACGCAAAAAAACAATTTTATTTTCGTTTTAGATAATTCTTATAGCATGGGATTGCGAGGAAATAATACTTCCTGTTTTGAAAAAGCTAAATCTCAAGGCAAACTTATTCTTGAACAAATTCAAAATAATGATACTATCAGTATAATCTTGATGAGCCATATAATAGAAACTCGCGAAAAATCGGCAAATTCTAATAATACAAAAAATGGGAATGGTAATCATAATGATTCAAATAATTTATTAAACGGAGCAATTTCTGTAGATGTAAAAAAAGAATTTTTTGAGATCAATTCTGAAAAAAAACGTCAGGATATTTTAAAATTTTGGGAAGATTTAAAACTTTCAGAAAGTAGCGCGGACATACCTACATCTTTAGAAAATTTACATGATTTAGTTCGCAATACAGAATATACTAATAAACGTGTTTTTATATTTAGTGATTTTCAAAAAAATTCTTGGGAACGTGCAATAAAAACTTCTCGTTATGTAGAAATTTTACGATCTATTCAAAAACAATCTGCTGCATTTACTTTTGTAGACGTAGGAATTCCTGATCCTCAAAATATTGGAATTGTTTCATTTGATTATGATGGTGTTATTTCAACAAATGTTCCTGGTCGTTTTATTGCTAAAGTTTCCAACTATGGAACAAAATCTTGCCAAGATGTTTCAATCACATTTTTCCTCGATGGTCAAAAACAAAAAACAGAATATTTTACCATAGGCCCAAAACAAGAACAAGAAATCTCCTTTTACACTACATTTGTACAACCAGGAAATCATTATGTTACTGTAGAACTTAGCCCAGATAATTTAATTGCCGATAACATTCGCCATATTAGCTTGGAAATATTAGAAAAAATTCGTGTTTTAGTTGTAGATGGTGATCCCAAAACTGAAACATTTGCTAGTGAAACAGATTATTTTCTCGCAGCTTTAGGAGATTCTTCAACCAATATTGTAGAAGTTACAAAAGTTGCTTTTACCGAGCTTGGACCTAAGATTGTACTAAAAGATTATGATGTAGTTGTTCTCGCCAATTTAGCTGATTTGAAATACTTTCTTGGAACAGAATTCAATCGACAAACGATTTTAGAAAATTTTGTAAAAAATGGCGGAGGATTGTGGATTTGGTTAGGTGATAAAGTTTCTGCGGATTCGTATAATGAAGATTTTTTTAATTTCCGAGAACTTTTACCAGGCAGATTGAATCAACCTATTGGCAATATAGAGTTAGATAAAAATTTTACAACTTATACTATTGATCATCTTGAAACACATCGAGTTTGGCGTTATTTTTTCGAAAATCCTAAATTGATGGAAGATATAAAAAATTGCTTCATTTACAAATACTTCCATGTAGAAGTCCCCAAAGATGAGGAAATCTCTGTTATTAACACAAACTCAGTACAACCTGTTACTCCTACTCCAGAAAATTCTAAAAATATTAAAATATTAGCAACATACCGACCAGGAAATCATCCTGCTATTTTGGAACGAAAACTTGGCAAGGGAAAAGTAATCCTTTCCACAACCACTTTGGATCGTGAATGGAATAATTTCCATACGGATCAATATGGACACGTTTTTGTTATTATGATTGGAGAATTTTTACAATATCTTGTAGGACATCCATACGAATTTAATAACGTACAAATACAAACGCCTTTCTCTAAAGATTATGATTTCTACGTTGAACCTGAAAATGTTAATATTATTACTCCATTAGAAGAAACCAAAATTCCACAATGGAAGCCTCTCAAAGCATTAGATAAAAGCTTATCTTCGACATTAAGCAAAGATGTATATCGTATGTATTACAGTGATACAAATAAATCTGGAGTATACCGACTTCGTCTTTCTGTTTCCAATCAAATTTTACAGGAACGCCCAGAACTTATGAAATTGGCCGTTGCTGAAGCACAAGAATCAGCTTCTAAATCCCGCCGTCAATTACAAGAATACTTTGTTGTTAATGTAGAATCCGAAGAAGGAAATATCCAATGTTATAATCAATCTGAACTCACGCAACAATTAGCTACTGTAGAAATAAAATATGAAAAAAATATGGAGCAGGAAATTAAGAAAACTTCTCAAAAAGACATGGAATATTGGAAAAATCTAGCTTTGATTTTACTGCTCATGACGTTATTAGAGACATTTTTAGCAATGTGGTTTGGTAAGTATAACAAATAATATCTTAAAATTAGCATCTTGCAATTGTGAAATTGCTAGAATATAAAAGGCTTTCAAGCCTAGAAAGATTTGTTATGCAACATATTTTTATTTTCTTATTATGTATCGTGCTGTTTATGGTACCAGCTTTGGGACAATCTCCAAAAGGATTAGTAGTGCTGGTATTTAATGGTGGTACGGATATGGAAAAAAGTGCGGGTTCTATCATAGCTGATTTAATTGAAAAAAATCTTGATCCCAATCAATATTTTATTATAAAAAGAAATCTTATCTCTGCTTCACTGGAACGCAAAATTAGAAATTTTGAAAAGTTATCCAACACCGAAATACAAGAACTCAAAGCCTCAAAAATTGATTGCGTTATGGTGGGCGAAGTTTTGAAAAACCAACATTCTTCTCTTTATTCCGCAGTATATTGTGTACTCAATATCAGTACAAACTATCGAGAAAAACAAGGGTTTGTAAAAGGGGCTAAAGATATTGACGATCTTGTTCAGCAAATTGTAAAAAATGTGACAGGCCCTAAAACTGAAGTAGTAACTTCAGTTGAAGAAAAAACTAAAGTAAAATTAGAAGAAATCAAAAAGCTAGAACAAATAAATCAAGAAGCCATGCGACAAAGAGTCAATGAAAGACGCTCTATGATGGAGAAAAAAAAACAAGAGGTAATACATCATAAAGCTATTCCACGTCCCGAGCCACAACCACTAGCACCTTCCCCTATACATACTGCTCCTCCATCAACTCCAACAAAACTTTTGAAACCTTCTGCTCCACTTGCAAATGCTGAAACAGTTCCTTCTACAACAGTAACTAAAGATATAAAAATAGTAACACCAAAACCCACTTCCACAGAAGAAGACTTTAATACTGAAAGTTACGATCGCATTTATGAAAACCCATTTTTAGATGTCGTACAAAACCCTCTTTCTACATTTTCAATTGATGTAGATACTGCTTCTTATTCTAATGTCCGCCGTTTTTTCAATCAAAATTCTATTCCTCCTAAAGATGCAGTACGTATTGAAGAAATGGTCAATTATTTTAAATATGATTATCCTCAACCTAAAAATAATGATCCGTTTTCTATAAATGTTGATGTTGCGGATTGCCCATGGAAAGCAGAACACCGCTTAGTGAGTATTGGACTCAAAGGTAAAGAGCTTTCTCAAAATGAACGTCCTAACTGCAATTTAATATTCTTAATAGATGTCTCTGGTTCCATGAATTCTTATAATAAGTTGCCATTACTTAAACAAGCGTTTAAAATGCTGGTTCAAAACTTAACTGAAAAAGATTCCGTAGGAATCGTTGTCTATGCCGGAGCCTCTGGAGTAGTATTACCTCCAACAAAAGGAGATAAAAAAGAAATTATTCTTCAAGCATTAGATAAACTATCTGCGGGAGGTTCTACCAACGCAGGAAAAGGTATTGAATTAGCCTATAAATTGGCTGTTGAAAATTTTCAACCCAAAGGGGCAAATCGCGTAATTTTAGCAACAGATGGCGATTTTAATGTTGGAATAACAAGCCGTGGCGATTTTTTAAGAATGATTGAAGAAAAAGCAAAAAGCAAAGTATTTTTAACTGTGCTAGGCTTTGGTATGGGGAATTACAAAGATAGCATGTTAGAAATGCTTGCCGATAAGGGAAATGGCAATTACGGATATATTGATGATATTGCAGAAGCAAAAAAAATGCTGGTTGAACAACTTACCGGAACACTCATTACAATTGCCAAAGACGTTAAAATTCAAGTGGAATTCAATCCCATTCATATTGCACAATATCGCTTGATTGGTTATGAAAACCGAATCTTACAATCTGAAGATTTCAATGATGATACCAAAGATGCTGGAGAAATTGGATCAGGACATACTGTAACAGCCTTCTACGAATTAGTTCCAACCGGGGTTAAAAAAGTTGAAGTTGGAAAGGTTGATAATTTAAAATACCAAGTACAACCACAACTTAGCGAAGTTGCAAAATCTAATGAAATAATGACAGTAAAACTTCGCTACAAACAACCCGATCAAAATGACAGCAAACTCTTAGAATTCCCGGTTACAGATGAAAATAAACAAATTCAACAATCATCTAAAGATTTTATGTTTGCTTCTTCTGTTGTTTGCTTTGGTATGATTCTTCGAGATTCTCAATATAAAGGTTCTATGACACTAGATTTTGTCTTAGAATTAGCAGAAGAAGGAACAATCCAAAATTCTGACGAATACCGAAAAGAATTTATAGAACTTGTGAAAAAAGCCAAAAAATTAACACAAAAATAACATAAACAAAAAAATCCTTCACAGATTTGTGAAGGATTTTTCTTTGTACAAGAATTCAACAGTGAAAAATATAGCAATTTTTATAAATTTTTTTTAGTAATTTTCGTTCTTTTCCGATAATATATTTAATATATCTATTTTTCGCGTTCATGACTTAATTCTTAACTCAATTAGAATTAAAAAGGAAACAATTATGAATATACGAAAACTTCACCGGTTTGTAGGTTTGGTATTTGCTCTATTCTTCCTGATCACAGCGTTCACGGGGATAGCCTTGCTTTGGCGAAAAGCCGAAATCTACGAAGCCAGCACCAAAAATTTTCTCCTAGGTCTTCACAATTGGGAAATTGCAGCTCCATACATTGGAGTTATCCTTGCGACAAGCCTGATTTTCATGGTGGTGACTGGATTGCTGATTTTCATTCAGTTAAGCAGGCGAAAAAATTAGAGGATTAGAATAAGATGCCTGGAAGTCAACAGCCCCTTGACTAAAGATCAAGGGGGCTTGAAAAGAAATTCGCAAGCCTTCTGTTTTTTAGCAAGAGCAATCTAGCAAATAGGTTATTAGTAGAATGGCAACATCCTAACTACGTTGTGTTTCCTGTTCAAAATAAAAAGAATGCCTATCTGAATGATAAGCATTCTTTTTATTTTCGAAATAATACAGATGAGACATTAAGCCAAATTGACCAGTGAATCCGCTTTCTATCCTAACATTTTTATCGAAATATATTTAGCTAAATTTTTATACACAGTTACTTTAAAGGAATTTACTAGAAAAGATAAATTAATTACCAAAGAAAAAGTTATGAATATATGCTTGCATAGCGGATGAATTGGCTTTTCATAAATATATTGTTTCAACAAAAAAATTTTGTTGAAACAATATAAAAAAAATTTAAAATTAAATTGGCATGAAAAAATAGTTGCTATGATATAGCAACTATTTTTTCATGGGATATAGTGCCAAACGCAATGACCTGGCAAGTAATGGTTGAAATACCTAGTGGAAATACGCTCACTGCTGGAATTCCAGACCATAGTTAGGGCCACAAAATAGAGTGCTACCAGCGAGCGACAATTTGGTCTAATCAAAAAAGTAAGCGGAGACTGTGCAAGCACAGCGACCGCGTCAAGGAACTTGTGGCGGTTCCTGTAAGAATAAGGCTTTGAATAAAAGTAATCTTCTTGTCGAAGCCTCGTGGGTACGTCACGACTATATCAATTAAGGATATGCAATATGAATAGATTAACAGAACAGTTTTTCTTAACGTCTATAGGGATTTTCACCCAGGCAAAGGATGTGTTTATGGATGTATCCTGAATGATGTTTATGGCTAGACTTTTATCGTGGCCAGCATTATTGCTGGGCAAATAAAAATTAAACTGGCAGGTTTTACTTAAATGTAAAATCTGCCAGTTTTTTTGAAATTTTTTCAGAAGTTTTAAAATTAAAACTTCTGCGATCTAATAATATAAATACTCTAAAGGATTTTTTTAATTTATTGACAAAAAAGATAGAAGTTTGTTAGTATAAATTTGTAAGGATTTTTTAGATAAAAATTAGTTGTAGAAAGGAGATTTTTATGGCAGAAAGAAAGGCTGTAAAATATGGCCAAGTTCAAATTATACAAGGCGTTATATGCGATGGGTATCTACTGAATGACGAGACTCCTGTATTAAGTGAAAGAGGTACTGCCAGCCTGTTAGGAGTCAATCAAATGACCCTTAACCGCATGAAGACTAACTGGCTTCTAAAACCTCTGAAATCCAATATAGATAAAGGTTTGACCATGAAGACTAAACACACTTTAGAAATGCTTACTCCATACCTTGATAAATATTTAAATGTTGCTACTGAAATGGTAGAGGTAGCAGCGATTAATAGTCCTTATCAAGGAAGAAAAATTGTTGTATATGACAGTTCTATTGTAGAATCATTGATTTCTGGCTATGCTTTGGCTTTTGCTAATGATATGTTAAGAGAAAACCAAAAACACATAGGAAGACGTTGTGTTATCCTACAATCTGCCCTAATTCGTACTGCCTTAGACACAGCGATAAAAGAAGCCTGTGGATATACGCCCAACATCCAGGAAACAGCACAGCAACATTGTAATAATCTTATCAATCTTATTAAAGAAGCTGGGTTTGTGTCATCAGTTTCGGATGAAATTGCAACGAAAAAAGATATTGCGAAATTTTTGAAAGTGCCAGAAAGTACACTTACCAGTTTTTTGCGCAAGTACCATACAGATATTAAGCCAGTAAAATTGGATAATGCTGCGATCAAAGCTATTGGCTCCAGAGCAAAGAGAATGTTTGGGTATTGGATGGAGGATGTAGCAAAAATTGTTTTAGGAATGGACAGTGAAATCACGGTTCAACTGAAAAACAAGATGTTTGGGCAATTAGGAAATTTTGCGAATATGCAGAGTAAAAGTGAAGTCCAGTGGCGTATAGCCTTAGCAAGAGTATTTGAGAAATTCGATCTAAAATATAATTACCAATTACAAGAATATCGTTTAGATTTTTTTGTGAAAGATTTAAAGTTGGTGCTGGAATACAATGGGTTTGCGCATGCACACTACGATTCTGTGAAAGAAGTTGAAAGAGAAAAACTGATCCTCAAGAAAAAATATTCTCTCGTTCGCTTCCACCATCAGGCAACACTGGAAGCTGTGGTAAATGCTGTTTTAAGAGTACTAGGCAAGCCTGGAGAAAAACTCATAGTCTATGATGAAAAAGATTTATGCAGAGCAAAAACTTGAAAATTTTTCCAGAATTTTTAAAGTCAGGAGATCTGTCCATTTTTCAATATATCTTTTTTCTTAAGTAACATGTAAGAAATATTTCCGCATAAATGTGAAGCAGTAAAAATAAAGGATTTAGACGATAGATGCTCCATGAAATAGTTTTTTGCTAGCTTTTAGCTAAAAAAAATGATTTACTCCTAAGATAACAATAAAAAATAAAAAAGAGGAGTAAATCATTATGTGTGATTGTAACATAAGGCTAACCCCAAAGCAAATAAAACGACTTAAAAGAATCTATACGACCGAAGCAGGAAAAGTATCCAGACGAGCACATATAGTCCTGCTAAGAAATAAAAGTTTTTCCTTAGAGGAAATTGGAGAATTGTGTTTCTGCGATCGTGATACCGTATCTGAAGCACTGAGACGGTTTAAGCAAAAGTCGTATCAAGGTTTATTTGACAAAGAGCATCCAGGTCGGAACCGTAAATTAAGCGATGAAGACGTACAATTTTTATTGATAGCATTACGTCAAAATCCACACGACTTTGGTTATTTTGCAACAGTATGGAGTATAGCTTTGATGGTCAAATTGTTGAAAGAATATCGTCAAAAATCAGTAAGTATCAGTATGGTAAGATCAGTTTTAGAACAAAACAATTGGCAATTTAATCGGCCCAAATACATTCCTCCAGAAGTTTGTCCACTTGAACAGGAAGAAAAAGCATGTATTATGCGATTGCTAACTAACCCCAAACCAGAAGAAGTTATTCTATTTGGTGATGAGGCAGATTTTGAATGGCTACCTTATCTTAAGGGAGCCTGGATGCCTAAAGGAGAACAATTAAAAATTCCGACTCCAGGATATAACAAAGTCTTATGTTGTTTTGGCTTTTTTAATCCGCATACAAAAGGTTTTTTTTATAAACTAGCCTATTCTCGAGCTAACAAAACGGCTAAAAATTTTATTGCTATGCTTCATCAAATTCGCGCTCAGTTTTTGGGTCGCATTATACATCTCGTCGTTGACAATGCTAGTATTCATGACCGACATACTAAACTGCTTAAACAATTTCGACAAGGCTATGGGCGACAAATTATTATACATTTTTTACCTAAACGGACTCCAATTCTAAATCCTATTGAACGCTTCTGGCGTTTTCTCAAAGTACGAATTTGTGCTAACTATCTTTATAGCACTTTTGTAAGTCTGCGGAATTTATTTTTAATAGTTACTTAAGTATCGCCATCCTTTACTAAAACATCTTGGAGATTGGATGAAGAATACCTTTTTAGATATCGCTA
>CAZPDM010000084.1:0-19350 GCA_964585305.1 uncultured Planctomycetota bacterium | reverse complement strand
GTATTCAAATTTTTGTTGCGTGTTCTTCTGCCAGAATGAAGTTCAGTTCCAGATACCTTTTTTCCTGTGCGAATATCTATATATTTTGCATCATAAAATTTTGATAAAGGACGATTATTTCTTCTTATTTGTTCTAGCTCCACTGGTGTTATTCTTGTTTGCTTATTGCCACCAGCAATCACAAAGGCATCATTGTAATGAGTTTTTTCAATTCCTAATTCTTTTCTTTTTTGTTTGGTTTCATACCCATAGCAATATTTACATTTTAATGCTTGGATGAGTCTCCATCTGATGGTATTCATTAAAGTTTCTGGTCTGAATGAACTGACTTTTGGCTTCCATTCGTATAGAAAATAGCCTTGTTTGTGATTCTTGGGAGTATGGCATTTGTTGCATAAAGTAATTAGATTATCAGGTAGTTGACATCCTAAAAAGTGCTAAATTGGCAACCTAAAATAGTGATAAATTAGCAGATTTTAAAAAAGATGTCAATAATCTATTATAGTTTTAAGGCTTTCTTAAAGACAATGAAGAAAAAAATGATTTTTTTTATTTTTTTCAATTTTTTTTCTTGACATTTTTTTTAAAATATGTATAATACATGAATAATCTATTTGGTGGCGTAGCTCAGTAGGCTAGAGCAGCAGAATCATAATCTGTCGGTCGGGGGTTCAAATCCCTCCGCCACTATTATAAAACCCTTGATTAGGATAGAACCTAATCAAGGGTTTTTTTATTTTTTTTTCAAAAAAGAGGAGTTCTTTTTTTATGGAAGAAAATTTAGTAGAAAACATTTCAAATTTTTGTCAAGATTTTTCTAAAATAGAACAGATGTCCTTAGAACAATTATGGGAAACGTTAAAAAATGCAATCGAATTTCGAGAAAAAATTCATGCAAATATCACAGAAACTAACGGAGAACAAATTGCAGAGCTAGTACGCAAAATAACATACTTTGAATCAAAGCTATATACAGCATTATATCAAAAGGGGAAACAAAAGCCCGAATTGCATCAGAATCTTTTAAGAGAAAATCTTTCTCGATTAGAACAAAAAATTCGCTATTGTACCAATCATATTAACCAATCTCCTTTGGTTATCGCTCTTCAACTGCGTGGCTATGCAATAGAAATGCTATGGTTTAAATATTTAGCTTTACATTTAGAAGTAAAAAACGGCCATAGTATGTTAGCAGATATTTTAAATGAGATTCATACATTAAGTGCGCAAGCAACAATTGCTCCCAAAATTTTTCAGCATACCTCTGTTCAGCAAATTTTAGAAAATTTAAAAAGCCAATCTTTACAATATGAATTGCAATCCTTTGAAAAACAAGCAGAACAACTTATTACACAAGCAAAATCACAAATCCAGTCCAAAGAAACATCTCTCAATAATCTTATAGAAGCCATGCTTTGGAGTAATCGGATTCAATCGCAATCTTCTGACTTTGCACAAAAAACTTGCTTGGAAAAACGCCAAAAATTGGCTGCAATGATTCGTTTAAAATTTACTATGGCCTCTTTAGAACAGAAATTGGCTTTTTTAAATGATTTCATTATAGAATTGCAAGAAGCTGCTCAAGAAATTATTGGAAATGCAGATGATAATAAAATGCCAAATTCAATAGCTAATCTAGAGCAATTGTACGAAGACAGTAAATGGCTAGAAGAATTAGCATCTGAAGCCAGCCACCATATTTCTAATCATGAAATTATTAACAAAGAAAATTCTAGCGAACTTAAAAATGATAAAATCGAAGCAGATCAACCACCTCAGAATAATATTCCTTCCTCAGAAAAATTAAATCCTACTTTTATCAATAATAAAGTTGAATCAAGCCAAGAGTTAGCAAAATCTTTAAAAACAATTTCTAAGAAAATTATTAAAGTTCAAAAATATTTAAAGGCAGAGATACAAGAAAAAAAACTTCAACTGCGTATGGAATCTATATTTGGAAAACGGGCTGTTAGCATTCTTGAAATTATAATTCTGGTATTGACGCTCTTAGTTATTGTCATTATCTTTGCAGAAGTTAAATTTCGTAAGTATGAAGATCTTTTTACATGTGATATAAAATATGCAAAAGATTTAAATTTAGCAGACACTTTTCACCCAGAAACTAAACCATTACCACAAGAATTTATCAAGTTATTTGAAAAAAACTATATTTTATCTCATCATCTTAAAATTAAAACCATAAGTGATAGTAAAGAATGGGAAATTGAAGATACTGCTAACAATTTTTATTTCTTAATTTATGCTAATTCAATCATAGAAGATGAAGTTGAAAAAACATATCTTAAAGTATATCGTATGAGCAATTGGATGCTCTATTTAATGATCCTAGACTTGATTATTTGTATCATTTTTATTTTTGAGTTTATTTTAAAATTTTCTTTATGCCAAGGAAAATGGCTTTATTTCCGCAGACATTTTTTAATAGATGTATTGCCCGCTATTCCCTTTGGCTGGATAGCACTAAGTTTAGAAAAACTAGACTATTCCCGTTCTGCACGTTTATTCCGATTATTACGACTTCAACGACTTATCCGGTATGTTCGGATTATTCGTCCGCTTGTTCGGATTTTTCGTGTAGCAATATTTTTTGTACGTGGCATAGATCGGTTAGCACATCGTTACAGTAAATGGCTCAATTATAATATAGTTTTTTTTGATACCATTGAAAAAATTTCTACAGCAACAACACTCCAATATAAAATTCAAAAATTACGTAACGAATGTTTAACATATAACAGAGAAATTTTACGAAAGCACGCTAATACTCGTCAATTGCCATACTTTCTGCCCTATCTTCATTCTTTGCAGGTACAACTTGAAGAGAATTCTGACATAATTTCACTTAAAGGAAACCCAAGCAAAAATACGGATTTAAGTATTGAAAATATCATCCATACTTTACTTAATATTCGCGATAGTGAAATTGAAGATATACTGGGTAGCGATTTTCCTTTACTGATTCACAAATATTTTGGGATGCTTGATTTTCCTATGATCCGAAGTCTTCCGGGTGTTAGTAAAATTGTACGAAAACATCGCAAATCCATGCCAGCAGAATTTGCGGCATTTTTATGTCGTATGTTCGGGCGTATTTTACAAAAAATACTAAATGTAATTTATTGGTTTAGTGATCTTTATGGTATCGTTACTGGTCCACGCATTTTAAGTCGTATTGCAAAAGTTTTAGTAGAGTCTTTCCAACAACCTGCCAAACGTCTTTTAATTTTTGGTGGAAGTTTTATTTTGTTAAACCTGGCAATGAGTGCTATTCCATCACCTATCTTACATAAAGTATTAGGCATTCTTAACCGATATATTGGTTTCCCTTTAGTAATTATTGGTGGAATTTGTTCTATTCCTTTAGCATTAGGATGGTGGCTTAGAAATCTGGCTGGAGAAGCAACTGAATTCTATGAAAGAACTGCGGAAGCACAATTTATCAATCTTCTCAAAGAAATCAAATGGAGAAATACTCAGCAAGATTTATCTATACTATACCAACGAGTGATTGCGCCAGAATTGAGCTTAGCAACATCATCCCAAAATTTAAATAGAGAAGAAATAATTCAATCTATTCAGCAAAAGATTCATTGGTGGAAGTTTACTGAACGAAAATCAGTAAGAGAAAACAATAGTTTCGAGCGTTTGCAAGAACAAATTATTTTACTCTATCGAGATTATCTTGATGGTCCAGTATTGCATCGTAGTGATGTTAAAACAACAGAACAATTTTTAGGAAATTTAACACTTTCTAATATTCGCAACCATCGTTTGCAATACAATCGTAAGCAACTTAAAGAACTTAGTAAATTAGATTTGGATAAACCCAGTCTTTTTAGCGGACCATATCTTTGGTTTAACTTAATCACAGATAGTATTTGCCAGGGAACGGCACAATTGATCATTGAATATAACCGACATGCTATTCCTTTAGATATATTATCTTTGCAATCTAAAGATATTCAACAACAGTATCAAGATTGGCTGTCTTCTCAGAAAAATCAATCTATACAAAAAAAAGGGCGTAATCTCAAAGATACTGCACCTCTTTATTTAACTACCCAATTTACGGCCTTACATTTTCTTGCTCAAAGCCCTGTTCGAGACGAAGAAATTCGTCGGCATTTTGGAGAGGAAGTTTACCAATCTTTTCTTCATTCCCGTCAAGAAATTATCCATAATACTTTTGGCAGTTATCCACTTCCTAAATTACCTCAAATCCGTAGAACATTTAATCCTTATAGTTTTTACGAAAATCACGTTTCTTCTGGAAAAATTTTCTTTCTGCCATTCAAATTTATAGGCGTTATTTTTGCTTTTGCGGGAGTATTGTTGAGATGGGTATGCAAGAAAATTGGTGAGATTCGAAACCCATTATCCAAAACTAAATTTACCATTCCTCCTATTAGTGACTTTAGTATTGTATTGAGAAAAATTCACCGTATGCGAAAACCAGTATATATGGCGGCGATGCACTTACGAAGCCTTTATGACTTTGAATATCTTGGCGTCTCCTTATCAGATGTTCTTTCAGATAAAACAAAGCCATCCATATATACAAGACAACTTCGACTTACGAGAAGAATGCAAGCAGCACAGGTAGAGCAAATACAAACAATACAAGTAGTACAAACCCAAACAATACAAGTAGCACAAGAGACAGAAGCACAAACAACACAATCGGCAATCTTAGAATCAGAACAAAGTTCTTTGTCAGAAGTAACATCCTCTCAAGTAAAAACAGAACAAAATTCTTCTACGCAATTTCCTTCTATAACACCGTTAGAACAATCAATTGCTATCTCTCCACCTGCGTTTGAACAAGATTTATATTTAATTGAAGCCCTTGATGAAGAATATGACGATTTTATTGAATTAGAAATTCAACGAAAGCAACAACTCCATAATTTTTATAAATGTTTACAAAAAAATTGGTGGAATTCTCTCAATTTCTTTCAATATTTTGCTACACTTCCTAACGAATTTCAAAATCACAGACAAGAAATCTTGCGAGCTATGGCAATTGCCTATTGCATCAACTACCACAATTTAGCTTCTTTATGGGAAGCAAGAGACTTTTTTACCACAGAATTTGATATAACGATTCAAAATCAAGGCAATGTTACCACCTCTATTCCCAAATTGACCTTTTGGCAAAAAATAAATAAGATTTCTCGCAAATTTCGTTCTTATTTTAAAAAAGATGATTACGGACGTGCAATATGGGAGCAAATTTGGAAAGATTTAGGCTATGGATTACAATATGGAGATCAGGAAAAACAATGGTGCTGGAATGCCTACTTAGCCAAACAACATATCGTAGAGAGATTACTTGATGTTGTCAAAAACTCAAACGGAATTCTCTCGTCTCAAGATATTATCACTGACATACTTCAAAATTCAACTCCTTGGACAGAAGAACTTGTCTCATTGCGCACTATTCAAACACTAGCAGTCATGGATGTTCAAAATTATCAAAATCATATTGCTACACTTGGTGGCTATGATACAAGCATTATAACTAAAGTTTACTAAACAAAAAAAAGAAATGATGTATTGTTTTACATCATTTCTTTTTTTTCACAAAATTCTATAAATATTATTTTTCTTATAACTGCACAGTAAATTGACCAGGAACAATAATTTGAATCACTCCACCATACGCACACATAAGTTTACTGGTATCTGTTAAAGCAGGCATATTATCTACAAGGACTGTAGGTTGTCCTGCTATCCAGGGACCAGGAGTAACTGGAACACATGGCATAGGTGTCAATACACCACAAGCTGCTGATGTTGCAGATGCAACAGCAGGATTAGAAAGAGTCATGCAAACTCCAAATGGAGGAATGTTGGCAACTGGTGCATAGTCCATAATATTTGCCGCAGGTGTAGTTGTTAATATAGTAGGATGGATTGCAATTAAACTAGATGGTGCAGCACCAAAACTGCACATCATTGTCGCTCCAGTACAAACTTGAGTTGGCATAAATACTCCATTCATAGCAAGTCAACAAAGTTTTATGCGATCCGCTAAAACTTGTTTTTGTGGCTTAAATAGCCAGCAATTTTGAAATTAGCTAGGTACATTATATCGAAAAAATTTTCTTCTTATTTTTTTTGGGAAATAACTGTGAATAAAGCTTGGCGCATTTGTTGAAATGAAAGTGGTCGTTGAAGTAAGCAATCAATATGGGATATTGATGGAACAAAAATAGTTTCACTGAAACCAGTAATGACGATAACAGGAATATTTTTATATTCTTGTTTTATTTTTGCAGCCAATTCTTCACCATTCATTTTTTTTACTGTATATTCGCAAATTACAACATCAAAATTTTCACTTTGTAGTTTTTGCAAAGCAGTATAGCTATCGGGTGCTATTGTTAAAATATGTTGATCTGCCTCTAAATAGGCTTGCAAAACTCCACAAATTTTGGGATCATCATCGACTAATAAAATTTTCAATGGTTGCTCAAAGAGAGGAATATTTTTTTCTGCAATTTCCTTTTCGTGTTGTACAATAGGAAGATAAACGATAAAGTGGCTTCCTTGATTAGGTTGACTTTCAACTTCTAATTTTCCATTATGATGATGTATAATATTATTTACAATGGTCAAACCAAGTCCACTTCCTTTTTCTCCTTTTGTAGTAAAAAATGGTTGTATACATTTTTCTTTTGTGGCTAAAGACATTCCAATTCCAGTATCGATTACTTCTAATACAATCCAGTCTTCTTTTTTAGAAGTTTTAATATGAATAGTCCCATCATTTGGAATTGCATCTACTGCATTAAAAATTAGATTAACTAAAACTTCTCTTAATTCACTGGGATTACTTAAAAATTTAGGAAGCTCATTGAGTTCTGTAATAATTTGAATTTGTTTTCCAATAAGTTCAGGTTGGCTTTTCCACTTAGGTTCAGTCAAAAAAATAGCTTCTTGAACAATAGCATTGATATCTACCAATTGTAAAACTTCATCTTCTGGTTGGCGACGATAAAAAGCTCGTAATCTTTTTACGATATTGGCAGCATCTTGCGCCGCAAGTTTAATACGCTTGATGTATTCACGAGATCTATTTGTATCTTGCAAATATCCTGGCATAGTAAGTAGCAAGTCGCTAAATCCTATGATTGGTGTTAAGCTATTATTGAAATCATGCGCAATTCCACTTGCCATTCTTCCTAAAGCGTGCAGTCTTTCTTGTTGGATCAGTTGTTGTTGTGTTGTTTTAAGATTTTGTAAAGCATGTTCTAATTGATGAATAAGTGCTTGATATCTTTGATAATTTTCTTGTAGGTCTCGTTCATCTTGCTTCCGCTTTGTAATATCAAACATAATTCCTACTAATCCGCCTACTGTGCCATCTTTTTGAGAAAAAGTTGCTTTATGAAAGCAAATATCGTGAAAGGAACCATCAGCATATTTTACAGGGTTTTCATAAATTTGCTGGCCTGGATAAGTAAATAATTCCATATCCATAGAATGATATTTCTCTGCCAATTCTTTAGGAGCAATCTCATATAATGTTTTTCCAATAACTTGCTCTTTTTTTAATCCTAATACTGTTAAAAATGCTTGGTTACAACCAATATATATTCCATGAGCATCTTTAAAAAAAATGGGAACAGGAATAGCGTCCAAGATGGACTGATAAAAAATTTCGTAGGCATTTGATGTTTCCGCGTCCATTACTATTCCTTAAAAAATTTTTAGTTATTCTAAATATCTGACTACTCTTAAACCTAGGTAAATAAAACGGAAGCCGGGTTCATTTTTACTACGATCAGCCGAGCGACAAGAACTTGCATAAGCACTCCAACCACCTCCTCTACTTACTCTTTGCAATTCACTAGAACCTCCCATTGGGTTTATTTGCTCTGTTAGAGGATAATCTCCGTACCAATCATAACACCATTCCCAAACATTGCCATGAAAATCATAGCATCCCCAAGAATTAGCATTAGGCAGTGTAGCACCAATAATAGTTTTTTGTCGATAAGTACCTGGAGAATCTCCTAAACATGGATAATTCCCATTATAATTTACTTGAAAAGCATTGATTCGCGAGCCTAAATTAAAAGGAGCAGTAAGACCTGCTCTACAAGAATATTCCCATTCGGCTTCGCTTGGAATTCGTAAATTAACTTTATTACAAAATCTGATGCAATCATACCAGGAAACCTGTTCTACAGGTAAACGATCGTCTCTAAAATAAGAAGAATTATAATTCATTACTCGCTGCCATTGCCATTGAGTAATTTCCTGTTTCCCAATATAAAATGGCATGGGAAGAATTACTCTATATCGTCGTTCATCATGTTTACGCCCTGGTTCATCAGGAAGAGAACCCATCCAAAATCGTCCTGGGGGAATTAGAACCATAGAAAATGGAATATTATCGAATGTATAGTTATCTTCTATAGGTTTATGTAAACTCAGTGCATATTCTTCTTGATATTTTTTTGCATATTGTTTTTGATCGGCATCTGAGAGATTTTCCCAAGCAGGAGAACTCATATCTAATATCCAAATCCCACGTAAGTGATACGAGCATTTTTCCCAAATTTCTTTTGGGATTCCATAAGTTGTTAAGTTATTTAAGATATTCAATAAATCTTTTCGAGTTTGCTCCCAAGCAATAAAAATCTGCTCAATATGAAAATTCTCAGAAATATTTTGGTTATTTTCAATACGTTCAATGCTATTATGAATCATTGCTAAAAGTTTTTTGGCAATAACATCATTAAATTTTCCTTCAAATATATGTGCAATTCGGGTTTTGGAAAGATCAATTATTTCAAGTTTTTTTATTATTTCGGGAACTAATTTTTTAAGGAAGGCAGTATTTTCTACGCGATATTGTTCTTGCCAATTCCAGATTATTTTAATTTTTTCTACCAAAGAAAATTTTGCAATATCTAGTGGGCTGGGGATTGGAGTTTCAAGATTTTCTAAATTCTGATATGAAAGAAGATTGCTAGGTTGTGTTGTTAGACTAGGGAACAACATAGCTATTCGCCAAGCTTGTTCTTCTTTTTTTAAATAGATAGTTTCAACAGGAAGATGATCTAAGATAGTAAGTTGTATTTCTGCAATTTTACCATTGCTCCGCACAGATTGAACTTGGAGCATGTTAATATATATAATCATGGGAGAAGAAGTTAAAAAACCAAGATGATTTTTGATGTGTTCTTCTAATCCGTTTTGAGAATTAGCTGTTATTCCAGTACTGAAAGCAAATTCTAACAGACTAAGGTTTTTAGATATTTCCGTCCATTGATATTCATTTAACGCTGTTTTAAATTGTTTCCAAGTTTCCAAAATTACTTCTTTTTCTTTATCTTCAGCAAGATATGGAATTGAGTTAATGAAAGATTCTTCAAAAATAGCTCGGTGGCACAATAAAATTCCCCAAGCTGTACGAATATCATCACTAGAAATATTTGCCGCTTCTCTATAATAATATAAAGCACGTTGATATTCTTTTTCAGTCATTTTAGCTTGTCCGCAAAATAAAGGACCGTGCATGTTTTCAGAATTTTGCGACCAAAAAGCATGAAAATTTAAAAAGGCAGTTTGATAATCATTCTTTTCAATAGCTTCTCTTCCAATTTTTAAATAGTCTCTAGGAGCAACAGGCATAGGAGCTTCAATGCGTGAACTTTCACTAACAGAAACATCTAGACGAATAGGTGTATAGTTGCAGCCTGTTGTAACTAGTAAGATATAATAAAAATGAAAAAATATTATATAAAAAAATATGGATTTTTTTTTACTCATAACAAATTTCTTTGTAGTTAGCATATTTTTTAGTTCAAAACTTTTGTCCATTCACTCTATCTAAAAATATAGTAGGCCAGAAAAACTGTGCCTACTATTAGCTAAATTTTCTCTTAAAATTCTGCATAATTAGGAACACGTGGGAAAGGAATCGCTTCTCGAATATTAGTAATACCTGTGATAAATAGTAAGAAACGTTCAAAACCCATACCAAACCCAGAATGTGGTGCTGTACCATATTTCCGTAGATCAAGGTACCACCAATAACTTTCTTCACTCATTCCAAGTTCTTTGATTCGTTTTACTAGAACATCATAACGATGTTCACGTTGTGAACCGCCAATTACTTCACCAACACGAGGAACAAGAATATCCATTGCCCGTACAGTTTCTCTACTACTATCGCAACCTTCATTTTGATACATATAGAATGCTTTGATTTTCTTTGGATAATTGGTAACGATTACAGCTTTTTTAAAGTGTTGTTCTGTAATAAAGCGTTCATGTTCACTTTGAAGATCAATCCCCCATTCTACAGGATATTCAAATTTTTTACCACTCTTTTGTAAAATTTCAATAGCATCGGTATAAGTAATTCTAGCAAAAGAATCGTTCAAAATTGTTTCAATAGTCTGTGTAGTATTTTTATCAATGTATTCTGTAAAGAACGCCAAATCTTCTTGACAAGTATCTACAACATGTTTAGTAATGTATTTTAAAAACGCTTCAGCAGTATCCATATTGCCTTCAATATCGCAAAAAGCCATTTCCGGTTCGATCATCCAAAATTCAGCAACATGGCGTGGGGTGTTAGAATTTTCAGCACGGAAGGTTGGACCAAAGGTATACACATTTGTTAATGCCATGGCTCCAATTTCACCTTCCAGCTGTCCAGATACAGTCAAAAATGCTTGTCTTCCAAAGAAATCTTGAGTAAAATCAACTTTGCCATCAGGAGTTAGAGGCGGATTTTTAGGATCAAGTATACTAACGCGGAACATTTGCCCAGCACCTTCGCAATCTGAAGCAGTGATGATAGGTGTGTGCAGATAGATAAAATTGCGTTCTTGGAAAAAGTTGTGGATAGCTCTGGCTGCTGCATTTCTTACACGTAACAAAGCTCCAATTGTATTGGTTCTTGGGCGAAGATGGGCAATGGTTCGCAAAAATTCGTAGCTATGGCGTTTTTTTTGTAAGGGGTAATCTTCTGGGACATCACCAATAATTTCAATTTTTTGAGCTTGAATTTCATACTTCTGTTCTTTTCCTGGGGAATCTACTAAAATACCAGTGATAGAAACAGAATACCCTGTATTTAACTTCAGCACTTCTGTTTTATAATTTTCTAAAGTTGGTTCTGCAATAACTTGAATACCACTAAGACAAGAACCATCTGTCACATTTAAAAAAGAAAGTTCTTTAGAATGTCTGGCAGTTTTGAGCCAACCTTTTACTGTAACTTGAGCTTTTTCAGAACTAGATCTTTGAAGAATATCTTTAATACGATCGTACTTCATAAAAAATAAATGCCTTTCTAATTTGGCAGAAAAAAATTATGAGTTGGTAATAGTTCAATCTTCTCACTTAACATTGTTTGTTATTATTTAGGTTTTGTTGTTGCCATAACATGGAGGCATGCCAAATATTATGTTTAACATTTGTTGCAAGGTGTCCAAAAGATTCTAAAATTTGTCCAGCATGATCACGTTGAGAAGGATCATGACTTGGGCAGGAACACCCATAGAATTTAAAATCCAGTGTTTTGGAAAATTGAATAACTTCTTTTTCTGGGGTAAGAATAAGTGGGCGAATAAGTTCAATTTTGCCATCAAAAAATTTAACTTTAGGCATCATGGTTTCCAGATTTCCATGAAAAAAAAGGTTCATCAAGCTTGTTTCCGCAGCATCATCAAGATGATGTCCTAAAGCCAATTTATTATATCCGTGTTCATAGCAATATTGAAATAACGCTTTTCGCCGATTCCAAGCGCAGGAAAAACATGGACTAACTGCTTGGTGCCGAGGAGTTTGATCATAATTAGTAGAAATACATTGTAAGTCTAAAGATTGTTGTTGAAAAAAATCTTTTAAAACTTGCTGTTTTTGTTCTTTTTCTATTTGGAAATCCCATTGTAAATGAATAGGAAAAAATTCAAATTTAAATGGGACAATTCTTTGATAATATTGTAGCAATAAGGCCAATGTTATACTATCCTTACCTCCGGATACTCCAATGCCTATTTTATCGTTTTCTTGTATCAATTCAAATTGTTTTTGTGTTTGTTTAAATTTTTTAGTTAAAAAATATAGTCTTCTTTGTTGAAGATTTTGCTGCATAAGTTTATCCAAGAAAATTTATGATTATTTGATCGGAATATGAGCTATAATTATAGCATAGATTTCAAGATTATTGCCAATTTTTTTTAAGAAAGGATACAGCATGTCCTTAGCTCTAATAAAAGGCGAAAAAGTATTAAAAAAAACAAATCCTCATATTTTTGCAATGTTTCATTTATATTTGACATGGCTTTATTTAGCTATTATTGGCTTAGTAATGATTCTATTTAAGCAAGAATTGCTTGCGTTCTTTAGCCAATCGCCTTTAGGAAAACAAGGAACAAGTGTTTTACTTTGGACAACATGGTCATTACTTATTTTTATTCCTGCTGCCATTGTATCATTTTTAAGAATAAACTGGTATTGGCTACTTTTAGCTATTCTTTTGATTGTAAGTGGAATGTATTTACATCAAGAACGCCAATCTATTTTAAAAATAGCAAAAGAATATTGGCAATCTTCAACTCTCCAAACTTATACAAAAGATATGAGAGAAAATTGGCCGATATTTAAAACAATAAAAAATAAATTTAATCCTGATGAAATATCTAATTACTGGATTATTTTGATTGGTTTAGGAGGTTTAATTTCTGCCAATAGTTATCGGCGTTCTCATCGGTATTATATTACAAATCGTCGTGTAATTATTAGATTTGGATTTATCATTACACGTGAGCGTGATTTGTTATATAGTAAAATTGAGGATTTAATTTTACATCGTGATGTTTTAGGAAAATTGTTTAATTTTGGAACTTTGATTCCAATTTCCGCTTCAGGAATCGGAACAGGTAGTGATCAGGCTATTTTGATGGTCGGTGCCCAGCAAAAATTGCCGGTTGGTCCTTCATTACAAGTTACTATGGGGGGTGGGCATTCTGTAACTGTTCCACGAGCACCAAGTTTTTATTCTCTTTATGGAATCCCTAATCCTGAAGGATTGCGAACAATTATGCTGCAGGAAATGGAACGCCGAGAATATTTACGAAGAAAAGACGATACAACTAAAATCATAAAACAAGACGAAGAAAAAAAATAGAAAAATGCGTGAGCAATCACGCTTTTTTTTATTTTTAATTTCTTCTTGACATGTATTTATTTTTCTGATGAAATGAAGAAGTCTTTTTCAACTTTTATAAAAAATTAAGGAAAGCTTATGAAAGTAGTTTGTTTAATTGGCAGCCCAAGAGTAGGCGGAAATACAGATTTATTGGCAGATGAATTTTTACATACTGCTCAAGATTTAAAAGCTGAAGTTAAAAAATATTATTTGAACCAGTTATCCTATCGCGGTTGTCAAGCCTGCATGGGTTGCAAAAAAGTAAAAGAAACTTGCGTATTAAAGGATGATCTGAGCCAAGTTTTGGAAGATGTAAAAACTTGCGATATTGCTTTATTTTGCACTCCTGTATACTATGGAGATATTACAAGCCAGATGAAGGCTTTTATTGATCGCACGTATTGCTATTTAACCCCAGATTATATAACAGATATTGCGCACGCAAGTCGTTTGTCAAAAGGGAAAAAATTAGTTTTTGTTATGGCTCAGGGACATCCAGATCCTGAACAATTTAAGGATATTTATCCACGATATGAATTTTTCTTAAAGTGGTATGGATTTGATGATCGTCATTTGCTTCGTGCAGTTGGTGTGGGTAATAAGGGCGATGTGAAGTCTCATTCTATAATGAGTGAAGCAAAAGAACTAGCCCAAAAACTTATTAAATAGCTGGCTTATTGGAATCTTGTTAATTTTTAATGAGATTCCAATAATTATTTTTAAATATAACTTTTATGGATTCATTAACTGTAGAATATACTGTTACCCAAGATGATGTTGAAATAGCTTTAGCACGTTACAAACGAGCTGGCGCGACACCGATAATTCTTATGCATGGCTTTGCTCAGAATTATCGTATATGGGATTTTCCAATTTTAGAACATAATTTTGCTTGGGTATTGTACCGACAAGGCTATGATGTATGGCTTCCTTCTGTACGTGGGCATGGTGCAGGAATAGCTTATAGTGGACAAGGCCATAGTTATAGCAATATTGACGATTTAGCAATATATGATGTTCCTGCTATTATTAAATATGTTACCGAAGCAACAAAAATTCTACCAATTTGGATAGGGCATAGTTTAGGAGGAATGTTAGCATACATGTATTTACAAGGTGTTTGCTATATTTCTATCAATAATGTAAAAGTTGCAACGGGAGATATAGAATTAGCAAAAGAACGTCAAAAACATTTACGAGGGTTGGTAACAATAGGAACTCCTGTACGATTAGCTTGGGAATTATTACCAGAGCATTCTAATCAAAAATTAGGATTTTGGCAATCCAATAAAATATTGCCCTGGCTAATGAATATCAAATCTCTTCGGAATCTTTCTAAAAATTTACCCTATATTCCAACTGCTAATATTTGGGGAATACTAGATTCAGGAGTAAATGCAGAGGCTTCTATTGGAACTCATAAAAATTCATGGTTAAAAAAAGTTACTCATTGGTCGGTAACAAAAATTGCCAATAGTTATTTAGCGTCTTTATTTTGGTATCCGCCAAATATGAATAAAGAGTTAGTAGAAAATGTTATGCATACCACTTTGAACAATATTAGCTCTGGCGTATTTGATCAATTTGCGGATTGGATTGAAAATCGTACATTTCGAGCATATTTAGTAGGACAAAAATCTCCCTATATATATACTGAACACTTCGATCGAATTAAAGTTCCTCTTTTGATGATTACTGGCAATCGTGATAAACTCGCGCCAGAAAGTATTGTGTATGTAGAAGGTTTTTTAAAAATGGGAAGTACTGACAAATCTTTTCATTGTTTTGAAGGATTTGGTCATAATGACATGAATGTAGGATTGAATGCACCAAAGATAGTATATCCATTTATTGAAACCTGGCTTCGCAAATATAGCCACATCCAAAGTTAGTAGTGACTTATTTTAAAATTGAATTAAATAGCATAATTTTAAATCGGAGGAGTATTTTATGGAGCATTTGAAGGAAATTCTCAGGATAATTGATAGCTTTTTAGGCAGTTCACCTTGGTTTCCTTACGTACTTCTAGGTACGGGATTGTTTTTTACAATCTATTTAAAATTTCCTCAATTTCGTTACTTTCGACATGCTATAGATGTAGTAAAAGGAAAGTATGAAAAATCGCATCATGTTGGAGACACTTCACATTTCCAGGCTTTAAGCACAGCTCTTTCTGGAACTGTTGGAACAGGAAATATTGGAGGCGTAGCATTTGCTATTTTTTTAGGCGGACCTTCTGCTCTATTTTGGATGTGGATGACTGCTTTTTTGGGAATGTGTACGAAATTTGTAGAAGTTATGCTATCACACAAATACCGCGAAAAAACCGTGGATGGTACGATTTCCGGCGGTCCGATGTACTATATGAAACATCGCTTAAATTTTACCTGTAAAAATGGCAAAGTAATTAAGACTGGTGTTTGGCTCGGATGCTTTTTTGCTATGGCAACAGTCATTTGCTCTTTTGGAACAGGCAATCTTCCACAAATCAATAATATTGCGGCTGCAATGAAAGAAGCGTTTGGGATTGATACATGGATTACTGGTGCAGTATTAGCCATACTGCTAGGTTTAATTATCATTGGCGGAATTAAACGCATTGCACAAGTAGCCGAGCGTATTGTTCCTACTATGGCTTTTTTTTATTTGTTAGGCGCATTTGCTGTTTTGATTTATAATTATGAAAATATTCTTCCAGCTTTTGAATCAATTTTTGCGAATATTTTTACAGGACACGCTGCGGTAGGTGGGTTTATGGGCGCAACATTTTCGTATGCGTTCAGTCGTGGTGTGGCACGTGGTCTTTTCTCAAATGAGGCTGGGCAAGGTTCCGCTCCTATTGCCCATGCCAGTGCTAAAGCCGAAGAGCCTGTATCTGAAAGCATGGTTGCTATGCTAGAGCCTTTTATTGATACAATTATAATTTGTACGATTACAGGTCTAGTTATAGTTGCTTCTGGTTCATGGAAAGATAAATTTCCTAATAAATTTGCTCAAAATGATCTAGTTATTGTCGCCGGAGATTATCAGGAATCCAACCCTCAAGATAAACAAGCTGTATGGGATATTTTGCGTTTTGGAAATAAAGAAAAATATTACACAGGAACAATCGAAGTTCAAAAAGGAAAAGCAGTTAACAAAGGGTATACAATTATTCATGCGCGTTCTTTTGCTGAAGATGTTGAATTTTATTATACAGATGAAACTGGAAAACAAAGTCTATATACTGGCTTAATATCCATTAAAAATGGCAATTTGCAGCCAACATTCTTCCAAAAAGACGATGGTAAATCAAAACAGATGAATGTTTCCCTTTATGGAAAATCCTTAGTACACAGTGCGCAACTTTCTACTCAAGCTTTCAAACGTAGTCTATTTGGAGATTACGGGCAATATATTATCGCTATTAGTCTTTTATTATTTGCTTTTACAACTACTGTTTCATGGTCTTATTATGGCGATCGTGCGGTTATTTTCTTGTTTGGATATAGAGCAGTTTTCTGGTATCATCTATTTTATGTAGCAGCATTTTTCTGTGCAAGTCTTGTAGATACTTCAATTGTTTGGGCTTTTGCAGATGTTGCGATTGCGGTTATGGCCTTGCCAAATTTACTTGGCCTTTGGTTATTGCATCGTGAAGTAAAAAGCTCTGTCAAAGAATATGCTGAAAAATTTAATGAAGAATATCCAAATAAAAAGATAAGTATATAGTATTTTGTTTAAAAAAAACAAGCCTCAAATATTTTGAGGCTTGTTTTTTTTAACAAGGCGCAGTTTCAACATCTATTGGTCGAAATTTTTGTCGATGGACAAAACAATTGGATAATCTTAGAGGGTAAAAGGGACATTTGTTTAAATAACATTCTTGGGGCGGACAAAATGTGTCTGGCAACTTATTTTCACGTTGGAATTCAGAAAGTGTAAGCTGAACTACCAAATCAAAGGGAATTTTTGATGGCTCTCTTTTTGCTTTAGGAGATCCATGTACTAATAGTTTTAAAGATTGGTGTAAAAACCAACCTACTTTTTCGCCTATTTGAGTCATTTCAGTAAGAGTAATTTCAGACTGATTTTCTTTTTGACAAATAAGCTCTGCTACTCTTAATCTAGCCGCTAATCGGCTGAGATTGCCATTTTGTAACCGACCTAATTTATTGATAGAAATACTAAGATGCCCTTCTAAAGAATCTTGGAAAACAATTAAATCTGCGCGATCTTGCCATCGTGCAATTTTAGAAACGATTCCACTTTTAGCGGTAATGACAACAATTTTTAGCTTTCCTAGTGTGTAAAGTTTACAATTCTGTTTATACTCTTCAATAGCTTCCTGCCATACATTTTCATAAGCAATAATACAATCAAATAATGTTGCTGCCAGAGGCATCATAAGTAATAAATCTTGATTATAAAGATGACTAAATCCTTTTAAAATATAGGGAACGCTAACAGTTTGATCTACAGGTAATTGGGAATTGAGCAAATAGTTATTGGTTTGTAAGTTTTGCATGAAAGTGTTTATTTTTTGCAATTCATTGCGATCGTGGAAGCCATTGCCAATGAGAAAAGTGTTTAAATTTGTCCAAGAATTAGCTTGGCTGGGAATAGAATCTGTTATAAGTTTTTTTCCCAGAAATTTTTGAGAAAGATATGCAACATATAAAGAATGAAAATTGTAGTTTTTAGGAAGATATGCAAAGTTTGCATCTAATGCAATCAAGTGTTGGCTATCGTTTAAAGGAAAGGGAATTGCTTCATGTTGAGAAGCAATTTCTATAGCAGAGAAAATTTGCATAAAAAAATGCGTCATTTCTAAAAATTTTTCGCCAAAATAAAAAAGCCCACCTTTAATTAAATTTGGAAGAGCCAGGCTATGATCTATGGGATTTCTTGAACGCAAAGATTGTCCGGTGCTATCCTGCAATCTAGTAAATTCTAGCAAATTTTTAAGCGTAGGATATTCATGTATTTCTAAATCTGTTGCAACCAGATTGGCAGCAGATTGTTCAAATTTTTCTCTTTCACATTCCATTCCTGAAGGGTGGGTATCTAATTTCCCACCGCCTATATCTACAGCTAAAATCCCTTCTTTTTCTAATTCTTCAGGAGATTTGGGCAATTGCCCCCCTGGAACAAATTTTATTTCTGCCTGGTCTATCCCAGGATATTTACTATTTCCGTAGTAACGTAACAAATAGCAACATAACATTGCATCTAAATCAGGATATTCATGGGTAATAATGGTATGATAATTCATCCCATCCTTACCTTTCTAGGTGAAAAGACACTAAATATTGAAAAATTTTTTAATTTATTTATGATATTTTACCAAGTCTTTCTAAAATTATTAAGAAAATTTTCTGGAAAATAATAAAAAATTATGGTAAAATACAAAATCTTTGTTTTGATAAATGTCTAAAGGAGCTTGTTTTGACTAATGAAGATTTTCTGGATAAACTTCAAATAGCTTTAACTATGTTTAAAAAAGCTATATCTACTGATGAAAACCAATGGATTGTCAAAGGCTTTATTGATATATATAAAAATATATATACGATATCTCTTGATACTAAAATAATATCAAAAGTTCTCGAACTTCTTTTATTTCCTTTACTCAAAAAATTTGTTGTAGATAATGGAATTGAACTAAAATTGTGCCCTCAACAGAATTTTTATCCAGATATTACATTTATAGATAAAACAACCAATAAACTTTTTGTAGTTGACATAAAAACGACCTATCGTATTGATGATAAAAATGTCAATGGTATGACATTGGGTTCATTCACAGGCTATTTCAGAAATCGAAATAGTAATAAAAATATTGTTTTTCCTTATTATCAATATTCTGGACATTTTATTCTTGGTATAATTTATAGTCAATCAATTGATGTGATAGATGAACAAAAAAAATACACTCTTGATGATTTACAAAAAATTCCTTCCGTAATACATGATTTTCATTTCTTCGCACAACCCAAATATAAAATTGCTACTTATCATCCTGGAAGTGGAAATACCAAGAATATAGGTGCTATTACAAAAATAGAAGATTTAATAAATGGAAGCGGGCCATTTTCAGAACTGGGCGAGGATATCTTTGAATTACTTTCTCCATTTATGATTTAAGCGATTTCTAGTAAATACCTAAT
>CAZPDM010000083.1:0-20115 GCA_964585305.1 uncultured Planctomycetota bacterium | reverse complement strand
TTAGCCCGCCATTTTCGTAATGGTAGTAGTTCACGTTTTCTAATGCGTCTATCCTGTTTGTCAAGGAGTAGTTGGCTATTTGTTTAAATAATAAAAATATAACTTAAAACTGGTATTACGCAACTGTGAAAATCTAATAAAAAAGCACAAAAGAAAACATTAAACCTCTGTTACAGTTAAAAAATAAGGGTTTGCTAATAAAATCAGTAAAAACGTAATATTTAGAAAAAAAAAATAAATTTTCAATGTAATAGGAATCTAAAGACAAAAGGAAATAAATCTACTGTAAAGACTGTAATAATGATAAAATAAGCCTTCCATAACCCAAAAACATATATGGAGGCTTAAAATGAAAAACTTCTATAATTATACCAAAGGTCTTTTATATTATCAAGCAAAAGGTACATGCCTAGATATGTCAGAGAATTTAGAAAATGTTACACACGATAGTCTTACAAGATTTTTGAAAAAAAATTGGTCAGGACAAAAACGTCTTGCCACGTTATTTTCAGAAATCAAAATGAAAGAAGGCTATCTTATTATTGACGACACAGTAAGTGCTAAACCAGATGCAACAGCTATGGAAAAGTTGCAAAGTGTGTACGATACAAAACTGGGAAAACCAGTTCTAGGCTATGTTACCGTGCTATTAGTTTGGACAGATGGTAATAAAAAAATTCCTATTGGAATAAGATTTTGGATACCAGGCGAGAAAACTAAAATAGAATTAGCTTTAGAATTGTTGAGTTATGCTAGAAATTGTCTAAAGCTAAAACCTAAATGTGTATTATTTGATTCTTGGTATGCTGCAAAACCCATATTGAAACGACTTCAAAATTATGGATGGTGCTTCGTGACTAGAATTAAAGAAAATCGTCTTTTTAATGGACAGCCTCTAAATCTTATTGGATGGAGAAATCATTGGCAAGGTATTGGCGTTTTGCATGGTGGTATCAAAGTTCATATCATCAAAAACGGTGATAGATTTCTTGCTACCAATCGCATTTTGCTTGATAGGGATGCCATTGTTTCTTTTTATTCTATTCGTCCTATTATTGAAGAAGTTTTTCGTATTCTCAAACAAGAACTTTGTTTTGCTTCTTGTCAAATGCGTTCAATTTTGGCTCAAGAACATCATCAGTGGTGTTCTTTATTTGCCTTTTTTATTTTAGAAATTAAACGGATTCATTTGCATATTTCTATCTACAAACTCCATAAACAACTATGTCGTAGAGGTTCTACGCTTTCTTTGTCTATTTTTGAGCGGATTTCATTCGCTGCGTAATGCCAGTTAAAATTTAAAACCACGATGAAATATATCCAATTATCATAAAATGTCTCAATTTTAAACTGAGACATTTTATGATAATTCCCTTTTCTATTGAAAGTTTAATCTCAATTTCTTACAATATATTAGCCATAAATCCTCAGCCTTCAGGTGCCTTCAGGCGGCTTCAGCCTGGAGAGCATGTCAGGAAAGTTAATTAAGTACACGATCTAAATCATAAAGTAGTTGGAATTCAACAAAAATAGGAATATCCTTATTATTTTTTTAAGGATATTCCTATTTTTGTTGAATAGTATTTTTAGTTTATGTTAGTACATCAAAAATTATTATTCTTCGAAACCGTTATTTCCCCAAGAGATTCCTCTGTCTTTAATTTTTTCAGAAAAGCTGCTGGCAACAGGGCCAAGGCTTCCAAATTGTTGTAGAATATCTTCTGTAGGTAAGAAATTGAATCGATATTTTCCATCAAGACCACACCAACCACTGATTTTAGGAAATTTGCGGCCTGCAGGTTGGAAGACTATTTCAACATAATTTACCTTGCTTACAGGATGCGGAAGGATTGTATCAAGTGTACCACTTCCAGCCCAGGCTTTTTCGTTATCTACTTTAAGCTTGATTTGAATTTTATCAAATTGGAATTGGAATGGATTGCTTACTTGGGTTTTCTTTTGAAGTTCTTCTCTCATTTGAGCAATCTTGTTTTCTTCTGCTTTAATCTTGTCTCGGATTTCTTGTAATTTAGCTTTGTGTTTTTGAATGGTGTCACCAAATTGTGTGCGTTGTTTTTCTTGGTCAGAAATTTGGCTTTCATATTTTCCAAGTTGTTCGCGTAGGCCTTTTAATTTCTCGCCTAAAGCAGGTTGCCATTTTGCTAAGAGTTCTGTCTTTTTAATGGTTTCTAAGATAGGCCCAGTAGCTTTTTTGATTTCAGCAATTTTTTCTTGTGCTGCTTTAATTTTTTCCTCAAGTTGGGAAATTTGTGTACTAACTGCGGATTCTTCAGATTTTAATGGAGCTATAGCTTGTTCCATTGGTCGTAATTTTTCCTCAATTTGTTTTTTCATATCTTCCAAATTAAGGAATTTAGAGGTGTCAAAGCCTAGATCAAATTTACCAGAAGGTAATTCAAAAACAATATCTTCTCCGGAAACTACACTGCGTTTAATCCCGCGTGGATCAATGCCATAACCATTATTGCTTCCTTTGAGGCTGAATTTTACTTCAGTTTGATCGCGGAATTGCATTTTTTCTAAAATTGGGAAAGGGATTTTTTCAGAAAATTTATTTACAAATGGACCAAAAATGCTCACGATATACGGAACATTGTCCATGTTATAATTTAATTTCCATTCTGGATGTTCTCTGTCTAAATCGCTAAATCCTTTAACATCAAGGTTTCCCTGGCCAAGTTTTCCAGTAAGGTTAAATTTCATCTGATTATCAGGCTTTTCTTTATTATTAAAGCCTAATGTCATTTTTATATCTTCACCTTGATTTGCTTGATCAATTATGACCTTTTGAATGCTAATATCGACATCAAGTCCAATTTTTTTCAAAGTATCCCGAATTTTTTGTGTCAGTTGTTGTAAAGGAGGCTCTTCTCCTTGTAAACGAGAACGAATAGGTTGATTTTCTTGAATCTTTTCTTTTACTTTTCCACCGCCACTAATTTGTTTCATTCGTTCTAAGTTCATCTGTGGAGCAATAAATTTTAGAACAAATTTACCTTGCATTTGTTCTTCTGGCGTATGAACTAGGAAATTGTCCAGTCGGCTTTCTAATATTGCGGTTTCCAATTGCATTTGTTTGATAATAGGTAGCATATCAGCCAATTGTTCTAATTTAAACGGACCAATTCTAAATACTTGAACTGCTTGTCCATCTTGTCCTGTAATATGTTTGCCATCTTGGATACGAAGGTTTCCTAAAGGCATCTTAACTTGATTGATTTGAAGTTCATTATTGGGTAAAGAAAGGATTTCTCCTGCTTCATTTTTTTGATAATCGGCATTAAAATTGAGAACTAATGGCATTTTATTGGATTTATCAAGCAGAGTGCCCATTTCTTTGTTTTGAAATTTAACAATAAAGTTTGTTAAATTTGTAACGCTGTTAAATTTAATATTTTCAGGGGTTTTTCCTTGAAGATTGAAATTAAAATCGCAATAGCCATCTAAGTTCAAATTTTTTGTCCAAAGTTCTAATAACTGAGGATCTTTTATTATTTCAACAGGAAGAATCCCTTGCAAAGTTTTCCCGTAAAGACGTGCAGAAAATTGGAACTTTTCTAGGTTCATTCCTTTGTCTTGCTTGAATCCACTTGCTTCATAATTACAAAGCAATAAAGGAGATTTGCTTTGATTTACTTGGGTAAAAGATGGATAGAGTACAAATCCATTTTCTTTATTGGTCGGATGTTGACCGACTGTGAGTTCGCTATTCCAATTTAAATCATTTAAACGCAAGGGAGCAATTGGTCCTTTAAGTGTAGGAAGATTTACCATAAAACCAGCCAATTGTCCTTTGTTATTAAGAATAACTTTCTTATCTTGTTCTTTTGCATTCAAACGATGTTCAAAAGTGCCAGCGATTTGTAAGCCTTCTATGAAAGGCTCTAAATATGGTTGAAGCTCTTTAAACTGAATTGCTAAAGCCAATTGCAGACTAGGATTTTCGAAAGTCTTTAAATTTAAGTCTCCGTTGCCTTCAACTGAGATGAGCTTATTATTGCTTGATTTGAGATCAAATTTTTTCACTTGAATTTTTGCTGGCATTTGATCAGAATCTAATGCAATGATAATATTTCGGTTACCTATAATTTGTAATGCAGGTAAATTGGGATATTTAGCAGTGTTTACACTAACATTTAAATTAGTTTGGCCAACGATGTTAATTTCTTGGTTGATTGTTTTAATATCGTTATTAGTTTGAAATAATCCTTTTACTTGAGTTCCTTTTGGCAAGAAGTCTTTTAATAACTCTTGTACAGCATCGAAGTTAATTGTTACTGAATTTTTCCAAGAATTTATCCCCCATTTATTGAACCCTTGTTGATTAACAAGCTGGCTATTTTGTTGGTGATCCAATAAAATAAGTGGAGATCTATTTGCAATCGGAACAGTAATTTTGCATTCGGAGTTAGTATTAAATTGACGTTGGATTAAATCTGCTGAGGAATCAATTTTTTGGCCGACATCTAACCCCACACGATAATTTTTAAATGTGCCATCTTCTTGAGGAAGTTTCCCTGTTGCATATAAATTGCTAATTTTGCAGTTTTCTTGGAAAGAAAGAATATTTGCTTTCCCTTGCCAATTTCCAGATAAGTCTATAGTTCCACCAAAATTAAGAACTTTTTCTTGGCTTTTTTCACGAATGATATTTCCAAAATCTTGCTGCAATTTATCCAAAGAAGCCTGGATTAAAAATTTTCCTTGCCACCCATCAATAGGTAATTTTGCTACTAAAGATTGGATTTCTTCGCGATTTTTTGCTGCTTTCATTTGTTCGATAAGATTTTGGAATTCGTTTAATTTTTGGACCTTTATATCAGAAATATCAATATTTGCATAATCAGAAGTGAACGCAAGTTTGTTAATATCTATAGTGCCTTGATTAAGATTAATCGCAAGATCATGGATAAAGCTAACTTTACTGTCTTTTAAGAAAGTTTGCTCTTTTTGTTTAGCTTGCATATTTGTCAAATTGAGTTGACCTTTGGCCTGCACAACAAATTTGCTATTTTCTATAGCTAATTTAGCTTGTCCTTCAAGAGCATAAATAAGGCTTGCAAAGATTTTCTCTAAACCATCTTCAATACGAAATTCTTCCCAATTAGATTTATAGGTAATATTGTCTAATCCGGAAACATCTAATTGCCAGTTAAAATTTTTGAGTTGGACTGTTTTATTTTCACGACGATCTTCAAAAGTAAGGTTGATATTTGCTAGTTTGATGTGAGCATTAACTTTGGGTAAGCTGGTAATGGGAGCAGCTTCTTTTATTGGTTTTTCTGAAGTAGAGGGTTTTGCTTGAGATTCAAATTTTTTTTGAATTGTTCCGTAGCTGGGCTTTCCACTCTCATCCATGATAATTTTAGCATAAACACCAGAGATTTCTATAGTGGGTAAATTAAATTGACCTTTCATCATTGGTAGAATATCAAAATCAATCAAAACCTTTTCAACTTTGAAAAAGTCATCTTTTTTGTTTTCTTCTTTTACTTGAAAATTTTTAAGGGATAGGCTTGATCCAAATACACTAACAGAAAGATCATCCAATGATACTTGACGTCCTGTTATTTGAGTTAGTGGGCCAACAATAAAGGATATAAAAGCAGAAGAATATAGTGGCAATGCAGCAATTGAACCTACAATAAGAAGAATAAACACTAAAAATACAATCAAAATTCTTTTTAACCAGCTTTTCTTTTTTGGCTTAACTTCTTGCGCTGGCTGAATGGATTCTGGTGATAGATTTTCCATAATTGTAATATCTCCTAAAATAATATTTTTATAGTAGCCTGATATTAGAAATTTTGATAGAAATGGCATATTCTAATATGCCATTTCTATCAAAGTGCGGAGATACAAGAACTAATTCTTTCCACAACCGCTACGATTTGGGCAAGTGCTGCAACTGCTTCCACCACTGCAATTGGATTCTTTTATTTCAGATTCTGTTGCTAATGTTGTAGTAAATTGAGGATTTTCTTTTAAAGTTTGCAATTCTGGTGATTCAAGAATTTTTTTCTTGAGTGTTTCAATTTGGCTTGGCGGAGTATTTTTTAACCCATTTGCAATATATTGCAATGCTCTGTTAGGGTTTTGTAAAAGAGTTTCTAAAATCGCAGCATAATAACAATAGGAAGGTTGATGGGATGGCATTTGGCTAAGTTGTTTGGAAATTGTAGTCGCAGCGTCTTTATTGCCTAATTTGGCTTGGGCAATTCCAAGTAAAACTTCTGTTGTTTGTGTGCTACTTTCGCCTAGTTTGCTTAAAAATTCAACGGCTTGTTGATACTGTTGGCATAAAATATAACTTTCGCCTAGCATGAATAGGGCTACTGGATTGCTGGCAAATCTGCTATAAATTTGTTGGCTAATATTTAAGACTTCAGAATAAAGTTTTTCTTGCATGTAAAATGCACGTAACGACATGGCATTATTTGCCCAACGACGTATATTATTTTCTTTAGCTAAATTTTCACGAATGCGAATAATATTGCGTAGAAGCATAGCTTTATCTTTGTATTCTGGATTATCTTGTGCTGCTTCCGACGCTTTTTTATAATATTCCGAAGCTTGTTCAAATTCACATTTCTGTATTGCTTGATTGCCTTGCTCTGCAAATTTATTAGCCTCAGGATTAGCAAATACTAAACTTAAAAAACTGAATATAATTAAAAAGAATAAAAAATGTTTCATAACATCTCCATAAATAAAAATTTTCTATCAAAATTAAAAAATTGTAATAAAAAACTTAGCTAAAAATGATATATTATTATATCCAAGTCTATTATTTATAGTAAGTTGCATTATATGGAGGGACAATTTAAATGAGTTATTGTAAATGTGTCTTCTCCAATAAAATCATCATCGCTATAAATTTTTACAAGATATTTTCCACTTTCCCAATTTCCTGGAGTGGACCAACCACAACCTCTTTGGTGCCAAGCAGTATACCATTCTGATAAAATGGTAAAATCTGCCTCGATTTTTCCCCAAAGTGTTCCATCTGGTTTATAGTATTTCCAAGCTAAACGGTGTGTATGAGAATTTTGTCTATAGAGCAAATTCATTATTTTTACTTCACAATAAATATATCTAGTCTTATTCTGCTCAAAGATTTGTGTATATTCTCTAGCTTCAATACCAGAAACATTGTCTCCTGATTCAAAAAATCTAATAGAAATCAGTTCAAAATATTGATTGGCATACCGATGATTGGGTAACGATAATTTTTCTATAATTGAGAATTTTTCCTGACCTAATAATTGACCATCGCAATGAATAGTTACTAAATAATCTCCTAGAAGCCAATTCCCAGGATTTTTCCAGCCAATACCGTGTTGATGCCAGGCAGAATACCAATTGGGCAAAATGGGAAATTCAGCAGAAATTTCGTTAATCAGACGACCATCAGAGTATGAATATTTCCATAATAATGAATGAGTATGTGCCTGCTTTTTATATAGTAAATTAGAAACTTTTACTTCACAATAAACATATCTTGTTATATGTTGGATAAATTCTGTTTGATATTGACGTTGCTCTGCTTCTGAAGCCTGCTCACCATCTTCAAAAAAGCGAATGCTAATAAGTTCAAAAAAATGTTTAAGTTGAGTAGGGGGTGTATCTTTTGAATATTCGATGATTGTTTGAGGAAAAATAAAGGAATCAAGACTAATTTCCTGTAAAGGTAAAATAGGATCTTCTTGTTTCCCTATTTTAGAAGAATTATCGATTTCTATATTTAGTTCATTTAAAAATGATTGCCAATCTTCTTCTGTTTTTTCTTGTTTTTTAGAAACCTCTATTTTTTCTTGCTTTAATTCTGCATTGGGGTGCATTTCATAGGTAGGGGGTAGAGTTGTATGGTTGTCACAAGATGTACACCCTTTTTCATATAATCTAGGTTGTTCAGAGAGATCAGGTATTTCAAAAAATTGGCAAAGTGTTTGAATAACAGTTTTCATATCATTTTCAAAATTGTTATCGGAGCGGACACATATACCATTTTTATAAGCTAATTCATATATTGATGGTGGTAAGTCTTTTTCAGAAGGGATATTAGCATCATCTAATAAAATGGGAAGAACAAGTATTTCTCTTTCAAAAGCTATAGCAATTTCTGAGATCGCTATTTTATGCTCATTTTCTTGCTCTATGGTCGTGGTAAGTAACCAATCTTTACCTATATTAGCTACAAGACAGTCGCATTGGTAAACGTCTTGAAATAAAACTTCCCCTATTTTTTCCTGTTTGATTGACTCTATGCCAAAAACTTTAGTTAAGTGAGCATAAATTTTCTGTGAAGCTTCTAAACTATCGCCAGCCTTACGATAACTTAAAAATATTTTATATTTCATATTTTTTATGAAAAACGTGCGTTTTCCTACCCCAAAAAATTATTCCTTAGCTTCCAAACTCTAAAGAGTTGGCGATTTTTCTCATTCTTATTTAAAAGTTGTTATCTTGATAAAATCAATGTACAATATTAGCATAATATTTTAGATAAAACAAGTCTAATCTAATTTCCTAGAAAGGATTTATTGTGGATATTGCTAATATATGGCTGCAATCTGGCCTACCTGCTCTTATTCGAGGTGGGAAACTGACTCCTAAACCTCATCCACGCTATCCCCATATTGCATGGTATGAGGAAGGGAAACAAGGATTTTGTTTCCATCTCATTCAAGGAGGCAATCAGAGGCAATGGATATTGAAAAAGTTTAAAGATGGAATGATGCCAGAACGAAATTATTTATTGGCAATTCGTAATTTACTACCAAGTGGAGTTGCTTTTAGCACGGGCATTAAACGTGCACTTTTAACAACAAAAGATGTCAAATCTGAAGATAAAACTTATAATTCTCCCGAACTTACTCGTTGGATTGAAGATACTCTTTTAATGCCAAAAGTTTCTGGTGTTTCTTGGACAAGAGTTGCTCAAGAATTGCGCAAAGGAAGTTACGATCTTGCACAAGATCATCGTATTATGTTTGCAAAAAATTTAGCAGATGCAGTTGTTGCTCTTGAAGATAATGGTTGCAGTCATCGTGATTTGAGTCATCAAAATTTATTTTTAGATATGCAAGAATATGTAATATATTTAGTAGATTGGGATAGCTTATTTCATGGTTCACTAGCGTTTACACGTATTACTCCTGTAGGAACAGATGGATATATAGCTCCATGGGTAACAGAAAAAAGTGGAAAAATAGATGTACGAAAGACTTGGAATGCACAAGCAGATAGATTTTCGTTAGCAATTTTAATTGCAGAACTGTTAACAGTTAATGCCGATAGTAAATCTTATCACTATGGAACACTTTTTTCTCAAGAAATTTTTAAAAATACCAAACATTCAGAAATACTTCAGACATCTCAATCTTTACAATCAATTTCTCAAGATTTAGCAGATCTTTGGGAAAGAACATTTAGAGCTTCAAATTTTGAGGACTGTCCTAGACCCAAAGAATGGCAAAACGCATTAGAAAATATTCCAGAATCGGGTAAAGGAACATCCACTCAAGAAAATATTGATGCAATAGAAAGTGAACTTGAAAAGAATTATGAAGAACAAGCTGATCTATCTGATAGCGGAGAGTTTACTTCTATAAATAAGTTTAATTATTTATTACTATTATTCATTATTTTATTACCTGTAGTTTTTTGGGGAGCTTATCGATTGCAACATCAGTCTGTTCAAACGAATTCAGCTTGGACAACCACTACAGAATATCTTAATTCTTTGCCTAAAACAGAGATTTTTTCTAGTACATTTTCTAAATATCCGAAACAGGAATATCATCTTGTAGTTGAATACCAAGATACAGACTTAGAAATATTGGTAGATAACCAAAAGGTAGAACATAAATCAAGAAATGAAGCTATTGTGAAAATTGCTCCAGCAGAATATTATGTTACTTTGAAATTTAGTACAATTGTTTTCGATTCTAAAGGAGACACTAAACGCGGGAATTGGATTAGTGTTTCAAATAGAATCCCATTTCAAACAAATTCTAATAAAATTAAAATTTCTATAGATAGGGAAAATCGAACATGGCGAGCAACCAGTTTTTAGTCATTATAGTTTCAATTTTTTTTGTATTAGTTTATTTGCCTATTTTAGGCTGTAGTAATGAAGAGAAAAAAGAGGATATTCCCTCCCAACCACAAAATACTTATACAGAAGAGTCTATTTATACAAATTCTAATAATTCTTCTTCCGAAGTTGCTATTTCAGCTGAGCCAACTTTTAATAAAACGGAAACTACTGAGAATTCGTTTGCTAATAATAGAGAAATTTCCCCAGATAGCGAAATTTCCTCAGATTTGGTAAAAAAATATGAAGAAAATAATAACTATACTACTCAGCCTGTATTAGCAACAACAACTCCTCCGGAAAAAACAACAAATTCTTGGGATCAGGAATACGAAAAATTATACCAATCTATAATGTTTGTCCATCTAAAATCTTCTGAAATCAAGGAGAATTCTTCTAAACTTCTGAATGAACAAACTCCTAATGATCCTGTTTTAAAACATAAATTTATGATGACTGCGGTCATTGGTGCTGTAGCTGCTTTTTGGGATGGAGAAACAAATGAAGCTCGTAAGCTAGGACAAAAGGCCTTTGAATATCGTGGAGATGGAATAATTGATTTTCCAAAAGAATGGAATATATTAAAATGGTGGACTGACAAAAGTCCAAAAGATGCCTATAAATTAGCAAAAGCTAAAGATTTTGTCTTATCTTGTTCAAATGGTGGTTTACTCAAATTTCAGGATGCAAATCGTGTTTTTATCGCGCGTGGCCAATTTTGGGATGCTATTGAAAATTATCGAGATTCTTTAAAACTAGGTTTAGAAGATAACGATCTCCGTTATGCTGCCCATTTGAGATTGGCTGCTTGTTTATTTAAGGCAAATAAACTTCAAGAAGCTGAAGAAATCTTTCTTCAAACATGGCTTGTTAATCATTCATTGGAAATTGATTTTGGAGATCAACCTACTCGTGATTATTTAGATTCTCTTGCAAAAAAATATCCAACTCCATAAAAAATGGCGCGAAATTCGCGCCTTTTTTTATGCTAATAGCTTTTTCATGTTATTTACAATATTTTCGGCAGTGAGTCCCATTGCTTCATATAAATTTTGTGGTTTGCCAGATGTGCTGAATTTTGTTACACCAAGTTTAAGGAAAGAGATGCCAAGACGATTTTCAGCCAATACATTCGCTACAAGGCTTCCCAAACCAGTTTGTACATGATGATCTTCAATTGTAATAATTGGCCCATGTTTGGCAGCTTGTAGGACAGCTAATGTATCCAAAGGGATAACTGAAGCCATATTTAGAACACCAACATTGATGCCTTGTTTTTTCAGAAGATTATGAGCTTCGAGAGCAACAGGTACCATAGGGCCGATTGCAATGATTGTTCCGTTATTTCCTTGTCGCAACCAATCACCATGTCCTGGAATGTATGCATAATCTTTGCCAAAGAATGGCTGCCCATGTTCATCTAAAATAATCGGAGCTTTATCGCGTCCCATACCAACAAAATCATTTCCTGGTATGGTTGCAACAGCACGAATAATTCTATCTGTTTGATTTGGATCTGCTGGAATAGAGAGGCGAATATTAAATAAACTGCTGACAAGACCAATATAATCGATGCTTTGATGAGTTGGCCCATCTTCACCAACATTTAAACCAATGTGAGTACAAACTAATTTTAAATTGGTATGATTAAAGGTATTTAGACGTAATTGGTTGAAAGTTTCGGCTATACCAAATACACCAAAAGTTGAAAAAAATACTGCTAGATTTTCAATAGAAAGACGTCCTACCATTGCTGCTGCATGATGCTCCTGAATTCCACATTCTAAAAAGCATTTGGGCATTGCTTTTGCAAATTGAGTCATTTTAACTGAGACTGTAAGGTCGCAGGTTGCTGCAATAACTTTAGGCTGAGTTCCATTATTGACTATTCCCAAATCCAATAATGCGTTTCCGTATGCACTACGATTATCTAAAGAATCTGAAGGATTATAAACACGTGCTACACCAGGGTTGATGGTGGGATAAACAAAATGTTCGTGTTGGTATTGTGTAGCGGTTGTAACCTTTTGTTTTTCAGCTAACCAAACGTTTATATCTTCTGTTGATTCTAATATTTTTAGTGCTTCTTTGGCTTGTTCTTTAGATAAAGGTTTTCCATGATATTCGTGATCGTTTTCAATAAATGGAATACCATATCCCATAGTTGTATGAGCAATAATTGCTGTAGGACGAGTTGAATCTCCAGCTTTATTATGATATGCTTTAGCCAAGCTATCGTAAATTGCTGCAAAATCTTTTCCATCTACTGAAAGGACATTCCAACCATCTGCGCTATAATCTTCTGCAATATTATGTGGCATAATTTGTTCAATTTTTCCACCAATTTGTAAACGATTGTAGTCAACAATGGCAATGAGATTATTTAGACCGAACTTAACTGCAAAACGTCGGGCTTCAGAAATTTGGCCTTTTTGCTGTTCTCCATCACCCATTAAAACAAAAGTACGATGTTGATGATTATGAATTTTAGCCGCAAGTGCAGAAGCTGTCCCTGCTGATAAACCTTGTCCTAAATTCCCGGTACACCATTCTACGCCTGGCACATCAGTTTCTACATGCCCGGCATAACGTGAACCAGACATACGAAATTGTAGTAGCATTTCTTTTGCGTCAAAATAACCTGCTTCTGCTAAAACAGAGTATGTTCCTGGTGAAGTATGCCCATGACTGATGATAACTCGATCTCGTTCTTCCATTCGAGGTTTTTTAGGATCAAACTTGATGCCTGTATAAATTGCTAAGAGAAGTGGTAATGTGGAAAGTGAACCGCCTGGGTGGCCACTATTAGCTAGTGTGGTTGCTAAAATAATATTTGCGGAACAACGTTTGCGAAGTTCTTCTAAAGTCGCAACTTCTTTAGTTCCTATTTGCGGGGCAGAAAACCCACTAAAATTTGGAAAGGAAGACATATTTAAAATCCTTAAAAAATGAACATAGCATCGCCATAGCTAAAAAAATGGTAACGTTTTTGAATGGCATCTTCATACACTTTACGAATAAGTTCTGTGCCGGCAAAAGTACTGACAAGCAGTAAAAGTGTGCTTTTAGGTAGATGGAAATTCGTAATCAACCCTTGAATAATTTTATAGTTGTAACCAGGATAAATAAATAAATTAGTTTCGTTTTCCCCTGGTATAATTCGCCCTGTTACACCTGCGGATTCCAAAGTCCGACAAGAAGTTGTTCCCGTAGCAATAACTCTACGTCCTTGATCTAAAGCAGTATTAACAATGGTTGCTGTTTCTGGAGATACACTATAGGACTCATAGTGCATAACATGCTGTTCAATTTGTTCTACTTTGATGGGCAAGAATGTCCCAGTTCCAACATGTAAAGTAACTTCTGTAATTTCTACACCTTTTGCGCGTAACTTTTCTAATAAATTAGGAGTAAAATGAAATCCGGCTGTAGGTGCTGCAACCGATCCTAGAACTTTTGCATATATAGTCTGATAGCGTTCTCGATCAAATAATACTTGCGGATGTTTTGTTGTATCTTCGTTTTTATATTTTCGTTTGATATAAGGAGGTAATGGTGGCAACCCAATTTCCTGCATAATTTTCATCACATTAGCAGTCCCAAAATCTAGATTCCATCCTTCTTTTCCCCGTCCTAAGATGGTAGATTGATAAGAGCCAAATTGAAATTTTTCTCCTTCTTTAGGACGACGAGTTGTTTGTATCAAAGCCTCTGCAATATTATTTTGGGAATGTAATATTAAGGCTTCAACTTTTCCTCCAGTAGCTCTCTTCCCAATTAGGCGAGCATATAAAACTTTAGTATTATTCAGCACTAAAACATCACCAGGTTGAAAATAATTTTCAATAAGAGAAAATTTTTCATAGTGTTGCCAAGTATGTTGATTGCGATTTACAACTAATAGGCGAGATTCTTCTCGATCTTTCGGTGGTTCTTGTGCGATAAGTTCTTCCGGAAGATTGTAGTCAAATTCTGTGATATTCATAAAAATAAAAAGAATTCCTCTGTAATTTCTTATTGGTAAAAACGTGATAAAGGCGCGATATTCCCGCGCCTTTTAATTATTTACTTCTACTTTTCTTGGTATTGTTTTGCTTTTTCTAAACCACGTAAAATTTTTAAACCGTTATATGCGAGAGCTTCCATTTCAAACTCTCCAGGATATACAGTATAACGTTGGGCCATTTGTTTAGGTAAATAATTGAGAATGTCTTCAATGAAGACTTTATTGTGCGCCATGCCACCGGTAAAAATAACTTGATCCACTTCATCAGGATAAAAAGCAGGGATTAAGCTACAAATTTGTTTAGATAATTGATAAACAAAGGCATTGTAGCAATTGCTGGCTTCATGATCGCCACTCTTAGCTGCGGCGATGATTTTAGGAAATTCTTGTGTTCCAAGAAGCATCGCAAAACCACCCTGGCGTGTGATCAATTCATATAACTTTTCTTTTCCATATTTTTCCAGAAGTTCAACTGTTTTTACAGGTGTAATAGAGCCGGCTCGATTGATAGCAAATACGCCATCGCCATCTAAAGCATTGTTTACATCAACAACTTGGCCATGTCTATGGGCACCTACGCTTAATCCTCCTCCAAGATGGATAACTATGATGTTTGTGGAATGATAGGATTTTTTATGTTCTTCTGCCCATTTTTGAGCGACATATTTTTGGTTTAAAGCATGCCAACAGGCTTTGCGATAAACTCCTTTGATCCCTGTAATTTTAGCAGACATACTTTGTTCATCAACCACAACAGGATCAGCAATATATGCCGGGCAGCCGATTTGATTGGCCAGTCGTTTGGCTAATGCTGCACCAAAATTTGACGCATGAACACCATTTTTGGCAGAACGTAAATGTTCCAGCATAAGTTCATTGATTTCATAAACGCCACCTTTTGGTAAGCTATCAAGCAAACCTCCACGTCCCATCACACAAGAAATTTGCTTAAGATCACAGTTTTGTTTTTGTAATGTAGCTAAAACAGCTTCCATACGGAAGTCAGTAGTTTTATCGTAATCTGATATAGGAGGTGCTGGTTTAGTATCTTTGCTATGATCGATATTTACACTAAATATCTGTTTGTGATTATGAAATAATGCAACTTTGGTAGATGTAGAACCAGGATTGATGGCCAAAACACGATAACTGTGAATAGACTGATGCACTTCATTAGCTTTTTGATACCACATCTCTTTATCTGGTAATTCTTGGCAATCTTGGGCTAGGATTGCAGCCATCATCGCACTATAAACAATGTCCCTGACTGGAGAACTGCGAGAAAGATCAAAGATAGGTTTTTTAAACCCTGACCAACAAATAGTAGATAAAATATCATCATAAGCTAAAAAGGTTTTATAATGTTGGTTGGCGGACACTACAGATGCGCAAATATGAACATTTGCATAACCTGCGTGTAAAGTTTTACCAGCTTTTTTACGAGCAATACGAGGATCTGCAGCAGCTTCTACTTGACATTCGTCTGCTACAAATTCCGCATCTTTCAACATGGCATCATCGACTTTGCGCTTAGTTAGTCCTTGTACAATGGCAGGAATAACTTCTTCTCGTAAGAAGCGAATATATGGGCTTAATTCATCTGATCCAGCAGTAGAATGTGTAATAAATGCTCCAATAGCAGCTTCTCCTGTTAAAATTTTGTGCATTCGTAATGCTGCAATTGCTTGATCTACTTTAAGCTGGATGTATTTTGTTTTTTCATCTAACAATTTATTTATATTTTCTTGGTACGCTTCTTGCGAAATTTGTCCTGCTTGGAGCAAAGATTTTAATAGGGGGACGCCAGATATAAAGGTATATTCAATTGAAGGGCGACCCATTGCAGGATCAACAATTGTTAAGAAATTTTGTTCGCGTAATACGCCTTCATGTTGATCTTCTACTCGATGAGGTTTGGTAAATTCTATAGTTATTGAGCAAACAATATTATCTTGGCGTGGGTCTTTATTCACAATATACAAACCGCGGCGTGAATGTTCTGCAGTACTGGTTTCGTATCCACCAACTTCTGCATCAGCATAACCTCGTTTTGTCATCATTAAACCTAAATTTAGTGGATCGTATAATGCTTTTTTAGCTTGTTCTTTTGTAAAACGATCGATTTCTTCTTGTGTAACGCGACCTTTAGCCATCTGCTTTTTCATGTACTGCAAAGTAAGTTGCCAAAACTCTTCACAAAGACTATCAATTAGGCTATCAAATGCTCCGGTTTTTAACATGGCATTACATAAAGGAATAGTCCGAATTTGAGGATAATCCTTTAAAATTGCCATTGCATCTTGAATATTTCCTGCATAAGCTTCTGGAAATACAACATAGACCGGTTTAGTAATCTTTTGCAAGTGTTCTTGCAAATGTTTTCCGATTTTGTTTTCCATAGTTTTAACGGAAAATATATTATTTTGTTAAGGTTTTCAACCAGAAAACAAAATAATATTTTCCTGCCTTAATAAAGTCTTTAAGAAATATTTTGCACAGCAAAATAAATTATACCAGAAAGAGCTACAGTGCGTCAAGAAAAAATTATTAAGAATGTAACACTATATTTATAATATATTTAAGTTATTATATTTTGACTTTTTTGAATTTAGTAATCTTTTCTTAAAGTCTTATAGACTTCTAATTATTCTCTAAAACAATTCGAAATCCTAAATAAGCATCATTAAAATCTGGTTCTCGAACGATCTGTATAGCTGAACGAAAATGTTTTGCAGGTAATCGCCAGGAACCTCCACGAATAATTCGTCCATAACCATCTTGATTGCAAGGATCTTCAAGTAATGTATCAAGATAATAATATGCTTTCACATCTCGGCACCATTGCCAAACTAATCCAGCAATATCATATAATTCCCAAGCATTTGGTAACTTTTGGCCGACAGGATGGGTTTGTTGATCAGAGTTATTTTTATCCCAACCATATTGATCAAATTCTTCTGGTGTTCCTGCCCAAAAATATTGCGAAGTTACGCCACTTCGACAGGAATATTCCCATTCTGCTTCTGTGGGAATTTGAAAATTGCATTCAGATGAAATTTGGCTTATTCCCTTTAGTTTTCGACAAAATTCTTGGCAATCTAACCAGTCAACTTGTTCTACAGGGCAATTTAAACCCGCTTCGTGAAATTTAGAAGGATTAAACCCTGTAACTGCTTTCCATTGCCCCTGAGTGATTAAATATTTTCCTATATAGTAAGGATGCGTGATTGCTACAGGATGTTGAAGTTCAGTGTAGTTGTGTCCAACTTCATCTTCTGGAGAACCCATCCAAAATTCTCCAGGGGGAATAAGTCTTAAGACAATTTTTTGAGAGCATATTTCAGAATTTTCGATTAAATTTTCTTCTTTTCCAGGAATTTCAATAATTTTTTCAAGAGGTAAAGAAAATTTATGACTGTACCATTTCTGATATTGACAAGATAAAATAAATTGTTGGCGGTTTTCTAATTTCATCCATTCCGAATTAGTAATATCCCATCGTTGATTTTCTTCATCCCAACAGGCTTGCCAAAGATCCGTTGGCCATTCTTCTGGAATATTATCAATATTTGGCAAATTATCTGGCATATACAATTACCTTTAAGTTGACATTTTCATTTGTTTTTTAGTATGATTTTAATCATTTCTTCGGTTTCTGCTAAACGGCCATTTTGTTGTAACCAAAGCAAAAGATTATTAAATTTTTCTAAAGAAATTGTATCCATAGAACCACGAATAACATTATCGGTTGCAAAAGATTTATTGTTTCCTTGATTAGGAGGAATCAGTCGGAATTCTACAATTCCACCTCCGGAACGGCGAACAATAATTGCTTCACCACGCGGCATTTGCTTATCTCCTGTTTAGTGATTTAACTATTTATTTAAAATTAAGATAGCACATTTTTTCTAGTTTTTCAAATAAAATTGCTCACAAATATTTTGCCTATTTTTCTTGACTGAAAAAAAGGCTTTATGATATAATTTTTTCTAATAAAAATCTCAATATTGAAATAGGAAATTTTATGATTAAAGAACGGTTATCTTCTCTTGGTTTTTTCCGCATTGCTGTTGTTTCTCCTCAATTACAAGTAGCTGATGTGGACTATAATCGACAAAAAATTTGTGCAGCAATGGATGAATGTTCTGCACAGGGCGTGCAATTAGTCGTATTTCCTGAATTATGTATTACAGGATATACTTGTGGAGATCTATTTTATCAGCAAGTTCTTTTGGATTATGCTTGTGAAGCTGTTTTTAAACTTGCATCATATAGTGCACATCGAAAATTAGCGATTGTTGTGGGAGCACCATGTTTATTATTTGGAAAGTTATTTAATTGTGCCATTTTTATTTCACATGGAAATGTTTTAGGAATTATTCCCAAAAGCTATTTGCCTAATACTCATGAATTTTATGAACAGCGTTGGTTTGCAAGTGAGTATGATCGTACTAGCACAGAAGTATTTTGGCATAAACAACGTATTCCTTTTGGAAAGGATTTGCTATTCCAAAGCGAATCTTATTTAGATTGTATTGTTGGAGTTGAGCTTTGTGAAGATCTTTGGGTTCCACAACCTCCAAGTAGTGAAATGGCTTTACAAGGAGCAACAGTACTTGTAAATCCATCTTCCAGCAACGCTCTTATTGGAAAATTAGAATATCGCAGGTTATTGATACAATCGCAATCTGGTAGATGTTTAGCTGCGTATGCTTATGCTGCTGCAGGTCCAGGAGAATCTACAACAGACCTAGTATTTGCTGGACATTCTGTCATTGCAGAAAATGGAGTAATCCTTGCTGAAACATCTCGCTTTGAGTTTGAAACTCAAATTGCCATAGCAGATATTGATGTACAAAGATTGCTTGCAGAACGTATTCAAAGTCGTACTTTTGCACAATCTCCTGCTCCAAATTCTTTACGGTTAATTCCTTTTACAACAATCGAAATCAATACAGATAAATTATATCGAAGCACTCCAACTTATCCATTTGTACCCATACAAGAAGAACGCTTACAAAAATATCAAGAGATATTTGCTATACAAACTACAGCTTTAGCCAAGAGAATGTTAGCGACTTCATGCAAAGCTGCTGTAATAGGAGTTTCTGGTGGTGTAGATTCTACTTTAGCACTACTTGTTACAATCAAAGCATTTCAAAAGATCAATCTTGATATTAAAAATATTTATGCGGTTACAATGCCTGGTTTGGGAACAACAAATCGAACAAAATCAAATGCTGAAAGTTTAGCGGAGTTACTAGGAGTTACTTTAAAAGTCATTCCTATTCATAAAGCAATTGAGCAACATTTTCTTGATATTGAACATGATCCAAATGTTCATGATATTACGTATGAAAATGCACAAGCTCGCGAACGCACTCAAATTCTTATGGATTTAGCAAATAAGCTAAAAGCAATTGTCATTGGAACAGGTGATCTTTCTGAGCTTGCGTTAGGCTGGTGTACGTATAGTGGTGATCATATTTCTATGTATGCTGTGAATAGCGGTGTCCCAAAAACTTTAGTTTCTTCTTTAATTGAATGGTCTTCTCAGCATGAATTTACTGGCCAAATTTCTGCTATCTTACAAGATATTTGCCAAACTCCTGCCTCTCCTGAATTATTGCCCATAGATAAAGAAGGAGAAAGTCAACAGATAACAGAAAATTCTATTGGTCCATATATTTTGCATGATTATTTTCTTTATTACACTCTACGTTTTCAATATTCTCCGCGTAAGATTGCTATATTAGCTTGCCACACTTTTGCTGACATGTACCAGCCGCAAGAAATTTTACAATGGATGAAAGTTTTTTATCAACGATTTTTTTCTCAACAATTTAAACGTTCATGTCTGCCAGATGGACCTAAAGTTGGAACAGTTGCACTATCTCCAAGAGGAGATTGGCGTATGCCTAGCGATGCTGTTGCAAATGTCTGGTTACAAGATTTACAAAAAATTGAACAGGAATTATTGAAAAAATAG
>CAZPDM010000082.1:0-21263 GCA_964585305.1 uncultured Planctomycetota bacterium | reverse complement strand
CTAACTCAAAAGGCTTGGGGTTTAGTTTTCCAAGCCCCTTGATCTTTAGTCAAGGTGTGATTGACCAATGCTACTCCTACAAAAATACGCTGCGATACCGCAGCGTATTTTGTTGTTATTCATAACAAGTTACTTTTTATCCGTCAGCCCTTCTTTTTGCTGTACTTTAGTCCATGCATCGCGTAACGTAATAATGCGATTGAAAACTAATTTTTCTGGGGTGCTATCAGGATCAACATAAAAATAAGCAAGGCGTTCAAACTGATAACGTTCTTCAGCTTTTACATTTCCTAAACTAGGTTCAATATAGCAAGTTTTTATTTCAAGAGATTTGGGATTAAGATATTTGCGGAAATCATCTTTGTCTTCTTCTGGAAATTCCTTGATAAAAAGATGATCGTATAAACGAGCTTCTGCTGTTAAAGCATGTTGAGAAGATAGCCAATGCAGTGTACTTTTTACTTTTCGATTGTCTGGAGCATTGCCACCTTTAGTTTCTGGATCATAAGTGCAATGAATTTCAGTAATTTCACCAGTAGAATCTTTAACAACACTTACGCATTTAAGAAAGTAGGCATATCGTAATCGTACTTCTTTGCCAGGAGATAAACGGAAAAATCCTTTTGGAGGATTTTCCATAAAGTCTTCACGTTCGATATAGAGATTGCGAGAGAAAGGAATTTTGCGAGTTCCCCAAGAAGCATCTTCAGGATGATAGGGAGCTTCTAAATATTCAACTTGATTTTCAGGATAGTTATCAATGACAATTTTTAACGGATTGAGAATAGCCATAACACGCGGGCAAACAGCATTCAAATCTTCACGAATACAAAATTCTAACAAAGAAAAATCAACCGTACTCTCGGTTTTCCCTACACCAATCTTTTCACAGAAATTTCGAATTGCACGTGGGGTATAACCACGACGACGCATTCCAGCAAGTGTCGGCATCCGTGGATCATTCCATCCATTTACAGATTTTTCTTTAACCAATGTCAGCAATTTCCTCTTACTCATTAAAGTGTATGTCAGATTTAAACGAGCAAATTCTATCTGTTGCGAATGGCATTTGAGAAAAGGCATTTTATTCTCAAGCTGATTTAAGAACCAATCATATAAAGGCCTATGGTTTTCAAATTCTAGAGTACATATAGAATGTGTAATACCTTCAATTGCATCTGAAATGCAATGGGCATAATCGTACATAGGATAGATGCACCATTTATCGCCAGTATGCTGATGAGGGATTTTGCGAATGCGATAGATAACAGGATCACGCATATTGACATTGGGAGAATTCATATCAATTTTAGCTCGCAAAACTTTACTTCCGTCTTCAAATTCTCCAGCTCTCATACGACGGAAAAGATCAAGGCTTTCTGCAGCAGGACGATTACGATAGGGGCTTTCTTGTCCAGGGCCAGTAAGAGTTCCACGATATTCGCTAGTTTCTTCCTTTGTTAATTCACAAACATAAGCCTTTCCATCCATAATCAATTGTTCTGCGCACTGATATAGCTGTTCAAAATAATCTGAAGCATAATAGAGCCGATCTTCCCAATCAAACCCTAGCCAGTGGACATATTCTTTAATCGCATCTACATATTCTTGTTCTTCTTTACATGGGTTTGTATCATCCATGCGTAAATTGCATAAGCCATTAAATTCTTTCGCTAAACCAAAATTGAGACAAATAGATTTTGCATGCCCAATATGTAAATAGCCATTGGGTTCTGGAGGAAATCGTGTGCGAATACTGAGATGTTTTCCTTTTTGCAAATCATCTTTAATAATTGCCCGAATAAAATCCGTAGCTTCTGCTTTGGGAGAATTTTCTTCTTTATTGGGCGTATTGGAATTGTCTGACATAATTCTTAAACCTCAATTAAACATTTTTTCTTTTACTAAAATTTCAACAAATTTCAACAAATTTTTATAAAAAAAACAAAACGTTAAAAAACTATATTTCTTGAGAGATAAAAATAAAATTATATCATTTTCTCCCAAGTAATAAACTTGCCACCACGTCTCTTTGTAACAACTAATTGTGAATTTTTCCACATTTCTTCTTGTATTTTTGTAGGACGCTGAGATTCGTCTATAAGTTCTATTTTTTTTTCATTCAAAACAAAAAAAGAAGGTTTATGCAGATGTTCTTGTTCTTCAAAGAAAAGTTTATAAATCAATCCTTTTTTGTATTCCTCTTGGTAATTCTCTTGCGCAAAGATTAAAATCTTTTCAATAGGTAATGGAATGGGATCAATAATTTGATGTTTTTGTGTACAAAAATAAGAAAGACAATGTTTATGTTCATCAAGATTGTCAAAACAAAAGTTACATATTGCGCACTGACACCTGCGACATAGCTTCCATTCAGCTCGAGCGGCTTCTTCTAATGCTAAAATAGTAGAACATCCCATACATCGAATAGAAACTTCATCTACCTGAATTTGCATAATTCTTCCGTTAAAAAGATGTTGACTTATGAACTAAAGTAGGAAAACCATCAGCAGGAATAGAGGTATGTTGAAAACTTTGGCAAATTTTTAATATAGATTCATTCCATTTTCTTTTTTTTTCTATTAAAGAATCTGATGTTGAATATATTTGCCGAGTTTGTTTATTTTTAAGATAAACAATAAACTTCTGTCCAAAGTTCTCCAATTTATGGTTCATAGACTGCTTTTTTTGCAGGCGAAAAGATTGTGGAATACTATAAATAAGAGGGGTAATAATAGTTTGCCCTAATCGTATCCAATTTTCAAAAGCTGATGGTTGCTGAATTTCCCAAATCTCTTCAGAGCTTTTTAAATTTTCTACTTCTTTTCGATAGAAATTTTTTCCTAATTCCCATATAGAAGAAATTGCTCCTTTGGAAAACCCTATTTCATAAGTAATTCCAACAGAAACTTTCTTATTTTGAATTGCTTTCCAAAATTGGGATAGTGATGTGCTTTCAAGAGATTCTGTATATGCTCTGCGATTACTACACACTAAGTGTCCAGACCCTCCAATAGTAGCAAGGTTGTAGTAATTAGCAAGCCCTATAGCAAATTGACCTGTTCCTTCGTAAGCATCTACAACAGCTAAAGCATCTATATATTGCAAAGATTCTTCTAACAGTTCACAAGCAAAAGGATGATCTTGAGGAATTCCACTAGCTAAAGAAACCATAAAGAATGGGTAGTTCTGGTTTCGTACAATTTCACAAAAATGTGGCAATCCTTTTAGTCTTTCTTGAAGAAGAATTTCATGGAAATTGGTATCCAAATTTAAAACGACGATAGAAACTGTTGTATTTTCTTTCCAAGCAACTTGATATTCACAGCCAACAATGACACTAGTAGGGTATTCCCGAGCTAATACTACGGCCTCAGTAATATTATGACGATTTGTTATTGCAATACCATCAAGCTTATGATACTGAATAGCATATAAATATTTTTCTAAATGGATATGTTTTGCAGAATTTCGCCAAGCAATTTTATTGCCTAAAGAAATAGTATGGTTATATAAATCCAGCCTCATAAATATTTCCTGGCTATTTGAATATTTTTTAAGAATTTTTCACGCTTTGAGATTAGTACAAAGCGTGAGAATGCAATGTTAATTTTAGACTAATTTTTTAGGAGAAGTAATCATGAATTTTAACATATTTCCAAAAGTTTTCGCACAACGAAATCCATAAATTGCTTTTCGGCTTGTTATAAAATCAAAATAACGATAGACAGTGGTAGAAAATTGTTCTAAAGTAAACCAAGACCCTCCACGCAAAATATGATAGTGTCTATTATTTTGATATATACTATCTGTCCACTGCCAAACATTTCCAGCAAAATCATACCCATGATAATAGGATTGACCATTAGGATAATGCCCAATTGGTGTAGTATCGCCTATACCAGTTTCATGGCAATTACAACGATTACTTTCATAAAAATTTCCCCATGGCCAAAGATAGCTTTCAGGTCCTTTCGCAGCATTTTCCCATTCCATTTCTGTAGGTAAACGTTTTCCGCTCCAAGTAGCATAAGTTAAAGCGTCTTCTAAATTTACCCAGGTAACAGGATGATTTGCTTTGCCAACAGGATAAATATCTCCTAACCAATTACTAGGAGTTTTATAGCCTGTCTCTTTTATAAAGTCATAATATTTAGCATTTGTTACTAAGTAGGTATCTATAAAATATGGTTGCAATTGATATTCTATGCCATTTTCACCCAAAGTGATTACAGATTTTGGAATAAAAAGCATATCTTCTGTTTTTTCCATAGCCACCAATTCTTCAAATACCTGCTGATACCATTTTGTGCCAGGAAATTTTTCGTAAAGTTTCCAAAATCTTAACAATCCAGCTTCTTTTTGCCCTATAGAAATTAAGAAATGCCCCCATTTATATAAAATCTCAGAAGCTTCTTCTTTTGCGGAATCCCAAGACTGTTCCTGCAGAATAATAAATGCTTGTTCTAGCCAACTTTGTTTCTGTCGATATTCTTCCCGATCTTTGACATTTGCAATAAATGTTCTTAAAGAAATAAGAACATCTTCTGCATCGTTAATACTGATTTGAACAGGTTCAGCAATAGGTGGTATAGTTTTTTCCGAAAAATTATTAGGTTCTACATCTTCATCAGAGTTGGGAGTAAATGAATTTGAAGAATCAATTTCATTTATTTTTTTTAGAGTATCTGTATTAGGAAGTTGGGATGGCTCAGGAGATTGAACATAATCCGAAGGTTCTTTATCTTCTATATTCTTTATAGGAGTTTGATTAGAACCTATATTAGCAGAATTATCAGAGATAATGTTAGATATATTATTTTCAGATGTAGAATCTTGGTTAATTTGCTCATCTTTTGATAAAGAGGCAGGCAATGAATCGGAATTGAAATTATTTTCAGAAGAAGGGATTATTTTTTTTTCAGATTCTTTTTTGGGAGATGCAGATTTTATTTTCTCTTCAATGATTTTTTCTTCGTCAGGTTGATCTACAATTTTTGTTGGGGAAGAGCTGTCTTTATTTAGGCTAGAAATTTTTTTTTTGCAGCTTTTAATTCTTTTTTATTCTCATCTTGAGAATCTAATTTCAATAATTGGCGTTTTGCACGTGCAGCCCAAACACTTGCTGGAAAGACTTCAATCAATGCTGTCAAATATTTTTTAGCCCCATCAATATTATTTTGATGAACAAGCTCTTGAGCAAATTCATATTGTTTTTGTGCTGCGGCATCTTTATTGACTTCTTCTGTCTCCATTGATTGAGAAATTATAGTTCCAGATGTTAATTTCCCTGGTTCTGTAGAACTGAGCTTTGGAGAAGATTCTTCGTCAAATTTTTTGCTTACAAAAAAGCGATTCCATAAGCCTTTTATTTTTGCTACCGCGCCTTTTTCATAGAAGATAGAAGTAGCATCTTCTTCTTCATGGATCCATTCTCCCTTGCTCAAATGAGTATTTAAACGATCTAAATCTCTCAAAAGAGCCGGAGCATCATATCTTTCCTTCTGCGACTTTGCCATCATTTGGGCAACAAGTAAAGATACTGCTTTAGGAATATCTGAATTGATCTGATGCACCATAGGAGGGGTTTCACGAACATTAACAAAAAGATAACCAATAGGAGAATCTACAGTAAAAGGCTCACGCCCAGTAAGCATTTCGTATGCTACAATGCCTAAACTGAAAATATCTGCGCGCCCATCTAAATTTTCACCTTTGATATGTTCTGGAGCCATATATTTAAAGGTTCCAACAAGCTGGCCTGTTACTGTAATTTGATTGCTACTAGGTGCGCGAGCAATACCAAAATCTGTAATTTTTGAAATAATTTCGCGGTTAGGACTGCGTGTAAGCAAAATATTACTTGTTTTAATATCCCGATGAATAATGCTATTTTCATGTGCATAATTCAATCCCATGGCTACTTGTTTTAAGATATTAAGAGAGTCCTTTACAGATAAAACTCCCATTTTTTCAATATATTTTGCTAATGTTCCCCCATCAAGATATTCCATGAAGAAATAGGAACGATTTTCTATCTTTCCAGTGTCGTAGACACGGACAATATTGGGATGTCGAAGAGAATGCGCGCTTTCAAATTCTCGATTAAATCGCTGGACACCAGCTTGAGACTTCATTACTTTTAACGCACGAGCTTTTTTGTGCTTAGAACTAATTACTTTATAGACATCCGCCATACCGCCTTCGCCCAATAGCTCCACGATTTCATAATCGCCAACTTTTTTATGCAATAGAGATAAGGCTTCATCATCTACATCAACAGAATCGCGTGAAGAAAAACTACGTTCCACATTCATTATGCTATTGTCTGAAACTGCTACATCTTTATCTTTACGCTCACTGCTTGCTAACTCATTTCCACATTTGGGACATTGATATTTTTTTTCTAATTTATAATTACGAATATTATATTTAGTCTCGCATTTAAGACAACGCAGTATTTTTTTTCCTTGAAGCTCCAAAATCATCTGAGCTTTTCTTATATCTACATATTTTTTTTCTATTAAAATTTGGCCTATGCGGATATGTTTTCCTTTAGCATCAAGATCATTTTGAAATTTCAAGCATTCATCGATTTGGGCACTTGTTACCAGCCCCTTTTCTACACATAATTCGCCAAATCTTTTTATCCGTTTTTGAGTTTCTTCTATTTCAACCGGTTGCGGCGAAGAAGGTGTCATTGCCACAATTGCGCCCATATTTGAATCGTTAATATATCCTTTTTCAATCATAATACCAAATAGGCTTTTGCGATTAGGGCTTTGTCGTTGTATTTCAAGACATTCCTCTACTTGTTTTTGGGTCAAAAGTTGCCCCTCGCTGGCAATTTTTCTAAAGAGACTTTCTTCGTTGGATTGCATAATGGGTATCCTAAGCTGAGGGACGGATGGCCATCCACAAAACTAATTAAATATAGTTGCGACTAAGAAAATGCAACTTAGAAATAATATCTTTAAACAAAAATGATATTTTTTTGTAATGTATATAAGTAAGTTGTCAAAAGTATTTGGACTAAGAATTTATTATACATTTCTATCTTAATACTAACTTTAGCTAAGTAAACTTGTCCATACACGGATGTGCATGGTAAGAATTAACCTGCCGTTTATAGAAGGTAATCTTTAACGAAAAAAATTTGCAGCGGCGGGTTCAATTCCTCACAGTTGAATCTCAAACACGTAGTTGGCATATTTTTTAGTCCAAAAACTTTTGTCTATTCATTTAGAGGGTAATTATATCACATTTTTTTTAAATATTCTAATAAAATTTCTTTTTATTTTTTCCCAAAAATAATCGTTGAGATTATTTTATATGGCTCTGATTGATGTCTGAATATTGGGAACTCAGATAACCAAAATTTATTTGTATAAGGACAAATATAAGAACTATCTAAAACAAAAAACTGATTGTCATAAACACTATTCCAATTATGTTCTACGGCTAAAGTTAGCCATTTTTTCTGAGAAATATTATAGATTTCAACATTAGAACAATTATGATCCTTGAAAGAAATATCCAAAGTAATTTTTTGAATTTGAGAATAATAGTCCTTATCTAACAAAATGGGAAAAAAAACTTCTTGATATTTTTCCTGAGGAAGCAAATAAGATACTTCAGGTTTATAAAAAGAAAATTTTTGTTTTACAGGATATGGTGTTGAGAACTCCAATATATGTAATTCTAGTATTAAAGCGGTGAATGTATACGACCATGCAATTTTTCCAATGCCTGATAAATTTAAAGTGGGAATATTAGAAAATGTAATAAGATATGGTTTAAATTGTTTGTTAATAGAAGTTATTTGAGAAGAAAAAATGTCTAAACTATTTTTCTCCATTTCTAATAATTCTTTTTTTAAATTATTGAGCGAAAATATAGTAAGATAAGAATCTATCTTTTTGGTTTCACCAGGCGTTATATTCCCTAATGGGACGGCAAAATCTCCTATAATTATCCAAGCATTTTTCCAAAGAATATTGGTAGGATTAGTGATTTTCCCTATGATTTTTTCTTGTTCTAATTTTAATTGACTTTCCCAGTTTTCTTCAAAAGGAATCTGACCTTGGGCAGAAAAATATTCATTAGCATTACTATATAACCTGATTTGTATTTTATTAGGCCTTTGGGCCATCCATTCTATTGTATCTTTCCAAAGCAAATTATAATTATTTTTTTCGACCCGTTCTGGAAAAACATAATAAGTTTCGTTTCCAACAGAAATATTATATGTATTTGTATGTTGCGCTGTTATAGAAAAAATATGGCTTGCGTATGCTTCATTGCTACCTATTTTAGCTTGAATCAGAGAAATATCATTTGCGACAATTGGAAATTTCCACCAATTCTGCCCTCTATATAAAAAAGTCATAAGAAATAGCATTGCCCAAACTATAGCTAAAAACCAAGCTAAAAAATACTTTTTTTTTAGATAACAAATCATTACTATACTAACAAGAATACCAATATATGTTAATAATATTATTATGATCCAAGAAAATGGAGGAGGTACAAACCCTGATACAGTATCTAAAAGTAAATGAGCATCATTTATATTTTTTAAGCTATTTGCAGAAAGATGAGAAGATTTAGGAAAATATTTCAAAAGATAACCTGCCATAAGTTTTAAATCAGTAACAGGATTTTGATCATGAATTTTTTGTAAAAGAAAGTCTTCTCCATTAAGATGTTTTTTTTTATCTTCAGAGATTTCTGCAATTTTTTTCCAATATGGATCGCAAAAACTCGTTGATAAAAAAATAATTTTACCACAACCATAATCTTGCGAAACAATCCAAGGAAATGTTGCTAACGTAGCATAAACGGATGCTTGAGGTTTAATAATGCTTTTTCTTAACTGAAAAGGAGTATCCAAAAATATAGTTATTGGTATTTCTGGAGGCTGAAAACAAGGAAAAGAACTACTGAAATCAGCATTACCTTTATTGATTACAACTATCTCTTTCAATTCTACAGGTAGAAGTTTTTGCCAATTAACATCGTTTAAATAGCCGTCATTAAAACCTGCACAAACATATATTCTGCCGCCTGAAGTAATATAATTTTGTAATGCTTTCCATTGTGAATTGTTCCAATTTGGCCATTCACCAGAAAGATCATCAAAAATAATGGCAGAAAAATCTTGCAAAGCAAGAACATTATCTGGAAAGAATGCTGGCTTTGCCCAAACAATTTTTCTTTTAAAATTCGCTTGCCGACTTTCCTCTGCTGAAAAGGAAAATTCCCAAAATAAATGCTCTTGCTTTTTAAAAGCATTTTCGGAGGTTACAATTAAAAAAAGTTCATCCGAAGCTTTGAGAAAAGATTCAGGAAAAGATTTAAGCTCCAGCTTTTTAATTGGAACATCATTATCATAAAAAATAATATTAGGATAAACTAATTTCTGCTCAAATTCTTTTGTCAGTTGGATACATCCAGAAAGACGTTTTTTCGCCATTGCAGGTGCTTCAAGAGAAAAAGTATGGCATACATTTTTTGCTAAATTTTCATTTGAATATGGATGCCAAGCAACTACTCCTTTTATTTCGCAAGCTTGTGTAGTAGCAAATTCAATTTCCATTGGCCACCATTGGTTTGGCTTAGTCCATATACGGCGATCAACCTGAGAATGTTGCCTCAACCATGTTGGAAAAATATATCCTTGGCATTTTTCAGAAATAGAGAAACTTTGAAATTGTTCTTCTTTTCCAAGTATTAACTTATTATTTTGGGCTTCTATAAAAGACCTAGAAAAAAGAAATAAATTCAATAGGATTAAAATAATGTATTTCGCTGCCATATTTTACTCCTGACTAAATGATCTGCTACATCCAATAAGAAATAATAAATACTATAGCACCAGAAAATATTGCACACCAGCTTACTGGATCGGATAAACTAAACATTACAGGATCGTCATGCATCTGGCCGCGTGAAGTTTTAATCCACATACGATTGAGCCAATACCAAAGAATAGGACAGAGCAACCATAAAACTTTCGGATGGGAATAATATTCTGTAACCGCTTTACTATCAATATATAAAGCAAAAACTAAAACGGCAGCATATCCACTAGCAATTCCCATTGTTTGAATAATAGCATAATCGCTAGTTTGATAACCTCGGCCATTTAAGCTTGCAACATTATTTTCCTGCATCAAATATAATTCTGAGCATCGTTTGACAAGTGCAAGGCTAAAAAACATAAACATAGAAAATGCTAATAACCAGAAGGAGACCTCAACTTGTATTGCCATCGCTCCTGCAAAAATTCTTAAGGTATATAATCCTGCCAGCATGATAACATCAAGCAAAAGACGCTGCTTAAAATAAAGAGAATAAGAAAGAGTGCTAACTAAATATATTCCAAGCATGGCTGTAAATGAAGTAGGCAAGAAAAAAATGCTGATAAGAAAGCCCAAAGTTAATAAAAAAACGCTCATAATACCTGCAGAAATAATAGAAATTTTTCCACTTGCAACAGGACGTTTGCATTTCTTAGGATGTTGTCGATCTGAGTCAAGATCAAATAAATCATTGATAATATAAGTTGCAGAAGCAACAAATCCAAAACAAAAAAATGCTACAAAAACTAACCCAGCAAAAGAAATTTTGTCACTAACATGTGCCGTTAACAATGGAACAAAAAGTAATACATTTTTCAACCATTGATGAATGCGCAAAGCCTTAATCCAAGTTGTAATTTTAGGACGTAATCCTTTAAAAATTTTTGGAGACTGATTTTGAGATTGGAAAGAATCCTCAATTTTTTTAGAAGCATTGACAATAATAACTTCATAAGCTCTTTTCCAAATAACTAAATCAGATTTACTGTTGCCAGCATAAGCAAAACGTCCATTTTTTTCTTGTTCAAGAATAGCTTGAAGTTTTTTTATTCCTGAAAGATTAGTAGATTCATTACTCGCTAAAATACCCGAAAATATTCCTAGATAATGAGCAATTTTTTCTACAAATTTTTGATGGGAAGCACTTGCTAAGAATATTTTACGCCCTTGTTGATGCTGCTCTTTTAAAAAAACTAAGAATTCCTCATGATAGGGAAGCACATTAGGAAAAATTTCAACATATTGAGTAATTTTATTTTTCAAAAATGCTTTACCACGTAATAACCAAAATGGTAATAAAAATAATTTTAGCGGATATTTTTTGATTAGTTTTAAAGTTGCTTCATAAAGCAAATCTGTATAAATAAGGGTACCATCTACATCTACATATATTGGAATCTGCTCATTAGCTAGTGAATCAGACATAAAAATTTCCTTGCTTATATAATTATTTCTATTTCAAAAATTTTATAGAATTTTGGCGATTTTTTGTATCTTTGTCTGGTATTTTTTCAATTTCTATTTCTTGAGGTTTTCTCAGATTTTGAATCATTTGCCGTTGATATTCTAAAAAGACCTGTTGATGCAAAATTTTTTGACTTTCTCGACTCATAAAAAACCGAGAATATAAAAACTCAAAGACAAAAAAAATTGCAAAAAATACATAAAATAAAATGCCTTTGACAAAAACCCAAGCACTAAGACTTAACCATATTGCAGCATAAACTGTTACTGCTGTATGTAAAACAAATAATATACCAATACGAACGTTCAAACCATTTAGATATCTCATCTGCAAAGGATTTTGGATAAAATTTCCAAATTGTTTTTCTGCCATAATAACCATAAAAGGTTTACCTAACAAGGAAGAAACAAGAAATACTGCTGCAAAAACTCCCTCTAAAATCGCTGGTTTTAAGCGAATAATTGTTGAACTTTCCAGCCACCAGCTTATGCCACCCATTACAACAACTAATATTGCACTCCAAAAAGCAAATGGCTCTAAACGATGTTCTTTAATATAAATCCAGACTACTTCAGCAACACCAAGAACAATTGCAGCAATAATTCCTGCTTCTAATCCATATTTTTCTTCTACAATCCAAAAACCAATCAGAGGAATCATAGAATAAAGGATATTAAACATAAGCATACTTCGTGAAGGCATATTTGTTGGAGCAGGTTCATTCATTCTTTTTTTCCTTTAGTTCTTCATCTTTAAAAAAAAGTGCGAGAAATCGCTAACCCTTCAGGAAAGCTTCAGGGTGGCGATGAAAGCATAATCATAAACCCGTAGGTCTTCAAAATTTTTTCATGGAAAAAATTGGTTCCCCATTATTAAAATTTAAAGAACCAATTTTTTCCTACCTTGAGAGACTCCAACCATTTATTTATGGCGGAGAGCATATCTTTTTCCAAGTTTTGAGCATCTCGAAAAAATTATACCATAAAAAAAATATATAGTTCGAAAAAGCTGTATCCTTTCCGAATTATATGCTTTTCAACAAGCTTCATTTTTTCTTTAGCTCCTCTATTATTTTTTCTGTCTTTTTTTTGCTTCTACGTAAACCATACAAGCGAGCACAATAAGACGTAATAATAGAAACGAAATCTTTCATCAAATCTTCTTTATTGTTTTCTATTTCATTTATTATTTCGATCTTTTTTCCTTGTTTTTCCAATAAAATATTCAAATAGCTAATTCCAAATCTTGCTAACCGATCTTTATGTTCTACAAGTAAAATATCCCAATCATCCTCTCTCAGCAGTTTTTCCAGCTTGGGACGGTTGTCATTGAGTCCAGAACCGATTTCTTTTGCCTCCTTTACGATTTTATAGCCTTTTGCACTTGCAAAATTTTTTAGCCGCTCACATTGAGTTTCAAGATTGCTCTTGTTTTCGGCTGATGACACTCGTGCATATATCACGGCTCTATTATGTTCAATCGGTTTTGTATCATCTTCGTCTGTTACAACAATCGTTCCGCTTGCCAGCTGTTTTCCTTTTATTAACCCCTGTTTCCAATGCCTATAAGCTGTGAGGTATGAAATAGAGTTTTTCTTTGCATATTTTGATAGTTTCATTCTATCATTTTAACTAGATTTATTTCTATGTCAAGTAATATTCAGAAGATTATATTTAAATATTTTTGATAATAAATTAAGTAAATCTTTATAATACCAAAGATATTTTTTGATGAATAAGTTTACTGAAAAAACTTCATTATATTCATAAAATTTCTTAAGAAATCTTTATTTATATAATGAAGTTTTTTCATTATTTCATTTTTTGGTTTAGAACAGTTTGCCAATTTGAAAAACTGCAACAGCAGCAATAAAAGCAAATGAAGTATTAAAAACCATACTAAATATTGCCCATCTCCAAGAGGCTTCTCTTGACATTATAACAATTGTAGCAAGGCAAGGAGAATATAGAATAATGAAAATAAGCAAGCTAATTGCATGCAACCTACTCCATTTAGGATCTTGACGTAAATGTTCTGACAAAGTTGTTTCAGATTCTGATTCTTCTAAAGAATATGCTGTAGCTAGTGTTGATACAATTACTTCTTTTGCTGCGAATCCACCCAAAAGTGCTATATTCACTCTCCAATCAAAACCTGCTATACTCGTTAAAGACTCTAAAGCAATACCAACTCTCCCCGCATAAGAATATTTTAATACTTCGGACTGAGTAGAGATTGTTCCATCTTGTGGTGGCATGGGAAATGTCATAAAAGCCCATAATAAAATAGAAATTCCTAATATTAAAGTTCCTGCTTTTTTGATATATTCCCAAGCTCTTTCCCATGTATGAATCAAAATACCTTTCAAGGTAGGCATTCTATATGGGGGAAGTTCCATCACAAATGGAGCCGCCTCACCTTTAATAATGGTAGAACGCATAATTCGAGCAACAAGTAGAGCAATTATCCATGTTCCTATTGTGATCCAAAATAAAGCAACCGCAGCACCTTCTTTAAAGAATGTTCCAATAAGTAAAAGAATCATAGGAATTTTTGCCCCACAGATCATGAAAGGAGCTGTCAGTATTGTAGCAAGTTTTTCTCTTGGACTTCGAAGAGTTCGTGTTGCCATAATCCCTGGAAGAGTGCATCCTCCTGGAATTCCTCCAGAAACAATAAAAGGCATAACAGAACATCCATGCAAACCAAATATCCGTAATACACGATCCATCATATATGCCATACGAGCCATATATCCGGAATCTTCAAAAAATGAAATGAGAATAAACATAATAATAATCAAAGGAACAAAACTAAGAACACCTCCAACTCCTTGGATAATCCCGGAAACAACAAGAGATTGAAAGATTCCAGAAGGAATAAGCGTTGTAAATGTATTCCCAAGCCACTTAAAAAACTCTTCCAGCCACCCCATAGGTATTTCACCAAGGGTAAAAGTAATTTGAAATATTGCATACAATAAAGCAAACATGATAGCAGGGCCTAAGAGTTTGTGGGTTAAAATTAAATCTAATTTATCAGAGAAAGCAATTCTATTTTCTTGTTTAGGGATAGTTAAAACTCCTTGTTTAACAATCGAAGAAACATATCCATATCGATAATCTGCAATAATTGCTTCCGGAGTTGTGTTCAATGTAATTTTGCAATGTTTATTTAGTTTGTCTGAAATTTCTGCTAATTTTTGTATTAAAATTGGCTTTTGTTGAAGAAGAGAGATGATTTGCTCATCATTTTCGAGATACTTTAAAGCAATCCATCGTGCAGGATAGCGTTCTATCATAAAGTTTTCTTTTTCAATCAAAGCAGTCATTTCCAGTAATACAGGAGAAATATCACTACCATAAGAGATATGTAAAGGAATCCATTTCTTATTTGTTTTATGAACAAAATCAATTGTTTGTCTAACCAAATTTTCCTTGCCATGTCCAATTCTAGCAATTGTTTCAACAACAGGAACTCTAAAAATCTGCGATAACTTCTCAGCGTCAATAATACGGCCTTGTTTTTTAACTTCATCCATCATATTTAAAGCGATAACGACTGGAATCCCAAGCTCCATAAATTGTACACACAAGTATAAATTTCGTTCTAGGCTTGTAGCATTAAGAATATTTACCACAATATCTGGATGTTCTTCTATCACAAAATTTCTTGCTACCAATTCATCTTCGGAATATGCAGTCAGTGAATATATTCCTGGAAGATCTACAACATCAATGACATAATCATTATTTTTAACTTGTCCAACTCTTTTCTCTACAGTCACCCCAGGATAATTTCCAACTCGTTGGTTTGCTCCTGTTAAGGCATTAAACATCGTAGTTTTTCCAGAATTTGGATTTCCAGCAAGAGCTATAGTGATCTTTTCTTTCATTCAACAACCTCAACCATAATAGCATCGGCCTCGCTACTTCTAAGTGCTAATGTTGAATCTTTTAAACGAAGAGCAATAGGATCTCTCAAAGGTGCACGGCCTACAACTTTTACTTCTACATTAGGAACTAAACCCATATCGCGAATTCTTCTGCCAACTTCCCCTATTGCTTTAATATCTTTAACTATTCCAGATTGGTTAATTTCCATCTGTCTCAAACAAATTTTATTTTTAGTATCCATAAACCATTGCCTTTTTTTATATTTATATTTTGTATATATCAATTTGAAAAGAATGTTATCAATTGTACATTTTGCTTAGGTATGATAACATAAAAAGTTTTTTTGTCAAGAAAAAACTTATGTATCAAACTACCTGAGCTATATTATACAACTAATAATTAGTTACAACAAATTTTCTTAAAATAAAAATGGCATGCAATATCTACTTGGCTAGATATTAAACATGCCATCATAAAAAAGCGATAGTTTTTTTTAAAAAAAAGTAAAAATTTTTAATGTTTGCGACGAAAACACCTCAAACCTAATATAGCCAAACCTAAAAGAACAATAGTTGTTAGTTCAGGAGTAGGAACAGAACCGATACATTTTTGTGACAAAAGCTAACAAATACAGATTTAGCGATTGCTAAAAGAGGGTGTATCTACCAACGCCACAAGTTCCTTGACACGGTCGCTGTGCTTGCACAGTCTCCGCTTGCTTTTTTGATTAGACCAATTGTCGCTCGCTGGTAACACTCTATTTTGTGGCCCTAACTATGGTCTGGAATTCCAGCAGTGAGCGTATTTCCACTAGGTATTTCAACCATAACGTTGTCTTGCTCGAGATTTTGCCATCTTGGAAATAATACAATCTAAGGTATAGCAAAGACGGGAAAAATCCTGATGAGCAAATTTCCCTGTGCTATGAATAGAAAAATATGTTTGAAATGTGCGAACCTCCTACAGCACTGCCTGTTCAAGTAATTTAAAATTTTATAGGAGAAAGTTGATATTGTCAAGAGGAAATATATTTTTAAATTTTATTGACAAATCATTTTTTTTTATGATAGACTATTTTTATTAGATAGCTTACAACAAGGTTATTTTTTTCCTTAAGGTGTGTTTTTATAAAGGGATGTCTTATGGCTAAAATCGCTCGTCCTACACCTCCTTTAGCAGATGTAAATGTGCTGCCACAGACTGATGGATCAAATGAGATTGTAGTCTGTTTTATGCCAGATATTGACATTTTAGTTGGAGAAGGTAACTCAAAGGCTTTTCTAGCATTAGATGCTTCTGCTTCCATGAAAAAAATGTATGGATTTGTTGGGCCATTTGGTGGTGATGCAAATTACGTAGAAATTGTTGCCAGAAAATTAGGAGGTTTATTAACATCTGTTTCTAAATCAGGATTAGTTTCCGGAATCTATTGGGCTGTCAATCAAGATGGCACCAAAATAGAAAAAATTGGCGAATTTAATGAAGAAGAATGGAGTACAGCCTCTATTACCGGCCCTAAAAAAGAAAAATGGGGACGTGGAACAAAATTACTTCCAGTGATTCGCTATGCAGCAGAAGAGGTTTCTAATAATTCGGATTGGACAATGGGTGTAATTATTACTGATGGAATCATTGAAGACGAAGAAAGTTGCTTTTCTTACTGTCTAAAAATTGGAAAAGAAATTGCGGAAGAAAAAAGAAAATTTTTGAAACTGGTTTTAATTGGAATTGGTGAAGAAGTAGATGAAGAACAATTGCAAAGATTTGATGATATGTTTGAAGGAAGTGGAATTAATTGTGATTTATGGTCTCATGGATTAGTCTCCTCTATGCAAAATGAAGCCGACATATTAGCTGTCCTTTATGGAGAGCTTATACAAGAAGACACAACTATTGCTAGCAAAGGTAGCGTAATTTCAAAATCTGGAAAAACTCTAATGTTCTGGAGCGACGGACTTCCAGGAAAGTTCAGATTCAATCTCCCCAAAGGAGAAAGTATTTTTACAATTCATACACCTAAAAAAGATATTCTACAAGACATCTCAGAAGTTTTATAGTTGATGAAAACTATTTTTTATTTGATAATTACCTAAAATATAATATTTAGCTAAAATTTTCTGAGAAAAATTAAAGGAGGAGTAATTATGTCTTTTCAAAAGGCTACTTCGGCAGAAGAAATCTTAATTCCCAGCAATAAAACAGCTAAGGAATTTGGAAAAGTAGAACTTCGTAAAGAAGATGACAAATGGCAAGTGCAAGTAACAATTCTCATGGAACCTGAAGGTGAAAAAGCAGAAGGTTGGCAAACTGGTGTTGCTATTGATTCAAGCGTCTCTATGAAAGCCTTTTTTGGTAGAATGTTCCAAGGAGATATTCCTAAAGATGTAGAACATGAATATGAAAAAAAAGGCTGGATGTCTTGGCATACAAAAGATGGAATTAAATTCCGAAATTACTCTAAAGAAGCACAACAAGATGCTATACAAAAAGGATACTTGCATAATACTCCCAATATCGTTGAACCTATAGCTCAAGATTTTATTGCATATCTTGCTGGAAATCTTGATGCCGACGGTGGAACAACTGTAATTTATTGGGCTTGTGGAGATGGTAGTGAATTAGAAGTTTTGGGAGATTTTAGAGAAGAACAGTGTAAAACTTTAAAACTCCAAGGACCTACTAAAACATCATTCGGTAACAAAACAATTCTAAAAAATGCGATGAAGTATTTTGTAGATTTGTTTGTAACAGCAAAACGTGGCATGTATATCTTCATCACTGATGGACAATTGGACGATTTAGAAGATGTAAAAAAATATACTATCGAATTAGCAAAAGAAATTTCTGCAGAAAAACGCAACTTTGTAAAATGTGTACTTATTGGAGTCGGCGATAAAATTGATGAAAACCAGATGGAACAATTAGACAATCTTGATACGGGAACAGATGTTGATATTTGGGATCATAAAATTGCCAAAGAATTACGAAGTTTATCTGAAATTTTTGCAGAAGTCGTCAGCGAAAACCAAATCATTGCTTCAACTGGTATAATCTACGATTCTAATGGTAAAGTTGCAAAAAAATATACGGATGGTTTACCAGCTAAAATCGAATTTACCCTTCCAAATAATGCAGAATGGTTTGAATTAGAAGTCAGTGGAAGAAAAATTCGTCAAACAATTTTGTTGAAATAATCAAGGTTTTCTAATTTAGGAAAAGTTATGGAAAACTGGATTACGCTATTAGCTACATTTTTGGGTCTTGTGGCAGCTTCACTAACAGTTTGGAGTGAAATGGCTCGCCGCCGAAATTTAGAAAATGATAAAAATAAAGTTATTGTTCAGGTTGTCTATCCTCCAAATGCTGCCCCAACCCCTCCCCCTTCTAAACAGGAAAATACTACGCCACAACAAACCATAACTCCAGAGACTTCTTCCAACAAAGAAATTTCACAGCCGCAAGAATCTCAGAATAAACAAGTTTTTGTAGAAAACGAGATTCCTACTAAAAAAGATGTTTCCAAGAAGAAAGATACTGATTCTAATTTTGCTAAAATTACAATACAAAAAGTTGATCAGGCTATTCCTATTACTAAAAAAGAAGTAGAAACTATTGCTCAAAAAACAGATGAAATGCCTTATAGAGATAAAACAGCTGTTGTAATTGGAAAGAAAAAATACGATCCTTCAAATCTTCTTTCCGATGCAGTTAAATCTAAAGGCATCGAACTAGATGCAAACAAAATTAAGGATGATGAGGCCATAGAAGTTTTCCGTAATCTAAATTTAAATATTCAACACACTTCCTCTACAAAAACTTCTCCTGAACAAAGTGAAGTTCCTAAAAAAAAGCTAGATAAACTAGCTATTTCAAGTGTTTTTTCAGTAACTCCACAAGAAAATAAAAAAGAAAATAAAATAAATATTCCATCTGTTTTTACAACTTCTTCTCCATCAGATAATCACAAAGAAGAAAGAATAAATATTCCAAAAGCATTTGAACCAATTCCTTCAGAATCAAACGGGTTACAAAAGAAATCTGATAAAATGAGTATATCCGGAGCATTTTTAATAAATAAAATATCTGAACCTAAAGTTTCTGAAGATGCTGAAAATAAGATATGCGATAAAAAAGCAGAACCCAAACAACAAGAGCCTGCTCAAATGCTAGGCGGAGCTTTTCAAGCTACAAATATTTCTAAACTTGAAGAAGTAAAAGATATTTCTAAGCTTGAAGAAGTAAAAAAAACAGGTGAACCAAATGCTCCTCTATCTGATTTTAATGAAAAGACTTCTTCTCAAAAAACACCTAAAATTTCCGATGCTTTTTTTATAAAACCTAAATAGAGGAAATGAATAGACAAAAGTTTTTGGACTAAAAAATATGCCAACTATGTGATGTATAATAAATTCTTAGTCCAAATACTTTTGATAACTTGCTTATATAATATAGAAAAGAATAGCATCTACAAGTTTTACTTGTAGATGCTATTCTACTAAATAGTCTGTCGACTAAGTCTTTTGACATCCAACTGTGAGGAATTGAACCCGCCGCTGCAAATTTTCTTTCGTTAAAGCCATCATTTATAAGCGACGGATTAATTCCTACCATACACTACGTGCATGGACAAATGCAATTAAGATAACGAAAATATGCCTAACAATTTTGTTGACAAACTACTTAATTTTCTATAGAAAACAATTCTATAAAAATCTCTCTTACAATTTCCACATCAGCACGATTTTCTGTTTGACGCATCACTTGTCCAACAGCAGAATTTAATACGTTAGGTTTTGTTTTATAATTTTGAATAAGATTGGGAAACTGTAGAATAATTTTTTTGCACACTTCTTTTAGAAAAATAGGATCTGTAATTTTTTCTTTGCTTTGAACAAAATATTCCGCAGATTTCCCACTTTCAGCCATCTTAAGAAAAATCTCTTTTGCCATAGTTCTATTTATTTTCTTTGACTGCAAAAGTTTTATCAATTCTGCTAATTTTTGAGATGATATTGGAAATTTGCAAATACTTATTGTATGCTCATTAAGATAAGTATGAATAGGACCTTTTAGCCACTTCAATACTTCTTGAGGATCAGAAATAAATTTCATACATTCTTCAAAGTAATCTGCTTCTGCTCGATCTTGTGTACAGAATTCTGCATCATCATCATTTATTTGATATTGTGCTATCAAACGATTTTTACGAACCTGTGGCATTTCTGGAAGTTGATTTTGTTGTTCTAATACATAATCTTTTGTTAAAGAAATAGGTGTCAAATCTGGATCAGGAAAATAGCGATAATCATGCGCATTTTCTTTTGTACGCATAATTTCTGTACGGTTCTCATTTTCTAACCAGCTATAGGAGCCTTGAATAATTTTTCCTCCTCTGCGATAGATTTCCACCTGACGATAGGACTCATATTCCAATGCTTTTCTAATATAATTAAAAGAATTTAGATTTTTTATTTCAACTTTCGTTCCCAATTCTTTAGTTCCTTTAGGATGTAAGGAAATATTTGCATCACAACGTAAACTTCCTTCTTGCATATTACATTCTGATACTCCAGCATATTGCAAAATTTGTTTTAATTGTGTCAAATAACTATAGGCTTCTTGGGAAGATGACATATCCGGATAAGTAACTATTTCTAAAAGAGGTATTCCTGCACGATTAAAATCTACGTAGCTACAATCTTTTGAATGAATCAATTTCCCAGCATCTTCTTCTAAATGTGCGCGTGCAATACGAATTTTTTTTTGCTCACTTAAAATTATAAGCCAACCGTTTAAAGCTAAGGGATATTGATATTGAGTGATTTGATAGCCTTTAGGCAAGTCTGGATAAAAATAATTTTTTCGATCAAAACGATGGTATGACGCAATACAGCAATTTAATGACAAGGCTGCTCTTACTCCTAATTCTAAAGCTTTCAAATTAAGAACCGGCAATGTGCCTGGCATCCCCAAACATATAGGACAAACTTGAGTATTCGGTGGTTTTCCAAAAATTGTAGAACAACCACAAAATAGCTT
>CAZPDM010000081.1:18373-21614 GCA_964585305.1 uncultured Planctomycetota bacterium | reverse complement strand
ATTTAATAAATTTGGCGGATAATCATGAATAAGCATACAAATAGAATTGCTAAAGTAAGAGTAAGCATCACATAACTTAAATAGTTTCTTTGTAATGTACTATTGCATTTTTCACATTTAAGTCCAAATATCTTTTTTCGGGCAATGATTTGGCTATTACATTTTTGGCAAAATAAGATTCTATAGTCTTTGTAGAAGGCTCCGTAGAGTAGTTCAAATATTCCTCCAACAAAAAAGAGATAAGCAATACCTAATATCCACGGATATTCATTTTTTGAGAACCACCACTCCGGGCATCCAGAAGGGAGTTTTCCTTTAAATATACGAATTACTTCCGTTGGATCATACGATGACAAGTCTTTAATAATTTTCCCAGGATATTTTAAGAGCATTTCTTCTGCAAGATACGGACTATGTTCTGGTATCCATGAAAGGGCTAGCCATCCACATAGAGCAGATAAAATGATTCCTAGAATTATTCTTCCTAATTGCGGTTCAAAACCTGGTGAAAGAAGGGTAGGTTGAGAAGGCTGGGCATTTGCAATAACATTGCTTTGATTTGAAGAAGTTAAAGTTTTTTGAATAGGAAAGCCACAGTGTGGACAGGATGTTGCTTCTGAAGATATTTGCTTTTTACATTCCAAACATTCAATTAAAGCCATTTTGTTCTCCTTATAAATTTTTATTTTTTCTTTATGATTTACATATTAGCGAAAAATATGCCGATATTTATAAAATAACATTTAAATTATCTTAACTATTTGATAATTTGAATGTTATATATATTTATATTTTATTTTTATAAAATTTATAGATATTAAAAAAAGGAAATTTATTTCCTATATAAGAAATAAATTTCCTTTTTTTACACTTATGATATAATCATTATTGTTGTGTACTATTTCACTCAATGTTCAAAAATTATTTAAGAGTCTGTTATGAAAAATATCTATGTTACTTGGCATTGGCCAAGTCATGGCACAACTTTTCTTCAGCAAATTTTGGCAGCGTATTATCAAAATAAGTTTAGTATAAATAAAGCTGCTAATGAAGAATCTGAAGAATTGGTTCAAGAGGATTTAGAACGTGCTTTTAAAGAAAAGCCAAAAGGTTTTTTATTTGATGAAGTTTGGTATTTTACTTTTCCACAAGAGACAATTGATAGAATTGTTTCCCCAAAGGCTAAAATAGATCTTTTGTCAAACAAATTGCAAAATATAGAAAATCTCTCAATAGAAGAAAAAAAGAAATTGCAAGATAATTCGCCTGATCCAGAAATTTCGATTGAAGATCAAAAACATTGGCTAGAAGTTTTTCAACAGAACTTATCCCTTCCTGGTGAATTAGATTATATTAAGGAAAAAATGCCTGGAAAAAAGGAGAAATTTTTAGAACAACTTTGGAGATTTATCCACTATTACCCTCTCGAAGATCAAATAACATGGTTTCATGAGTATTCTAATGCTTCTCAGTTTTATAAAGATAAATTTGAGCGTATTGAAGTTCCTATTAAAAAAGAATATATTCATGATTATCAAAAAATTGCCGAGCTTTTATCTAAAAAGTTTTCCGAATGTTTATCCCAAAAAGACATTGAATATCCTTCTGATGTACGTTTTGTTATTAACATTTCTTCTGGAACACCAGAAACTCATGTCCTTTGGTTTTCCTTTATAGATAAGGGAATTTTATCTTCAGATACTCAATTTATTTGTAGCTATGATAAAAAAGATGATAAAGGTCATGCGAAATTTAAAAAATTTACAATAAAAAGAGTTCCCCCTAACATTTTTTCTTCAATTAAGTTTTCAATTTTTGAAAAAACTGAATCTTCTCAACGTAAATTAGCTAAAGAAAAAATGGCGTACTATCAAAGCATGGGATTTCCTATTTTAATTTTAGGAGAACGTGGAACAGGAAAAAGCAGATTGCCTGGAAAAAATGTAATTATAGAAAATTGTGCTTCATTTGAAGATTCTAATATGGCAGAATCAGCTTTATTTGGTCATGTAAAAGGTGCTTTTACAGGAGCTGTTGATAAAAAGGGCTTGTTTGAAAGAGCGAATAACCAAATTCTTTTTTTAGATGAAATCCATCATCTATCTATTACAGTGCAAGCTAAACTTAATGTTGCTTTGCAACCAAATAAAGATAAAAAATTTTCTTTTCGCCCATTAGGAAGCGAAAAAGATAAAGAGTCGAAATTTCTTTTAATTTGCGCGAGTAATTTAGATATTTCTGAATTACGTCAAAAACTTTTACCTGATTTTTACGATCGCATCAGCCACCTTATTATTGAAATACCTCCTCTTAGAGAAACAAGAGATGATATTGAAAAAGACTGGGAGCAAGTATGGAAGGAGCAATTTCCAACAGAATCTTCTATGCTTGATGAGAATTTAAAGGCTTGGCTGAAAAATCAACCGCTATATGGGAATTACCGCGATTTACAAAAGATTGCTGTTTTAATTCAAAGTTATAATAAATTTTCAAAAGCATTAAAGGATGAATTAGGATCAAGGCTTAATTTTGTTAAAAGTGAGTTCAAAAAATATCATGGAGATATTCCTACCTCAAAACAAACTTGGCCGTTTTCTAGGGAGCAGTCGGCTAATCAAATGATTCAACAGTGCAAAAAAGAATATATAGTCTGGTTAGAAAAAACTTTTGGAAGCCTAATGGAAGGGTTGAAATATTTGAACGAGACGTTAAAAGATAAGATTACTTATCGTACATTGCATAATTGGAAAAATCCAAAAGACTAAAAATAATCCCATGGAGATTTTATGAAACTTTGCCAAATTATTTCTAATGAACTGTCGGAATTAGGCCATAATATTGCTATTTTAATGAGCGATTTAAGCCATCACACGCCGTATTGCCAAGAGCCTTGTGTAATTCAGGCTGAAATAAATCGTTGTTTAGAACTAACACAAGCAACCGTATTTTTGCAACTGATCAGTCCAGAGGGAGCCAAACAAAATGTGCCTATGGCGTTGCAATCTACTTCTGGAAATTCCAGTAGATACCAAACCATGATCTTGCCCACAGCATCAGGAACATATTGTTATGGTTTAGAAATTGTCCATTATGGTAAAAAGTTGGTTTCTGAATTATATGAGGTAAATGTTTCTGAACCAAGAAATGGTAAATGGATGTCTTGGTCAAATGGGCCGCTTGCAAAAGAAGTCTATCCTAATTTGTATGTCGGAAATGCAATGGCATCAGCTATTGCTCCCAA
>CAZPDM010000081.1:0-18273 GCA_964585305.1 uncultured Planctomycetota bacterium | reverse complement strand
GAGTAAACCTGACATATACCCACATGTTGGCTTACGACATACTTTAGCTAAGCTATATCCCAATCTGGAACGCCCAGTATTAGATGTTCAAAAGATAAAATCCCTGGAAAAGAACACAGTCCGCGTACTACTGAAAAATAAGCTGACTTTGTCTGCACAGGTATCCTGGAAAGGTGAAGAAAAACCATATCTTTGGCTTAGAACAAATCTTAATTATGATTGGGAAGAAATCCTGATGAATTATCAGGCCCAGGATATTTGGAGTGCGCAACTAGAAACTTCTCGCTATGGAAATTATTGGGCCACAATGTCGGCCAGTTATTATGAACCGGCTATTGATTCCGAACGTATTTGGTTAGGAAAGAATATCAATATTGAAGTACGATAAAATTTTTTTGAAAAAAACTTGCCAAGAAAGAAAAAGATAGGTAGAATTTGGCTAGTTAAATTTTGGCAAAATAGGCAAAAATGGTTATTTTTGCTAGGAAAGTTTTAGAAAATGCACCAAAAAACATTTTAAATTGTAATGGAGATTATGATCGTGTCTAATAATGTTATGCCTTTAGATTTGAAATTGCCTTATAAAGTAAAAGACATGAATTTAGCCGACTGGGGGCGAAAAGAGCTGCAATTAGCTGAAAATGAAATGCCTGGCCTTATGGCTGTTCGTGAAAAATATGGAAAAGAAAAACCTTTAAAAGGTTTAAAGATTACTGGTAGTTTGCACATGACCATCCAAACTGCAATGTTGATTGAAACTTTGCATACATTAGGTGCAGACATTCGTTGGGCGTCTTGCAATATTTTTTCTACGCAAGATCATGCAGCATCAGCAATTGCAGCAGCAAAAACTGCCGCCGTATTTGCTTGGAAGGCTGAATCATTAGAAGAATATTGGTGGTGTACTGAACAAGCCTTGACTTGGCCTGATGGTACTGGCCCGGATTTGATCGTAGATGATGGCGGCGATGCAACTCTTTTAATCCACCAGGGCGTTAAAGTAGAAAACGATCCAAAACTTCTAGAACAAAAGTGTGATAATAAAGAAATGCAGATTATCATGGATCGTTTGGCATATTGCTATAAACAAAATCCTAAACATTGGCATGAAGTTGCTGAAAAAATTAAGGGCGTATCAGAAGAAACTACTACAGGCGTCCACCGTCTTTATCAAATGCAAGAAAAGGGCGAGTTACTTTTCCCTGCTATCAATGTCAATGATTCTGTAACTAAATCCAAATTTGACAATCTTTATGGCTGCCGTGAATCTTTAGTTGATGGCATCAAACGAGCTACAGGTATTATGGTCGCGGGTAAAGTTGTTGTTGTATGCGGCTATGGTGATGTTGGCAAAGGATGCTGCCAATCTATGCGCGGATTTGGTGCTCGCGTAGTTGTTACTGAGATCGATCCTATTTGCGCTTTGCAAGCAGTAATGGAAGGCTACCAAGTTTCCACAATGGAAGAAATGGTTTCTATTGCAGATATTTTTGTTACTGCCACAGGAAATATGGATGTCATTCGTGGCGAACATATTGAACGCATGAAAAATGAAGCTATTGTTTGCAATATTGGACATTTTGACAGTGAAATTGCTATGCACTATCTTGAAAATCCAGCAAATAAATGCCGCAAAGAAGTCATCAAACCTCAAGTCGATCGTTGGTATGTTCAATCTGGTCGTTCTATCATTGTTTTGGCCGAAGGCCGCCTGGTCAACTTAGGTTGCGCTAATGGACATCCTTCATTTGTAATGAGTACCAGCTTCACAAATCAATCTCTTGCTCAAATTGAACTTGCTACCAAAAAACTCGAACGCAAAGTCTATACTTTACCTAAGAAACTAGACGAAGAAGTCGCCACCCTCCATCTTGGCCGCCTTGGAGTCAAACTTACCAAACTTACCGAAGCACAAGCAAAATATATTGGCGTATCCGTTGATGGTCCTTTCAAAGCAGAAAACTATCGATACTAAAGATATGATTGCAAATCTTTTAAATTAAAATAAAATTACGTCCATACAAGTTAACATTTGTATGGACGTGTTTTGTAGAGATGAATTCCCAAATATAAGGAAAAAGATATGACTATTTTTGAACGCTTGACTCATTTTATTCAGCGAGTATTCAAGACAAACTTGGAAATTTTTCTTGAAGCATTGAAGCTTAGTCCCAATGCTCAAGGCTATGTCAGTGGCTCAATCACGGAGTTGTTGTTAAAAAAGAAACTCGAAGAAGATGGATTTGAAGTGAAAAGAATCCGCGAAAAATGGGAAGGTAAAAAACACCCTAACCATCATGGAGATTTTTATTTTCGTAGATTAAAATCTAATCTCTGGTATGTCATGGAGTCGAAAGGTGTAAAGTCTAATTCTGAAAAGTGGCATAAGTTATATAACTTTGATAATCTAAAGAAATTCCTTATTACCCATTCGAGTAAAATTTTATGGATAGATAATAACAGAAATATAGAAGAGCAGATTACTGAGTGGATTTATAGAGAGCTTCCAAAATTTCAGGACGAATTTTCTCACTCTATTTATGAATACGAAGAAGTTCAGAATTATAATCCAAAACATGAAACGGCAAAATCTCGTGATATCGCGAAATTAAAAAATCTTTCAAGAGAGCAGATAAACGCAATATTTGAAAAACGTCTCAATTATATTATGTCAAAAATTCATGTTTTGGAAACCCATTTCGTTTCTGGGAAATCTGATTCGAATGGTAGAACTCAAGCTACTCCACGAAAGGATGAATTCAATGTTATCTCAATTGATATTTTTCTTAGATATTCGGAACATAAATTTCTTTTCGCTAATCCTCAACATCTAGAATCATCTGGTGATGATGAAAACCATCTACAACAAAATTACATTATGGGATTTGTTTTTAGCGATGAAAAAGGAAATTTAACATTGAGTATTACAGATGATTGGTATGAAGATATAAACGATGTTTACTCAACACTGAAAAAGAAGGATAGCATAAGAGAAAATGAAATGCAAATTGACAATAGATATTTAATCGCAGAAGAAATAAATGGAGATAATAAAAATGACAACGACTAAAGAAAAGACTAGAAAAATAAAAGAACAAGGTTTACTGTTTGCAGAAGATATTTTATTACCAGAAAGTCTTCCCAATATTCAGGAATTACAACCATCGCATAATTTATTAACAATTTTTGATGATTGCCACAATTATATTTACGCTAATGAAGGAATGCTCAAAGACAAAATTTTTTACGAAATGGTAAAGTTACTCATTATAAAACTTCACGATGAGAAATTTTCTAAACAGCTAGTCAACTTTGGAATTACGACAAGCGAATATAAAGCGATTTTGGCAAATAAACATGATGACTTTATCGTCCGTCTAAATAAATTATTTACAACGATTAAAAACTACTATCGAATTTTTTTTATAGATGATGTACTGAAGTTAAAACCTTTGACTCTTGCTTATATTGTAGGAAGGTTGCAGTATATTAGTTTAAGCAAAACGCCAGGAGATATAAAGGGAGAAGCGTTTCAAACTTTTGTTAATAGGCATCAAAGGGGAGATAGAGGAGAGTTTTTTACTCCTCATCCCATAGTCCGCTTAGCAGTTGAAATGATAAATCCTCAACCTAACGAGAAGATTATTGACCCTGCTTGTGGGAGTGGTGGTTTTTTAATCCAAGCCATAAATCATATACAAAAAAATAACTCCAAACTAGATAATTTAATGTATGTTCAAGACAATATTAAAGGTATTGAGTTCAACCCTGATGTAGCTTTGTCCGCAATGATTCGCCTTATTTTTGAAGGTGGAACAGGTTCAGAAATTATCTGTGCCAATGCACTTATTGAAGATGAGAAATTAAACCATTCTTTCGATATTGTTTTGACAAATCCTCCATTTGGAAATAAAGGTAAAGTTGAAGATCAAAAAATTCTTCAGTCATATATTCTTGCAAGAAAATGGAATAAATCAGGAGCAAATAGTTGGAAAGCTTCAAAAATAGTTTTATCAGGTCAATCTCCCGATATTTTATTTATTGAAAAATCTATAAAATTGTTGCGGGATGGAGGACGCATGGCAATTGTTTTACCTGATGGATTGTTACAAAATATTTCTAATGGGCATATTCGATATTGGCTACGTTCTCAGGCAAAAATATTAGGAGTTGTTTCAATTCCACAGGAAGCTTTTGTTCCTTATGGAACTGGGATTAAGACATCGTTACTCGTGATTCAAAAATTACCTGCTAACAATAATTATTGCTTTATGGCACAAATAAAAAAAATAGGTTATGATGTAAAAGGACAACCAATTTACAAACGCAATAAGTCTGGTATTATCATAAGAACAAAGTTTGGATTGCCAATAGTTGACGATGATATAGAAGATGTTTCTATAGCCTTTTTATCATTTATAAATAATCATTTTAATCAAAGTAACGATACTATTTATGTCATACAAAATGATTTACTCAATTCACGGTTGGATGTTGAACATTATTTACCAAATGACCAAAAGTTATTAACTCATCTAAAGTCTATTGGAGCAAAGCCGTTAGGAGAAATAACTAATATTCTAAACGATTCGGATGATTTTCGTTTGATAGGTGATAGCGAAATTAAATACATTGCTATTTCTGACGTAGATTATCGAACTATGCAAGTCGTATCCCCACAAATTATCAAAGCACACGAAGCCCCTTCACGAGCAACTTACAAAGTGAGAACTGGAGATATTATTACGGCAATTTCAGGTGCAAGCACAGGAAGCCCACATCAGGCAACAGCCTTAATTACAGAAGACGAAGATGGTGCAATTTGCTCGAATGGATTTTCAGTATTAAGGAATATTCATGGTGTTGAACCTTTGTTTTTATTAGCATACATGAGAACAGACTATTTCTTGCGACAAGTTAAAAGATTTATGACAGGTCATGCGATTCCTACTATATCAATAGATGATTTATCTAAAGTATTAGTTCCGATTCTTCCAATATCTGAACAACAGAGAATAGCAAATGACATCGCCAAAATTCAAGCGATGAGAAAAGAAGCGTTGAAAGCAGGAGAAAAAATTGTTAGCGAAACGAGCCATTTATTAGACAAATTTTAGCATTTAGCAGCCAAGAAGAAACACAACAGACTTGTTGATTTCTAAGATGAAAAAATAAATTTTGTGTACGAACAAAAATACTACGAGAATTAGCAATTAAGATATGACATATTTACTTATTTTGAGTTAATAATCTAGTTAAAATGACGTAAATATTTTCCCAACAGAAAGGAAATTTTTATGATAATAATGATAAATATTTCTGATGAAACTTACAATTACATTAAAACAACAGCAAAAAGATTAGGGCAAACAGAACAAACATTCGCAGCTAATTTGTTGACTCATGCAACTAAAAATATTGTAGAAGATTCTCTAGACAAAATTATAGGTGGAATAGAGAACATACAAAACAACGGCCAAAATCCCGAAATAGAAACAGAAATAAAGATAGATAACACAAAAAGAAAAGTTAACGATTCATTAGAAAATATTATCGGAGTGTTAGACTCTAACAATTCCAATTGGGCAAAAGAGCATGATAAATATATAGGTTTAACTATATCAAATAAGTTTCTTTCAAAGGAATAAAGAACGTGATAAAAATATTTGTAGATACAGCTGGTTGGGCGTGCTTTATAGATAAATCACAAACACAACACAAAGAAACTGCAAAAATTTTTGAGGAGATAAAAAAAGAAAATGGCAAATTTATTACAACAAGCTATATCTTAGCTGAATTAGTGGCTTTACTTGGTAGTCATTTTCATATTTCACGTTCTATAATTATTAACTTTATTGAGAATATAAAAAAATCTTTCTATGTCGAAATTATCTATATAGACAAAAATATAGATGATGATGCTTGGAAATTACTTAAAAAATACCAAGATAAAAATTGGAGTCTAACAGATTGCACTAGCTTTATTGTCATGCAACAACAGAATATCACAGATTCATTAACTACAGATCACCACTTCAAACAAGCTGGCTTTATCACTTTGTTGGAAAATTAATATGAAAATAATAAATTTTAAAGCATCTGAATATCTAACAAACAACAAAATAAGAGAAACTTATTTAAACATAATAGAAAAAGAATTCCCAAGTTTGCTGGCAATTGCAAAAGATGATATTGCATGCAGCTTAGTATAAGGATTTTGTCTGAGAAGACAAAAATGCCTGCGCGTTCTGGTTAGAAAGTTCAGGCATTTTTTATTGATATGCTTCTTTCTAAAAAGAACGCCTAAACCAGGCGTTCTTTTTTTTTATCAAAAAATTTTTTTGCCATAAAAAAGTATGCCGATATAAAAATTTTTATCGTTATGAAATTATTAGTTATAAAATATAGTGTCAAACGCAATGATTTGGCAAGTAATGGTTGAAATACCTAGTGGAAATACGCTCACTGCTGGAAATTCCAGACCATAGTTAGGGCTACCAACGAGCGACAATTTGGTCTGATCAAAAAAGTAAGCGGAGACTGTGCAAGCACAGCGATTGTGTCTGTAAGCTCTATTGGCAAACAATATACTCAAAGTATTTTTCAATGAAAAAAAAACGCATTTTGTATTTGACAGAAAATTTAAAAAGCTATAAAATAGGTAGTCTTAAAGTTAATCTTCAAGTTGATAAAATAACGAAAATAACCAAATACTGTTATTTTTGTTATTTTTTGTTCGATTCAATCAATTTAGGATAAGAAAAATATTAGCAAATAGAAAGGATAGAGTATGTATTTTAACGAAATTCAAAATAAATTAACAGTCTTATTGAATGAATTGGAAAAAAATCAGATTCAAAAGGATTTGGCCGATCATCTTAAAGATTGTTTTGATAGAATTCAATCTTCTAAAGAAATGCAATGTTGGGTATTAGGGCGTTCTGGGGTTGGAAAAAGCAAGTTTATAGAAAGTCTTAAGGTTGCCTCTGAAAAAAAACTAAGATTTTTGAACCAATTTGACTTTCGAGAAAAAGAACTTGATAGCACTTTATTAAAAGATGTGGATCAAAGAAACATTCCCGATATTATTTTTGTATTGATGGACTGCCAAGATGTTCTTTTGCCTATGGAAAAAGATGCCTTGGATCATCTCAATGAATTAGCACGGTTTCAAAAAATCATAATTGTCATTAGCAAAGTGGACGCTTGTCCAGAAAACCAATGGGAGCGGGCACAACGATTGGCGGAATACCATATTGCCAAATATACCCGCGATTATAACAATCCTATTCGCGTGCTTTATTATTCTTCCGAAGAATATTTAAAATCTTGGGATGCTCCATCCGAAAGTCCTTTGGCGTGGGTCAAGGATGGAATCCTGGAATTTTTAGCCAATATGGCTGAGGACCAAGTCGTTATTATCCATAAAATGCTTCTTCTACAATTGCAGGAAGATTGCAAACAGCTTCGTCAAGTTATCCGCTCTATACAGAAATCAGACGAACAGAAAAAACTTGACGAGGATGTTAAAGAAAATAAATACGCTATCAAAGAAATTAGTAGGCGTGAGTTAGATATTCAAACCGAACTAGAAACTGCCCAAACTAAATTACATAACGAATTTAATAGCGTTTTGCAGAAAATTGAATCGCAAAGCCAAAAATCCAGCTCATTTTTTTTGCAGTCTTGTCAACCTAAGACCTTTGAAAAAGATTGGGAAAAACTTTTCGAAGTATGCAAGGAAGTTGCGAATAAAATTTATCATTCCATTGCAAAATTAGAATTGGTTTTGAGTGAGAATCCTCATCTCCAAAAGAATTTGTCATCCTTTAATCATAGAGATTATAAAAAAGACCTGCAAATGATGATGGAAGTTGCAATTCCCAAAGATACTGCTAGTAGTGGATTGGTTGGTATATTATTAGCCGCAGCATTTGATGCTCTTGTCGTATTAACAACTTGGCAATCTTACTCTTTTCTTCCTGCCCATCTTTTAAACAAGCCTTTGATTACAGGAGGAATTGGCATTATTGCAATTGCTTTATGTTTAGTGGAGAACTTATACACTAAAAAATTTATCCTCAAAAAACAACGTAAAGTGATGCTGGAATTTTTAGATACGCTTCATACTACCGAAAGAAATTTGGATCAAAAACTCAAGGAATTTTTTGCAAGCATTGTTCAACAGGTTGCTCAATATGCCAAGGATGGACAAAATAAAATTCAAGCGGCTAATACTAGCTTGACGGAAGGAAATGCTAAGTTTGCATACTTGGAATCTATTCTCCAAAAGAATGAGGAACTTTCTCAGGAAATTGTTAAAGAACTTAAATTTTTCGGAGTCAAAGAAGAAAAGCAGTAAAAATAACCTGGCATAGAAATTATGCCTGACACTCATAAGGAGAATACCAGAAATGGTTGAAGGATTAGAAAAAACAGACCAAATTCGTAAAAAATTGGAAGAAAACATTGTTAATATTTCAAAAATTGCACGGAGAGTTGGTGCAAAAGGAACAGAAGATGCTCTTGCTCAACAACTGGATCATGTGACCAAGGAAGACTTCACTATTTCGGTCATTGGAGAATTTAAACGTGGTAAATCTACGCTTATCAATGCCATTTTAGGCGAAAAAATATTGCCTTCCAAAGTTGCGCCTTGTACAGGATTGATTACAGAAATCAAATATGGTGAAACTAAAAAAGCCGAGTTATATAAAAAAGATAAATCAGATAAATCTGGGAAATTCGAAGAACGTCCTGCTAAAATTTTGGAAGAAAGACCAGGAAGCAAATCATTATCTGAGCAAATTCGGGAATATATTGTTATCCCAGAAGATGCTGAGAACGATGATGATGAAACTGACAAACTTCCTCAGACTAAGAAATTGGATTATGATTTGGTTCGTTTGTATTGGCCCTTGCCTCTTTGCAAAAACCATGTAACTTTAGTGGATTCGCCAGGATTAAATGAAGACAATGATCGAGAAGAAATTGTCAAAGGCTACTATGACAAAATTGACGCTGCTATTTTTGTTTTAAGTTGCGATCAATTTTTGAGTAAGACTGAGCAGGACTACATACAAAATCCTAATGGTTTGATCAGTTATATTGGGAAGCAGTTTTTTATTGTTGCTAACCGTTGTGATGAGATTACTAAAAATGCTGGCAATGATCTTGATGATGACGATTGCGATTCTTCCAGAAATGCCAAGGCACAAGAACTTCAAGCGCGTGAGGAACTGAAAAAACGTGCCGGAAAATATTTACCTCAACACTTAGGTCAGCAATGGCAAAAACGCTTTTTCTTTGTTTCTGCTAAAAATATTTTGCTTAAAAAAATGAAAGGGACTGTTGCTGAGGAATATGATTTCCCAAAATTCGTCGAATGTCTGATAGAATTTCTTGCCAAAGATCGTTTTTTAGTCAAAATGGATCCGATCAGTAAAAAACTGAATCATATTATTGAAACGATTAAAAAAGAAAATCTAGTCCAAAAGGAAATTCTGGATAAAAGTAAACTCGAAGAGTTAGAAAAAAAAGAGAAAGAAATCCAAAAACCATTAGAAAGATTACATCGTCAAAAAGGAAATGTTCTTGCTACGATTGATCGAGAAAAAAGTAGTATGGATGGAAGAACTAGAAATAGTCTACGCATCTTTTGCCGTTCTTTGGTATATGAATTAAAAAGCGAATTGGATTCTTTGCCCTTGCCAAATTTCAGTAGTGTTGGTTCTAATCAAAATTGTTTAAATAAAGATATTATCCCTGCCCTTCAATCTTTTATAACAAGGCAAATACGCGATTTTCTGGAAAATAATCTTAAAGAAGAAATGCGCCGCAGTATTGAAACTATAAAAGATAAAGCTAAAGAAGAAATTTCTGATTTTCAAGAAGAATTGAATAACTTACGAACTGTTATGTACGGCGATCAAATTTCTAATTTTGAAGAAATTGACATTGATTGGAGTGGAGTTATTGGCTCTTCTTTAGCTTCATTAGGTGTTGTTTTAGCAACAGTTCTTACAGGGGTACTTAATCCCTGGATTGCTATTCCGGCTGGGATAGCATGGATCGCTAAAGAAGTTTTTTCCAAAAGTTCCAAAGCTGAGCAGGAATTCAAAGAAAAAGTTTTTGCGCAAGTTCGTGATAAAACTCCTCAGATCGGAACTACTATAGAAAGCAAAGTTCTTGCAGAGATTTCTGAAGTATACCAACGTGTTTCTCAGAAAATTTCTGAAATATTGGAACGAATGGTCACAGATCAAACAGGTCAACTTGAACAGGCTAAGAAAGACAAACTTGAAGAACAAGAAAAAGTAAATCAAAAACAACAAGAGATAGAAGATAAAAATCAAAAATACGAAGACTATCGCAAAACTTTGTATGAAATCCGAATTGATATTGAAAGTCTTATCAGTCAAATCTAAGTAAAATTCTCCCAAGCCTTTTTTCAGTCTTGGGAGATAGAAAAATTAAAGGGAAACTATGTACGATTGGCAAGTATCCCAACACAGGCAAGATGTACAAGCAAGGCAAGAACTGCAAATTGCTGAGTTTCACAGTAATTTAAAGAGCTTTGAGCAAGAAAAAAGTATTTTCCAACTGATCCAAGATGATCCAGAATATCAAACAACATACAAACAGATTTGCTCATTATTACAAAACAAAACTTATACTATTGCAGTTATTGGAAAATTTCAAACTGGTAAAAGTACATTTCTGAACGCATTATTGCGCGCACCAGATTTATTGAAAGTTGGCGCAGGAATGCCCACTACCTCTGCAGCAACATATATCAAATATGGCAAGATTTCGGATTTGCAAATTTCATTTAAAGACGGAGAAACGCTTTCTTTTCGGCAGGATCAGGAAAGTCTTTTTCAGAAAATAACATCATTTTTTCGATTTTGGGAATCTAAAGAAGAACAAACAGAACGACAAATGTCAGAATTTATCCATAAAATTACAACACAAAAATACGATGAAAATGCCAGAGAAGACACCATTGAAAGAATTACTATTACCTATCCATCTAACTTTCTTAAAGATGGCCTTATTTTGATTGATACTCCGGGGACAGATATTGAAAAATCAGATCATTCAAAGGTTACAGAGGAAATAGTTAAAAAAGTAGATGCCTGTGTTTTGTTGTTTTCTGCTGACCAAAATATTCCTAAAGATTATTTTGAATTTTTGGAAAAGCACAACATTAGAAATCTTAGCAAACTATTTTTTGTTGTTACTAAAGCTGATAAAGCTATGGAAGCAAATGAAATTGATGATGATATTGGCAATAGCCAATTGTCTGATGTTATCAGAGGAGTTCGTAAAACCATTGCGGCAAGATTAAAACTTTCCAAGCCTAAAGTATATTCCTTAGCATGTGAAAAAATTCTCGAAGACATTGTTGGCAAAAGACTGGCGAACATTGAGATTTATCGCGAACAACAAAAATCCTTTGAAGAGGATTTAGTCCAATTTATAGAATTGGAAAGAAAAAGCTTAGTTCTTTCTAAAATATCTAAAATGATTTTGTCAATGTGCCAAAAACTTCAGGAAAAAATACAAGCTCGCACAACAAATTCCCAAGAAAAATTAAAAGAATTACAAAGTAAAAGAATTCTGGATTTGTCAAGTTTTATACAACAACATCGCTGGAATTTAGAGAATCTTGGCAGTAAAAAAATTGAACATTTTCAGAAAGAAACAAGTAAAAATTGTGAATTATTTCGTTCGAATGTGATGTATGATCTCCAAAATACTATATATAGTGCAAATAATAACGATGAACTGAAACAATCTGTTGAAAGAATTAAAGGTTACTGCTCGTATCAAGTTTCACAAAATTTGCAAAAACTCTGCGAAATTCACAATCATCTTTTAACTAGTATTTTTCGAGATATAAGCGAAACATTACACCAAAGATTTGTTACTTTGTATCGCCAACTTCCGCAAGATCAATTGGAATTAGATTATTCCTTGGCACAACTTGCCCATTATCAAGATAGTTATATATCTAACATTGATGTTCAATCTATTTTTCAACAAGTAGATAATGATATTGGCGATGGTATTGCCAGCGGAACAATATTTGGTGGAGCGTTAGGCATTGGGCTTGGACTTGCTATCGGAGGCTTGTTGGGAGTAGCAACAGGCGGTTTAGGATTATTATTAGGTGGTTTATTAGGCGGTCTTTTTTCCGAGCCATCTTTGGATGAATTAAAATCGAAAGTTTGGCAAAAAATTCAAGAAACTGTTTCACCTAAACTGGATACTTTTTTTGCTAACTATAGCAATAGTTTACAAAATGCCCAATATCGTTTCCAACAATTCTTAGAAAATATGGTAACAAAATATAGTAAGGAATATCGCGATAGAATTGAAGCTTTAATTCAAAAAAATTTAGCAGAAGAAGCAAAAATTCAAAAAGAAATCGCAGGCTTTCAACAACAGAAATCATGCTTAGAAGATTACCAAATAATATTTACCCAACTTCAAGAAAGTATACAACAAGATTTAGATATCCTTCAAAATAAACACCAAATAGAAGAAAAACAAAGATTACAAAGTACTAAATTTTATGAAATAGCTTAAGAAATATTTACTGGAGCTATTATTATCAAGAAGACTATCATGAATAAACATTTACAAGCACGCTATGAATTGCATCGTATGGAATTTTCTAATTATTTCAGTCAGATGATCCATGATGTGGAACATGTAGGATTAAATGAACAAGAAAAGAAAATTTTTGACTCTAATTGCCAATTTATAAAAAAAATGTTAGCAGAGAAAACATATCAAATTGCTATTTCGGGTAGATACCAAACCGGCAAAAGCACATTTCTGAATGCGTTGCTTCAAACTCCGAATCTTTTAAAAAGTGGTTTAGGAAACCAAACAACCGCTGCTTTAACATATTTGGAATATGGAGAACGCTTTGATATTCAAATCCAGTCAGACAAAGGTGAAACTGTTGCTTTTTTTGAGAATCCCCATGTTTTTTGTCAAAAAATAGCTCCTTTAGTTCCTTATAAAGAACTCATGGAATATCAAGGGTTAAAAGAACGCAATGAAAAAATTGTAAGCAAATTACTGCATAATCTTACAACCATCAAATACCAAGGTAATCAAAGAAATATCATTAAAAAAATTATCGTTCGCTATCCTAGTAGATTTTTGAAAGATGGCCTTGTCTTAGTAGATACTCCAGGCGTTGGTGTGGAGAATCCTGATCACCAAAAAGCCACAGAAATCGCTTTTACAGAAGCAGATGCCTGTCTTTTAATTTTTCAAACTCAACAGAGTGTTCCAAAAGATTTTTTTGATTTTCTAAAAAATCATCAGGCAAACTTAAAAAAAATTTTCCTTGTCTTAACAAAAGCTGATGAAGCTATAGAAACAGATGAAATAGATGACGATATTCATGCTTTAGAAGAGGTTGTTAAGCTATTGTGCAAAAAACTCAAAAATGATTTAGGTATCAGTAAGAGTATAAAAATTTATCCTTTGGCTTGTCAGAAAATATTGCAAAAGATACAAGGGAAAACGCCTTTAAACATTGCAAAGTACGAAGAATTACAAAGCAATTTTGAAAATGACCTTGATGAGTTTGTTCACTTGGAACGTGAATGTATCATTCTGAATCGTGCTATCAAAATTGTTCTAGACACATGCCAAGTAATTTCTCGCAAAATTCAAACATCTATGGCTTCTCAAAAACAGTCGTTTTCTCCTAATAATGCAAGTTCTCAACAGCTTATTTCGCTTCAACAATGGCAGAGACATTTTGCTGACCACCAGTATTTGTTTGCGGACTTACAACAAAGTGTTCAGCAAGATTTAGATTGTTTACAAAAAAAACACGAGTAATTCATATAGCTAAAAGCTAGTAAGGAGGTTTTTATCTATGTCAGAACTCAACTGGCTTCCTGATGCCATTCGCCAATTTTATCGCTATATAGAACAACAGCCAGAGTTTTTTGGCTGTTGTTCTATAGTTCATATTGCATCTTCTCTTTATTCCCAAACTCTCTCTCTCTTATTAGTTGGCGAATTTAAGCGTGGTAAAACCAGTATTTTAAATATGCTCAAGAGTCAATTGGCTTGTATGGCTAATGTCGAGGAATCTGCAAATTTAAATGATCCTGATATTCCTTTTCCTTTGCATGGTTTTGAAGCCTGGTCTAAGTATGATCAAATTTGGATGGTGCTTTCTGCAAGTCAGGCTTTAAGTGCATACGAAGCCATGACGATTCGTAAGTTATGTAAACATTTTTCTGGTAAAGTAGGAGTTATTTTAAATAAATGCGATTTTCTCTCGGAAAATGATTTTGTGGAAATCCATACCCGTATTCTTAGATTTTTGGAAGAGATTAAACCTATTCCTTCTTTTACCTGGTGTATTGCGAATAAAAATAAAAGTATTCCACTTTGGCTCAAGACAGATTCTCATATTGTTAATTTTATTAACAAAGAAATCTATCAACGTAATGATAGAATCCTTCAGCAACAGATAAATACTATCCAAAAATTTCTGGAAGAGGTCCAAAGCAAATTTGATATTTTACAAAAGCAGAAGAAACAAGATAATTTAAATGGGCAAACTCTTTCTCTAGCGAATATTGCAGAATCATTTAACCAAGAAATACAAAAAATTAACCAGGTTTATCATCATACAAAAGACTATGGAATAGATTATCTCAAGAAAAATTTACAAAGCATTTCAGAAAAATTACATCAAATATCTTGGGAAGATTATGCAGAAAAATATCTTAATGTCTTGAGCCAAGAGCGTCAAATGCTATGGAAATCTTTATTTGAAGCTATACAAAAAGAACTGTTAAATCAATATCAAAATAAGTCAGTGTTCTTAACATGTCCAGCTTTAGAATATTATGAGATTTCTCCTAATTTTACCTGGAATATTGCAGAAAATTTTACTATCTCCCATTTTTTTAATTGGAAATTGCCTGGTTGGATAAATGATAAAATTACTTTTGGGCTTGGGGATATTCTGATTGCTATAATAAAATGGCTGTATGCACGGATAACATGGCCCAAGCGCAGAAAAAAAGCTAACCAAGCTATTGCCCCAAATATTGCCGCTAACATAGAAAAACTCAATCAAGATTTGCAGACATCTTTGCAAGAGTTGTTAAACAAACAGGAAAAGCAAATCACAACTGAACTTGATTCTCAATCTAATCAGCAAAAAATCGAGGTTATTCAAAGGTATTCTGTTCCTCCTGAAGATACTGTTTCTCAATTTGAACAATCGCTTTCTAGTTCTTGGAAAGCATGGAAAGAATGGAAAGAAAGTTATGTTTAAAACCTATGAAGATTTTAAAATTGCCCGTCGAAAGTTATTAGAAGACATCGAAAAATTGAAAGAGCCTTTGCATTCTATTGGGCTACAACAAAGGGATCAACTGCTAGATACTATTTCCCAACGTTTGCAGCAAGATACATTCAAAATTATGGTATTAGGCGAATTCAAACGTGGCAAATCAACTCTTATCAATGCTTTGCTGGGGAAAGATATTTTGCCTGCCAAAGTCCCTCCTTGTACGGCTGTGATTACAGAAGTCAAATATGGACAAAATCCTAAAGCTATTCTCCATTTTAATCAAAATCAACCTCCAAAAGAAATTACAGTTGAAGAAATTGCTAACTATATTACTATACAAGAAAATGCAAATCCTTATTCTCTCTCTTTTAAATTAACTATGGATAGCAATGGAAAAGAAAAATTAGAAAGACAGCCTTATAAAAAAATGGAGCTTTATTATCCTTTGGCTTTGTGTCAAAATAATGTTGAAATTATTGATTCTCCAGGATTAAATGAAGCGGAAATTCGGCGACAGATTACAGAAGATTATCTTGGTAAATTAGATGCGGCTGTGCTTGTTTTGTCTTGCGAACAGTTTTTCTCCACAAGCGAACAGAAATTTTTACAAGAATATGCTAATCCTGAACGCCCTATTTTTAGCACAGAAAATCTCTTTATTGTAGCCAATTATGCTGATATTTTAGATGATGCTGAAGAAGGTAGAGAAGCTGCTTACGATGCCTTAAAAAAACGCGCAGATAAATATTTGCGAGCTATTTTCCAAAACCAATTTAGCAAGCGAGTTTTCTTTGTTTCCTGCAAACAAGCTTTGGAAGGAAAAAAGAAGAAAAATGATTCGCTGTTGAACAATAGCGGTTTTCCAGCTTTAGAAATCGCTTTGGAAGATTTTTTAGCGCGTGAAAGAGGCTGGATTAAGATGGCGCAATCAGTACATGGCGTTCGAAGTATTATTCGAGAAGGAATTCAGTATTTCCCTGATTATATTAACATATTGAAGCAAGAAGTTGGCCAGCTTGAAGCCAAGCGGGAAGAAATACAGCCAGGTCTTGTCAACCTCAAAGAACGTAAGCAAAATGTTTCCGATATTCTGACAAAAGAATGCGACGATTTACTAAGCAAAATAGCAGCATCCTACCAAAAATTTAACGAAAAACTTGCTGAGGAAACTCAGAAATTTTTAGTAAATTACGAACCAGAATGTTCATTATGGAATGTAAAAAAATATATCACAGAAATTCAAAACGCTCTCAAAGAAAAAGTAGATAGTCTTATTAACAATTGGAAAGAAAACGAACTCAAACAAGTCATTGAAAAAAATATGGAACAAACAACTTCCCAGCTTGAAAAACATGCCCAAGAATTTCTTGATCAGATCAGCCAAATTCGTACTAATATTACAGGCCAAGTCTCTGTTACTATGGAAGAAGTTAATGATGAAGAGCCATCTGCATTAGGAAAAGTACTAGGCGGAATCGTTGGGCTTTTGGCTGCAGGTACTGGCGGCGCAATGGAAGGAAGTAGAAAAGGAGCGTTAGCAATCATTAAAGATATGTGGCCAAATTTTATAGATGTTGCCGTTGCTGTTATTTTGTGCTGGTCCAATCCAATATTATTACTAGGGATATTAGGCTATGGTATTTTCTTAAAATCCTTCTATCATAAAGATTTTACAACTAACATTAAAGGTGAAATCAAGTCAAAAATTTGGGAAGCCTTTGCAAAAGGAACGCAAGCTGCATTAGGTAATATGCTGGATGATATTAGCAATAGCATCACTGCAAAATTTGAGACATTCCGTAAGTATGTTTTACAAGGGTTCCAAGCTAGAATTGATGATATTAGTCAACAACTGAACACAGCCATCCAACAAGCCCGTGCTAAAAAAGGCAAAATTAAAGAAGAAGAAACTCGCTTAAAACAACAACAGGAAACTTTAACCCAAATAGATGAAGACTTAGAAAAAGTCATGAAAATGGCGTAAAAAATACATATTTTACTTATATTATCCTTTTTTTTGATTGCACTGTTTCTGCTGCGACTATTTACACAGAAAGCCCATCTCTCCATAGGGACTGATTGGTCTAATGATGAACAGACTAATGCATGAGATTATGGTTATGTTCATGGTTTAATGATGTTCCATCTATCCAGAAAAATTTCACTTTATCCGGTACACAGACAAGCGTGACTATCAGTTTTCGATATTGGGCCATTGATAGTTGGGATATAGAAACAGGATCGGCAAGTGTAAATTCATCTGTAATATGGAGCAAAACTGTTACTCAATACAATTCAACAGTAGGTTGGGATGCGTATAGTGGAAATTTCCCAGCTCCCTGGGCGGTATTAAAAGATACGCTGACGTTTCTGTTACAATGGCTTTTACAGGGACTTTGCTAACACTAAGTTTTGCATCTACCATCAATCAGATTGAAAGCGATGAATCTTGGGTCGTTAGCAATATTACCATAACAGATAATTCTGTCATTCCCGAAACATCTACAATACTTATGCTGGCTATGTCTTTTTTTGCTTTTGTATATGCAAAAGCAGGGAAATTGAAAATATAAGGATTTTGTCTGAGAAGATAAAAAAATGCCTGAGCTTTCTGGTTAGAAAGTTCAGGCATTTTTTGTTGATATGCTGTTTTTACTGTAGAAATGGAAAATTTTCTTAAGGAAGTTAAGCAAAATATCAAACCAATTTGGCCAAATGTGGAAACGATTTTTTTTGATCTATATGATAATTTTTTTATCGTATCGGCTTATCTTACTTCACTTCCATTTTTATTGTACTGGTTGCGAAGTTGCGTTCGTCTTCTATGTTATAGCTGATGAGGAGTTGGTAGGTATCGCGGTTAGGGATGAGGGTGAGGCTCCATTTCTTTTCCCTGGGGATTCCATAGTCTCTTATTTCTACTA
>CAZPDM010000080.1:1818-21663 GCA_964585305.1 uncultured Planctomycetota bacterium | reverse complement strand
AGGCTTGCGAATTTCTTCACAAGCCCCTTGATCTTTAGTCAAGGGGTAGTTGACAAAAATTATTTCTTTCAATCAAATTTAATAAAAATAGTTTTCAATTTTTCAAAAGTTTCCACATCATTTTCAACTCGTAAAAAATATTAGGTTCATCATTTAAGCGAACAATCTCAAAAGATTTTAATATTTTCCTATTATCAAATTCAGCACACGCAGAAAAAATATTTTGAGTAGGATCACTTACTAAACTATATCTTTGATCATAAAGATAAACTTTTGTCCCGGTTTCTTCTTGAACAACTTGAAAAGTAACTAAACCATCTGCAAACCAATAAAAAATCTTACCATATTCATTTTGCAAAATCTCATTGGTAAGAGGATGTGAATTATCATTAGGTATTGGAATAAATTCTATTTTAGGTGATTCGACTAATGTTGACACCATAGCAACTTTTGTATTTCCATCTTCGTCTTGGACAATAACATGCCAAAGCCAAACATTAAAAAGAGTTGGAGTTGCTCGAATAATTTTTTGACTCGTAGAAATAGATTGCTCTGCCTGGACTAATTGGCAAGCTTCTTGGCAATTGGCATATCCTAAAACCAGGTAAGCAATTGTGCAAAGAAACATAAAGCCAGCAAAATATTTACGAAAGCGAAAAGAAAAATAGGAAATCGAACCAATAATAATACTTAATAAAAGTGGAACTGTATAAAAAAGATCAATTGCTGAAATTGCATCCAAATATAACCGAGAATTGCTAAATGGCCAAAAAATCTGCGTTCCATAAGAAGTAAATATGTCTAATAAAGGATGTGTAAACAACGCTAAAAACGTGAGCAAAAACCACTGTTTATAATTGTTTTGACGTTGCCCCCAACAATATCCTAACCAAGCAAAAATGGGAGTTAATATACTTAATATAAATAAAGAATGGGTAAAACTTCGATGATAAATAATATATCCCCAAGAACTAAAAAAATTGATTAAAATATCTAAATCAGGAGTAATTCCACAAATTGCACCAAAAACCACTGCTTTTGTTCCTAACTTTTCACGAAAGCCAAGTTCAGCAATTGCACCTCCTAAAATAGCTTGAGTCATTGAATCCAAGGAAATTTCCTTTCTTTAAAGAAAAATATTGTAAAATTTCATTTTTTATATAAAATGATAATTAAAGGTATCTTCTTTAAAAAACTACACACTAGATTATCATATAGAACCTAAATCTATGCAAGTATTTTTTTTATAAAAAATTGTAAATATTTTAAGGGAAATAGCGATGAGTAACAGAGATATGGTACACGATCGCTTGTTAGGGATGCTTGCGGTTGAAAAACGTTTTATTGTAGAAAAGCAACTCAAAGAATGTATGAATATTATTGAACTTTTCGAAACAGATAAAACTTTAAAAGAAATCCTCCTCCGAAAAAAATATCTTACTAAAGCTCAAATCCAACGTCTTGAAAGCGAATTATTTCCAGATGAACCAGCAGAAGAAGACTCCTCCTCAGTCCCACGACAACCATCATTTGGTGAACTTGCTTTAGAAAAAAATATGATCGATCAATCACAATTAGATAAAGCCTTAGAGGAACAGCAAAAATATATTTCAAGGGGTATTCGTCCACAAATTGGCCAAGTTATGTTTAAGATTGGTTTTTTAACGCTTCCTCAAGTGAAAAAAGTATTGGAAGCCCAATTGAAAAAAATTTTGGTTTGTAAGATGTGTAATATACAAAAAATTGTATTTAATTACAGCCCGACTCTTATTTATCAATGTGAAAGATGCGGATTAGATTTAATTGAAGAAGAAGTAAAAAAAGAGCCTGTTCAAATTCCTGTTCAAGAAGAGGTAGATTCTGATGATTCAAGTTTTGACTCTGGATTAGATTTGGCTAACTTAGATATAGAAGAAAAGGTTGAAAAAACTCCTACTAAGAAAAAAGTTGCCGTGCAAACTTCTAAGACCCCAGCAAAAAAACCACAAAAAGAAGAATCTTTTGAAGAAGATGATGATGAAGATGGTGGCATTGGAACTTTAAAAACATTGGACTTTTAAAAAATTATTAAAAAACAAGAAATCAAAACACATTCTAGTGAAAGGAAATATAATGAAGATTTTAGCATTAGTATTAAGCATAAGTTTAGTTTTATTCGGTTGTCAGTATCCTTGTTGTAATATTGAAAATTCACATCATTTATCATATCCCACAACAGAAGAAGTAATCAGTGAAACAAACATAACAGAAATTGAAGAAAATCCCTTTGAAGTAAATATACTAACTCCTGCAATAGTAAAAGAAGAAGTAAAAGAAACGACAACAGTAAATGTTACTCCTACCAGAATAGAAACTAGCGGTGAAGTTCAGGGAAACTTTGGAACAAATGAAGTAATTGGTGTGCAAGCACAAATGCATGATACGATAGACCCTGTAGATGTCGGAGGAACAACAGCATATATCTTAGAAGTTTGGAATAATGGGCCTAAAGAGGCAAAAAATGTTAAAATTGTAGGAATTATTCCCCCAGAAGCCAGCTTTGTATCTGCAAAAGTAGATGGCTTAGATTATACTGTCAATGCTATTGTAAAAAATGATCGGGTAATATACGATACAATAGAAAACCTTATTCCTAATAATAAAATTACTTATGAAATGAAGATACATGTTGAAAAAGTTGCAGATATAGTAGGTTCATTTGAAATTGAATGCAGTGATTTTCCTAGAACAGTCGCAAAACAAGAAGGAACTTCTGTTATTAAAATAAAATAAGCTATCTTTAATTGTTTAGAATTTTTATTTATCTTTTTTCTTAAGATAAATAAAAATTTTTTTACATTTTTATTTTTTTTGCTAATATAGAGTTACCGAGAACATTTATTTCAATTTCAAAGAACTGTAAACTATTTTAAGAGTCGTGACAGAATGGTTTCATATAGCTAATTTCTAAAAATAATGACGAAAGGAAGTATTTTATGCACGCTACTCATGCAACTTCCGATGTTGCTGCTTCTGCCAATATTTATCTACCTCAAATGGCTGAAATTGTGCAGATACAACAATGTACGCCTTTGGAAAAGCTATTCCGTATTCGATTTTTAGATGGGCATGATCTAGGACATCAACCTGGACAATTTGTAGAAATATCCCTATTTGGAATAGGGGAATGTCCTATTTCTGTAACATCATCTCCTACAGAAAAAGGCTATTTCGAATTATGTGTTCGCAAAACTGGAAAAGTTACCGATGCTTTACATCTAGTACAGACTGGAACACAAGTTGGTATTCGTGGGCCATTTGGACGCGGATTTGATCCCGCAGAATATTATGGATATGATTTAGTATTTATTGGCGGAGGCATTGGGTTAGTTCCCATGCGTTCGCTAATTAACTATGTCTTACACCCTACATATCGTTCTAAATATAATAAAATTAGTATTCTATATGGTGCTAAAAATCCAACTGAATTTTTATTTCCCGACGAAATGAATCAATGGAGCAAACGTCAAGATATTGATTTTCGTGTTACTGTGGACAAACCTTTCCCTGGTTGGAACGGAAATGTCGGAGTTATTACGACTTTAATTCCTTCTTTAAATATGGATCCTCAAAAGACATTTTGTATCATAGTTGGCCCTCCCATTATGTACAAATTTGTTTTGATCAGCCTTATGGAAAAACAAATTCCTGATGAAAAAGTTGTAATGTCATTAGAACGCCAAATGAAATGTGGAGTTGGGAAATGTGGCCATTGTGCAATTGGGCATTACTATTGTTGCATAGACGGGCCGGTATTCAAATATCCAGAGGTCAAACCTATTAAGGAGGCCTTATAGTGAGTACAGTTTTAACAACTTGTCCATATTGCGGATGTGGATGTGGATTTTATTTGCATACCGAAGAAAATCGCGTTGTAGGAGTAACACCTTCTGCAGAGCACCCTGTCAGTCGTGGAACTCTTTGTGTTAAAGGTTGGAATGCTTATGCTTGTGTTAATCATCCCGATCGTTTGCAATATCCTATGATCCGAGAAAATGGCCAGTTACGCAAAGCTAGCTGGGATGAAGCACTTTCTTATACCGCGAATAGACTACAAGAAATCCGACAGAAATATGGGGCTGAAAGCATTGGATTTTTTACTTCTGCTAAAGTTACTAACGAAGAAAATTATCTTATGATGAAGTTAGCTCGTGCGGTTTTCTTGAATAATAATGTTGACCATTGCGCACGACTTTGACACAGCGTTACGGTGGCCGGTCTGGTCGCCACATTTGGTTCTGGTGCCATGACAAATTCTATTAATGAATTCCAAGATGCGGAATGCATCTTTGTTATTGGCAGCAATACAACAGAACAACATCCCGAAATTGGTGCTCGTATTATTGACGCTGTAAAAAAAGGTGCTAAACTTATTGTATGTGATACTCGTACAATTCGATTAGCTAAATTTGCAACTGTTCACATTAAACATCGTAATGGCACTGATATTGCGCTATTAAATGGCATGATGAATGTTATTATTTCTGAAAATCTTCATGACCAAACTTATATTACAGAACGTACAGAAAATTTTGAAGCCCTTAAAAATACAGTTGCCAAATATACTCCTGAATATGTCTCTCAAATTACAGGTGTTCCTGCAGAAGACATTGTTAAAGCTGCCAAAATTTATGCTGGACATAAAAAGAGTATGATTGCTTATGCAATGGGCATTACTCAACATATATGCGGTGTAGATAATGTCAAAACCGTAGCTAATTTGGCTATGCTTACAGGACACGTTGGATTTGAAAGCACTGGAGTTAACCCTTTACGCGGCCAAAATAATGTTCAAGGTGCTTGCGATATGGGTGGTCTTCCTAATGTATTAACAGGTTATCAAAAAATTATAGATGACGCCTCTTGCCAAAAATTTGAACAATATTGGGGTGTTCAAGGCATTCCACGTAAAGTTGGCAAAACTGTTACAGACATGTTGGCTATGGCAGCAAAAGGAGAAATGAAAGCAATATACATCATGGGCGAAAATCCAATGATGTCTGATCCTGATAGCAAGCATGTAGAACATGCCTTAAAAAATCTTGAATTATTGATTACTCAAGATATTTTCCCGAATGAAACCACTCAATTGGCTCATGTCGTTCTTCCTGGTTGTACTTTCGCGGAAAAAGATGGGACTTTTAGTAATACAGAACGCCGTGTAATGCGTGTACGCAAAGCCATTGAACCAGTCGGTGAAAGTCGCGCGGATTGGGAAATTATTCGGGATCTTAGTAATAAATTAGGGTATCTTATGAAATACCAAACTTGGGAAGATATTTTACGCGAAATAAATGCTCTTACACCAAGTTACGCTGGAATTACTCCTGAACGTTTGGAAACCGGTTTTGGCATTCAATGGCCATGCCCGAATAAAGAACATCCAGGCACATCTTATTTACATAAAAATAAATTTGCCAAAGGTGTTGGGACTTTCAGTCCTGCTGAACACATTGAACCTAACGAACTGCCTGATGAAAATTACCCGCTTATTTTAAGTACAGGCCGTGTATATTGGCATTATCATACTGGTAGTATGACAAGACGTACAAATATGCTCGAACGAGAATGTAATCAAAACTTTGTAGAAATCCATCCAGAAAACGCTAAAAAACTAAACATTCGAAATGGAGAGGCTGTCATTGTAGAAACACGACGTGGCTCAATTCAAGTTGTTGCGAAAGTGACAGATGAAATTGCCAAAGGCGTTATATTTATACCTTTCCATTTTACAGAAGCTAAAGTTAACCTGTTAACCAATCCGGCCCATGATCCTGTCGGCAAAATACCAGAATTCAAGGTTTGTGCTGCTAAGATCATGAAGAAAGCGTAAAGGTGCAAGCTATGAAACTCATTCAAAAATCGAACATCGCAGTTTGGCTCCAACGCTTAAATAATGATCGTGAAGTATGGGTGCCAAGTCTTAATTCTAATGGTGATTTGATGTATACTCATCTTAAAGAAGCCGGGCCAATCTGCTACGATCTTAAACCCATGCTCTCTTGTCGCAGAATTCTATTCCCACAAGAGGAAACTCTTTTTGAAGTAAAAGATAAATCAGGAAAACAAGAATTCCACCAAACAATTGATACTACCAAACGTGTTTTATTTGGCATCCGTAGTTGCGATGCAAAGGGAATTGAATTTACCGATAAATTTTTTAGCAAAAATTTCTCAGACATCTATTATTTTTCTCGCCGTAAAAACGCACTTATCATCACACTTGGTTGCAATGCTCCTATGCCCAATTGTTGGTGCAATGCTTTAGGAACAGGCCCATTCTTGGATCATGGTTTTGATCTTCAACTCTATGACATCAATCCAAAAGAATTCTTAATTGCAATTGGTTCTGACGCAGGAAAAGAAGCTATTGCACAATCTCCTTCTTTTTTTGAAGAAGCTTCGGATGCACCAGCTATCACTCAAATTGAAAAACTCAAACAAGAATCTTTGGCCAAATTTAGCACCAAGATTGACTTTTCTAAAGCACTTAAATTAGCACGCGAACAGAAAATTGGAAAAGAAGTATATGCAAAATATGCTGAAGAATGTTTAGCATGTGGTGGATGCGCATTTGTTTGCCCAACTTGTACATGTTTTGATGTTCGAGATATCGTTGAAAAAGGAAAAATATCTCGCTGCCGTCAATGGGAAAATTGCTTTTTTGAAGGATTCACTAAAGAAGCTAGTGGGCACAATCCACGAAAAATCCCTGCAGATCGTATTGCCCGACGTTTTGAACACAAACTGGCTTTTGAACCTAAAAATAATGATATGGTCGCTTGCACAGGTTGTGGGAGATGCACAATTTATTGCATTACGAAAATCGGAATGCAAAGATTTGCTGAGTTAGCTACTACAATGCAATAAATATCTAATTAAAAATAAAAAAGCTGCAAAACTCTTATTTAAAAAGATATTGCAGCTTTTTTATTTTTATTTGTCTTTTAAAATTTCTTTTACTTTTATAACTGACTCATCGAAAGTTTTTTCTAAAGAAATATTTACACCACGTAAGCCATCAATAACTTGCTCTGCCCAGGAAACATATTCCTGTCGACGTTCTAAGTTCCATCCATAAGGTTTATTTAATCCTACATCTCGAATATTGCAGATTTTATCAGCAAGTTTAATTTGTTTGGCTTCTTTTGATTTATGAGGAGCATTTAAAATTTGAAGACGTTTTCTTTCCTGTTTGGAAAGAGTTTTATCGTCGCTTACTTCTTTTACCCAACCGCATACTTTTTCTCCAAAATTTTGAGAAATTTCTTCAGCAGTTGTACTAGTGTCTTCAATAGTATCATGCAAAAGAGCTGCAATAATTATATCAATATCTCTTATTCCTCCTACTTCCCAAAGTAATTCAGCTACTGCAATAGGATGGTTAATATACGGAGTTTTTTCTGCATCTTTTCGAGATTGTAAACGATGTTTTTCTGATGCGAATCGTATTGCTCGTAATAAGCAACCTATATCTTTCTCTTCAAAAGTCATAAAATCTCCTAATAAATTTTTTTCTTAATCTCCCACTAGAATACGTGGGAACAAAGAGAGTTAAAGTTTACTGGACCATTTTAACGCAATTCCAATTTCTTTACGCATGAGACTATGGGCATCAGAATTATAGAACCAAAACATATCTTTTATTTCTGGCATATCAGGAAATATTGATGTACGCTTAGAATTTTTAGGTTCTTCATAGTTTTTAACCCAAAGATACGCTTGACAAGATTCAAAAAGAGATTCCGCAAGTAAAATTCCACAACGATTGGATGCTCGCTCTAATGATTGTTGGAAAGGCTCAGTTTCTACATGATAAAGTTCTGTAAGAATATCACGTCGATCCTCAAATTGCTTACGAATCTTACGTGGTAAGGTATTGCGTATTTTTTTACTTAGACTTTCCTGATCAGATGACGTAGTTTGCCCTGTTTCTGCAAAGGCTTCAACCACACGCATAACATAATCCTTATACTCATAAGGTGTTAATTTGATGGCCATAATATGGTTGCGACTGGCATAAAATAAAGTACGTGCCAAAACAAAACGAAGTTTTTCTACAGAAAGTCTTGCAATAGCAGCAGAACCTATTATGAGACTCGGCGGTTGTGTGTTTTCCAAAATAATCTTTTGCCCATCTGTCAGATAAATATCTAAGCTAGGAATAGTAAGGACACGACAAATTTCTTGTATAATACTACAAACAGGCAAGTTTGAATCTTCTGATAGTCTATCCTTACGTCGTAAGTTATATTTTTCTTCAAGATAGGGAGGATAAATCTTTTCCATGCAAGGATCAATCAGTGCCATGATTTCATACAGTGTTCCACGCATATTTTCTTCTACAAAACTATGAAGTGCATGTTCATCCAACCATGCAGAAGGCACACGAGGAGTAATCTGGCGAAGGAAATTCTCTTCCTCTGGCAAAAGATTGTCCAAGGCTTTTAATGATTGACAGCAAAGATAAGCTTGATCATACTGATTTTGTTTAAGATAAATTTTATGTAATTCATGGTATGCAATTGCTCGCATAGGATCTTGAGCTAAAAGATAGCGATATTCTGTAATAGCTTGATTATAACGACTAGGTTGTTTACTATAAAGCATAGCTAATGCTGCATGTGCTCCACTATGATCTGGGCTTAACCGTAAAATCTGCTCATAGACAGTGCAAGCAGTTTCTTCATCATGTAACTTTTCATATATAATTTGTGCTAATTGAAGCAATAAAGGAATTTTCTCACCTAACAAATCTGGGATTTGAGGCAAAAATTCTCGGTAAACTGCAACAAGCTCTTCCCATTTCTCCTGAACATAGTACATATCTAAAATAGCACGAATAGCTGGTAAATATAAAGGAATAATCTGCAATGCTTGACGATAGTATACTAAAGCAATTGTTTGATTTTTATATCCTTGCCAATTGATATTTCCAAGCAAAATACTGATTTCAGCTTGTTCCGTACCGCTGGAAAGCTGGTAGCTTAAAAAACAAATTGGTTCCGCACGTTCCCATTGCTGAGTTAGAATATAAAGATCCCCTAATTTACGGAGAATATCAAGGCTATGTGGAACAAGTTCATGCAATTGTAGATAATACGAAATAGAAAGAGAAATATCGTTTGTCTTTTCATAGATGGCACCAATATTCCAAAGAATACGTTCTTTTGTTTCAACATCTGGTTTTGCTTCTAATGCAAGTTTAAAATAACGTAAAGCTGCCTCGACATCATTGCGAGCGGAATAAAGTTGAGCTAAAGCATCTAAAGCAACAATATCTTGGGGATGGCTTTCTAATACTTGCAGATAACCCTGGATAGCGCCTTCTTCCATCCCAAGATTGTCTTTAATTACAGAAAGTCTTAAATGGATTTGAGCCATTTCTTTTTCTTGAATATCACTTCGTTGTCCAAGTTTCATATAAACAAATAGAGCTTGCTCCCATTGCTTATTTTGATAATAAATTGATCCTAAACGACGCAAGGTATCACAATGGTTTTCTGCAATCTGCAAAGCTTGCTGATAATATAGCAAAGCAGAATCAATCTTATGAAGATATTCAGCAATTCGTCCTAATTTATAGAATATTTCATCTTTAAACAAGATTTTTTGTAGTTTTTCCTGTTCAGGCCAATAAAGAAGACGCTCATACATGCTCTGAGATTTCTCCCAATTTCCAAGACGATAATAAACATCTGCCAATTGAGCAATAACTTCAAGATAATCTGCGCAAATTTTATATGCAGCTTCTAAATCAGCCAGCATCATATCATCCTGATCAATTTTATGATATAAGTTAGCACGATGGCAAAGTATCTGGCTTTTCTTAATAATATCTGATTCCAGTTCCATCCAAGAATTTAAAACAGAAATAGCGTCTGACCATTGTTGTTCTTGATCTAAAATGCTAGACAATTTAGACATTGCTTGTATATGCTGTGGTTCGATTTCCAAAATTTTTCTCAGATAGATAATCATATTATGAGCATTATTTTGTTGAGGAGATTTTTCTAAGCCACAAAATATTTCCCAATATAAAGCCACTTTACTTTTAGATTCTTCATCAGGAATTAAGCTGAGATTTGTTTCTATGAGTTGGGAAATATTATTTGTAATACGGTAGATATTTTGCAAACTAAATAAAATTGCCCGATCATTCGAAATTCTGTACGCCTTTTTATAGCTTTCTTCCGCATGTTCCCAATCTTTCATTTCTTCATAAATCTTAGCAGAACGCAAATATAATATAAATTGAGATTCTTCTGAATTGCTGAATTTAAGTTTGATTTGGATGATGTTCTGTAATTTAGTAAAATCATAAGTACTGCTGTAAATCTGCTCTAAAAATTCAAGTGTTGCAGCATGATCCGGAATACGTGTTAAAATCTTTTGAGTAATATGCTCTGCTTCACTAATATCTTGCAACTTTTCGTAATAAAGTTTAGCTAACTCTTCAAGCAAGGAAATTGTTTCTTGCCCGCGATCATTTTTTTCTAATAAAGTAATTTTTGCAAGATACATCTTAGCCAAATTTGTGAAATCGCAAGTTTCATGATACAAACGCATAAGGGCGTCAATATTTTCAATATTATTCGGCTCAATTTGCCAAATACGATTCCAAGTCTGAATGGCCCGTTGTGTATGAAATAACCTACTTTCCAAGATAATGGCAATTTCTTTAAACAAATTTAACTTACGAAAAGAATCTTGGACAAGATCAATTTCTTTTTCACAAAGGACGATATATCGATCAAAATATCCCCATTCTTTATAAAGTTTTTGAAGATTATGAAGAATACCTAAATGCTGGTTATCTAATTCAAATCCACGTTCATAATGCAACATGGCTTTACGTTCATCATAAAGTTTATTCTGATACAGATCTCCAAGCTCTAAGTGAACATTTCGTATTTGTAGGCTTGTAGTAAGGAGGCTCAATTTTGTTTCTTTGATTTTTGCCAACTCTTGCCATTGCTTCTCTTGATAATAAATATCTTCCAAAGCAACCAGCACTTTTATATCCATACCAAGGGCTAAACAATTTTGATATGCAACAATTGCTTGCTTAGGTTTCTTTAAGAATTCAGCATAAACTTGTCCCAGTTCAAAAAGATATTGGAATTTCTTATTTGAACCTTCTGGAAGATTTGCTAAAATTTTTTCTAAAAGTTCAGCTAATTTATCATATTCTTCCAAAGCCTTTAACAAGATAACAATTTCTTGAGCGGTTTCAAGATGAAATTCTATTTGAAGCATATTCCAATATGCAGATAAAGCCAAATATGGTTCCTGTAATTTTGTTTCCCATAATGTAGCTATTTTATGATAATAAATTCCTTTTTCCTGATAAGGAATAAAATCCATTTCTTTATGATAAATAGCAATCATTCCACGCCAATCTTTTCGTTGCTCTAATATTCTATGTATTCCTTGAAGAGCTAAAAGATTAACTGTATTAAAATTTGCTTTTTGATAGTAGGACATTGCTAAATCTAAATTTTTTAAATTCTTTTCATAAATCGCCGCAATTTTAATAAAGAGAGATTCTCTTTTTTTATTATCATCTAAATAGTAACTTTGGCGAATGAGAAGATTTGCAAATTCTCCCCATTTTTCCAATCTCAAATATATCTGATTGAGATAGTCAAAAGCTGCTTTATTCTGGGGATCTGCTACAAGCACTTTTTCAAAGAATATAATTGCCGTTTGCCAATCAGATAATTTTACGGCCAACATTGCGATTTGTTCATTTAGATATAGCACACGCTCTAAACTAATATCACACAAGATTTCTTGTTTATATGCCTGGAGCAATTGTATGGAAGCTGTTTGAGATTGAGATTTTTGATAAAAATTTTGAATAAAGTGAATATCTTCAATAGACAAATTTCCTATATTTAATACTGCTTCCCAATGTTTTGATGCCTGTTCACTTTGTTTAAGTTGCTGTTCGTAAATATAACCAAGTTGCCGATGATATTTAAAAATTTCCTGCTTTTGTTTTAAATTATTGCTGATAGAAGGATTGCTTGCAAGAATGGCAAGCCTTTCTTCCAAATATTCTACATATTTTTCCCAAGAATTATTCTTTTGTAAAACTTCTTCAACTTGTTTTTGGATTGAGACATCATTCGGTTGATAACGGTAAACTTTTAATAAATGCTTAATCCCCTCAGGAATATTTGCTAATACACCAAGATAAAGTTGAGCAAGTTCTTGATGAACATAGAACAATTGAGATTCTTGTTTTTCAATTCCCAATTCCATCAACAAAGTATTTGCAAGTTCTACAGACATACTATTATTGCGATAAATTCTTTCTAATCCTCGTATGGCAAAAAGATTATTCGGCTCAATTTTTAATGCCTGCTGAAAATGTTGAATTGCCAATTCTTTTTTCTGTTCAGCAAAAATTTGAGCACAAGAAATATGCAAGATACATCTGCGACTACTAGGGATTTCTGAAATTGCTAGCTCTGCCAAATAACATTCTATAAGAGCGACAATATTTTCTTCTTTTTGATAAATATATTGCAAAGCCTTAATTGCAGGTAAAAAACTTGGGCGAATTTTTAGTATCTGAAGAAAAATGGAAATTGCTTGTGTAGTATCCTGTAATTCTTCTTGAAAAAGAGAACCTAATTTAAATAACCAAGAAATTTTGCTAGAAGTTTCTTTTGCTTGCTCGCTAATTTTAAAAAGTAAATCTTTTAATTTATCCCAATTTTTCTGCATATAATATATATGCTGCAATTGTTGTGCTGCTTTCTCATGGTAGTCTTGTTCTAAAATTCTTTCCAAACATTGTTGGGCTTTGTCAATATCTTTTAAATTTACTTCATAAATAAAAGCAATACGTGTATAAACTCCAAAATTTTCTTCTGTCGAAACATGCTTACTTTTCTTTTGTAAGATTTCAATCAACTCTTGAAAACGATTTTGGCTATAAATAATTTCAAGCAGATTAAAAGCAGATAAAGAACTAGGGAATTTATCCAAAATAGATAATAAAATTTTTTCCGCAGCAGAAATATCATACAGTTTTTCTAGCAAAATCTGTGCTTTTTGAAGAAGTATAGAATGTTCAAGCTCTGGATTAAGGGCAATCTTAAGTTGTTGATCTAAAATTTCTAAAGCAGAAGTATACTTAAACTGCTGCAAAAATAAACTTGCTAAAATATTATAAAATTTAGGAATTTCTGGTTGTAATTTTTGACAATTTTGGTAACAAGAAATTGTCTTATCTAAATCAGTAAAACACTCTGTATAAATTCTAGCCATTTCTTCATAAAGTTTTACTTGTTCTTCAGAAGATTGATTTGGAATTTCTTTTTCAATAACACTCAGCAAAGTTTCCCAATCTTTAGTTTGCTGACAAATCTGTTTTAACTTTTGAATAAGCTTAAGATCGGGAGATAACTGTAAATCTACAATTTTTAAAAGACTTTCTTTTACACTATCAATATCATTCAGTTGTTCATATAATTTAGCAATCTTATGCAATACATCAATTTTTTCTTCTTTTGATATATTGGGCAACTGTTCTTCATATAATTGGACTAATTCTGCCCATTTTTCTAGCTTTTGATAAATAACAATTAACTTATCAACAATATCTTTTTGGGGAGATAATTTTTTATAATAGCTTATTGCTTGATCTAATTTCCCAAGATTTTGAGCAAGCTCTGCAATTTCTTTGCAAAGTGTTTGTATAGCAAAAAAAACAGTGGAATCAATTAAAGATAGATTAAGGGAAGCATAAGAGATAAAATTTTCAATTCCATGACATACCAATATATAATCAAGTTTTTTTTCTAAAATTAAAAGAAGATCAGAATAAGATTTATTTTTGCGATATAAATCTATCAGTGTATCGAAAATTTCTAAAGTAGCTGTACTATCAGATAAAGAATATTGCTCTATCGCTAAACTATTTTCCAATGCTTGAGACAAAGACTCTATAGCAAGTTGTTCTTTTCCTTTTTGAATATGTAATTGTGTCAATTCTCGAAATAAACGGCAAGCCTCTCTTTTATCTCTTGCATATTTCGCTAAATGGGAAAGGCAATAAATTTGCTGGGATATATCACCGAAAGACTTGCTTAATTTGTACATTTTTTCTAGTAGATTGATACTATCAGGAATAATTTGATGGGCACGTTCTAAAAAAGAAAAAGCATTGTTATTATTATTTAAGTGGATTTGATAAATTTCTGCTATTTGTTCATAAATTTCTATTATTTTTTGAGAATTTTGCCCAAATGTTGCCAATTTTTGTAAAATATTTATCAAATCTTCATAACGCTGTTTTTCTTCATAAAATTTACGCAATCGCTCAAGAGCTTCAATATTAGTGGCATCACACTGCAATACTTGCAATAAATGTTGTTCAAATAAATCCTGTTGATTTTCTTGTAAATACAGTGTTGCCATTTCCAAATGCAACATAACAGCTTGCTGAGTATCGATGATCCCATGTAACTTCTTTTCACTATAAATTAAGTATTGCTGCCAATTTTTTTGATGGTAAAAAAGTAATCGTAAAGACTCTAATGCTGCTAAATTATATGGATCATAAACCAATGCTTTTTGAAAAGCTTCAATAGCAGATGGAATATTATATTGCCGATCTCGATAAATTTCTCCAATTTCCTGATAATACACCGCAGCATTCTCAGGAAAATGCTGGCTTCGTTGCTCTAATATTTTGATTGCCTGCTCAAATTGGCCTTGCTGCAAAGCAATAGCTTGCAGTTGCTCTAAATTTTCTTGAGTAGGTTGCGATAAAGGATTATTATTTTGTTCTTCTGACATAACAAAAACTTTCTAAAAAATAATAAAATATCTTTTTTAAAAAAAGAAAATTCTGCTTATTAGCATAACACTTGAAAAAAATTTGTCAACGAGAAAAAAGACCATAAAAAAATTATGGTCTTTTTTCTATTTTCTAAAAAAAACAAACACAATCAGATATAAATAGGCAACTGTTATAACCGTAGCCAAACATGGATGTAAATAAATAGCATGTTCAGAAATATTTCGCAGAAAAAAACTGGATAGTCCATACGTTGTAAAACCATGAAAAAAAGTAGAAAAGGAAATCATATTTTGAGGACCTATAGCATTCCCAATAAAATGCCAAGAAATGGAAAAAATTGAGATACCTACAATCCATCGATAAGCACTTATTACATTATTATAATAATGAGAAATTACTCCCAGTACAAAAACAGTACAAGGTGTTGCAGCTAAAAAAAATCTCGGACCAATTCCAGCATCTGTAGATACCGGCCAACTAATTCCTAGTGTATAACAAAATGCCGCAAATATCACAAGTATAAATGAAACAATTTGTCCTTGATAAGATATAAGATATATGTCTAATTTTAAGACATTATTTGCATCTGGTTTTGAGATGTTACAAAAATTTTTAAACCATAAAAATATAGAATACGGAAGTAGAAGAATAATAGAAAAAGTAGAGAAAATTCCATCTCTTAAAGAAAATAATCTTTCTAATATTCGTGATATAGAAGGAAATGTTAATCCTAAAAAAGCATTTTGATGTAAGCTAATAATCCTAAAATGATACGGTGTTGATGCAATACTACCAAATGCTAATTTATGATATATCATCACTACCAAAAGGGGAAGAAACCATGCTACAGCTAAATAAGATAAACTTTTAAATATTTTTAGATTATTTCTATTATTTTTAAGTATATCCCAAACAACACCTATTAAAATAATAGCAGTATAAAGATAATAGGGATAATCTGTTGCTCCAGCTAATCCTAGCAATACTCCACCTAAAATAATAAACCGCAAAGACTTTTTTTCTTTAGCAATCAATAACCCTGCATATCCTAGAATAAGTAAACTTGTTGCTATAGCTTGTGTATAGAATCCCGCACCATAAGCAAAAAAAGGACTTCCAAAAGCAAAAACAAAAGTAAGAGATATAGCAAAATTTTGCTGAACGGAATAATAGCATAAAATAAAATATAAAACTGCTACACTAAATGAAGATAGAGAAATAATAATTAAACTGGTTACTAATGAAAAAATTAAAAAAAATAATGGATCTGGAGCATAAATAAGATGTTTAGATGTACCAACTTTAAGATTTTGTAAAAATGTACGCATTCTTTGTTGGTAACTTTCTGGAATAGTCCATAGTATTGATTTACTAACAAAATACAGCGGAATACATAAAATCGAAGCACCCGGAGCCATCCCAGAATAGTATTTACCATCTTTAAAAGCTATGTCTAAAGATGTTGATTCATACTGAGTAATTGCAAAAGTTTGATTTTCAATCAAGCAACTTGTTAAAGATAATGCAGAATTTTGCATATCTCCGCCAGTATATGTAGTACAAAAATATGCAAATATAAATAGTGTTATAAAAAAAATACGCCAAAACATTTTCTTTTTATTTTGAGAAAGATATTCAAAAGTATTGCTTTCGTTTTTCAACGGCTTTCCTTCCTTATTTTTTGCCTTCTGAATAAAAATATAAATCATTCTCAAGAGCGACTTCTTTAAATCCTATTGCCTGAAAATATTTTTGAAATTGCTCATCAGAAATAAGATGATGTGATTGAACAATTGCACTAGATTTCTTGTGATGATGATCTAATTTTTCCCGCGTCATAGTATGAGCAATAATAATTTTTCCAGATTTTTTTAAAATTTTATAAGAAATTTCTAATACTTTTAATGGGTTTAAAAAATGGGGAAATGTATTAAAGATGATCACTTTTGTGAAAGATTCCGGAGGAAATGTTGATGTCAAAAAATCACAATTATAAGTTTTGATCTGAGGAAATTTTAAATTCATCATCTCAATCATTTTTTTTGAGATATCGATTCCTGTAATATTTTTACTCTCTGTATAACATTCAAAAAGAAAAGGAATTAAAATCCCAGTTCCACAGCCTACATCCAAGATAATATCTTGTGGATTGACACCAGCTTTTCTCAATATTTGCCGAATAATAGGAATTTCATAATCTTTAAGTTGACGATCCCAATGCTCTGCTCGAAAATCAAAAAAACTAGCAATTTCATTCATCTATAATCCTTTAATTTTTTTTAAAATTAAAAACTTGACAAAAATATTGTTTTAGATTAAACTAAATAAGGCTTGAAGCAATTACAAAATGTAGTGCATAGAAAGGTGGAATTATGGCAATAGGAGCGAAATATTTAGGAAATAAAGTTTGTGAATTTACAGTGTGGGCACCACTTTTGAAAAAAGTAGAATTAAAAATTTTGTTGCCACATTTACAATCTTTAATTGTAATGAACAAAAATGCGCAAGGATATTGGAAAATTACCACAGAAGCTATCCCTGGAACAAAATATATTTATCGTCTTAATGAGGAAAAAGAACGGCCAGATCCTGCTTCCCATTTTCAACCTGATGGCGTTCACCAAGCATCCCAAGTTATAGATCACAATATTTTTCCTTGGACAGATATAAATTGGCAAGGAATGCCTTTTTCTGATAAGATGATTATATATGAAATACATACAGGAACATTTACCCAAGAAGGAACCTTTGAAGCAATTATTCCCCAACTCGATATTTTAAAAGAATTAGGAATAAATACAATAGAACTGATGCCTATATCACAATTTTCTGGTAAAAGAAATTGGGGATATGATGGAACATATCCTTTTGCTGTACAAAATTCTTATGGTGGGCCAGAAGGATTAAAAAAATTAGTAAATGCTTGTCATCAAAAACAAATAGCAGTTGTTTTAGATGTAGTATATAATCATTTAGGACCGGAAGGAAATTATTTATGGGATTTTGGACCATATTTTACTAACAAGTATAAAACTCCTTGGGGAGAAGCTATCAATTTAGATAATCCATACAGTGATGCTGTACGAAATTTTTTTATTGAAAATGCAATCCACTGGTTAACACATTACCATATTGATGGATTACGTTTAGATGCCATTCACGCAATTACAGATATGAGTTCCAAACATTTTCTTCGTGAACTTGCGGAAAGAGTCGAAATTTTTTCACGTATGGCTGGAAAAAAAATATATCTCATCGCTGAAAGTGATTTAAATGATACGCGAATAATTCAATCATTTACGAAAGAAGGTTTTGGCTTAGACGCACAATGGAATGACGATTTTCATCACTCGTTACATACTCTTCTTACAAAAGAGACTAATGGATATTATAGCGATTTTGGACAACAAAAGCAACTGATCAAATCTTTTCAGGAAGGTTTTGTTTATTCTGGAGAATATTCAGAACACAGAAAACGCAACCACGGAAATTCTTCTAAAGAATTTTTCGGACATCAATTTGTTGTATGCGCTCAAAATCATGATCAAATAGGAAATCGTATGCTTGGAGAAAGGTTATCTCAACTCATTTCTTTCGAAGCCTGCAAACTAGCAGCTAGCGCAACTTTACTATCTCCCTACATACCTCTTTTATTTATGGGAGAGGAATATGGAGAAACTGCGCCATTTCTTTATTTTGTTAGCCATTCTAATCCTGCTCTTATCGAAGCAGTACGAAAGGGAAGAAAACAAGAATTTGCCTCTTTCCAATCAAAAGGAGAAACTCCAGATCCTCAGGCAGAAAGTACTTTTTATAAATCTAAATTAAATTGGGAAACCCGAGAACAAAAAGAACATAAAATTTTATGGGATTTTTATCGCTATTTAATTTCTCTCAGAAAAGAAATCCCAGCTTTAGCATACTTAAGCAAAAATCATTTATTAAGCGGAGAAATAGACGATATAATCTGGATGAAAAGATGGTTTGAAGAAAATGAAATATTATGCTTGTTTAATTTTAACGAATCAGATAAAAAGGTTATCTGTTCTTTAGTAGAAGGAAAGTGGAAAATAGTTTTTAATTCCGCAGATAAAATCTGGAATGGACCTGATACACTTATTTCTAAAGAAATAGTATTCCCCAGCGAAATAATTTTACACCCCTGGAGTGCAATACTTTTTCAAAAAAAATAATAATAGTATGCAAAAATTTTAGTTATCAAGGAGAAATTATATTATGTGGGAGAAAATTATATCTAAGCTCCAGCTTTTGTGGAATATGTGGGATCATCAATTCTTAAATAATAAAATCGGCGATTATTTGATTTCTATTCTTATTTTTCTTATTAGTATTCTAGCTATAAGAATATTTCAAAAAATTATTCTCTCTCCTAAAAAAGATTCCAATGAAAAAAAGACTTCAATTATCAACGAATTTTTTGTTAAAACATGCGAACAAGCTATTCTTCCTCTTTTTTATTTTGGAGCTTTTTACTTAAGTATACACAATCTAAAACTTTCTCCTATTCTTGAGCGAATTTTTTATATTATAGGAATTATTTTATTTACTATCTTATTCATCCGTTTTGCAATCAAAGTACTAGAATACATATTTCAAAAACAACAAGACAATGAAACAGGAAAAACAATTTCTCAAGGAATGTTTACTTTAATAAAAGTTGTTGCTTGGAGTTTTGGAATAATTTTTCTTTTAGACAATTTAGGATTCAAAATTTCTGCTATCATTGCCGGTCTTGGAATTGGCGGTATTGCAGTTGCTTTGGCTTCTCAAACCATTTTCAGCGATCTATTTAATTACTTTGTCATCCTTTTTGATAAACCTTTTCAAATTGGCGATTTTATTATCATTGGTCCGGATTATATGGGCATGATAGAATATACAGGGCTTAAAACAACTCGCATTCGTAGCCTTAGTGGAGAACAGTTAATTATATCAAATACGGATCTAATGAACTCTAAGATTCG
>CAZPDM010000080.1:0-1718 GCA_964585305.1 uncultured Planctomycetota bacterium | reverse complement strand
ATAGTTTAAAAAGGAGTTATTTCATAATGATAAATGGAAATGTGATGCTAAATGGAAACCCTCTTTGGTACAAAGAAGCAATTTTTTATGAAGTACATGTAAAATGCTTTTATGACAGCAATGGAGATGGATTTGGGGACTTTCGAGGAGTCCTTCAAAAATTAGATTATCTACAAAATCTAGGAATCAACTGTATTTGGTTTTTGCCTTTTTATCAATCTCCGCTTAAAGATGATGGCTATGATATTGCAGATTATTATAAAATTTTGCCTGAATATGGAACAATACAAGATTTTCAAGAAGTCATAGATGCTGCCCATCAACGAGGAATGCGAATAATGACGGATCTTGTACTCAATCATACTTCTGATCAGCACCCCTGGTTTCAAGAATCACGTAAAGATCCAAATTCTCCAAAAAGAAATTACTATATATGGAGCGATACAGATCAAAAATATCAAGGCGTACGAATTATCTTTACTGATACAGAAAAATCTAATTGGACTTGGGACCCAATAGCTAAGGCTTACTATTACCATCGATTTTTCAGCCATCAACCAGATCTCAATTATGACAATCCCGAAGTACGAAAAGAAATTTGGGATGTTATGTGTTATTGGCTGAATATGGGAATTGACGGTTTTCGTTGTGATGCAGTGCCTTATCTTTTTAAACGAGAAGGCACAAATTGCGAAAATTTGCCAGAAACACATGCTTATTTAAAAGAACTGCGTAGTAATATTGAACGTCTTTATCCTGGAAGAATCCTACTTGCCGAAGCCAATCAATGGCCAAGCGATTTAGCTTCATATTTTGGAAATGGCGATGAATTTCAAATGGCATTTCACTTCGCACTCATGCCTCGAATGTTTATTGGCCTTCGAAAAGAAGATTGCCGTCCTATTATAGATATTGTGGCACTTACACCTGATATTCCTCAAAATTGCCAATGGGGTGTTTTTTTGCGCAATCACGACGAACTTACTTTAGAAATGTGTACAGACGAAGAACGTGATTATATGTATCGCGAATATGCACAAGATTCACGAATGAGAATCAATATTGGAATCCGTCGCAGATTAGCACCACTTATGGAAAATAATCGACCTTCTATTGAATTACTCTACAGCTTACAATTTTCTCTTCCTGGCAGCCCTATTATTTATTATGGCGATGAGATTGGTATGGGAGATAATATTTATCTAGGCGATCGCAATGGAGTTCGTACGCCTATGCAATGGAGTGTGGATCGCAACGCGGGATTTTCCTTAGCAGATCCTGAAAAACTCTATAGCCCTGTTATTCTTCATCCTGTCTATAATTATCAGGCAATCAATGTGGAATCTCAATTACGTACACCAGGTTCCTTATTAAATTGGGTAAAACGACTTATTTCTGTTCAGAAGCGACATCCTGTATTCGGCAGAGGGACTTTGGAATTTGTTACTTCACCAAACCAGAAAACACTATCTTATATCCGTCAAGATGAAAAAGAGACAATTCTTATTGTCAATAATCTTTCGCGCTTTGTCCAACCTGTAGAGCTTGATCTTAAAAAATTTAAAGGATGTGTTCCTATAGAAATGTTTGGCGGCAGTATTTTCCCTACGATTGGAGAAAACTCTTATTTCTTAAGTTTAGGGCCACATAATTTCTATTGGTTTCAATTATTAAAATCCTAAAAAAATCTATTTGTAAATATTAAGGAGGAATTATGG
>CAZPDM010000079.1:0-21767 GCA_964585305.1 uncultured Planctomycetota bacterium | reverse complement strand
CAGCAATTAAACAAGCCTGTGGTTTCACTCCTGACATCCAGGAAATTGCGCAGAAAAATTATATAGATGCAGTGGGTATTTTAAAGGAATTTGGTTTAAAGTGTTCGGTGTCGGATGAAATCGCCACAAAGAAAGACATTGCTACTTTTTTGAATGTGCCAGAAGGAACGCTTACTACTTTTCTACAAAAGTACCATCACGATATTAAACCTATTCATCTGGATTACAAAACCATCAGATCGCTTGGTTCTAAAGCACATAGGATGTTTGGCTATTATGTGGAGGATGTTGTAAAAATAGCGACAGGAATGGATACAGAGATAGGAATTGACATAAAGAAGAGAATCTTTGGCGATAAGATCGTATCTACCCATTTGCAAACGAAAAGTGAAATAGACTGGCGGAAGTCTTTAGCTCGTGTGTTTCAAGGATACGAGATAAAATATCATTATCCGATTGGAAAATATAAAGTGGATTATTTCGTGGAAAAGCTCATGTTGGTACTAGAATGTAATGGATTTGCGCACGTTTCCTACGATCCTGCGAAAGAAGCCGAACGAGAAAAGGTTATTCTGGAAAGATATGCTTTAATCCGATTTCATCATGAAATAACGTGGGAAGCTCTTGCTAACGCGCTATTGAACTATAAAATAGGAGAAGTCATCTATCTTTATAATAAGGCGGATATTCTGCCAAAGTGATTCTACTTTGCTAACATAATTTCAGAAAAAGCGTTAGTAAAGAAAGCGAAATGGAAGTTTTTAGTGGGGGAACTTCCATTTCGCTTTCTTTATTGATTTTTTTTTTTACAAGGATATAATAATTTTCAAGAATTTTTAAACTACAAGCCGATTTTTTTAACCTTAAGAAAAATTGGGAAATATGGCAATGAAAGTTTTCTTTTATTTTTTAGCTTCTCTTTTTTTATCATTTCAAATTTTTGCTCAATCTCTGTGGTATCATTATAGTTCAGAATATCAAACAATAGGCCTTAGCCAAATTTCTTATAATATACGTCCTCAAGATAAAGCCATCTACAAACAACAAAGTAAAATTCAATTGCCAGTAAATGTTATTACTGAGCAAGTTTCTGCTGTCTTAGATCTTGAATATACTTTGCGTTCAGCGCATATTACAGGGGAAATATCTTATAAAAAAAATCAAGCGGATTCTCAATATTCCAGCTCTTCTTCAGCTATGCAATTTTGTATTATTACTGTAGCAGATCGCATTTTAATCCAAAAACCAGACGGAATTAAAACTTTGCCATTTGCTAAATTTTATTTAGATACTACAGATTTTCTACGTTCGCTTTCTATATTACAAAAGCCTTCTTTTGGGAATATGTTTCAGGCAAATGTTCTTTCCATAGAACGGAATGCTTTAATCAAAGCAAAAGCAAGGTATCTCGGCCAAAAAATTTGGATTGGAAATTTGCAAGAATTCCCTTGCCATCTTTGGGAAGTAACAACTACTGAACTTAAAAATTTCTGGGCAAAAGCATATATTAGTTTAAATGGAGATTTATTAGCCTATGAATTAGGTGGATTTCGTGTAGCTAATATTCCAGAAATTTATGCGCAAGATGCACGTCAAAACCTTGCTAGCATAAATGCTCCAACTATTTTTGATGCGGATGAAATTGATTGGATGCAATGCAATTTTTCCAGTGAAGTAAATACGAGCAAGCTAGATTCAGAAAATATCCAAAATTCGTCAGCAGAATCTGCTAAAATAAAACAGCAAAATGAAATTTTTCTGCAACGTCCATATCAACAAATTTCTGGAAGTCAACTTACTCTAAATGCAATTAGACTTGCAAATCCTAATATTTCTTGGCAAGAAATCACAACAGGAAATATTCAACATATTCAACCCACTAAAATGCTGCCAAGTCGCCATCCTTTGATTTTAAAATATGCGACAGAAATACGATATGGAAATCAAACTCCTGTAGGAACCGCTCGAAATATTGCCCAATGGTGCTACCATAATCTTGAAAAAAAAAGAACTCCTGTTGGACATAGCCTTGCATTATTCTTAGGGCTTCCACAAAATATTTCGGCTATTGCAATGGTTGTTTTGTCTCGTAATTGTGGAATTCCTGCACGTATTGTATCTGGTTTACAATATGAACCTGGGAAATGGAAATATAGTGCTTGGGCGGAAGTATACCTTGGGCAATGGATACCGGTTTATCAAGGAAAAATTGGGACAGGTGCAATTTTTTTAACAATGTATGAAGATAGTATCTGGGTAGAAAAAAATGCTCCCAAGGTTGCTATTCAAATTCAAAAGATACAAAAATTCGGGCAGATTATTGATTTCTCTTTTCCTCATACGTATTTTATTGTAGCAAGAGAGCAAATACTGGATCTTTTATTAGGTTTGCGATTCCAATGTCCAAACTCTTGGAAGTTATCCTCTAAAGACTTATCTAGTGATATATACTATTTGTATTCTTTACAAGAAGAAGGTCCATCCATTGTTTTACGTGTAATCGAACTTCATCCCAGTCTTGAGGAATTTGTACAAGATTTAGCAGAAAAAATGGGACTTTTAGCAAACAGCAAAACGACAAATAAAAATACTAAAATAGAACTTCTCTGGCAGCAACCACGAAAATTTCCAAATGTAAAAGATAACCAGGGCAAAGCATTAGAAGTAGCTTTGCAAACGACAAATAAAGAAACAATATACCGAGTATTTTTAGGACAGGTAGGAACAAAAGCTGTTTTAGCTGTTTTAGTTGTTCCACAAAATGATTTTGCCAAATTAGAACCAGGTTTTCAGCAATTTATAAACTCATTAAGATTCGTGGAAAAAAAATAATTATTCGCAAGTTGCTAGCCTATAAAGTATGAAAATAAAAAAACTTCTCTTTTTGATAAAGAGAAGTTTTTTTTGTCATTACTTAATTTCTTGCCAAAAATTTTGCCAAGATTCTGGGAGATTTTGGAATTCTATTTGTTGATTAGGTTGTTTATTTTTTGAATATAAAGCATGGCAAATTTTAGCTAATGGTTCTTGGCTTTCTTCAAGTCGTTTCAGCATTTCCTGATCATTATTTATTAAAATTTGATGCAGCCAAACTTCATAACTTTGTATATTTTGAGAATTGAGTAAACTTTCGGCTTGTTGCAACAATCTATGATATTGTGTATTTTCTGTAGATTGAGCTATTGCTAAATTGATCAGAAGATATGCATAAAAAATAGGATTATCGGAAATTATGGATTCTGCAGAAATATCTAAATTTTTCCCCTGTCTCCATGATTTAAAACGTTCTGAATATGAGGAAGCAATTTTGTTTGGAATAGAATTTAATTGTTTTTCTACTTCTTTCCAATTTTGGCAAATCCCATAAATTAAAGCCATGCCTAAATGTGCATCTTCATAGTTTGGGCATATTTCAAGAATTTTTTTCCAAGTAGCAATTGCTTGTGGCCAATTTCTTTGCTCTACAAAACACCAGGCGGCTGAGTTTAGAATATTTGCATGATAAGAAATATTTGCTTTCTGATACGACTCCTGTGCCTCATTGTATTTTTTTTGCTTGCGAAAATATTCTGCTTGTTGAAGATAGCCGCGTTCGAGCCAAGGATCGAAAATAAGTGCTAACTGAAGATGAATTTCTTTCATTTCATCTGGAGTTGATTCATTTGGTAAAAAGGAATTTCCTAAGATTTTACAATCTTCAGGACGTAGCAATTTTGCTAAAATTTCTCCAATTTCTATATTTGGAATTTCTAGCATTTTACTTACTTTTTTCCTTTGTTCTTCATAATTTTCACCCAACGCCTGGGAAAAATCGTTTTTATCCAGTTGCAAGGCAGTTTGATATTTCCAAGCAATAAGCAACATTACAGGATAACCTTCTTGTACGCCGCGAAGCATTTCATTTCGTAAGGGAAGCAAAGATTTCTGAGAGCTTTTAGCGATTTCGATATTTTTTAATAATAATGCTTCCGCATCGTTTTGTTTCCCTTGTTTAAGCAGTTCTAAAATTTCTTGAACATTTTTTTGATATTGACGGAGTTTATTGATCGAATGTTGAAAATGGTTACAATGTGCTAAAAATATAGCATTCATCCCATTGTCCCATTCTTCTTTTTTGCCACGTTGCAAAATTTCGTCGATTGAATTAAGTTGATCCTGTTTAATTGCTTCTTGAAGTTCGCATAAACTTAATGTCATTCGTTTTCTTATTTGTAAGAATGCAAGTGTGTTCGGTTCTTGAATTTGTGTTAATACTTGTTCATAAAGATAAATAGCTTTTTGATAATTTCCTTGGATAAACCAACCTTCTGCTTCTACAATGATTCCTCTCATTTTATGAATAAATTGCCATTGTAAATTTTTTTGATAAGCAAAGTATCCAAACCCACAAAAAATTATTAAAATGCTAACTAGAATAACTTTTTTGAGAGTTTTTTTATGTTTTTGGAAAAAAATTCCAAAAGAAGTCATTCCTTGAAAAAACTTAGGAATTTGACGTCCAAACCATACAATTCCTGTTGCACTTTTTTTAGTAATATTCCAGGAACTTGATAATATTTTTTTTGATGCTGTAAATGTCCGCTCGGATGTTTGTATGGGCAAAGAATCAGAAGGACGTGTTTGAGTTTGAATGATTTCTTCAATAGATGTAAAGGGTGTTTTTAGAGTAGAAGAATCTATCTCTTTTAAAATTGAAGGGGGAGGATTATTTACTTGAGTAGATTCCTTTTCCTGCTCTTTTATTGGCTTGGCTTCTGTAGGAGGAATTGATTCCGGAGATTGCTGAGGAGAGTCATTATTTTCCATTTTTTACTCCGTTACAGCTTTTTCTTTTGGCCAATAAGGATGTTCTAAAGTAGCTACAATTTTTCTGCCTAATTTTCTTAAAGCCTCAGTAATTGCAGAATCTAAATTTTGTCCATTACTTTTTACCTGTGTAGTTTCTGCAACTCGTTTAGATGCCAATCTAATTTTATCAAATTTATCATACCAAGTAATTTCAACATAAATCGTTATATCTAATTCTGTAGCTCGTCGTTCTTCATCTTTGGTAACTGTTTGTTGTTCTAATTTTCTAATCGTTCCTTTTAGCCAAGAATCAGCTTGATTTTTAGAAACAACTTGGAGCGGTGTAGTGGTGAGAATTTCAGAAACAACTGCATCTGTGAGAAAAAATTCGTACCCTCGATATAATGTTTCGTTATGAAAAATAGGTACTGCTATAGTTTCGTTTGGCAAAATACTTCCTATTTGGTATCCACATCCAATTGCCCCAAAAGAAAAAAATAAAACTACACTACCCAATGTAAATATTTTTTTTATAAAATTTTTCACAATAAAACCTTCTAGTTAGATACTTATTCGTTAAAAAACTCACGAAGCATTTTTTGAGCCTCTTTAGCAACTTGTGTATCTCCATAATTTTGAATGAGACAAATTAAATAGATGCGAGTTGCAGGAAGTTGCTTTTGAAAAAGATAATATCTGGCTATATCTAGCTCTTTTTGAGCCATATCTTCTCTTATTTTTTTTAAATGATTTTGGCTATTTTGTAAATATTGATCTTGTTTAAAAGTCTGAAAATATTTTTCTATTTCTTTTTCGGATTGCTGCAATGGTTGTACATCGTAATTTGGGCCTCTAGTTTGCTTTGACAAACAAACAGAAATTTGATATTGTGCAAAACCTGCCCATTCACTTTTGGGATAATTTTGTAAAAGTTTTTGATAATGAATTTGAGCTTGTTGATATTCTTCATTTTTAAAATAATAATTTGCAATCATAAGTTGGGCATCATCTGCAAAGTTAATATACGCAGCTTTATCAATAAGGTGTTGTAAAATTTCTATGCCCAATGAAGCAGAAGATTGAATTTCAAAATCAAGTATATCTTGTGATTGCTTCGTTCCACGAACAAGAATAATCCCAATATCATATTGTTTTGTTAAAATTTCAACAACTTTATCATTATTAGGAACCTGGCGTAAGTATTCTTCATAAAATGTATAAGCATCATAATATTTTTCTATTATATAATAACTGTTTGCTGCTTCATATAAAGATTTTTTTGCTTCTGGAGTGTTTGGTGCAGTTTCAATAATTGCATTAAAAACTTTCACCGCCTCTGCATATTTTTTTTCTTGTTGTAATGTTATAGCTTTTTGATAAAGATTTTGCGCGGTATCTTGAGGATCATATTTTGTATTGATCCACCCTGTTTCAGGATTCCAAACCCATGAAGCAGATAAAGGAATATTACAAGCTAAGACAAAAATTATAAGACAGAGTAGTTGTTGATATTTTTTTTCCATAATTTTCCTTATTTTTCATCAAAGATTTTTTGTAATGTTTTTGCTAATACAGGAATTGTAAATATGATTGGGTATAGTTGCTCGGAATACCATAGACTCGCAAAATACAATCCAATAGGAGTATCTGGAAAATTTTTACCAGAATTCGTTATTTGAATTAGGCAGTTGATTCCCTGAGAAATCGATTCGTTTATTTTTTCTTTTTCTAAATTAAATATCTCTTTAAATTTTTCAGAGTTATTACTAAAATTAAGCAAGCTAGATAATGCTAAGCTCGTTTCTTCAATGCTTGATATTCCCTGATGTTGAAGCCCCCATCCTCCATCAGAATTTTGATGGTTTAAAAGCCATCTTATGGATTGCAACCATTTTTCAAAAAAAGAATCTAACAATTTTGGGGAAATAAAATTAAAAGATGTTTTTTGTGTTTCGGATAACTCAAAATAGTTTGTCATTTGAAGTATTTCGAATATTGTAGTACTAACTTTTGCTGTTCCATAAATAGTATTTTGAGTCAGATTCATAAAGGGATTACCAAACCATAACGGTAGCCAAGATCCATCTGTTTGCTGATGTTGACTTAGGTATTTGAGTAAATATAAAATTGCTTTTTGGCATCGTTTTTTCAAATTAGAAGAAATATCCGGCAACCATAACATAAAAGCATACAAACAATGTGCCGTAATGTCAGAGCAACTTCGATCAAAAGGAAGTTTTCCCCAACCGCGACAAAATGTAGGAATACCACCATCGTGATTTTGAAGTTGAAGTAACCAGTTTATGGCAAGCTCTGCTGCTCGGACAATTTCATTTTGAGAAATACTTTTAATTTCTACGAATTTTATTATTCTATTGTTTGAATTTTCTTTCCATCTTAATAAATGATGCAAAGCTACTAATGCTCCGCTTGTATCATCTGCATCGGGAACACCACCATCTAAGAATGTCCAAGCCCATCCACCTTTAGATGTTTGAGTAAAGGGATGTTTTGTTTGCCATTGTTGTTGAAGCAACCATGTTAAAGTGCGTTGCATATCTAAATTTTTCATAGATCTTTGCAAACAAAGAGATTCCTTCTCTGGTAAAATAATATCTGATATAGTTGCTAATGAATTTATGGCTAATGTTGTTGTCCAAGTATGTAAATTAACATCAATTGGCCAACTTCCATCTCTATTTTGAGTGGATTCTAAAAATTTTATTCCTGCCTGAACAACTGGATGATCTTTTTCTCCGCAAGCAACCAAACTCATTACAACGAAAGCTGTTAAAGGAATAGCTTCTAAAAATCCTCCGCTTGTAGGTTGCATATTTTGCAATAATTTCATCGTTTTAGGAATTACTAAATTTCTTATTTTTATTAAAGGCCAACACCTGCTTGACGAAAAATAATGCTTAACTCGGCCAATTGCTACTAAAGCAGGGATTGCATAACTCACTACTTGGAGTTGTAAAATATTCCAAATCCACCGAGGAAAAATAGTCATTTCAAAAGGTAGTTGGGGAACATATTTCCAAGCCTTTTCAGAACTTCCAAGAACTCCAGTTAGAGCCAACATTGCTAAAATAGGGACAGCAAATGTGCGATCTTTTCCATAAAATTGGATAACTGCTTTTGCAATAGTTGGAGGTTGTAAATCCGATAATTTTTTTTGCAGCCATATATTTGTTTGACTACTATTATAAGATTGTTTATAATAATCAGAGTGTAGAGAATTACAGATTTCTAACATTGAAGAATTTTGAGTTAATGACCGGCATGCAGCCCAAGCTAATAATGTAGTTGAAAGATTACTAGGACAATCTGACGTATCTCCCCAACCACCATCAATATTTTTATTATTGACTAACCAATCATAACCAAGTATAATACTCTTTTTATATTTTATACAATCGCAAGAATACAAAGCAAACATAGCTACTGCTGAAGATAAAGCACTGCTGGAAAGATGACTTTTAAAATAGCCGTCTTCATTATAATGACTTTGTAATTGAGAAATATTATTAAGTAATGTATCATAGATTTCTTGTGTAGATGGGAATTTGGATAAACTCATTTTTACCCTTATTTAAGAAATATTTCTTATTCAAATCTTATAGCTATTTCTTTCGAAAGATTTTGATTATAATTAAAGATCCAACTAGAAAAAACAAGGATGTAGGTTCTGGAACTGTCGTCTGATAAAGTTCAAGTTCACTTAAAATAGGATGGACATAATTGCTCCATACTTCAATTCTCCAATATCTTGCTGTTACTGGAGCAAAAGTATGATCGTTTGACATTGAGGTATTCCCTGTTACACTGACAATTTCTGTCCATGAATCGCCAATATTATATTTTGCTGATATTTTGTAGCTTGGACAAAGATAAAATGTGGTGTAACCTTGATAATGAGCAGAATCAATATTATAAATTGCTTTGAGATCAAAATCCCAATAAGCATAATTATTTCCATAAACTTGGCTAAATGTACTGCGATTTCCATCTGCAACATTGCTTGGAATTGTTCCGCTTGCATTAGCGTGAGAAGCAGTTACAGTTGCCCCTTTTGCAACATTGATAGATTCTGCAAAAATATATGGTACGAAGATTATTGATAATATTATGATAAGGAAATTTCTCATAAAAATCCTTTCAAAATTTTAGAAAAAAAGTTCAATTATAATTACTTTTGTTATTTTAACCATTTTTTATAATTTGTCAATCTCTTACTCATATTTCTTTTAAGTTTTTAAGCTTATTTTGAACACAGTGGAAAAATGTTTTTTAGTTTCAACACTTTCCAATAGGAAATTATATATGCCGCCAAATTTTGGGGATGAAAAAAAACCTCTTGATAGTCTTTCTATTCAAGAAAAAAGACAATTGTTATCCCAGTTATTAGCTAAGCCTACTGGGTTATTTCTTTTGTCTCCAGCCCAACAAAGAATGTGGTTCCTCCAAAAATGGGATCCTAGTTCCGCGGCGTACAATATCCATTTCGTTGTGAAAATTATTGGAGATTTGGATATCAAAAAACTCCAGCAAAGCTTAGACTCACTATCTATACAACACGAAGCACTGCGTACCATTTTTCCTGAAAATAATGGAAACCCTGTAGCAAAAGTGCTGGACGCGCCGCATTTAGAATGTAGAATAATTCCTGCATCAGATTGTCAAGACTATCAAAATGCTATTCATTTATGCCAAAATGAATGTACTAAACCTTTTTCTTTAGAAAAAGGGCCGCTATTTCGTGTTCTGATTCTTCCATTTGAATCCCAAAAAACAATTTTAGCAATCTTTTTGCATCATATTATTTGTGATGCTTGGGCAGGAAAAATTATCTTAGAAGATTTAGTCAAAATTTATACAGATCAAAAGCAAATTTTTTCTCCATTAAGTATTCGTTATACTAACTATGCTCTTGCACAAGAGCAAAGTATTACATCATCTGCTATGCAGGAACAGTTAAAATTCTGGCTAAAAGAGTTATCTGGAGAATTGTCTTCATTAGAATTTCCTCAAAATATTGATTTTTTTAAACAAAAAATTGAGACATTCACTGGCGGGCAATTGAAAAAAATATTGCCACAATCTCTTTATTCTAAGTTAAAAGTATTTGCTGAGGAAAAAAATATAACTCCTTTTATGGTAGTATTAGCAACATTGAAAATTTTACTATATCGCTATACTCAACAAGAAGATATTTTAGTAAGTACTCCAATTGCTAACCGATTTCCTAAGCATTTACAAATGTCTGGTCGTAGTAAGCAACCATATAAAGATACTCAATCTAATACACAGCAAGATTTGCAACAATTAGTTGGAGTAACCACTAATACAATTATTTTACGAAGTAAAATAACTCCGCATTTCACTTTTAATCAATTTTTGCAACAGATAAAAGAAACATGTTTAGCTTGCTTTAGCAATAGTGAATACCCAGTTGAAAAAATTATTCCTCACCTTTCCTCTTTAAAGAATATCCAAAAAAATCCTCTTTTCCAAATAATGTTAGATTGGCAAAACATCACTCCTCTAAAATTAGCAATCAAAGATTTAATTTTAGAACCAATAGAGGAACCTATTTTTAGTAAATCTGTAAAGTTTGATCTCCATCTTTCTTTATCAGAAAATCAAGATAATCTTACAGCAATTTGGGAGTATCGCTGCCGCCTATTTTCAGAGCAACAAATTATTTTTTTACATTATAATTTGGAAAAAGTTTTGGAAACAGTACTTGATAATCCTAATATACCTCTTGAAAGTATTAGATTTTGCGGACAAGATGAAAAGGAATGGGTGCAAAAATTTGTCAACAATACCTTTTATCCTTATTCTCAAAAAAATATTGTAGAACTTTGGCAAGAACAATGGCCTAAAAATCCAGATAATGTTTCTGTTATTATGGATGCTTCTACATTTGTTTTTCCTAGCTTATCCTATAAAGAATTAGAAATACTTTCAAATCAATTCGCAAATTTTCTTATTCAACAGACCTTGCAAAGCGAATTTTTCTATGAAGAAAAAAACTCAATAAAAAATTCGGATGTTAAAAATATACTAAGAGAACAAATCATTGCAATCATGCTACCACGGTGCCTTCATCTTCCTGTAACTTTATTAGCAGTCTTAAAGATTAGTGCTGCATATCTACCACTTGATCCAGAAACACCTATAGAACGTTCTCTTTTTATGCTACAAGAATCCGGCGCAAAAATATTGATTACGCAAAAAAATTTAATCAAGATTAAATTACCCGGATTGATTATTATTGATATTGATGAAATTATACCTTTACTTTCACAAATTTCTAATGTTCCTCCTGATTGTCTAATACATTTGGATCAAACTGCCTATATTATTTATACTTCAGGCTCCACAGGACGGCCTAAAGGAGTGATGGTTTCCCATAGAGCTTTACAAAATCGTTTGCAATGGATGCAGGATAGATATAAATTAACAACATTTGATCGTATTTTACAAAAAACAACTTATACCTTTGATGTATCGGTTTGGGAATTTTTTTTACCGATCTTAACTGGAGCAACACTTGTTTTATCAAAGCCACATGGTCAATATGATAGTGAATATCTTGCTAAAATTATGTACGAACAACGTATTTCTATCGTACATTTTGTCCCTAGCATGTTGAGAATTTTTTTAGAACAACCCAATCTTCAGGCAATTCCTTCTTTAAGATGTATTATTTGCAGTGGTGAAATATTGCCTATTGATGTCATGCAAAATGCTAAAGCTAAATTACAGACTAATGTTGAAAATCTTTATGGTCCTACGGAAGCAGCAATTGATGTTACATACTGGCCTTGCCAAGGTACAGAAATCCATTCTATTCCTATCGGATACCCTATTCACAATATACAAATGTATGTGATTGACAAAAATTGGGATTTAGCCCCGATTGGAATGGTTGGAGAATTAGTAATTGCTGGTATTGGCTTAGCTCGTGGGTATTGCAAAAATCCTGAACTTACTGCAAGTAAATTTGTTCCAAATCCTTTCAAACTAAAACAATCAGATGATACCCAATACTCAGCAGAATCCAGAATGTACCTTACAGGAGATTTAGCAAGATATCGACAAGATGGTAGTATTGAATTCTTAGGCAGAAAAGATCATCAAGTTAAACTACGCGGTTTTCGTATTGAATTAACTGAAATTGAGAATGCATTACGTAGTTATCCTGGCATTCAAGATGCTGCTGTTATCTTAAGAGAAGATATTTCTAACGATCCACGATTAGTAGCATATTTGGTTGTAAAGAATGATCTAGAAATAGAATGTAACTTACAAAAATCTATTCCTCAATTGCCTTCTTCTGAACTAAGAAAATTTTTATTAGAAAAACTTCCAAGTTATATGATTCCTAGTCATTGGGTTTTCTTAGAAAAAATGCCTATGACATCAAGTGGAAAACTTGATCGGAAATCTTTGCCAATCCCGAATGAATTAAAAAGTTACTCCGCTTCAGATACTACCCGGCAATCTATTACAGGGTTACCATTAGAATATAAAGAGGGGATCAAATCTCCCAATATTTCAAATCTTGCAAAAATTTCTGCACATATAGAAGACGTAGAAAATCCTTTAGTTGTAGCACTTATTAGCATCTTTGAACAAGTCCTTTGTATAGATAAAATATCTCCTTCTTCTAACTTTTTTGAATTAGGCGGCCATTCACTACTAGCAGTTCATGCAATTTCTCTTATACGAAAAATTTTCTCTATTGAATTATCTTTACCAACATTCTTTTCTGCCAAGACTCCTGAAAAATTAGCTCAAGCCATCATGGAAATTCAAACAAAAGCTCTTTGGGAAAGACCAGATATTATTCCTACATATCAGTCTATTGGACCACTATCCCTTATGCAAGAGCCGATCTGGCTGTTTGAACAAGCCCATCCTAAAACATCAGCATATAACATGCCTATAGTATTATATTTACAAGGATTGCTAAATAAAAGTGCTTTAGAAGAATCTGTAGCAGAAATGATCCGTAGATATCCCGTTTTAGAAACTAAAATTTATTTAGAAAATAATATTCCCAAACAAGAAATAAAAAAAGAAAAATTTTCTAATTTACCACAAATATCAGTCCTTAAAAAGGATTTGCCTAAGGCATTGCAAGATTTTTGCTATTCTCCCTTTGATTTAAATAATGGACGCTTATTTAAAATTACTCTATTCAAAATAAATAATGAAGAGCATGTTTTAGCTGCTATTTTTCATCATTTGATCAGTGATGGCCGTTCTTTAGAAATTTGGTGCAAAGAACTATGGCAGTACTATGAAAATTTTTCTCATTCTCTAAAATTATCAAAACATTCCTCTTCTTCTTTAAAATATCTTGATTTTTGTATTGCGCAAAGAAATTGGGCGACAGAAGAAATTATTTCTCACTATCGCGAATATTGGCAAAAGAAAATTGGCAACTTGCTCAATCCTCTAGAATTGCCTCTTGATTTCCCTCGTCCTAATACAATGAGTTTTTCCGCGGGAACTTCGCACATTGAAATTTCGGAAGAATTAACTCAACAACTTCGTAAAATTGCTCGATCAAAAAACACTACTTTTTTTAACATTTTATTAGCAGGATTTCAAATTTTATTAAGTCGCTATACTGGGCAAACGCAAATATTAGTTGGCGTACCAATGTCTGGCCGAAATTGGATGAACACAGAAAATATACTGGGAATGTTCGTTAATACGATGGTCATTTTAGGAGAGGTTCTTCCTAATTTATCTTTTGATGAATTTTTAAAGAACACCACTAATTCAGTAATCGAAGCCTATCAATATCAAGATATTCCTCTCGATATAATCTTCCAACAGCCTATTTTTAGCGGCCGTACAGGACATCCCGCGATAGTTTCTGTAATGTTTAATATGCTTGGAAATGAAAATGTAAATTCCTCTGTCCAATTAAATCACCTAAATATTGAGCCTTGGAATGGATTAGTACCAAACTCTAAATTTGATTTAACAATATATGTAAAACCATCTCAAAATGGTTTTAAACTACTATGCAATTACTGTGCAGATTTATTTTCTGCTGTAACTATTGAACAATTACTTAAGCATTATCAATGTTTACTCCAAAATATTTCTTCAAAAGTAAGTGCTGCACATCTTAACACTAGAAATGTAGCAGATATTGTAAAAATCCAAGATTTACGATTATTACCACTAGATTATAAACTTCCCAAAACACACGAAATATATCCTATTCCTAATGTCCCCTTTCAAGAATTTTTGCAACAAGATATCAAAACTACTATTGGCCAGAGATTTCTAACACAAGTTGCTCAGTATCCTAATAATATTGCAATCGTCTTAGGAAATGAAAAAATAGAATATCATCAATTAAATTGGTATGCAAACAAAATTGCAAATTGGTTAATTGCTCAAAAATTAGAAAGACCTACAGCAATCGCTTTATTATTCGGGCATAGCAACATAGCAATGCTAGCAACAATTTTGGGAGTCTTAAAATCGGGCCATTATTATGTAGCTATGGATCCATCATACCCTGAAGATCGTTTGCTATATATAATTCAAAATTCTGAAGCTAAAATGATTTTTTGTGATGACCAAAGGATGGAATTCGCCTCAAAATTGGCCATAAAATCGCAATTATCTTCTCATAATACTCCCTTAAAAATTTTTAACACGCAAACTTTACCCGAAAATTCAGAAATTACTGAACCAGAGCTACAATATCCAGTTACTTCAGAGTCTTTAGCATATATTCTTTACACATCTGGTTCAACTGGCAAACCGAAAGGCGTTTTCCAAAACCATCGCAACGTTCTGCATTTTATGAGAGTCTATACTAACAATCTACATATTAGCTCAAATGACCGCTTGACCTTAGTTTCTTCTTATACTTTTGATGCAGCAGTAATGGATATTTTTGCTACATTTTTAAACGGGGCTACACTATATCCTTTAAATATAAAGGAACATGGAATTACTAAGTTTGCAGAGGATATTATTTCAAATGAAATTACGATATATCATTCCACCCCTACTGTATATCGTGCGTTTGTTGGAACAATTTCTGAAAAGCAAGAATTTCCTAAATTACGTCTCATTGTGCTTGGCGGTGAACCAGTATATCGCAGGGATGTGGAATTGTATCGAAAACATTTTACCAAAGAATGTTTATTTGTTAACGGACTGGGTCCAAGTGAATCAACTGTCAGTTTTCAATTTATCTTAGATCACAAAACACCTATTCTAGGCAATAATGTCCCCGTAGGCTACCCTGTTAGTGATACTGATTTAGTACTATTGGATAATCAACAAAAGCCTACTGAAATTTATGGGGAAATTTGTATTCGCAGCCAACATGTTGCACTAGGATATTGGAAACAACCTGATATTACTCAAACAGCATTTTTAGAAGAGCTTATACCTGATAATACGATTTCAAATTTACAACCTCCTATCATTAAAAATCCAATTTTAAGAAAAACTTCCCAGATTAACTTAAAAGCATTTCCATATTATATCTACCGCACTGGCGATATGGGCAGACTTACAACACAAGGACTCACTTTTGTATCAAGACGCGATGCACAAATTAAGATTCGGGGATATCGAGTAGAACCTGCCGAAATCGAAGCCATTTTGCAAAAACATGTGAATATTGCACAAGCTGCTGTTGTTTGCCAAGATATTTCAGGCACTTCAAATTTAGTTGCGTATTTAGTTGTAAAAAAACATACTGGATTTACAACTTCTACTCAAAATATTCTTAAATTTGAGCTAAGAACTCTTATTCGAAGTCAGTTGCCAGAATATATGATTCCCAGCTATTGGATATTTTTAGAACAATTGCCTTTTACTCCAAATGGGAAATTAGATAAAAGAAATTTACCAATCCCCGAACCTTCTGAAAATAATAATGTAAATATTAACTCAGAATATGACTCTCTTCTACAACATCCTTATAGTCAATATTTACGTGAGTTAATTTCTCAAATCTTAAACATTTCGGAAATATCTTGGGATACTAGCTTATTCGAGTTAGGAGCGAACTCTATTTTGTTGATGCAAATTTTAGCACGTATTCATAAAAAATTTGGAATTCTTATTCCATTAGAAAAAATTTTCCAATCTGCGACTTTACGTAATTTTGCACAACAATTCCAAATTGCTATAACAACGCAACAGGGATGGCAATATCCGCAATTAGAAAAACAGCAACAAGAATCTTCAAACTATGGCAGACACCTTTTCCCTCTTTCTTATGCACAACAAAGAATGTGGTTTTTGCAAATGTTACAGCCGGATAATATATCGTATCATATTTTTGGTGCAGTTGAAATAGCAATGGAACTTGATGAAAATCTTATAAAAGCTACACTAGATGAGATATTTCAACGACACAATTCTTTGCATACTATTTTTCCTAATATCCAGGGCGAGCCTCAAGCGATGATTTTACAACGACCTCAATGGGGTTGGCAAAAGTTGGATGCGACGAAGGAGATTGAAAATTCTTTATCTTACCCAATCCAAAATACTTTGGACGCTTCATATACAGGAAAGATTCCAATATATGTGATGCAATGGTTACAACAACAAATTCAAAAACCAATTGATCTTCAACGTGGTCCGTTAGTTCGCTATATGTTAATCAAATTAAGCCAACAACGTTATATATTTGGTGTTGTAATGCACCATATTATTAGTGATGGTTGGTCATTTGCTATTATGGTTGATGAATTTGCAAAGATTTACTCCGCAAAAATGATGGGTGCTTCTTTTACATTACCTGAATGTAAGATACAATATAACGATTATGTAGTTTGGCAAAGAAAATTGCTTCAGCCAAATATATTAGGTGATGCACAATTAAATTTTTGGAAAAAATATTTAACAGATGTTCCTCAAACCTTAGAATTGATGACTGATTTTCCCCGTCCAAATTTAACAAGTTGGAAAGGAGGAAGGTATCGTTTTAATCTTCCTCATAATACTCTGGAATCTTTACAAAAAACTGTCTCTGGTGAAGGAACCTTAGCAACTGTTTTATTTGCAAGCTATGCTGTATTATTATATCGTTATAGCCAACAGACTGAATTTGTAATTGGAATGCCTATAGCAGGTCGAAATTTCCCTGAACTTGAGCGTATTATTGGGTTGTTTGTTAATACACTTGCTATACGAGTAAAAATATTAGAATCGGAATCTTTCCAAAATTTATTAAACAAAATACAGCAAGATCTGTTACAAGCATATAGTAACCAAGATATGCCTTTTGAAAAAGTTCTTGAAGCAATACAAGCAAAACGAAACGTCAATAGAACTCCTTTATTTCAAGTTATGTTTGTTGTTCAAAATACTCCTGTATATCGTTTACGTCTTGGTTCTGCAAAAATTACTCCTTGCGAAGTGGAATCTGGCACAACAAAATTTGATTTAACCCTTGGTTTTATTCCTTTGCAAAGTGGTAATTATCAAGGATATATTGAATATAATAGCGATCTTTTTAAAGAATCTACGATTGTACACATCGCACAAGACTATCTTGGAATCTTGACTAAAATAATAGATAATGTTACCATCCCCATTTCTGAAATATATCCTGCAAAAATTTTCCCACTACCAAGTGATATTAAAAAATATGAAAATATTCAACATATTTCTACATCTAAAAATACTTCTATACCCCAAAATATAAAATCTTCAATTCCTACACCAACAGAACCGATAGCAACTTCTTTTTCAACAGATACTATGGAAAAGATTTTATTTGAATTGTGGCAGGAAGTATTAGGTGTATCAAATATTCGTAATACAGACAATTTTTTTGACCTAGGCGGACATTCTCTTCTTTTAGCTAAACTTCACCATCTTATTCAGCAAAAAATTTCCAAAGAAATTGACTTAATGGATGTTTTCAGATATCCGACTATTTCAAGTTTTTGTCAATTTTGGAATAAGCAACAACAACAATCCCAAACCCAAGAGAATTTAAAAGAAGGGAAATATCTGTCTGAAGCTCAAAGACGTGCAGAACTGCGAAAGAAATCTTCAATTCGTCGTCATCCCCCTCAAGCTTAGCATACTTATTTTTTGTAGCAAGTTTCAGTATTTTTGAAACTTGCTACAAATTATTAGACACAAGGAAAATGCTATGGATGCAAAAAAAAATATTCTCTTTTATAACGCATGTAATATTTCTCAGTCTCAAGAAAGTCAAGTATTTTTTTTGAAATTTTTTAATGATTCTCAAGATCAGGAGACAATAGCTCTAAGTTATCGACAGGCATATCGTGTTGCTCAAGAAATATTAGAAAAACTTAAACAAGACGGTGTTAATATAGGAGAAGATTTAGAAGAGAATAAAACTGATCCATATACAAAAATTTTAGATGCATCAAAGTGTAACAATCCGTTAGTAGAATCAAAAACGCGCCGAATTACTATAGATCCTAATTCTAGTTTAAGTGATCTTCAAAATTTTTTTAAAAACAGCGGGCCAGAAGTAAGGCTACAAGTAGTTAGAACTTTAGCAAAAAGAAAAGAATCGCAAGGAATAACGCTTCTCATCAATGCTGCAAGCGATGAAGATGTTCGTGTAAGACGTCTGGCAACTGAAGCACTTGGACTTTTCCCTGAACAAAATTGCGCGGTTATTTTAGTTGAGCAACTTAAAGATAATGATAAAGTTGTAAGATTGAAAGCGGTAGAATCTTTAGGGAAGATTGGAAATCGTAAAATGGTCGGAGCCTTAAAAGAAGTTATCGCAGATCCTAGTCTGACTATTCGTCGCAATGCTACAGAATTATTGAGTACATTAGGCGATGAAAAAATGATTACAACATTTACTCAAATTCTTAAAGATGAAGATCCTCAAATACGTTTGATGGCAACAAAAGCATTAGCCCGAATTGGAGGTCCGATTGCTGCTTCAAGTTTGACAATTGCTGTTAATGATCGAGATGTGGCTGTTAGAGAAAGTGCTGTACGTGCATTGGGAGAATCTGGAAATACCAGTTTTGCACCCCTTTTATTAAGGGCATTAACAAATGATGATTCTTCTGATGTAAGGCAAAGGGCTGCAGAATCTCTAGGAAAATTAGGCGACAAATCTGGCGTAAAGCAAATGTTAAAAATATTGAAAAATGAAAATGAACCTTCTGAAATACGTGCTGCTGTTGCATTGGCTATGGGGAAATTAGGCTGTCATTCAGAAATGCCTGCGTTAGTTGCTTTGCTAAAAAGTCCTATTAGTATTTTAAGAATGAATGCTGCAATTGCATTGGGAAAACTTAAGGACATTACTCCTATTTCTACATTAAAATATATACTTGAAGTAGATAGTGATGCTCATGTTCGTGGAGCCGCTGCATGGGCTATTGGAGAAATTGGTGATAAAAACAACGTTTCAATATTATGCAAAGCATTACGAGATAAAAATACTAATGTTCGTGTTGCTGCTGCAGAAGCGTTGGGAAAACTTAAACAAGCTAGTGCTATTCCAGAATTGGAAGCATTTTTAGATGATCGAGATGATTTTATTCGGAATCGTATCGCAGAAGCAATTCGTATGATTCAAGGATAAATTTTATAGAAGAGGATCTTAAATGTTTCAATTGTCAGCAAGATTAGCTGCTGTCGCTGAAAAAACAAAAGGAAGCCATATTGTAGTTGATATTGGCACGGATCATGCGTATTTACCAATTTACCTCCTGTATCATAATTATTGCGAAATAGCTATTGCTGTAGATATTGAAGATATGCCATTAAAATTGGCAAAGTTAAACATAGACAAATATCATTTAAATGAACGAATAATTGTAAAAAAGGGCAATGGCTTAGCTCCCATAGAACTTTCAGAAATAGATACAATAGTTATAGCTGGAATGGGAGCATACAGTATAATGAAAATATTAGAATCAGATATAGAAAAAGCAAAAGCAGCAAAAAAAATTATTTTACAGCCAATGCGTAATGAAAAACAACTTCAACAGTGGCTTGAAGAACATAAATTTATATTAGAAAAGGTAGAATATATTTTAGATAAAAAACGTTCGTATTTTCTTATACAAACGAAATTTCACTCTTAAAAAAAATCGCGCTTTTATTGATAAGCGCGATTTTTTTTAAGAGTGAAAAAATATTTTAATATACAACAATTTCCTTATTTTTAGTTCTTTCAAGATATTTGGCTAAAACACGACTTACAAAATTTTTTGTTTCTGACACACCATTTTGATGTATAATATCTAAAGAAAAAGTTTCTGGACTTTTTCTCTGCCATTGAGAAACCCTTGTAGGCCCAGTATTATATGCCGCAAGTGTTAATACTAAATCCCCTTTAAATCTTTTTAATAATGTATTAAGATAGCAACATCCTAATTTAATATTAATTTCTGGAGTATATAAGTCTTCTGGTTCAAAATATATTTTAAGTTTTTGGGCAATTTCATTTGCAGTAGCAGGCATAATTTGCATAAGTCCTCTGGCCCCTTTTTTAGATAAAGCAAGCTCTAGACCTCTAGATTCTGCATAAATTATGGCATATACAAAATTAGGATCAAGTAAAAAAATTTTGCTTTCTTGTAAAATAATCTTTTGTATTCTTTCTTCCCAATCAGGTTTTAAATATATTCCCATGCTTAAACCTACTCCTAAACATATTAAGCAGAGTAATATTAGCTTTATCAATTGTTCCTTATTCATTATAAATTTTTTCCTATTCTTTTTTGGAAGGAAATTATGAAATCAATTATAATTTTAATTCTTTTTATCTTAATTTGTCAATCTGTTGGTATTATTGGCGCAACTTTTACAATGTCATCTTTAGATAATTGGTATCGGACTATTCAAAAACCATCTTGGAACCCTCCAGATTGGATATTTGGCCCTGTTTGGACAACTCTATATGCTATCATGGGTTTTAGTATGTGGACAATTTGGAAAAATAGAGCAACCCAAAAAATTTCGTGGTGCATTATTATATTTATAATTCAACTTTTATTAAATGGAATATGGACTCCTTTATTTTTCGGACTCAAAAATCCTGCATTAGCTTTAATAGACATTATGTTTTTATTTTCAGCCATTATTGCTACTATAATAATTTTCTATAAAGTCAATCGTCTAGCAAGTCTAATTTTAATTCCATATTTGCTTTGGGTAGGATTTGCAACTATTTTGAATTATCATTTATGGAAACTAAACTGCTAAAAAATTATCTATAAAAAAAATCTATATGCAGTAGTTGAAGTATACTCTTCTCCTGGGCGAAGAATTGTATTAGGAAAAGATGGTTGATTAGGGCTATCAGGAAAATGCTGTGTTTCTAAACAAAATCCGCTATGTTTAGTATATTTTTTCCCCAATTTTCCAATAATATTTTCATTTAAAAAATTACCACTATAAAATTGCAGTCCTGGTTCGCTTGTGAGGACTTCCATAAGGATTCCTGTTTTTTCAGAGTATACTCTTGCCACTAGTTCAATATTTCCTTTATTAGATTTATTTAATATAAAATTGTGATCATAGCCACTGCCATATTTAAGTTGTTCATCATTTTTTGTAATATCAATGCCTATTTTTTTAGGTTTTCTAAAATCAAAAGGAGTATCTTCAACAATCATCATCTTGCCTGTGGGGATAAGATTTTGATTAACAGGAAGAAAACTATTCGCACTTATCATCAATTCATGATCAAGTATTGTTCCTTCGCCATTAAGATTAAAATAAGAATGGTTAGTTAGGTTAATGGGAGTTGGTTTGTCTGTTTTAAGTATGTAATCAATTTTTATAGCATTGTCTTCAGTTAATGTAAACTTTACAAAAATATTTAAATTTCCAGGATAGCCTTCCTCTCCATCTTTTGCCAAATATTCCATTTCTATTGAATTTTGTTCATCAACTATCTTATATTCCCATATTACTTTATCAAAACCTATTGTTCCACCATGAAGATG
>CAZPDM010000078.1:0-21780 GCA_964585305.1 uncultured Planctomycetota bacterium | reverse complement strand
AAATTTTACCATTTCCCAAAAAAGTTTGTTATATCAAAGTAGATGCTTTTCTGCGATCCATCCGAAGTCATAAAATCTAGGCGATCATATATCTTCCCTGAATCTTTGATCAAAGATTGTTTCAATAGTTTCCAACTCGGATGATTTTTTCTTATCCATTCATATTCACCAATTACACCCGTTCCATTATCGGGTGCTTTGATGATGATAGCATTTTTCATGGAGGTTCCATCACCACCTTCATAGATAACTTCTTGAGTTTCCTGCGCAGATGGTTCTTGATTTATTGCAGAGAATGATTCTGCTGCAGAAGAGGATTGGCTTGTTTTAGTGGCTCCTGGATTTTTGGTTTGAGAAATTGTATCTGGTTTCTTCAAAGCTAAATTGAGATAGTTCTGAAAAATTTCATTGCATTTGTTGCAATGATTATATTCTAAGCCTTTTTTAGCAATTTGCTCTAGTTTTTCAAATTGTTTGGTATATAGAGCAGAAGAGGCATAATATTTCAGAAATTCTTCATAAGGAAATCGTGAAGTTTTTTGAAATTTCATATTCGTGGTTTCAAATTGCTTAAAAGCAAAGTCATATTTTTTTGCTCTTACCGCATAAATTCCTAATAAACCACGATGTTGGGGAGATTCTTTGCTTTTCAAATATCTTTCAAAAGCTGTTTTTATATCGTTCCAAACAGTCTCTTCAGAAAAATATGACTCATTTATTTTTTTAGTAACAGGATCATAAGTATAATTTTCTGCTATTTCTTCGTGTGCTTCAACAGGTAATAGATATATATCTAAGTTAAGCAAGGAAGATTTATGGATGTCTTGCCAAAAAGTTCTTAGCATTGGCAAACTGCCTCCCCATTTTGGCATTAAAGATTCTTGCATTTCTAAGTAAGCAGCCTTATCTTCAGGATCAATATTAAGGGCATAGTTAAAATATATTGTTTTTTGTTTTACTGACTCTCCTAATCCTTTGCTAATAGCAATACAATAAACTATAGCTAGATAATTATTAGGATCAATCTTTAAACTTTTTTTCAAATATTCTTTAGAATTTTGCAATTCTTTATAAAAATTTTTCCATCCATCTTCACTAACAGAATTACTCCATCCCGATCCACGATAATCCCAAGCAAGGTGTACTTTATGTCGCCCCATAATGTAATTAGCATAGCTTGAATTTGGCTGCATTTGCAACATTTTTTCATAGAAAGGCGCAGCTTTAAGCTCTCCTTGTTCCATGAAATCTGCAATCGTATCTGCAAAAATTTGATAAGTTTTTCCGTTTCTACAATCTTCTTTCACCAAATCATAGGCAAGCCTAAAAGCTTGACGATAAGCTTTAACATCTCTTAAAAAGATAGCATAAAAATAACGAATTCGTAAACTAGTAGGATATCTTTTCTCTATAGTTTGCATAAATCTAATTGCTTCATTTCTAGGCAATTGTTGATATAAAGGACAGGCAAGGTATATCGAAAATACCCAATCTCGAAAATCATCTTTAACGGCAATATTATGTAAAGTTATAAAGTTGTCAAACGATTCAACGTGATGGAGCTTGATAATTGCTTCTGTTGTCTCTTTCAAAATCGAAGGATTTGTTGAAGCAGGATTTTCTAAAAATTCAAGATTCTTTTGGGATAACTTATCCGCTGCGAATTTTCGTAAAATATTAAGAGAAATTTGAGAAGGAATTTGGGTAATTTTTTCGGAATTAAATTCTAGCTTCTTCTCATCAATCTTTAACAGATTCTGATAAAATATAATATGGATTTTTATTTTTGAAGCATCCCGATTGACATATCCCATGACATAATCTTGGCAACCAAATGACATGGCAAAACTTTGAGCATCTTGAAGAGTAAATTTTTTCTTTAATTTAAGAATCCCCCAATTTTTAGCCATACCATGAATATTAGGAGTAAAAGGTACGCACAGGGCTTTTTCAGGGTTCCATGCAATTTTAAATAAAGTAGGAAAATATAGAGATAAGGAATCTACAGTAATTTCCTGTTTGTCATTGGTAAAAGGACAAAGCATAAATAGTTTGTTAGGTGTAACTGGCATGGATTTGATTTCTTCCATCGCGGCATTACGATCCTCCACACCAAAATCAGGATTTAAACAGCTTTCTCCATCTTCAAAACTGATATAAGGAATATTTTTGTCCATCTTAGGGGGATTTTTCAATATCTTGTATGTCCTTTTTGTTGTAGGATAATTATCTAATGCCTTGGGATAGGGACCTAATATTTTTTCTTTAATGAACCAATAGCCTCCATAAATTACTATGCAAAATCCAACAACGATCAAAATAAGTATTTTCTTCATAAGTGGTATCTCCTGTTAAAAAAACTTAGATTTTTTTTGTGAGTCCAAAACCTGAAAAAAATAATCTTTTGATAAGACTGTTCAACATTATTTTAAGAGAAAAGGCAAGAAATTCACGAAAGTAAAAATTTCGTGGTCTTCTTGCCTTTTAACTTAAATTTTATTCTTTATAAAATCGTTCGCCTTTTTGGGCCATGTCAACAAGTATTTGAGCAGGTGTAAATTTCTTGCCATATTTTTGTTCGAGTTCTTTGAGAGTATCAACAACTTTAGCAATTCCAAGATGATCCATATAGCGGAATGGGCCTCCTAAGAATGGCGGATATCCTAATCCCATGATTGCTCCAATATCGCCATCATCAGCAGTTCTCAAAATACCTTCTTGTAAACAATATGCAGCCTCATTGGCCATGACTAAGCCCAAACGGGTTTGTATTTCATCGATTTTGGTAGATTTGCGTTTGGAACCGCCAAAGAATCTATAGATTTCAGAGTTGATTTCTTTTTTGTGTTTTTTGCCTTTTTTCTCATTCGGATAGATGTAGAAGCCTTTTTTATTCTTGCGTCCATAATAACCTTCGGCAAACAATTTCTGAATCGGTTCATTCGAAGAAAATCCACGGGATGCAAAGAAGTTTTCCATAAATTTGTAAATATGCGCTCCGACATCAATACCAACCTCATCAAGTAAGACAATTGGGCCAACAGGGAACCCAAATTTTTTCATAGCCTTGTCGATCTCAACAATATCTGCACCTTGTTCTAGCATGGTAAGGGCTTCTCCCATGTATAAAACAAGAATGCGCGTGGTATAAAAGCCTGGGCCATCATTAACAACAATTATTGTCTTTCCTTGTCGCATCCCTAATTCATAAGCGGTTGCGAGTGCCCAATCTGCAGTTTTTTTGGTAACAATAATTTCTAAGAGTGGCATTGCAGGAACAGGAGAAAAATAGTGCATTCCTAGTACTCGTTCTGGATGCGCAGCATTTTGAGCAATTTCAGTAATAGGAATACAAGAAGTATTGCTTGCAAAAACGCAATCTTCTCGGATTACTTTCTCGGTTTCAGCTAAAACTTTTTGTTTTAAGTTTAGATTTTCGAATACTGCTTCAATCACAAGATCAGTTTTATCAAAACCATGATAATCGAGCTGTGGGAAAACACGACTGAGGGCTTTATCTTTATCATGGGCTGTCATTACATATTTTTTTACCTGATTATTAAAGTCTTCATAAATTGTTTTTTGGCATTGTTCCAATGTTTCGACTTTAATATCTTTAACTAGAACATCTATTTCTTTTGGTGCAGAAACTTGAGCAATTCCACAACCCATAAATCCGCCACCTAAAATGCCAAGTTTTTGCGTTTTTTTTGCTAGATCAGGAAAAGGATTTTTTTTGTGGGCGGTCATATTAAAGAACAGATTGATCAATTGTCGTGTAACAGGTAAAACAGATAGTTCGCCAAATTTTTCGGATTCAGCTTGCTTACCTTTTGCCAGGCCCTTTTCCATACCAATTTTAACACATTCGATGATTTTATAGGGTGCAGGATAATTTTCGCCAGATTGTTTGGCGACCATTTTACGCGCACCATTGTAAATCAATCCACGGCCTAATCCGCATCCTTCTATCATTCTTGCCATAAGCGGCATTTTTTTTACGCGTACAATTGGCTTTTTCGAGATTTCTAATGCTAATTGTTTGGCTGCTTCAAGCAATCCAGAAGGATGTACTATTGCATCGACCAAACCCATTTTATAGGCTTTTTTAGCATAGATATTTTTTCCGGTAAGCATCATTTCTAGTGCGTTTTGTATACCAACTAATCTAGGCAAACGTTGTGAACCACCAGCACCGGGGAGAAGACCAAGTTTTACTTCTGGCAAAGCCAGATAAGTTTTAGGAGAATCGCTGGCAATGCGTGCAGTGCATGCTAAAGCCATTTCTGTTCCACCACCTAAGCAAATGCCATGGATCGCGGCAACAGTTGGCTTTTTGCATTTTGCTAAGAAATCATACATCTCGTTTGCTTTAAGACTAAGCTCTTCAGCTTCCTTAGCAGTTTTTAAAGTAAGAAATTGATTGACGTCTGCACCAGCTAGAAATGAATCTTTCTTTCGGCTTGTAATCACAATTCCTTGGATATTGCTGTCTGCCTCAAGTTCATTGAAAATGCTCGTAAATTGTGGGGCCATGTCTATAGTGAGTTTGTTAAACTTTTCGTTTGGCTCATCCATCCAAATTACAGCGACTCCCAAGGAAAGGTCTTTTTCAACTTGTAAAGTTGCCATAGTATCCTCCTAATTTTCGTATCTTTCCAAAAGGATTGCATTGGCCATTGCACCTGCGGCGCAAACTGTTATGAGTCCAAATTGCTCTTTTTCTCTTACTAGACGATTTGCTGCTGTGGTAACAAGTCTTGATCCTGTAGCTCCAAAAGGATGTCCCAATGCCAGTGAACCGCCATGTATATTGAGCTTATCAAGAGGGATTTCCCCTACTTTACTAGATTTGCCAAGATACTCTTGAGCAAAGTTGTCGCTTGACAAACATTTTAAAGCAGTTACCATTTGGGCAGCAAAAGCTTCATGAATTTCAAATACACCAATATTAGCTAAATTCAATCCAAATTTATCGAGAATTTTAGGAATAACAAATGCTGGACCAAGTAGCAATTGCTCTAATGGTTCATGAGCTGTATAGGTATAGCCTTTTATTGTGGCTTTGGGTTTATAGCCAAGTTCTTTTGCTTTTTCTTCTGACATGATCAGGACAGCAGACGCGCCATCTGTTAAGAAAGATGAATTACCTGCTGTAATTGTTCCATATTTTTTGACAAAAGCAGGTTTCAATTGCGACAATTTTTCCATTGTAGTATCTTCTCGGATACCATTATCATCTTTAATCATTGTAAATTTAGGAGGCGGATATACAGGGAAAATTTCTTCGCTGAGAATACCTTCTTTTTGAGCTTTGGCAGCGGCTAATTGAGTACGAATAGCATACTCATCTTGTTCTTTTCGAGTTGCTCCAAAGAAATTTGCCATGCGCTCACAACTTTGCCCCATGGTCAATCCTGTGGAAAATTCTGTAATATTAGGAAGTTCTGGAAAAAAATCACTGGGACGCAAGCCAAATAAAAATTTGATATATTCGCCTGTTGTGCGATATTTGCTTGCTGCCATCAATTTTTTCCGCATTTTTTTACGAAAACGAATAGGGAAATCTGAGGCACTATCGGTTCCGCCTGCGATAATGACATCTGCTTCTCCTAAGCGGATCATGTCAAACGCATTTGTAATTGCGCGATTGGAGGAAATACAAGCACTTGTTATAGTATACGCTGGAATACTTTTATCTAACCCTGTTGCTAGCACAACTTCGCGGGCAACATTACTAGTATTAACATCAGCTACAACAATACCCATGATCAGTGAATCCACACGATTTCGTGCGATCTGAGTTTTATGGATCAATCCTTGAACAGCTAATCGCGCTAAATCATAAGAACTTAATTCTTGGTAGCCAGTGCCAGATTTCTGGAATGGAATGCGGCATCCATCCACAACCACAACTTTTCTTAAGTTTTCCATTGTTGACTGATCTCCTTAGAAAAGAGAATGGTTTGAGTACAATTTTTGATTGTAAAACTTAACAACGTTAAAAACACTTAATGCCTAATTCAGTTCTAGCACGAAAAAAAGATAGGATCAAGATAATTTTATTAAAATAACAATTTTTTTCAAAAAAAAGTTTGTTGATGTGTAATAAGTCTTATGATAAGATCATAAAAATAAATTTCTACCATTTTAATTATAATTTGAACAAAGGGAAAAACATGAAAAAAAATTTTATCTTTGTATTTTTTTTATTGTTTTTTTTCTCTCTGAATTCTTATTCTCAGGACAACACTCTTGTTATCCAAAAATTATTAGATGAGATGGAAATTAAAAGAATTGTTGATGATATTGATAATACATGTGATGCTAAAGAATGGCAAAAATGTCGTTCGTATTTTTCTGATGAAGTAGAGGTAGATTTTTCCTCTTTAGTGGGAGGCGGTCCTTGTAAGATTAAATCTGATGATTTAATTTCTGCCTGGACAAGAGGCTTATTCCCTGAAAAACAAAGTTTTCATATACGAACAAATCACCAAATAACTATAAGTGGAGAACAAGCAGAAGTATTTTCAAAAGGATATGCTTTGAATATTTTAGCCATCAAAAATGGATCGGATCTTTGGGAAGTTTGGGGCAATTATATCCACAAATTGAAAAAAACAAACGATGGTTGGAAAGTTACAGCAATGAAATTTACAGTGGTTTATGCTCGTGGTAATGAAAAAGTACGCGAGTATCTTCCAGAAAACAAAAAATAATTCTATATAAAAAACGCTCTTTTACAAGAGCGTTTTTTATATAGAATTATTTTTTTTCTAAAAGAATATGAATGGCTTTTTCTAATGCCTGATTGAATTCTTCAACTTGATTCATCATCAAAAAATGATCTGCATCTTTTAAAACAATTGCATCAAAAGAAAACATATATTTCCTGTTTGCTTCATAATTAATTGGCCACAAACTGCCATTTATAGTGATAACAGGAAGACGTACTTTTTCAAATATTTTTGCTGCTTCTCCTGTAATATATTGTTGCATCATTTCTTTCATCGCACTTAACGCAACAGCAGGAGGAGCCGCAGAGACATCTGCAAGAATCCATTCGCGGAGTTCTTGGGCTGTTTTAGGTAGAATCATGGATTCTATAAATTGACGGCTACCTTTTCTAAAATCTTTTTCTAAAGGCTCGACCATCATCTTCATTTCTTCTGAAGTCATTGGATATTCTACATTTTCAAGCGTATCTATGCCAATTAAGCCAATGATTTTATCTGGCATAAGTTGTGCAGCTTCTACAATTACCGATCCGCCCATGGAATGCCCAATAAGGATAGCTTTTTTACTTTCAGTTGCTTCTACTACTGCCTTTACATCTTCCCCAAAGGCTTCCATCGTATATTTGGTGCGTGACATCCCTGAATGCCCGTGGCCTGCAAGATCAATAATAATGACACGATTATTTTTAGAAAAGAATGGTAATTGCGCACGCCAATAACGGGAATCACAACTCCAACCATGTATAAACACTAAAGCAGGTTCTCCAACTCCAAATGTTTCATAAGAAATTTGAGTTCCATCTTTAGAAAATGCAATTTTAGGCCATTCTACTTGAGCTTGTATAGTCTCAAATCCTAAAATACTGAATATAATAAAAATATAAAAATAAATTTTTTGAATTTTGCAATTAGCCATGTTAGTCTATTTCTTTCATTCTTTGTTCCATCAATTTTTGATGGCGTTTTTTAGCAATGTTCAACGACATTGCTAAGTTTGTATTGTGGCAAGCAGAACAAATATAAAATCCTTCTAGCATTTGGAGAGACTGCAAGGGCAATTTTCTCCCACAACTATCACATTCAATAATCTGGGATGCTGAATTTTCTTTATCTTGATTTGTTTTATTATTTTTGGAAGTAGATGAATTTTCTGCTTCTTTTTTTTTCTTTTCTTCTTCAAGACTTTTTTCTGCTAAAGAGTAAAAACAATTTGGACAAAACTTTTTTTCTCCGCTAGAATAGTAGCCTCCTTCAACTAAGTTTCTTCCACAATTATCGCATTTTTTTCCACTAGAAGTTCCTGGATAAATAATATCCTCTGTTACGTTTTGGCCTTGTAATATTTTTTTTTGGTTAGGAAGGATATAGGAATATGGCTCTTCTTTTTCCTGAGAAACTTCTGCCCTATTCATTCTTTCAGTATGATGTTGTGGCAGGAGTTCTTGATAGCATTGGGGGCAAATTAGCCAATCTCCTAGTTTTTTATAATCTATTCCGGAAATTTTTTCATTGCAGATATAGCATTCTAAAGAAGATTTTTGTATGCTGAAAGATTCCGCATCTTTTGTATCTTGAAGATTCTCATTATTACTATCATTACTTGGCTGGGGAGTATTTAAGAGTTTGTCAAAACATGCTGGACAAAATAGCCAATTACCAACTTTATGGAATTCTTCTATTTCTTGATTGCATCCTTTACATCTTGTTGACATTGCATTTCCTTTACTAGGCCATCATAAATAATAACAACACGATTTTTTTCCAGTCCCCCTTTAATTTTGTCAATTCCTAAATAGCTTTGTTTATAAAGTTGTACCCAACCTTTTTGGGAGCGAATAACCAGGATTACTTTTAAGTCCAATAATTTTTCTTGTAAAATAGGGAAAAGAATTGTGTAAAGTCGTTTGGCAATTTTTTCAGCCCATGTATCTTTTCTATCATATTCTTCATCGCAGTATAATGTAACATCAAACCCAGCTACTGGAACACTTGCATACGCTCCAAGTATATAGCCTTCTGCTAAACGACAGTATCCTAATCGCATTCCATCGCTTTTTAAGGAGCGTTTATGTTTGCGTTTAACTACATTGATACCTAATTCTGGGAAAACTAAGGAAAACATAAGATGCAATAGAGCAACAGAATTAACACCTGCCAATCTTAAATATGCTCGTTTTACAGTTTCCCAATTAGAATATAAAGATGTGATACTTTCTGGGCAAATGTTATTTAGATAATTATCAACGATAATATGATTAAAAAACTCTAAGAAATCCGTCAAGGCTTTTTCATCAATAATTGTATCGTTTTCTATTGTTTTAAAAAAATAAGAAGGTAGGGGACTTTGATTACTCAATAAACCAAAGTTTAAAAAAATAACTACTTGTTTTATTGGTTCGGACAAAAACTCAATATTTTCCACAATATTTGAAGTTGATACTGTTGTAAGATTACTTTTAAATAGAATTTCGCTCCTGCGAAAACCAAGATAATTTAAAAGTTGTAACAACGCATAAAGATCAAATTCATGGATTTTTTCTTGAATTTTCTTTTGAATTTCTTGAATAGATTGCATTCGTATTTCCTTTGGTTAGGAAACTAATTTCTTATTCTTCTTCTAAAAATCCTTCTAAATCTACAGTATAAAACTGATTCATCATTTGCCAGGGCAAAGATTCCTTTTCTTCCCAGCAGGGGGCAATAGAGCCAATAGAATGGCTCAAATTTTTATAATATTTGGCAAATGTTTTAGGAAAATATATACGCGGATCAAAATTTGAAATTAAGTTGTTAATGTCATCTGCAATGATGGCAGCTTTAGTAAAATTTTCCTTTTCTACTAAAACGTTAAAGGCTTCAATTTTTCTGATCAGCATTTGCAAGGGATATGCAGTTTCGATAGATAAATTGGGAAAACTATTTTGTCCTGTTGTTGGTTGTGAAACTTCTTTTGCCTCTTGATTTTCAGATTTTTCTTCTTCTTGCGGCGCTTCTTCTTTTGATTCTGCAGGAGGCGCAATTGTAACATAAAAGTCTTCTAACCATTTTTTTATTTTTTCTAAAGTTTCAATGCTATCAGCATTTTCAAACTTAGCCAATACTGCTTGTCGAAAAAGATCGCAATTATTCAACATATTTTGAATATTATCACTAGAAACTTCTTGAATCCATTTTTTCCAGTCTTCATCAGATTGTTCTCTATGATAGAGTAAAGCATCATTAAATTGAGTTAATAACCAGGAAATACTTCTTTGGGTATGCTTTTCTTTTTTTGATACTGGTCCTATTGCATTCCAGTTTTCTTCCAAAGATTTTTTTAAACAAGAAAAAATTGCTTCCAGAGATTTTAGCCCATGCTCTAAAAATGCCGCCTGCAAGTAATATCCAATAATGCGAATATCAAAAACATTATCATTGAATAAAGCCTCTGCCTGTTCTGCCACTTTAGGATAATCGCTACTTTCTACTAAAGCTGCAATTTCTTGAAAACGAGGATCTAATGTTTCTAATCCAGGATTTTCAGAACTTGGTAGCTCCTGATCAAGAATGCTAACATCTGCCATAAATAGCTCCTTTGCATAGTTTCTAATGATTTGAAATCAACACTTTTCTACACTTTCATGCAAAGCATCAAATATAGAAAAGTGTTCTTATAGTTACTTAATTTTCTCTAAAATCTTTTTAGCTGGAGAGAAATCAGGTTGAATACGTAATGCTTCTTCTGCATAAAATTTAGCTTTATCTTTATCGTTTAAACCCGTCAGATAGATTTCTGCCAAATCATTATTATATTCCGCAGCTTTTTTCTTATTTAAAGATACTAATATTGTATAGCTTTGAATTGCTAATTCCCATTGCTTCGATTCATTTGCTGATTTTCCTAAAAGTTCATGAACTTCTGGTTCTAAGGGATAAATATCCAAAGCTTCATTTAAGAGTTCTATTGCGCGGGGATACTTTTTTTCTTTAATATATTCTTTGGCCACATCCACACGAACTTTAAAATCACTTCCTTCAAGTTGAATATATCCCTCAATTTGATTAAAAAACTTTTCTCTTTGTCCATAAGCCTTATAAATTTTAGCTAATACAACGTATGGATTATTTTCTCCTGTAAAATTAGGATAAGATTTCTTTGCTTTTTCTAATGTAGAAATTGCAAGATCTATTTTTTTCTGATTATGGTAAATCATTCCAAGAATATGCAAAGTGTCAAATTGTTCAGAACCCAGGCTGATTGCCTTTTCTAAATTTCTTTGAGCTTTTGCAACATTTCCTTTATGGAATGCGATTTGGCCGATAATGTCATAAGAAACCGCAAGATTCGGGTTTAGTCGCGCTATTTCTCCTGCGCAATTTTCCGCATCTGCCAACCTTCGATATTGTAAATATGCAATAGCCAGTTTTGTATAGTTTTCAATCGTTGGACTTTCTTCAATTATATCTTTTAATTCTTCAAAATTTTCTTCTGTGATATAGGGAAAAACTTTAATGCGATCAAATATTTTGTTCTTCAACCATTTTATAAATTGTTGATCAAATTCTTCTAAAGTAAGTTTAAATGCGATAGAAAATACTTCTGCATCGCTTTTTCCCTGACGATATAAGTGTAACATTTGTACCAAATGATTAAAACTATATTTTTCTGTAATATATTGACAAATAAGGCCGGCTTGGTAATAGCATATTGATATTTCCATAGCATAATCTGGTCTTGTAAAACCAGCATTAAGTTTTGCCATACCACGCATTTTTCCGGAAGAATATGCAGCATAAAGATGGGAATCATGTTTGCGTTGATTAGAAGAATTCCTTTGAAACTCAGAAAATTCAGATAGTCCTTCTGTAAACCAACGTGGAACTTGAAAATTACTAAGGTATAGAGTGAATACGTGGGTAAGTTCATGCCATGCTACAGAAGCCCAATTAAAATAACCTAATTTTCGAGATTTGGGAGATACAGCAACTACAACTTGGCCAAAACATGCGCCACTAGCTCCTAATGAATCAAGCCCAATAGTTCGTACAGAAAAATCATCATGACTGGGAAATAATTCAAATAAAATAGGAGTAGGAGGAGAAAATTGATATTGCTGAGAAAGAATCGAGAATCCTTTTTCAAGATTTTTGGAAAGCAAAGGTTCTATGGCATCTGCTTCGCTAATATGCAATCGTATTTTAAAATTTTTAGTCTTATATACTTTAAATTCTTTATATTTATTGAGAAGCAAAAGCATATTATGGCTTTGAGTATGGAAGTTATATTCTTCTCTAATTTTTTGAAATTGCTTGGTGGCTTCTTCAATATTACCTGTTCTCATTAAACTCATGCCTAATTCGATATGAGCATGCCATAAATAAGGATCGAGTTCAATAGCTTTTCGATTGAGATCTACACCTGTACTAAATTGCCTTTTATGACCAATCATAGAAGCCACTGTAAAGTATAATTCGCCATATTTAGGATTGATTTCTAAAATTTTTTTACATTGTTCTTGGTATGCAGTTTCGCGATTTTGCATATAATAAATTGCTGCTTGTACAGATAATGCTTCCAAATTATTAGGATTTATTGCCAATGCAGATTCTATATGCTTTTGAGCTAATGTATATTCTTCATCTGAAAGACAAATAGCAGCAGATAATGCCATTGCTTGAACCATTTTAGGATGTATTTTTAAGCAATGCTCTAAACTTTCTAAAACTTTAGATTTTAGTGCATATTGTGCGGCTTGAAATTTTGCTTGTGTATACAATATAAAAGGCTGATGTGGATTAAGTTTTAGAGCTTCCTCTAATGTCGTTTTAGCATCTATAAAACTGAAGGCATCAAGCAAAATTTCTGTCATTTCTTGATAGGCAGGAAAATGATAGGGATCGTTTTTTATTGCAGCAGGCAAGATTTCCTGAATGATAGTTTTTAATGTATCACTGCGATCTGTTTCATCGCTTTTCATTGCATAAATACGACAGGCATGGGCAATATGCGTCAATTCCTCTGCGGAATAATTCTGATCAGGATCGTATTGATCAAAGATTTGTCCGAAATATTCCAGGTACTTTTCACTATTACCAATTGTATAGTAATAATTTCCTAGATGAGAAAGAGAAATAATATCATCAGACTTTTGACTATAGGCTTCTAAAAAAGAAATTTTGGCTTCAGTATATCTGCCAAGAATCATATAAACTTCGCCACGTAATAGCTTTCCACGTAAAGAATGATCTTCGCTGGTTATAAGCGTATTAGCAAGTTCCAAGGCTTCGTTATATGCTCCTGTGCAAAGGTAAACTTCAATTAAAGGTTCTATTGCACGATCCTCTTGTGAGACTAATTTTTCCAAAGTAATTCGAGCGACATCATAACTGCCGTTATGAAGTTGTTCGATTCCTTTTTTTAAACGAACTTCCTTTAATTGAGTCTGATTATCATTTTCTGGTTGTCCTAGGAGAACATTCCAGTTGCAAACAAGTAAAAGAAAAAAGAAAAAGTATTTTAATATCATGAATTTTTCCTATATGTAATGTTAGTTAATTTTGTGTTTTAAAAAATAACTTAGTCCTAGTACAGGGTTGTCAAAATATGGAAAGGCATCCCATATTTTAGTAATCTGCTGAATCCACTTTTGTTGAGACTCTGCCCAAGATTTTTTGTTTTGTTCCTGTAACAGTTTATACCATTGATCTTCCCATTGCCAAGACATTGTTGTAATAAAAGATTGAACTTCTTTTTCGTTGACTCGGATACTTTCAGGGACTTTATGTTGAGGTGCTAAAATTTGATTAGTAAGATTGAGAAACTGCAATTCTCCTTGAATAAGCGCGTCCCAAAGTTCTTTAGTTTGTTTTAAAATATCTTTTTTGATTTCTATATAAAAATCTTCAGAGAAGTATTTTTGAGAATCTTCTGCAGGGCAATATTTTAATAATTGTTGGCTTGCCTTGTTAATTAAAGCTATCCATAAATCGTTTTTGGATGCTGAAACATATCCTAATTCATGTAAAGCTAACCAAAATAAAGCAACTTGACAACCTTGAATAAAAATAGTTTCATATTCTTGCGCAACGCTATTCAATTTATAGTTGGCTTTAGAGTTGCCAATATTTCCATATTCTTTAAATATACTTTGTAATATATTTACCTCTTGTTTAGATATACATTCCATAATAATGGATTCTATATTTTGAGGTCTTTGCAAAAATTCTGATAATTGCTGATCGATCAGTTTTTTGGCTGCAAATTTTTGCATGGTTGAAATTATTTTAAACCAGGGAATTTTAAGTGAGCCAATATTTGCTATAGCAAATTCAAGTTGGGGACGTAGTTTAATTAAAACTTCTTTAATAATTTCTAAAAATTTTATTTCTCCTGAAGCAAGGTTATGACTTATCCAGGAAAATATTTTAGATTGAGATAAAAATGACACGCTGCTAGCTTTTTTTAATGTTGTAGAGTTTTTAGTTTTTTTGTTTTTAGACAAAGAAAATTGGTATTTCTCTCTTTTCTTTTTTTCTTTTTTTCTTTCATCAGAAAAATTGTTTTTTTCAGATGTTACATCTAAAGTTGCCTCTTCTTGGACAAAGTTTTTCTCTTCAGATTGTTGGGGCAAGTCTTTTTCAGGCGTATTTTCTATACCACTCATTTTTTTTACTTTCTAAAATAGGAAAATATAGGTTAAGGTAAAAATTTTTCTTATTTTTTAACAAAAAAATAGACTTTCTCGTATAAATATTGCTGTCTTTTGTTACTCCATATATGCTTTTTAAAATTTTAACACTTTTTCTTTTTTAAATCAAGGTTTTTGTTAATCTGCTTGACTTTTATATAAAATTTAGTGATAATTTAAGAAAATTGATAAAAATTTAAGGAGTTTCTTATGCAATTTCGATGCTATAATTTTACTGTCATTTTATTTATTGTTATTATTTGTTATACAAATGCTTATGTTCCTCAAACAAAGCAAGAAGAGCCTGCTATTTCCTTAGCACAAGGAATGCGCTTTCCTTGTTGGTCTCCAGATGGAAATTGGATTGCGTTTGGTTTATACGGAGATATATGGAAAGTCCCTGCGCAGGGGGGGAAGGCTATTCGTTTAACTCTACATCCTGCAGAAGATGTTAAACCTCGTTGGTCCCCCGACGGAAAAAAAATTGCTTTTGCTTCAAATCGGCAGGGAAATTTTGATATATGGACTGTCTCAAGTGATGGTGGCATTCCTAATCAAGTTACTTTTCATAGTGCATGGGATTCTATTGCGGATTGGACCTTAGATGGTAAAGAAATCCTTTTTTATTCCCATCGTAGTGGAGAGCTTGAAATGTGGAAAGTTCCAGCGCAAGGAGGAAATCCTGTTCAACTTACCTATGATGGCGGAAGAGATGGTTCAATTTCCCCAGATGGAAAAAATTTGATTTATGTACGGGGTGATGTGTCCTTATGGATTAAGGGATACCGAGGAACTAGCAATTGGGATATCTATAGCAAGTCCCTTATTGAAAATACTCCACCTATTCAATTAACAGAATATATGGGAAATGATCTTTATCCATTTTTTAGCAAAAATGGAAATACAGTCTATTTTTCTCGTGAAGATATATTGAACAAAAATGGAGAAAAAAAATCTGTTTACAATCTTTGGAAAATGGACTTAGATGGTAAAAATCAATTGCAATTAACTGCATTTGATTCGGATATATCTGCTCCAGCAATTTCTGCAGACGGACAAAAGATCGTTTTTGAAAAAGACTTCCAAATTTGGCAACTTTCTTTAGCCGATATTAAACCTGAGAATTTAAATACCTTAAAAATAACTCGAATTGAAATCGATGTTACAGGTGATAGTAAAGAAAGGCCTGAAATTACTCGAATTATTTCAGAAGGTAATGAAATGGCTAGTTGGTCGCCAGATAGCAAAGAAATTGCATTTGCACTTCAAAATGATATATGGATTATGCCTGCAAATGGTGGAAAAGCACGTCAAATTACATCTGGAGTGGCAAAAGATCAATGGCCACGATTTTCCCCGGATGGAAAATTTCTTGCATATTGCTCTAATAAATCTGGAAATGATGACATTTTTATTCGTGATTTAACAAACGATGATGAACGACAATTAACAGATGATAAAGCAAGCGATTTTTTCCATAGTTGGTCGCCAGATGGGAAACATATTCTTTTTACTTCTGAACGCTCTGGAAATCGTGATATTTGGATTGTAGAAAGTACTGGTGGTATTGCTCGCCAACTTACCAATGATGCCGGCTCTGAGGACGACGCTGTCTGGTCTCCAGACGGTAAATGGATTGCGTTTGATTCAGCTAAAAGCGGGCAACAAGAAATTTGGATTATGCCAAGTAATGGAAATTATGATGAAGCAAAACAATTGACATCTAGCGAAACGGGTTTGACTCAAGTTCCAAGTTGGTCTCCAGATAGCAAATGGATTGCGTATGAATATAACGATCTTCGTGGAAGTTCTTCTGTTTGGATAATCAGTATTTCAGGCGGAAAACCTATGCAAGTTGTTTCAGAAGGTTCTATGCCTTGCTGGTCGCCAGATGGCAAATGGATACTTTATGAACAAGAAGTCGATGATATTAAAAATACTCTTCGTATTAAAGCTCCTACTGGCATTCAATTTGGTGAAAAGTTGTCATTTTTCGCAGAAGTAAAAGTTAATGTTGCTAAAGAACGTCTTCAAATTTTTGAAGAAGCCTGGAATGCCATTGATAAGGGATTCTATGATGAAAAATTACATGGTATAGATTGGAAAAAAATTAAAGAAATCTATGAGCCATTAGCAAAGAATGCCCAAACAGATATGGAATTGGAAATTATTATCAATAAAATGGTTGGTGAGCTTAAGGCTTCTCATCTTGGTTTTTCTATGGGTTCTGAGTCAAGCAAGGTTACTACAGGTTATCTTGGTTGTACTCTAGAACAAATGCCAGGATATAATATTTTGATCGTCAAAGATGTTCTTCCTGATGGCCCAGCAGACAAAGCATGGATTCGAAGTGGAGACTATGTTTATGAAATTGCTGGCTATCGCCCTGATGAGGAAATGATATTAGAACAAGTTTTAAACGGAACAATTGGTAAAGAAATAAAGATTTTTGTTAGCCCAACTTTAAATCCCTATCAAGGTCGTCATGTTAAAGTTACTCCAGTAGGAATAAATGAAATTGAATCCTTGAAATACCAACAATGGGTACGTGAGCGTATGCAACTAGTTCGGCAGGCTTGCGAAGGTAAAGTAGTATATGTTCATTTGAGAGAGATGAATGAAGCCTACCTTGCTAGGTTCCGACAAATTGTTCAAAAAACAGTTGAAGTTTCAGAAGGAATGATTTTAGATATTCGCAATAATGGTGGTGGAAATATTCATCAAGAACTCTTAGATATTTTAGTGCGCAAGCCTTATTTATCTTATAAAGTTCGTGAACAGAAAAAACAATACCAACCAACATTATATTGGAATAAACCTATTGTTGTGATCATCAATGAAAAATCATTTAGTGATGCGGAAGTTTTTCCGTATGCTTTTCAATTTCTTAAATTAGGAAAAGTAGTTGGAGTTCCAACTGGTGGTGGTGTAATTGGGACAAAAGATATTAAACTATTAAATAATGCGACTTTTCGATTGCCACAAGTAGGTTATTATACTGTCAATAGTAAAAATTTGGAAGGTATGGGAGTTCAGCCGGACATACTTGTTGTTGAAACGTCAAAAGATCGACAAGAAGGTAAAGATCCACAATTGATCAAAGCAATGGAAGTTATCATGGATGAAATTGCAGCCAGAAAACGTGTTTTACAAGCAGAACGTGTTACAAATAGTCCAGGAACACAAGTGCCTACTCCTACCAGCTCAACACCTGAAGGAAAATAATCTTATTCCGCTAAATTATTTAGTTTATTTTGCTAAATCATTTAGCGGGAAATAATTAAATTTATCAAGGAACTTTTATGAAAGTAGAGCTTAAATTTTTAGGTGCGGCTCAGAATGTTACAGGATCACGTCATCTACTGATTGTGGATGGTATTGCTATTTTAGTAGATTGTGGTTTATACCAAGAACGAGAACTTCAGGATCGCAATTGGCAGAAATTTCCTTTTGATCCCAAAAATATTGCAGCAGTTTTTTTAACACATGCACACTTAGATCATTGCGGATATTTGCCTAAACTTGTTAAAGAAGGATTTAAAGGCCGTATTTATTGTACGCCTGCAACGGCTGATTTAGCTCAATTAGTCTTGTTGGATTCAGGATATATCCAAGAAGAAGATGCCAATTTAAAACGAGAACGCCATCGTCAAGAAGGCCGTGAAGGCTTTCCTCATAAAGAAGAGCCACTATATACAGCAGACGATGCAAAGGCTTGTGTTAGTCTCTTTACACCTATTAGCTATGATGAATGCATCAATTTAGGAAGCAAATTTCAGGCTTGTTTTTATAATGCTGGTCATGTTTTAGGTTCTGCTATTATTAAAGTACGTGTTAACACTTCACATCAAGGCTGTACCATTTTATTTACAGGCGATTTGGGACGTCCGAATGTTCCAATTATTAAAGAAGCAGATATTTTTGAACATGCAGACTATATTTTAATGGAATCTACATACGGTGATAAAGAACATGGTGCAATGAATAATATTTCTGAAAAAATGTCAGAAGCTATCCATTATGCCTATGATCATGGTGGAAATGTTATTATTCCCAGCTTTGCATTGGAACGTGCGCAGGAGGTTTTATACTATATTAACAATTTGAGACTTGAGAAAAAAATTTCTTACCAACGTATTTTTGTAGATAGTCCAATGGCAAGCAAAATTACAGAAGTTTTTAAAAAATATCATTGTCTCTTTGATGAAGAAACTGCTGGGTTGGTACAAAACGGAAATTCGCCGTTTTCTTTACCTGGTTTATGTTTAGTGGGGCAATGCGAAGATTCTCGGAACATCCACCAACTAAAAGAAAGTATGATTGTAATAGCAGGTTCTGGAATGTGTACTGGTGGACGCATTAAATATCATCTTACGAAAACTATACAACATTCTGAAAATATTATTTTATTTGTTGGGTATCAAGCTAAAAATACATTGGGACGGCAAATTGTGGAAGGTGCTTCAGAAGTTCGTATTTATGGCCAAAAATATCCCGTACATGCTAAAGTTTCTAAAATTTCTGGCTTTTCTGCACATGCTGATCGGCAAGAACTCTTGCAATGGCTTCATAATTTTAAAAAACCAGTTAAGTCTTTATTTGCTGTACATGGCGAACCTGAAACTGCTATAAAGTTTGGAAAATTTATCCAGGAAAATATAGGTTGGAATGTTCAAGCCCCAAAATATTTGGAACAAGTTACTTTATTATAAAAAAAATCGCCTTGTACTAATAAAAATATTCAATGAGATATTCTATAGAAAATAGAAATAGTTGGAAAATTTTTAAATTTTTGACGGGAAAATTATCATGGCAATATTACGTATAGAACGTGGTGCGCAAGTTGGCACAACGTATTTTTTAGAAAAAGATAAAGAAACAACAATTGGCCGTGATGCTTCTCAAGCAACAATTGCTATTGAAGATCAGAAGGCTTCACGTGTACATGCTAAGATTACTTGTGAAAATGGCCAATATTACATCGAAGATTTAAAAAGTAGAAATGGTACGTTAAAAAACGGAAAGCCTGTTTTAGAAAAACAAATATTAACTCCTGGCGATTTTATTCATATAGGTTTTACATATTTTTCCTTTGGTCGTGAAATTGAAATTGAAAAGATTAGCCACGAATTACCAAGTTATGAAATTATTCAGGAAATCAAGCAATCTGGAACAATCGGGTTAGTATTAAAAGCAAAGCAATTAGGCCTTGCACGTATTGTCACCTTAAATCTTTTACCGCCTAATATCATTCAAACTAATCCCGAATTGAAAAGTTCTTTTCGTCAACAAGTACGAGCTTTGGCTAGACTCAATCATGAAAATATTTCTACAATTTTAGACTTTGAAGCAAAAGATCCTAAAGAATCAAAAGATTCTTCTTATCTATATTTTACAACGGAATATCTTGAAGGCAGTGAAACCCTATCGAATATATTATTAAACCAAGGTAAATTGCCCATAGAACGTTCATTAGAGATTGCTATTGCAGTTGCCAGCGGTTTGGCACACGCTCATAAACAACAAGTGTTGCATTTGGATGTTACTCCTTCTAATATTACAATATATGGTCGACGTATTATTCTAGGCGGATTTGGAATGGCTACGGTTTTAGCAGATATGCAAGATAATTTTTCTTTAGGAAAAGCAGAATATCTTTCTCCTGAACAAATATTAAAAAATCCTGCAACACAAAGTACAGATATTTATGCGATTGGTATATTATTATATGAATTGTTAGCCGGAACCCCACCATTTACTTCTAAAAATCCAGAAGAATTGGGAGATATTATTGTCAATGAATCTCCACGTTCTGTTACTTATTATAACTCTGATATTCCTGCTAAAATTGAAGATTTAATTTACCAATGTTTAGAAAAAGATCCCAAAGACAGGCCTAGTTCCTGTGAAGAGGTTGCCAAACGATTAAAAGATATACTTATTCGTATTCGTCTTGCAAATTTAAAAAATTCTAGCGATATTTATGTTTCTCCTGTAGGATATTGGATTGTAGAAATTGTTCAACATCCATTATTTGCTTGGCTAGTATTTCCAATACTTAGTATTATTTTCTTGTTAATTTTACGAGCATTTATGAAAGGATCATAGAAAGTAGGGATAATATGGCTTATAATAATCCTGCTGTTACATCTGATATTGCAGTTCTTTGTTTACAAAGACAAGACCTTAAGATTTTGTTAGTAAAGCGAAAAAACCCTCCTTTTCAAGGAGATTGGGCATTACCAGGAGGTTTCTTAGAGCCAAATGAAAGCCTTATGCAAAGTGCTGCTCGAGAATTACAAGAAGAAACTGGTGTAACAGATGTTTGTCTTTATCCAATTGGAATGTTTGATAAAGTAGAACGTGATCCACGTGGCAGAACCTTAACGATGGCTTTTTGGACAATGATTCCACTTCGTTATAATCAAATAAAAGCTGGTAGTGATGCCGAAAATACAAAATGGTTTTCTTTAAAAGAATTACCTAAACTTGCTTTTGATCATGCTGACATTATTGCCGCACTTAAACAACAACTTAAGCATCTTTATCAAAATGCGCTACCCCTTTTAACTGCTGCGGAAGATGTTACTGTAAAAAAGTTGAAAGATGCTTTGGAATCTTTATAACATTTTCAATTTTCAAGAAAGGATCATATATTCTATGGCTTTAGCAGCTCTTCAATATGTTCCTTATGATGGACAACTTACAAATCGCCGTAGATGGCTTTCAATTTTTCTCTTTGGACTTGAAAGTACATTCCGTCGATGGTTTACAATTTTACTGTTAGTTCTCGCTTGGCTAAGTGCTATTTTAAAAAGTGTAAATTTTTTTATTTTAAGCCAAGGCCAAATGATCACGCGAGAGCAATTGGAATCTTTAGGGGAAAGATTTTTTACCCAAACATTATTATCTGTTGTTGATATGCAAATTCTCTGGCTCGCTGTTTTACTGACTGCTATTGGTTCTGGAATCATTGCTAATGATATGAAAAATGGTGCATACCAACTTTATTTTGCTCGTCCTATCAACAGAAAAGATTATATTGTTGGGAAGTCTCTTGTAGTATTATTTTATAGCTTTCTTGTTCTTTGGCTACCTTTATTTGTAATTTGGGCGCATTGTTTCTTATTTTCTGGATTTCACTCTTCGCCCAATTGGCAATTGGTTTCCCCTGATATTACTTTCATTCGTTTTCTACAAACAATAGCTTATCTTACAATTGTTACTTTAGCCATGGGACTATTATTGCTGACTCTTTCCTCATGTACTAAAAATTCTAAATTTGTTGGTCTTGTATTTATAGGAATTCTCTTTTTAGGGAAATTCTTAGAACAAGTCGCAGGATTTTTATCCTTTAGTGTTCTCAAATTTTTTTC
>CAZPDM010000077.1:17693-21862 GCA_964585305.1 uncultured Planctomycetota bacterium | reverse complement strand
TAGCAAATATTCCAGGTGTAGCAAATATTCCAGGTGTAGCAAATATTCCAGGTGTAGCAAATATTCCAGATGTAACAAATATTCCAGGTGCAGCAAATATTCCAGGTATAGAGTCTTCTAAAAGTCCTGTTGCACCAAACTACAATGTGGCGAATCCGAGGAAAACTTCTACACTTGATGTGATGAAGAAAACGCAAGAAATTCGCCAGGATCAACTACTACAAGTACAAGATCGACAACTTGCTCAAAAGAGGGAATTACAAAAACAGTTGCGTGATATGGATATTCCTCTTAAAATTGGAGAAGTATTAGTTAATCGTAGGTTATTGATCAATAATCAAGTATATCGAATGCTTACTATTCTTGAAGAAGATCTTACACTAACAGCAAACGTTCCTCCAATTGAACTTCTCCCTGTATCAAATTTAACAAGTTTTTTTGCTCCGACTTCAGAAATTGCCAGTCGCTACCGACGTTTAAGATTTCAAATATTTCCTCGACAATTAAATAAACAAACTCCTCGCAAAGTTATGTTCACGAGTATAATGCAGGGAGAAGGAAAGACTGCAACTTCTTTAAATGTTGCTGGAGCAATTGCAACTGGTATTGCAGATAAGGCAATATGGATTGAATGCAATTTTGCTAATCCAGTAAAGGAAATTTTTTTAGAACAAAATCCTAAGGGATTAGCAAATGTTTTATCAGAAGAAATAGATCTTACTAATGCTATCCGACAGACACAATTTGAAAGGCTTAAAATACTTCCCGCAGGTCATACTCATCTCAATCCATCTGAAATAATTTCTTCAAATGCTATGGCAAGACTTGTGGAACAGCTTTATGTCGGATACCCGGATCATCTTTTGATTTTCGATGCGCCTGCGATATTATCACCTATAGATATTTCTTCTTTAGCATCTTTAATGGACGGTATTGTGCTTATTGTCCAGGCACATCACACTTCATCCAAATTATTTAGAAAAGCTCTAGAGCAAATAGATCAGGAAAAAATTCTTGGAATTGTAATCAATTATGCTAATCGTAGAGAAGTTTCTGATAGCTATCGATTTAATATGACTGTCCAAACAGCTTAAAAAAGAAAATAAATATTTTTAAGGAAAATATTTATTTCATACTAAAAATAAATATTTTCCTACTTTTTAAATTTTATTTTAAGGAGTATTTGATGGAAAAATTACAGACATATATCGGAAATTTAGCAATTGAAAAAGGATATCTTAGTTCAGAGCAATTAAGTGAATGTATTGCAATTTTGGACAGCCAAGAATCAGAAAAGAATGTTGAAGATATTTTATTAGAAATGGGATATTTAACCATTGAGCAAATTAAACAATTGCAGCAACGTCGTCGCATCAATATCAAAAAAATGGAATCACAAGCAGTAATTGATTATATCAAAAAAATGAAATTAGTGGATGAGGATAAACTGAATAATTGTTTAGATGTACAAGCTAAAGCAAATCAGCAAAAAACATATATTCCACTTGATGTTATTTTAGTTTCGCATGGCTTATTGACACAAAATGCTATGGATAATTTGATGAAGGAAAATGAAGTCCAATGTATGGTCAAGCAAGCTATTTGTGAAGACGATCCGCGGCGTACAGGACTTGTTGGCCGTGTACTTGGTGGATATGAAATTATTTCTAAAATTGCTTCAGGTGGTATGGGAACGGTTTATAAAGCTTTGCAACTTGAAGTAAATCGTATTGTTGCTTTAAAAATTTTATTTGAAAAATTTGCTTCTAACAAAAAGCATCTCAATCAATTTTTTCGAGAAGCTCGACTATCTGCAACTCTCAATCATCCTAATTTGGTCCATATTTTTGAAATGGGCCAAGATCAAGGTTTTTTCTATTATTCAATGGAACTTGTAGAAGGATCAAACTTTGGCGATTATGTTAAAGAAAAAGTTCGACTTCCACAAGATGAGGCACTAGATGTCATTAAACAGGCTGCTCGTGGATTGGAACATATCCATAGTTATGATATTGTCCATTTAGATATTAAGCCTTCTAATTTCATTATCCGCCCGGATGGAATTTTAAAAATAATGGATTTAGGTTTAGCTCGAAGAATTACGAATTCTCCTAAACAGCGTGCTACAATGGGAACTCCGTTTTATATGTCTCCGGAATTGATCAATAACCCAGAAAAAGCAGATCAACGTGCAGATATTTATGCATTGGGAGTTTCTCTTTATCGTATTTTAACTGGGGAACATCCTATTACTGGAAATGATGCTAAAGAAATTTTGAAAAATCTTATGGAACAAATTCCTCGCCCAATTCCAGAAGTAGTACCTGGAGTTTCTCCTGAAATTGACCGCATTGTTCAAAAAATGATTGCCAAAGATCCTGAAAAAAGATACAAACATCTAACAGATGTACTAACAGATATGGATCGTGTTTTAATCATGGAATAATTTTATCTTTGTTGCTAGGCTAGATTCTAAGTCAATATAAATAAAGTAGGAAAATATTTGTTGCGGTCTTTGATTATACTCAATCAAAGGTTAAGCAAGAAGTATTTTCCTACTTTATAATGAGGTAAAAAAATGACAGAACTCCAAAATATAGTAAAATCAGCGCGAATAAGAATGCGGCAAATCTACTCAGTACGCAAATTTATTTCTAACACATTTTATGCAATGATTATTGCAAATCTTGGGATTATTCTTATTCGGTTGTTATATCCTTTATTTGAGCCTTTACTTTTCATTTCTTGTATTTTGGCAATTTTTTTAATAATAAGTTTAGTTTCTATTTTTTTGTTTAAAATATCTGATCAAGATGCTGCTCTTACTTTAGATAAGTTTCAAGGCACAGATGAACGGATATCAAGTGCGTTTCTTGTTCCTGCGAATGTTGTTGTTTCTTCTGCAATTCAGAAAGATGCATTAGAACATGCTAAAAATATTTCGATTGAAAAAATTTTTCCGTGGCCGAAATTGCCACATTTTTTTTATATTATAGCCCTTGGAGTATCCGCAACTATTTTATATTGGTATATTCCAGAAATGGATATTTTTTCATGGGCTCAAGCTATTAAAGAAAAAGAACATTTTCAAATGGCTAGAAAAAAAATTGCAGAACAGATCCAACGACAAGTAAAGATTGTCAAAGAAGAAGCTAAAGTACACCCCATTGAAACGAATATGAAACCTATTTTACAAGATATGGAACAATTTGCTAAAGAATTAGAACAGCCCAAAGTAAGTGATACCAAAAAGCAAGAGATTGCTCAAATTAGTCAAATTATGGAGAATTTGCAACAACTTCAGGAAAAAAAACGGATACAATTGCAACAACAAGGTCCTACTTTAAAATCGAATGGAAAAAACAAAAAAAATTCAAGTTTGTATGATTTATCTCTAGCATTAAAAAAGAAAGAGTTTCAAAAGGCTAAGGAAGATATAGAAAATTTAAAAGAGAAGGCAAAAACAATTGCTGGAAAAAAATTAAAAAAGAAAACAACTCAAGGTTCTGATAAAGAAGAAGGAAAAAAAGAGCAGCAAGAATCAGATAAACTTCAAAAAGATATGCAAGAGTTAGCAAAGAATCTTGCCTCTGATACAGAGTTAGCTAAAGCCTTACAAGAAACGCTTAACGAAATAAGTAATACTTTAGAAAGTATGAATAACCTAGAAAATGTTTCTGAAAAAGAAAAGAAAAAACTTGAAGAAGAGCTTCAGAAAGAAATGGAAAAGCTTGATGATATTGCACAAAAATTACAAAATCTACAAAGTTTAGCTAAACAATTAGAAATGATGGATAAAGTTTATCAAAATTTGCTAAAAAATAAAAAAGATTTGGCCAATCTTGGTTGTTGCCCGATTTGTGGTCAGCCAAGATGCAATATATGTGGCTTAGAAACTTGCGATCATGGTAAACAAAAATGCCCAGGGCATAAAGAATCTGACTTTTTACCTGAACAACCAACTGAAGGAGATAGTAATAAAGTTGAGAATTCTTCTGAAGATGAATTAAGCGAAGAATCTTTTGAGGAATCTGAAGATTCTGAATGTCCAGAATGTGAGGGAGAAGGGGAATGTCAATGCCCAGAATGCAAAGGAACCGGAGAAATTGATGATCCTAATACTTCACAAGGCCAACAAGGCCAACAAGGCCAACAGGGCCAGCAGGGCC
>CAZPDM010000077.1:0-17593 GCA_964585305.1 uncultured Planctomycetota bacterium | reverse complement strand
AACAGGGCCAACAAGGCCAACAGGGCCAACAAGGCCAACAGGGCCAACAAGGCCAACAGGGCCAACAAGGCCAGCAGGGCAAAAAAATACAATGTCCAAAATGTCAAGGTAACGGTAAATCACAATGTTCTCAATGTCAAGGCAAAGGTAAATCCAAAGGTCAAAAACAGGGACAAGGAAAACAAGGACAGGGGATGGGGCAAGGTAAGGGACAAGGAAAAGGAAAAATGCCTGAAATTGATACAGATGCCCAAAATAAAAATCCGTTACAACTTCAAGGGCAAAATTTTAAAGGAAAAACTATAGCAGAAATCCAATTTTTTGGCGAATCTGATAAAGGACAGTCCACAGCAACATACCAAGAATATACAATTCAAAAAGCATCTGAAGCAAATACAGGCCTTTCTGAAAAGAAAATTCCTAAAGAATATCATGATGATGTTCGTAAATATTTTGATGACATCCAAGAAAAAAAGTAAATATTAGCTTCTTATAAAATTTACGTTGACAAATAAATAAAAATTAGCTAGAATCATGCCAAAGTATATTTTTGTACCTCGATTCTTATATCTCAAAAATTAAAAAAACGTGATTGTTTTGTATAAACATTTTTTCCTTAAAAATATTATTTCTTGTTTTTGAAAAATGGATAAAAAATAATGACGAATTCAAAAAATTCTGCACAATCTATGGTGGTAGCCATAGATGATGATGAAAATATCTTAAAATTTTATGTGGAAGCTCTACAAGATATTTGTAATCTTGAAATATTTGATAATCCTAAAATCGGACTAGAATTTATTTCAAACAATTCTATTGCTGCTGCTATTATAGATCGTAAATTTCCTAAATTCCCAGAATTAAGTGGTGATGATTTGTGCAGAGAATTACGACAACATTCTAAAACTAAAAATTTACCTATTATTATTGTCTCAGGAATAGATGAAATTGAAGATATTACAAAAATGATGCGCAAAAATAAAATAGATACCTATATTACTAAACCAATTTTAGATTTAGAAAGGTTACGTACTCAAGTAAACTATTATATTACACAGAAACAAAACCAAGAATAATAATGTCCTAAAGTAAATATTCTCAAGTTGTTTTAAATAGATAACTTGAGAACAGGCTAGAAAATTTAATACGCAACATAAGAGCTTTTTTAACTCTCGGACAGAGTACAAAAAACATCCTAAAACATAAACCATGCCTAAATTTTCTCATTTTCTGCCTAAAGATGGTTATAGCCCCCTTGACTTAACATCAAGGGGCAGTTAATAGAAGGAATTTTATATGTATCTAGGATTATTAGGGCTAGGATTGAATATTGCGGCTATTCAGCAGCCAACATTAGAAACCGCTGATAAAATTTTTTATTTTGTTATTGGTTTTATTGTAGCTGCAACTATTTTTTTAATAATTTTATTAGTTCATGCTGGAATTCAAAAAAAGCGTGCTCTTGCTTTTACTAAACGTTTTGCTATTTTATCCGAAGCCTTGAGTAGTTTTAAAGCTGTGGCTTATCAAATTACTATTCAACTACGAAAAACACGTAGCCAACTACACATCAATGAAATGACAAAGAATGATGCTAAAAAATTAGTAAATTGTGTAGATGGATTAACATATATATTTGACAATCTTTCTGCTGGCATGGTTCCTCCAACAGAAGAAATTGCAATGAGTGCTCTTACTGGGAAAAAAACTTCTCTTGAACAAAGAGCTTATGAAGATAGTCTTAAATTTCGTGACGAAATACGTCAATTACGTCATACTATTGAACAAAAAGGCCTTGATGGGTTAGCGAACATAAAAAAAACGGACAATACTAAATTGAATTGAGCCAAATGTGGACAATCTATTAGTTTATAATCCTGACAAAGTCGCTGGCACTGCACTTTGCTCCCTTTTAAAGTTTAGAAAACTTAATCCTATATACTCAGATAATCTTGAAGAGATTATACAAAAAATTCGCTTTATAAATTCTGGGGTTTTAATTATAGACGGCAGTTCATTATCATCTATTCTTACAGCGATTAGTGATATTCAACCTTTTATCACTTCTTTTGAAATATCTATTATCTTGCTAACGCCTCTTTCCCAAAATGAAAAAGAGACACAGAATTTAATTCAACAAGGGTATTTGATCTTAGAAAAGCCAATAAAGTTACAAGAATTGGTTGCTTTAATAAAAAAGTTAAATAAAAAATTAAGGCAATAAATCATGGAATTAAAAAATTTAATTTTAACCATTGAAAATAAACTTGCTATAATTACTGTTCATCGTCCAACTTTTTCAAATGCTTTAAATACAGAAACATTAAAAGAAATTAAAAAAGTTTTTTTAGATATTTTACCAAACGAAAAAATTGGAGCAGTTATTATTACTGGAGAAGAAAAATCTTTTGTATCCGGAGCAGATATAAAAGAAATGATCAATATGACAAGCGAACAAAGCCGTCAATTTTCTCAGCTAGGACAGCAGGCTTTTTTCTTGGTTGAAAGTTTCAATGTTCCAGTATTAGCTGCTGTTAATGGATTTGCATTAGGTGGAGGATGTGAGTTGGCAATGGCATGTGATATAAGAATTGCTTCAGAAAAGGCAAAATTTGGCCAACCTGAAGTAAGACTTGGATTGATCCCAGGATTTGGCGGAACGCAACGACTTGTTCGCTTAGTAGGTTTTGCTAAGGCAAAAGAACTACTTTTTAGTGGTGATCCTATCACTGCACAAGAGGCATTACAAATTGGGCTAGTAAATGCTGTATATTCAGATGAAGTTTTTTTTGAAAAAACTAAAGAGCTGGCTCAAAAGTTTATTTCACGTGGACCATTGGCAATTATGTATTGTAAACAAGCTATTCATGCAGCAAATGACATTGTTTATAAAGAAAATGCCGTTGAGACAAGTTTATTTGGGCTAACATTTGCCACTGAAGATAGCAAAGAAGGAATGCGCTCATTTCTTGAAAAAAGATCTCCTATTTTCCTAGGCAAATAGGGAAATAAGCTTAAATTTAAAGGAAAAAATAAATGAAAGCCATAGTTTTGGCAGCAGGCCGTGGTAGCCGTTTAGGAAAATATACCGAAGACCGACCTAAGAGTCTTATAGAATTAGGCGGAAAAACCCTAATGCAAAGAAACCTTGAAAATATAAAAAATGCTGGTTTTGATCAAGTAGTAGTTGTAGTAGGTTATCGACATGAACTTTTAGAACAATTGATTTCTCAAAATTTTTCGACTGATTTTTATCGCATTGTTATGAATCCTGATTATACACGTGGAAGTGGATCGTCATTGATTTGTGCAGCGGAAGAAATACAAGGCGATATTGTAATTATAGAATCTGATCTGCTTTATGATGGGGAAATTGTTCAAAGAATATCTTCTCCAAATATTAAAAATGCAATGGCACTAGGATATTTTAACCACGGACGCAAAGAAGTAAAATTATATTTAAAAAATGGATATATTGCGAAGGCACAATGGAGCGAGCCTGAAGATAAGGAAGCCACAGGAGATTGGGTTGGGTTTACTAAGCTTACTTCCGAATCCTCTGCTATCATGCAAAAAATGTTATATGATGCTAAACTTGAAACCGGAAAAGAATTTCATTACGAATCTTTTATTTTCCGGCTTGTTGAACAACAAGTATTTCAAGCCATTTATATTCAAGATTTACCTTGGATTGAAATAGATAATGAAATTGATCTTAAACGTGCTGAGACGGAAATTATTCCGTGGATTGAACGTCGTTCTCAACATAAATAGGCTTATTTACAGGTTGGGCAATTCTATATTGCCTAATCTGCAAATTTTTTTAAGATATTTTGACTATTTCATCAAAAATCGGGATTCTTAGGCAAAAAAATGGATGAGAAAATTCACGGGACTCTTTTGGTTGTAGATGATCAACGTCCTGTTCGCCAAATACTACAACGTATTTTTGAACAAAAAGGAATTACTGTATATACCACAGCATTTGCCCATGAGGCCTTGCGAATGCTGCAAGAATACCCTATTGATGTGGTACTTTCTGATATTAGTATGCCTGATTTTTCAGGATTGGAATTACTCAAACTAATTAAAAAATATGATAATGACATTTGTGTTGTTATGATAACAGGCTCTCAAGATATACAAACAGCTAAAAGCGCGTTTCGCTTAGGTGCGTATGATTTTCTAACCAAACCTTTTGACCCTGATGACGCTTGGATTAGTATATCTCGCGCATTAGAATATCGTCATTTAATATTAGAACAAAAAAAATATCGAGAAGAATTAGAAAGTATCGTTGCAGAAAAAACTTCTGCTTTACAAAATGTAGTTATGGAATTAGATTTTGCTTTGGAAAAAAATAGAGAAGCCCATCTTGAAACAACCATTGTTTTAGCAAAAATTGCAGAAATCAATGATGAAGACACTGGGAATCATCTTAAACGTGTAAGTCGATATTGTGAACATCTCAGTCGTGCAATGCAATTACCAGATGTAATGGTAGATACAATGACATATTCTAGTATGATGCACGATATTGGAAAAATTTTTGTAAACTCTGCTATCCTTAAAAAATCTGGTTCGTTAACATCTGAAGAATTTGAAATGATGAAATTGCATACTATATATGGTGGCAAAATTCTTGAGAATGTTCCCTTCCTACAAACCGCTCGAGACATTGCACTTTATCACCATGAAAATTATGATGGCAGTGGTTATCCATATAGTCTTCAAGGGGAAGCAATTCCTTTATCAGCAAGGATTGTAGCTCTTTGTGATGTATTTGATGCTCTTATTACAACCCGTTGTTATAAACAAGCCTATAATTTGGAAACAAGTCTAACTATTATAAAAAGCGAGATTGGACGGCGTTTTGATCCTGAAATTGCTGATGTTTTTTTAAAGATAAAAAATTTAATGTATCAAATTTATATGGAATTTACAGACTGATAGCATCAACCTAAGTTATTAAGGACAGGGATTTTCTGCTAAAAACAATTAGCCTAAATTTTGCTCATATATTTATCTACGTTTAAGCAGAGTTCCATCGCTAATTCTTATGAAAAATAGTTTGACAAAAAATATCATCCGTTTTTTCAACTTGCTCATTCGCCCATTTATGGATTTTTATTTTAATTATGGGCTTACGAGAGCTAGTGTTTTAGCGTATGTTTTATGTGCAAATTTAGTAATTTTCGTTTATTTATTTATGACAATTGGGATTACTGTCACAATTGATCCTTTAGTATCTGCTGCTTCCACACGACGTTTCCTTGAGCTTCATTTTTTATGGCCTATGCCTGACGAAAGACTTTTGGAACGTGTTCCAGAGGATTTCCCTCTAAGACAGGGAGATATTGTTTCTTTTGAAAAATTTGAAACTGTACTAAAAGAGTATTCACAAAAAATAAATATTCCAATAGAAGAAATAGTTAAGCAAGAAGATAAATTCAAAGTTCCTAAATTTTCCATTACTAGTGAACTTGCAAAAACTATATGCAATTCCGTTGCAGCATTTTATGCTGACAAAAGTTCGAATATTCAACCATTAGGAGTTGGGTTGTTTCTTACATTATCTATAGCATACATAGCTCTAATGTTAAGCGTAAAAACAAACCTTGCAGAAAGTGTCTCTCCTCTAATTTGGGGAAATTTGCCACTTCATAGTCGCAAATCAGAAATTATGAAAATACTGTGGCGACTTCCAGATCCAAACTTAATCAAATCAAGGGTGTATCTTTTTTTTATGTTACCTATTTTAGGGACACTAACGATAAGCGTTATGTCTGCTGGGCATAGTTTTGTTGAGCTTTTACTACCAAGATACACAAAAGGAAATATTGTTGTAACGGCTCTTTTTTCTTGGGCGGTAACAACAGCCTTATTTGCCATTATCTATGAATTGCATGTATCGGGAATATCAAAGAAAAATGCAGTTTGGGGAGCAATGATTGCTGCAGCATTATGGCTGGGGGGACGTTGGTTTATTACTACTTATGGAGCAGTTTCTTTATTTCGTAATTTACGAAATTTTGCTTTGCTTCCTTTATTTTTAACATGGTTTTACTATTTTTGTACAGTGTTTTTATTTGGTCTATATGTAGCCGATACTTTAGAGAATCCCAATCTTACATCAACATCTCGCGGTTGGGTTATGAGAGATATTAGTTGGAGCAGCCGTTATGCAATGCTTTCTACTTGGGTACGGTTAGATTTTTTATATCGACTTGCTTTAAGCCGTTATGAAGAATATCGGCCCCCATTTATTGGAATTAAAGTTGAAGATGATAGTGCAGCGGAAATTGCTAGAAAGTCTAATTTGCATCCTAGTTTTGTCCGCGAATGTATCTTAGAAATGTTGTTAAGACATCGCAAAACCTTTCATGTTGAAATAGAGGGAAATCGACAGTATTGCAAACTGAAATCACCACCGGAAGAAATAGAAGTAACTATATTGCTTTCTAATGGAGAGTCTGAAGCTCAAACAGTTTTAGATGAAATGGGTGGTTATATTTTTGGCGAGTTCATTTTGCAAAAATTTGGTGTAATGTGGCAAGCTAAACCAATGATGCTTTCTGAAGTTTATCAAATATATAAGAAATTCTTAGAAAAAAAACAATCTGAGATAGAGAATATTCCTCAAATATAAGATTTCTCATTTAAATTTCTACAAAAGGAAAAGAAAATGTTTCCTATTAAGGTTAAACGAATGTTTTGGATCATTACGATTACCATAGTTGGTTTTTATACAGTACTATTAGGGGCTTTTTATTTGTTTCAAGAAAATTTAATATACTTTCCAACCAAAGATATAGAAACTACACCAAAAGAATTAGGATTAGATTACGAAGAAATTTTCTTTACAACAGAAGATAATGTTCGTCTTTGTGGTTGGTGGATTCCTATCAAACAAGCTCGTGGAACTATTATAATTTGCCATGGTAATGCAGGAAACATTTCTCATCGTTTAGAAAAAATCAGAATTTTTACTAATCTTCGATTGAATTGCTTTATTTTTGATTATCGAGGATATGGAAAAAGTCAAGGATTTCCTACAGAAGATGGGACTTATAAAGATGTTCTTGCCGCTTGGAAAGTTCTATTCGATAAAGGTATCTCTCTACAAGAAATGGTTATTATGGGAAGATCCTTAGGTGGACCGATTGCTGCCTATTTAGCATCTCAAAAACATCCGAAAGTTCTTATTTTGGAAGCGACTTTTACAAATTTACCAGAACTTGGTCAACACCATTATCCCTTTTTTCCTATAAAACTGCTTGCTTCGATTTCTTATCCTACAGAAAAATATATTTTGCAGGCAAATTGTCCAATTTTAATTGTTCATAGTCAAAATGATAATCTTGTTCCTTTTTCTTTTGGAAAAAAACTTTTTGAAGTTGCTCCAAAACCCAAATATTTCTTGGCAATTCGAGGGGATCATAATTACGGATTCACAGATTGTGAAGAAGAATATGTCAACAAGTTAGAAGAATTATTTAAAGAACATTTGGACAAAAAATGATACTTCAGGACATTTTTCTATGAAAAAAGCTATCATCATTTTTTTTTCTTGGATTCTTCCAGGATTTGGGCAATTTGCATTGGGAAAAAAACTACAAGGAATTCTTATCTTTGTTCTTCTATCTAGTACATACTTTACTGGTTTAGCCATGTCAGATTTTCAAGCGGTTTCTATTAGCTATGAACCATATTATTTTTTTTGCCAAATGGGAGCAGCAGGATTTACAGTAGTTGCAAATTTAGTTACATACAATATTCCCAGAAATCCTATATTTTACCAACAATCTTATCAAATAGGTATTTTATATACATCTATTGTCGGGTTAGTAAATGGGATTATATTGATACATTTATGGAAAAAAAATTGTTAAAAATGTGCTTGATAATAACAAAAAAACATACATGCTATTTAAACATGTATGTTTTTTTGTTATTTGCTAGTTATTTTTGATAGATCAAATATCCATTATAAGCTACAAATAAAATTAAGAATATTACAGCTTCCCATCGGTCGATGGTGCGTTTTTTTCCAGTAAACATAGTAAGAAAAAGTAATATACTGGCAACTACAAGAACAATCATATCAATATTTGCGCTGGAGATAGTAACTCCACCTTGGCCAGTAAAATAAATAGGATTGATAATAACACTGATGCCTAAAATAAAGAAAATATTAAAAATATTCGACCCTATAATATTTCCCATAGCAATATCATTTTTTCCTTTATAGGCTGCAACAGCAGAAGTGGCTAATTCGGGAAGTGATGTTCCTATAGAAACAATAGTTAAACCAATTAATTTTTCACTTAAACCAAAGTGTTGAGCTATTTGTACAGAATAAGTTACTACTAAATGTCCACCCAGAATTAAACCTAATAGACCACCAACTGTATAAAGAGAAGTTTTTCCCCAGGACATTGCTTCGATTTTAGTTGCTTCTTGAGGAGGAGCTACTTTGGCAATTCTAAAAATATAAAATAAAAAGAAAGCAAAAAATACTAATAAAATAATCCCATCATTTTTAGCTATGCTATTAAATTGGCTTCCAAATATAAATTGATCGTTGCCAATAACTAAAAGAATTGCAGCTGCTAAAACCGCCATAGGAATTTCTTTCCAAATTGTATTTGGAGCAGAGGCAATAGGGCGAATTACTCCTGCAATTCCTAAAATAAAAAAGATATTAAAAATGCTACTGCCTACAACATTTCCAAAAGAAATTCCAGGGTTTTTATTAATGCTTCCTAATACGTTGACCACTAATTCAGGGGCAGATGTGCCGAAAGCAACAACTGTTAAACCAATTATAATTTCTGAAACAGCCAGTTTTTTAGCTAGAGAGCTTGCTCCATCTACAAAACAATCAGCTGATTTTAATAAAATGGCAAAACCTAATAGAAGTAGCAAAATGGGAATAAGCACAGTAGTTCCTTTCTAAAAAAGAAAAAATCTTTTGAAATAAACGATAAACTTAGTAAACCTAGCTTTAATGAAAATACTATTTAATCAAAAATTTGGGAATAATTAAGTGAAAAAAAATTTTTTTTATTTTTTAAAATTTTTCTTGACTTACTTTTAAAAGTAAGCTAAAATTTTAGCAACCATTTACGGTTAAATTAGGTTTTCTTTTCCAACTTGGAAAATAGATTGACCAGAATCAAAAATAAAACCTAATTTTTAATCCGCATTCACACATTCTTCGGGGGCGAACCTGGTATCGACTGGGCAATGCTGTGATAGGAGTGGCGTTCCGAGGACCCAGGTGGCCGCGTTAAAACCTGGAATACAAATACTTTAAGTGCGGATAATGCACAAATCAAAATGGCTGCCTAATTAAAGGTGCCACATCTATATCCCTATTCTTGCGTGGGGTATATGATGAAGTCAGCAAGATAGTCAGATATGATGTTTTATAGTATCTGTGCGAAACTAAATAAATCTAGTTGCATAAAAATTTGTCTGTAGATGTTTATGCAGCGAAAATCAAATTATAGACTATGAACGTAGAGGCTCTTATTAAGCTGTCACAGGACGCGGGTTCGAATCCCGCCGCCTCCATACTTGATTTTATCAAATTAGCCCATCCAAAATGGATGGGCTTTTATATTAAAAAAATGGAAGCGATAACCATATATGAAATTCATTTTTTATAAATATTTTCTTATTTTATATTTATTTACAGTTTCTTTATCCTTTACTCAAAATTCTACAGGCATTATCTTAGATGCTTCTGATCGTTATATATTTATTGCTTTGTCAGATACTATCTATTGTGTGGAGCAATCCCAATGGCACAAATTGTCACAAATGCCAGGGGTAATATATACAGATTGGCTAAATATTGAGCAAAATCAAGATATTGCTGCTGTGGATGATGAAGGCAATTTTTGGCTCTTGATCCCTCCACAACTAGTTTGCTATAACCAAATTCGTAATAACTGGAGGGTATTTATGTTGCCTAGCCAATTAAATCAAGGCGTAGAAAGCATAGAAAGTTGGCGAGGCGATATTTGGCTAAGTGCAAACAATGCCTTATGGTGCTTCCATGATCATGAGTCATGGTGGGAACAATTTTCATATCCTCAAGATATACAAGCTGGATTACTTAAAAAATCTCCTCAAAATAATATGTTGTGGCTTAATGGTACTTCTTATTTTGATGGACGTAGATGGTTTGTTTTACCTAAACTACCTATTACTCCAATTTTTTGGCCTAAAAGTCCGCAGTCCTTTACATGGGATGATAAAGGAATGCCTTGGCTAGCTACAGTTTTTGGGATTTACTTTTTTGATACATTCTATCAATGTTGGAGAATAGCACCAGGAAAGCAATTTCATCGAGTTTACTCAATTCTTCATTTTCAAGGCGAAATTTTAGCTTCTGAGTATGGAGATGGAATTTATAAATTTTCTCAAAATGATTGGGAAAAAATAGAATATTATAATAATTTACCTCATCATGAATATACATTTTCTTTATATTTTTCTCAAAATAATCTGTGGATTCATTCTTATTTTGGTATAATGAGATATGATGGGAATAATTGGCAAGTTGAGCATGAAAATATATCTTATAATCAAAAAGATGCATTAGTATGGCCTTTGTTAGTAACAATTCTTCTTCTTTTAATTGCTATGGTTGTTATTTTATGGCCGCAATTACAAAGATTAGCTTAAAAAAGTGGGATCTCTTATACATTTTTTTCAATATGACAGATATTTGAATGCCAATAATTCTATAATTTTGCTTAATTTTTAAATCTATACAGATTAGGAGCTGATTATGCATAAAATATTTTTTCTTGCTATATTGTTTATAATACCATCTTCTTATGCAGCAACTATATTTTACACAAACCAAACAACTTGGCAGAACACAGTTGGAAGTTATGTATCATTAGTAACAACGGCAGCAAATGTTGTGAAATCAGATGAAGTAGTTGCTACACCAGGAGTAAATACAGGAATCTCAGGTACTTTAACTTGGCGTGCTGCAAATACAGGTTTGGGTTTTGATTTTCGCCTTACAGCACTGCAATCTGGAGCAGGAATTACTTTTGATGATGAAGAATCTTCTGGAAATCCTGTTGCTTATGATAATGCACTTTCTATTGGTGATATAGATAACTATGAAAATGATGATTGGAAAATACAATTTCTAGGTGGTGAGTATGTTTATGCTTTTGGATTTTTGTTGTGTGATAATGAAGGAACAATCGATTCATTTTCCGTTTATGCCCATGATGGTAGCTTGCTAGGTACAATCTCAGGTGCAAGCATTCCTAATTCACCAGGAACAAAAGTATTTCTTGGTGTCATTAGTGATAAGCCAATTGGTTGGGTACAATACGATGATGATAGCACTGGTGATGATATTGCCATAGCAAACTTTCAATTTTCTACAATTCCCGAACCTAATACAATTTTTCTTGGAATTTTGGGAAGCATGTTTTTGGCTATTTTAAAGAGAAAATAAGTAAAAAAATGGCAACAATACAAAAAAGGACGCTTAACTAGCGTCCTTTTTTGTATTAAAAAATATTCTATTTAATCGAAATTACTTGGCCTGTAGAAAATGCTGCAAATTCTGGAGCGTACATGCCTTGTATGGTAGCGGGACCAACTCGGAATTCACCCGCCATCGTAGCACGGAGTCTATATTTGAAATTGTATTCGCCTTGCGGCAGCCATTCAAAGAAGAAATTGGTTCCGGAATCACGTACTTCTTCGTACCAGTAAATTCCTAAGTCCCATTTATGGCCGCTTTTTGTAGTTTCGGGTTCAAATCCAGCAGCGCGTGGATCGCGAAGATGGACATATTCCATTTGATGTTTGCTGCTGATGCTAACATGTACTTCTACTTGATCTCCTACAGATAACGTAACATTTGAGTCTTCTAATGGTTTTAATACATATTCGCTGCCTTCATGTTTGCGAAGGAAATATTTACGTGAAATTTTTAAGAAATCTCCACGTTCTTCGGTTGGCATTTTTTCTGTAGAATAGTGCCATGCCATAGAAGCAAACATAAAACCTGGGCCAGTCTTACTGACTTGTACTTTGGCCATTGTTTTAGGATCAATTTCTTTACCTAAAGTAACAAATTGTTGATGCGCACCAGTGTAAGTATCGGGTTCAAATACTAAATCGTGGGTTTTTGGACCAACAACAAGTTGACAAGTTTCTTTTTTGCCAAGGGCATTTTGACGATCTAAGATATAAACCAAGGTATAAACAACTTCAGCAGTTGCACGAGTAGATTTCCATTGGTTACACTTTTTATTAAGAAGTAGCCAAAGAATCATGCCATCTACTTGTTTTTCATCAACAGATTTCACTTCTGCTAAACAACGCAAAGTAAAAGCATGTGACTCGATTGTATCATTGTACCAAAGCCAGCTTCTATCTTCTGCTGCCCAGAAAGTTCCTTCATCTTCGCGTGTGATTGAACTATCCATAATGCTTTCAAGAATAAGTTTGGCATCTTTGTTACGATCCATACGGTGTAAGGTTAAGGAAAGGTATGCTTTTAAATATGGGCACATCTGTTTCCAATGTGCAAAGCTAAAGTCAAGCATTTGCTTGCGTTCTTCTTGAGAAAAAGCGTGTTCATAAAGACTTGCATCTTTATAACAGGATAATACATAGTTAAGGAAGGTAAGGAAATGATAATTTTCTGGGATCAACCAATTTGTTTCGTTGTGAATATATCTTCCTACATATCCCCAGGCATTTCGAATCATGTCAGCAGGAATATCTACTTTAAATTCCTGAGCTTTAGCAAAACCATGTAACATGTACAAAGTAATATATGGACTTGGAGGACCACCTGCCCACCAGGGGAATGCGCCATCACTATATTGAGCTTTTTGCAATTTTTGCAAGCTATCTTCACGTTGTGCCTTAGCAATTTTAGGATCTAGAACATTTATCAATTGATCCATATCCTTATTGCCGCCTTCTGCCAAATTCAACCATGGAGTTTCTTCCAAAGTCATCTTGCGATTTGCATCATCTTTGAGCCAAGGTTGCAATTGGGTTTGACGTTTAGAAAAATCTTGCGCCATTTTTGCAATAGCTGGATATTGTTCGTATAGAGAGCTGATCATTCCTGTACATAAGAAACGATTGAGAGTTTGTTCTACGCATTCATAAGGATATTGAGTAAGATAGGGTAAGGCTTGTAAGACAGAATATAGCAATTGCGCATCTACACTTACAACTAGAGATTGGTGGACAAGAGTATCGTCTTCGATAGATTTTTCAAGATCAGCAAGATACATGCTTCTTGTTTGATCATTTTTTAATGTAATAAATTTAGATTGTACCAGATGAATACGACTAGGTAAAACTGGCAATGGACGCAATTCACCGTCTTGATAATTTTTAGATTTTCCAACAATCTTAAAAGCGTAAGTCCGAATTCCGTGTGGAGCAACGAGTGGCCAAGATACAGTTGTACTTCCTTTACCCGCCATCTTCCAAGGAAGTTCCAATGTGCTGATTCCAAAGTCCTTTGTTTTGTCTTCTTGAGTATCAGCATCTAATATAGCAATGTTTACTGTTCCTTCCATTGCCTCATCTGTTGCATTATTGACCATGACTTTTAGAATAGCGGCATCGCCTTCACGGAAGAATCTTGGTAAATAAGGACGAATCATTAAGTTCTTGCGTGTTACAACTTCCCGTTTTTCAGTCATAAAGCAAAGGTCTTTTGTCATTGCATGAACATAGAAATTCCAAGATGTAACACTGTCTGGAATTTGGAATTCTATTTTAACATTTCCTTTAGAATCTGTTAAAAGTTGTGGTTGGAAGAAAGCAGTTTCTGCAAAATTACTGCGAATAGCAGTAGGCTCTGCCGCTGGTGCTGCTTCTGGTTGTGCAGGTTCTCCTGGTGCTTCAGCAGTAGTTACAGGAGCAGCAACTTGTGGTGCAGGCATTGGAGCATTGCCATTTGCCTTAGCCATCATTTTTACTTCTGATTTTGCGACGCTATTACGGGTACGTACAGCACCAGAGGGTGCTTCTTCTACCATCCCATCTTCCATTACTTGACCTGCCCAATAGCCTCGTGCTCCTAATCCGCCAATAGGGTAGCTATCGAAGAAATAGAATCGATCTGGTCCCCAACTAGGATAGTATGGCAAATTATACCAGCTATAATACAAATCAGTAAAACGACGCATACTTAAATTTGTACTAAGAGAGGTAAGTCCCATTTTATAAGGATATAAAGAACCAATTTGTGGATAGGAATGTGGTACGAAAAAGTCTAAACTACGATCGTACATATAGGCTAAGACTTCAGCAGCAACTTTTTCAGATTTTGGTCCAGTAATATTAACAGTCCATGTTTCTTTTTGTCCGGGTTGCAATAAATCGCGGAAGGTACTAAAAGAAATATTTAGGTTTTTGTTATCCCAAGGAACATAAATATTTTCTTCCTGGCGATACAGACGATAATCTTCAACACCCCAAACTCGCAAACTAAATCCACCGCGGAAAGTTTCTGTAATAGGGATTTCCTGTAATTGTGTTTTTTGCCGTGGAAGATGTCCATAAAGTTTAATATTTTGTTGAGTTTCAAGATAGAAAACTGGTTTTTCAAAACCTGAACCATAGAAAATTACAGCTTTTTCTCCTACTTTATAATGATTTTTTTGTGTCATTAAAAAGAATGGAATATTTAGTTTAAGATTATTTCCTGCAACAATAAATTCTTTTCGCGTTTCATAATCACTGCCCCAACGATCTTTAGTAGTATAATATAGTCGGTATGCTCCAGCAGTTAATTTGTTTAAAGAAACAACTGCTTGGCCTTCAGAATTATGATTTAGCTCGCCTTTATTGACAACATTTCCATCATTAAAACAATAAAGATATTCTGCTAAACTTTTATCCGATTCCCAACGAGGACGTTTTTTATCTCCATCAGTAGATTTTTCATCTTCGCTAATCATTACAGGAAATTTATCCGGAGTTAGAACTTCTTTAGGTTGTTGTAATTCTACCAGACGATATGAGCCAACTCCTGCTAAAGGAACATCACTTAGATCTGCTCGTGTGATTGTGATTTCAATTGTATCTTCTGGGATAAAAAAATTCTGAGGAAGACTGTATGAGGCTTTTACTGCGACAAATCCAATAGGATAAGCACTATCACTTGTTCGAGTTTCGCCGCCTTCATCGGTAATTTCAACAGCAACTTTGAAGTTGTAGTAAATATCACGATTTTTTAAACTTGAATCAGCTTTGGGAGTAAAAGGAACTGTAAATTTTCCTTCTGCATCCAAATTTGTTTGACCGGCTGCAATTTCGTAGGTATAACGATTTTCATTTTGGCGTGGATAGAACCACCAGTACCACCAAGGCCATATTGGAACACGTGTAACTCTATAATTTACTTTTCCCGCAGTTACTGGTAGTCCAAAGTAGTACATCGCTTGCCCAGTAATTTTGGCAGCATCATTTAAACGAATAGCTTCTTTTGGTTTGTCAAGTTTGACTTCAAATGTAGGACGTTTGTATTCTTCTACTCGAACCGTGCTATAGCCTCTTGCATTGCCAGTATTACAATACAAACGATATTGGCCAAGAACACGGCCTTTAGGAATTTCGAACTCTGTTGTAGCTGTTCCATAATCATTGGTTTTTAATTCGACACTAGAAATTTCTTTACCATTTGGATCAGCAAAATTGAGTTTAAGAGAGCTATTGGATAAAACTTCATATTTCCCATTCGCGCTATTTCCCTGGTAAGCCATAACTTTAACATACATCTTTTGTAATGGGCGATAAATGCTGCGATCGGTATAGATAAAGCATCCTTGAACCGTAGTATTGCTACCATACCAACGATTAAGATACATGCTATTACTATCCCATGAAATTTGTTTATCTTTGCGTACAACTATAAAAATATTACTATAATATCGATCGCTATTTTCAACAAATATACTTCCATTAACGCCAGTAGTTGCAACATGAACTACTTCCATACCTCTATCATACTGATATTGATATAAAGTTATTGTTGCATCAGAAATAGGCATTCCATTTTTTCCATTATGAACAAAAATTTCCCAGCCTCTTTCTCGTTGATGTAATGTCGTTACTAATTCAGTTAAAAGCAAATATTGGCAAGCAATTTTGTTTTGAGATTTAGAAAAATCTTCTTTTGCTGAAGCAACAATAAGATAAAATCCATATTTTAGCTTTTCTGGAGTATTGCTGTATGCGGTATGCGTTTTATAATCCCCGCATTCTTCTAAAGGAAGTTCCCATGCAGCTTCAATTTTACTGCGCATCATTGTTTCAACATCTTCGCGATACATACTGCCTGGCCAACGTTGTTTTCTATTGATCCATTTTTCAAAATCTAATCGGTATGCTCGGAAATGAACTTTAGTTAAATTTTTATATGAAATTTTAATAGATGTTGCGTTAGGTTTATCCAAACTCATACTATCTAAATCTAAAGACGGAGCTTCAATAGATTTTGCTAAATAGAAGCATCTTTGTCCGCCAACACTTTGTGGATAACGTTCATAGCCATCCATAGAAGCATTATGAGCAGCAACTAAATTGCCTTTGCGTTGTAACAGGCTGGCATATTGGAATTGGCCTGTTGCCCACCAAGGATATTGAGTATAGTCTTTTAAAATTTCCTGGATTTTATCAATCAAAACTTGGAGTTTTTCTGGGCTTTCAAATACAGGAGCTAAATAAGATAAGCGAATCAATTGAGTTTCTAGTGCAGATTCGTATAATTTCTTTTCCATGTTCCAGCGATATAAATTATCCAGCAAATAAACCATTCTGATAATAGGATGATTTTTCACTTCGCTGAAAAATTCATCAGTTTGCGCTTGACGTTGATTTGGGTGATTTGCTAACATGTCAAAATCTAGCAAATGTTTCTCTTTAAGTTCTGTTGGCCTCCAAGTATTTGTATTAGCTAGAAATTGAGACCATTGATAGATCAAAAAATCATAAAGAGTTGCGGCAATATGATCAGGATAACCATTTCTTTGAATATACTCTTGATATTCCTTCACTTTTAACGTACTGAGTAATTCACGATATTGATAACTGAGAGCATAATTACGGTTGATCTCATCAAAAATATCGTAAGCAGCCCATTTTTTTAAATCCACACCTTTTTGAGATACTACCTTTTCACGACTATTGATTTCCCAAGAATAATTTTGGTAATAGTCCATTAGAGTAGTAGCGTAGAATAAATGAATAAGTGCTTTGTATTTTGTCTCAGTTGGCCAAGCATTTTCAAGCATAAATCGCACAGCAGTTTCGTAGCTATGCAGACCACGTTTTAATGCCACAAGGCGTAAAAAAGATTTTGTCCATTCATCTTGATTTTGATCAAGTTTGGCTTTTTCGTAAATCTTTTCTACTTTTTCAGCAGCTTCTTGATATTTCTGCTCATCTTGCAATTGTTGAACCTCCTGCCAAGGATTTTTTGCATTTTGTACTGGATCAACTTGGCTAAAACAACTTAGCGGCAAGAACGCTAACGTAAGAAAGCAAAGGGAAAAAATATAAAACTTTA
>CAZPDM010000076.1:0-22359 GCA_964585305.1 uncultured Planctomycetota bacterium | reverse complement strand
ATAAGAGATTGCTACGTTTATCTCTATCAAAATATAAAAATATCTTCTTGAAAAGGAAATTATATGTTTAAATTTTTATGGATATTGATATTCCTAAATATTTTATGCTCTGGACAGGAAAATATTTTAGCTCCAGAACTAGATATTAAAGAATGGAGATCTGACAAAATTATTAAATTAGAAGATGGTCAGAATAAAAATATTTATGTTATTGAATTTTTTGCTACTTGGTGTCCATTTAGCCAAAATTGCATAGCAATTTTAAATAAAGTTCACTCTAAATGGAATAAAGAAGGTTTAATTGTAATTGGAATTTGTAATGAATCATATAATTCATTGAATGAATTCATAAAAAATAGAAAAATTTCATCTCGCTACAAAACACAAGAAGATATAGAAAGCAGTTTCTCAACAAAGAATATAAATTCCCAAATTTTATATAAACTAGCTTTGGATGAAAAAGATGTAACCTATAAAAAATACATGAAAAAATTTGGAATACTTGGAATTCCTCACAGCTTTATTATAGGAAAAGATGGTACTATTGTATGGCATGGACATCCTTTTTATGGGATGGAAAATATGTTAGAAATGTTATTTAATAATAGCTATACATCAGATACAAGTAGGATTATAAAAGAATTTAGTGAAAAATATTTTCAATATTGTCAAATCATTCAAAAACAAGAAAAGACTTCATCAGAAGTATTAGAAAAAGAAATACTTGAATATGTTCAAAAACTTTCTCGTCATCCTGATATTATAAATAGTTGTATTGCTCTTATTAATTTTATATCCTCACAAAATATGCCAAATTGTAATGTTGACTTTGCGATAAAATTAGCAGAGAAACTTACTGAGAAAATAGATCAACAAATACATTTCAATATATATGACGCGCAAATATGCGATGCTTATGCTGCTGCTCTCTTTAAAAAAGGGGAATATCAAAAAGCTATTTATTATCAAAATTGGGCTATTGAACGCTCTAAAGATTTATTAGATCACTCAGAGTTTTATAAAAAATTAGAAAAATATCAAGAATCTTCTAGCCTAAAAATTCCCTTAGCAGATGACATAATAAATAACTTAAATACGACAATTGATATATATTCAACTTTGATTACTCAGAAAGAAAATGAAGAATTATCTATCACTACAGAAAAAGAACTGTTAAAAATAGTAGATCAATTAAAATATGTTCCAAAATATAAGCAGCCGATAGCAGATAAATTAAATAGTTTAGCATGGCGCATTCTTACAGAAAGTTCTATTCAAATTCAGCATACAAATTTTACCTTGGAAATTTCTAAAATAGCATACGAAATAAGCAAAAAGAAACAGGATTATATTGTAGATACTTATGCTGCAGCACTTTTTGCAGTAGGAGAACTAGAAGAAGCTGTAAAAATGCAAAATTATGCTATCACGCTTCTTAACAAAAACAATCCCAATTCTAATATGTTAAAAGAATATTACGAGCGAAAAGAAAAATATCAAGCAGCACTTGATGCTGAAAATAAAAAAAATAACATCACCCCAAACCCAAAAGACTTAAACAATGATTTTGATGAGGTAGATGGCGTTATTGAAGATTCCCAAGATCAAGAAAAACCAAGTGATGAAACAGATGATGAAGACTATTAATTTCTAAAAAAATAGAATTTTTTAGTAGAATAAACAAAAAAAAATAGGACAATATCATTAAGAGATTATCTTAAAAAACTTAATAGGAGGGACTTTATGATTTTATCACATATCTCTAATGATTCTCACTATTTAAGATGCCATCCTGATTTTATTGCAGCATTTTCTTTTTTAAAGGAATGCAATCTATCTTGCTTATCTGAAGGAAGACATACTATTTTAAGAGATCGTATTTATGCTATTGTTAGCAAAAATCAAGGAAAAGGACAAAATAGTGCAAAACTGGAAGCACATCGTCAGTATATTGATATTCAGTATGTTGTAAAAGGAAGAGATAGAATTGGATGGCGCAGTCTTATATCATGTAAAGAATGTTGCGAGCCGTATCAAAAAGAAAAAGATATTATTTATTTTTCTGATATTCCACAAACGTGGATAGATGTGGATCAAGATTATTTTGCGGTTTTTTTCCCAGAAGATGCGCATGCTCCATTAGCAGGAGAGTCTGAAGTATCTAAAGTCGTAATTAAAATTGCAGTAACTTATGATCAAGATTTAATTGTATATTAGAAAGAAAGATTAAACTTCTAAGTTAAAAAAGCCAGTTTATGGCTGGCTTTTTATAAAAAAATGGGAACACAGTATCATTTTAAAATGGTAGCATAATATCATCTAATTTCAAATCATGTTTTAACTGAAGCATGATTTTTTGATTAGCTAGATTGATAGGAACTCCTTCTTTTTCACGTTTCTGGCGTTCCAGATATTCTTTTTCTCCTGCAACATAAATCTTCTCATGCCCAGGCATTTTTCGACTGTTTTTTAAATCGCGCATTATATTTCCTACAATCGATTTGCACAATTGGACATTAAGAAAATGCGCAACATCAATTGCCATAAAAAAATGTCCTAATCCTAATGGAACATTTTTCCCATTTTTTACACCAGATGTCTCTTTTAAAAAAGAAGCATTGCTCAAAGCAGTTGAAAGAATTTCTACCATAGTTGCAAGACCATAGCCCTTATATCCGCTAAATTCTTCCCCCATGCCTCCCAAAGGAAGTAAGGACATTGCGTCTGCTGACAAACCTTTAAGGATCGCTTGGGAATCTATAACATAGTTACCTTGTTGATCAATTACAAGACCCGAAGCAGTATCTTTTCCAATTTTTTCATAGATTTCTACTTTACCACGTTGGATAATAGAAGTTGCCATATCTAAACTGAATGGATATGGCATATCACTCGGAATTGCAAAGCTAATTGGGTTTGTTCCAAGCATAGGCTCTACGCCAAAAGTCGGGGCAATAGATGGCCGTGCATTTGTTACAGTAATCCCAGCCATATTTTGTGAAACAGCCATATTAGAATAGTAGCCCGCGATGCCAAAATGAGTACTATTACGTACAACTGAAATTCCACAACCATATTTTTTGGCTTTTTCTATTGCAATTTTCATTGCATGATACGCTGTAACATGTCCCATTCCATTCCCACCATCTATTACAGTAGCGGATTCGGAATCTTGAACAATTTTCCAGTCGGTTGTTGGAAGTTGTGTTCCTTCTTTAATTCTATCTACATAAATTTTCAATCGATTGATTCCATGTGAATCAATTCCTGTTATATCTGCTGCTATTAAAACATCGCAACAAATTTTAGCATCTGATTCAGGAACTCCAATTTTAAGAAAAACTTGCTTCATAAAATTATACAAGTCTTTCCCATCCATAATTATTTCCTGTGCCATTTTTTTCTCCATAAAATAGATTTTTTTTCACAATTCTTAGATTTTCAATCAAAGAAAGATTGTTAAACTATTTTTTTCATCAAAAACTTTTAAGGTAATTTTATGCCCATTGATTTTCATGTTGGCTTGTTTCACTTTGAAGAATCTTTTGCAATTGATTTGCGTAAATATCTTAATAGGCTAACTATTGAATACCAAAATAATACATGGAAAATTCACCCAGACGATTATTCTGGAATGAGTCAAGATTTTGCAAATGACTTGGAAAATCGTTTAAACTCCAAACTAACAAAACCTCCTGTACAAGGGCCTTGGCAGATTGTAGCAGATGATATTGTAGTGCATGAAATTCCTATAGATTTTATGTCTTCTTATCATCTTATTATTGATCGTGGTTCACATTTAGTCACACATGCTGTTGGCGTATTTATGACATTTGCTTTTAGAGGAATTTATATTATAAATAATCCTCTTAGTTTTCACTATTTCATCAATAATAAAGATGTCGGATATGCTACAGCAAAAGCTATTGGACTCAACATCCCTCCTACTTACATACTACCTCCAATTTACCAAAATGGCCGCCCCTATCCTTATAGAAAAGGGAATATTGATTGGGGGCAAATTGCGAACGATGTAGGTTTTCCTTGCTATATAAAACCTGCTGCAGGACATGGTGGCTTCCGCGTATATCAGGTTAACGATATTAGAGAACTTAATAGTTATTATCAAACAAGTGGAATAGAAATAATGACCGTGCAAAAGGCTGTTCCTACACCTTATGATTGGCAAATTCGCTGCCTTTGTATAGGCAGAGAAATTATGCCTGTAAAATATCGATTTAGAACATCCCAGTATATTTTTGAACCTAACTTTCTAACATCTGAACAAGGTTTAAAAGTAATTGATCATGCTAAAGTACTCAACCGTTTATTTGGTTATGAAATGAATTCTGTAGAATTTATTCTCGATCATCAAGGCGAACCTTGGGCAATCGATTTTAATAATCCTATACCTGATGCACGCAAAGAAATATTAGGAGGCATCTTTTATAATGATTATTTAAAAATGATGATCCAAAGAGTTATTGAAATAATGATATATCGGCCTAATATTTGTTACTTGCCAGAACTTAATAATTATGCTCAAATTAGTCGCCAAAATATTGGAATTACAAACAAACTACAAGAAGCAATTAAATATTCTAATCAGTACTATAATAATCTTTAAACCACTAAATGAATAGACAAAAGTTTTTGAACTAAAAATATGCCAACTATGTGTTTGAGATCCAGTTGTGAGGAATTGAACCCGTCACTGCAATTTTTTCTTTAAAGCCTTTATTTATAAGCGGCGGGTTAATTCCTACCATGGACAAGTTTACTGAGCTAAAGTTAGTATTGAGATAGGAATGTATAAATAAATTCTTAGTCCAAATACTTTTGCCAACGTACTTATTATTTTTAACGGAAAATACAATCAAATATTTCTTCTTTTATTATTTTCCTATCTTTTTAGAAAATATGGGCACGCGTTGCGTGCCCCAAATTTATAGAATTTTGGCGAGAAAACCACGAATTTTTTACTTTGTTGATGAATCGCCTTCAAAAATTAAACTACTCTATTTAATAAGTGCGATCAAATCAACAAGAATATTAACAGACTCTTCAAGATACAAATCTTTGTATTCTATTTTATTGTCAGAAGTTTCTTCAGTTTGAACATATCGAAGATTTTTACTAGTATTGTCATCTCTAAATTTTTCTAAAGATTTAGAAAGTTTCTCATCTTCTTCATCAACAGCCATACGAGTTTTAAGGTTTAAAGAAACAAGTTTATTTTGTTTCCGTTCTTTCCATTTTGAGATATAAGATTGCAATTCTTGAAAGTTAGCATCATTTTTTATACGCTCTTGAGATCTTTCAACAATTGCCGGCAAATACCGACGGACTCCATATTTTTTATATGACTGCATTTTAATTTCATCATAAGCAAGAACATGTTTTTGTGAAGCTTCGCCAAATTCTTCAATGGTATATAAAGATGGGAAAATAATATCAGGAACAACGCCTTTTTGTTGAGTTGCACCACCATTAACACGATAGAATTTTCCAGTTGTATATTTTAATGCACCAGCTTTTGGTAATTCAGGTAAATACATAGTAAGATCGAGAAGATTTTGGACAGTTCCTTTTCCATAAGTAGTCTGGCCAACAACAATTCCTCTCTCATAATCTTGTAAAACTGCCGCCATAATTTCGGAAGCTGAAGCACTAAATGCGTTTACTATTACAACAACAGGAAAATTGTAAGCAAATCCACCATCTTCATCTTTCCGAACGTATGTTGCATCGCCTGATGTTTTAACCTGTACCACTGGACCAGATTTAATAAACAAACCAGATATATCAATAGCTTCGTCAAGACTTCCACCTGGATTATAACGCAAATCAATTAATATCCCAGATATTTTATCCTTTTTTGCCATATCATCTATAACTTTTTTAATATCTTTATAGCTACTACGCGCATCACGATTGGTTTTATTTCCTTCAAAATCTCGATAAAAAGAAGGTAAATAAACAATTCCAATTTTTGTTTTTTTAGAATTAGGCAAAGTAATTTCACGTACTTCACCTTTTGCAGCACGATCTTCTAATTTAATTTGATCCCGAACAATAGTAATTTTAAATGGGACACTTTGCAAATTTTTCATTACTGTAAGAGTAACTTTTGTTCCTCTTTCACCACGAATTTTACGAACAACTTTATTCAATGGCATATCAATTACAGATTCTGCAGGACTATTTTCTTGTGCGACTTCAATAACATAGTATCCTGCTTTAAGTTCACCTTGACGATCTGCCGCTCCTCCAGGAACAATACTAATTATTTTAGCATAGCTATCTTCTGATCCAAGAACAGCACCAATTCCATCTAATGATAATGTAAGCGAAATCGTAAAATCTTGGAAATTGCGCCAATTCATATAATCTGTATGAGGATCAAAAATCATTGTTAAACAATTTAGAAAATCTTCTAAAACATCATACGCATCTCGTTCTTGAAGAGAACGATAAAACCGTTCATATCGTCTAAAAATACGTTCTTTTGGATCGATATTTACATTATCTATAACATTTTTTATTTCGTTATCAATCTTCTCTTTTTTATTAGTAGTATCTGAACTTATATTTTTACTTTCATCTTTTTTGGCTTTAAGCTCAGAAATTTCATTTTGAAGCAACTGATTTTTGATATTTTTTCTCCATATTTCATTTAATTCTTCTCTGTCTTTTGGCCAAGATGATTCTTTCCGATCTATCAATAAAGTTTCTTCAATATCAAATTTCACAGAATTTTTCAGTAATTCTTGAGTATATTGAACTCTATCATAAACACGCGTAAGAAATCTTTCATGCAATTTAAAGGCAAATTCTAAATTTCCTGCTTTTATATGATCTTTTATGAGTGGTTTATATTTACTAAATTCTTCTATATCAGATTGTAAAAAAAAATAATGATTAGGATCTAATCTATTAAAATATTCTCCAAAAAGTTCTTGAGAAATTTTTTCATCAATTTTAGGTTTTAAGTAATGGCTATATTCAAGAATCGTTAACACACTATTAGTAATTCTTTTAGTTTCTTCATCTTGAGAAAGTTGTATTTGCTGAGATTGAAGATTAAGTATAAAAATTACTAGAATCAAAATCCCTATATAGAAAATATTTCTTTTCATTTTAAAAAATTCCTTAAAATCAAACATATTCTTATTCTTTCAATAAGAGGAGTTTTATGATAAAAAATCATATTTTTTTTATAAATATTATTATTTTAGCAATATTTATAGGTTGTCAAAATCAATCTACTTCTACAAAAAAATCAGAGGAATATATTCCTGTTGTTGTTACCCCACTTGAAACAGACATATCTTCATTGTCGGCTTCACAAAGCCAAAATTTACGATTATGGCTAGATACATTTTATGATGGAGATAGTGAAATTTGGCAACAATCAAGAAAAAAAATATTAGGATTAGGCCCAGTTGGAATGGAAGCACTAAGTATTTTTATGGTAAAATTTTTCTTTGGAGGAAATCAAAATATTCCTGCAGGTTTTCGAAATGAAGATATCAATTCTTATTGGGAAAGGGCCCGTGAGGAATTAGCACAATTAAAAAGTGTTTCAGTTCCGTATATAGTAGCGGCAATGGCACATCCTAATATGGGAACAACTGGAAAAATGCAATGCTCAATGACACTAGTTAAAATTGGGCAACCAGCTATTTCTGATTTAGTAACAAACTTAGAAAGAGGAAATAGATCTTTTCGTAGGATTGCTATTGAAACACTTGCTAATATTGGAGATCCAGAGGTTGTTCCATCGATTGCAAAGATTTACTTAGAAAGTAAACAACCTTCTAGTTCTGATGTTGAAATACAAAACGATGCTAGTTTTGATTTACGTTATTATGCTATAAAAGCATTAGGAAAGCTTCAAGATACTGAAGGATTACCAGCACTAGAAAAAGCATTAGAAGATAAAAATTCATCAATTGTTGAGCAATCGTTGCAATCCTTACTTCTTTATGAAGACCCAGCCGCTTTACCAATTTTACAAAAAGCTTTAATAAAATGTAGAGCAAGCGAATTTATAGCATACCAAAACCGAATTCAACGACGGATTGATTTATTAAAAACACGACTTTAAACTTTTTTCAAGATAATATCTTTTACAAAAGCTGAATATTCATCGCCTATTGTCAATTTAGGGAGTACTTCTAATATACGTCGTTTTGTTTTTCTCGTTTGGTTTGTTTTAGGATTGACCCCAATTTTTTCTATAATATTCCAACGCAAACCACATCCTAATCGGTATTGCATTGGATAAAATTTGTAAGAAACGCCATGATGCCGAAGCAACTCAAGTTTTTGTTCATAGTCTAATCGTGAAAGTATTTGAGTTGTCTGGATTGCATCATGTCCATCTTTTCTCAAAAGCCAATATCCTATTTGTTGTAAAGCTGTTCTCTGACTACTTTCCTGTCTCCAACGAAAATAATCTACTAGTGTTTCTACATCAGAAATGGGACAAATCCTAGCATCAAAAACTCCAATATCTTGAAATTTATGAGTAAAAGCAGCACTTGCTTCTCCCGCAAGAATACTTATCCATTTTCTGAATTGTCTTTCAAACATATTGCTACTACGGTCAAAAAGTACAGAAATCTCATCACTTTCGACATAAGCATAAATACCTTGAAAACCACACTGCATAAGATGCTTCGCAGTTTCTAACATTGCTTCATAGAATCGATGATCGTACGGACGTTCAAGATGATGAGATTCTACTAATGTTCCAAAATTTCGTCCATCTAATCTAACCAATGGCCAAATGTTTGGAGGCAATTTTTGATCTAAAGATTCTTCATATTGCCGCATAAGACTATCAAATTTATCAAATTTCATAAAATCCGCCAATATATGTCCAAATGTAAAACTTAAAAAATGTAGAAAAATATTTGTTTTGCTCTCTGTTAAAACCAAAGATCAAAACAAATATTTTCAACACAAATTTTTAGAAAATTTATAAAAATGAGCTTAAAAAAAATTTGGAAAACACCTCAAGGAAAAATTATTTCAATTTTTTTATCATTAGGCATTCTGATTATATTTTCATATACCAGTGTAGAAATAACTTCTACTCCAGCTTTTTGTGGAATATGCCATGAAATTCAACCAGCAATCCAAAGTTGGAAAGAATCTTCACATTATGCAAATGGAGAAATACGTGCAAATTGCCGAGATTGCCATGTTCCTCCATGGGAAAATCCTATTGCTGTTTTTTATTCGAAAATTACACATGGAACAAAAGATATTTATCATCATTTTAAAACAGATAAAAATATTTTGAACTCTCGCCATTACCAAACAAGGATGATGAAAAACGCCTTAAAACAAATTTCTAACGAAACATGTCTTTATTGTCATAAAAGTATACTAGAAGTCCCCAGTCCAACATCTATAAAATTAAACGGTGCAATGATACAAACCCTACATGCGAATGCAGAAAGCCAAAAAATATCTTGTATGACATGTCATCAAAATGTTTCACATCGCAGAAAATAGGCTAATTGAACATTTTAAAAGACATACTCTCCGCCATAAATTTATGGCGGAGTCTCTCAAGGGGGGAAAAAATTGGTTCTTTAAATTTTAATAATGATGAACCAATTTTTTCCATGAAAAATTTTTGAAGCCCTACGGGCTTATTATTAGGAGTGCTTTCATCGCCACCCTAAAGGGTTAGCGATTTCTCGCACTTTTTATTAAATATATGGGCACATAAAGTGCCCATATTTTATTTGGTTAAACGAAATACAGGGCGAAATCCAATCAATCCAATATTGGATTCCATATATGAAGCTCTGCTTGCACTACGACATCGTAAGGAAAAATCAAAAGCATTTCCTCCGCGTGCAATATGATTGTTGCTAATTTTTGATTTTGTTACAATAGGATCGTTTTTAGTAGAAGTAGAGTAACTATCATAAATATCTAAACACCATTCTTCTACATTACCTGACATATCATAAAGTCCAAAATTGTTTGGCTTTTTTTGCCCAACAGGATAAATAGTAGTTGCTAGAGAATCCCAACACCATAAATATTCTTTATTAAAATTATCTCCCCAATAAAAATTAGTAGTTGTATTTGCCCGACAAGAATATTCCCATTCTGCCTCAGTAGGTAAGTCTAAGCCAAAATATTGACAAAAATTAACTGATTGTTTCCATGTAATATAGTAAATTGGTGTAGATAAAGATTCTGAACTAGAAGTGGAATTTTCTTTAATAAATTTTTTCCAGGCTTCTCTGGTAACTTCATATTTACTAATTAAAAATGGCGATGTTAAAACTGCTATATATACTGGCATCTCAGAATCATTAAAATTACTTCCCATTTGAAATTCACCAGGAGGAATCGCAACCATAACTAAGGAACTTGGTCGATGCAAGTATTCTAAATATCCAAACTCATTTTTTTCTTTCAATTTCCAATCATTAGATTGTCCCAGTCTCTGTAAATGAGGATGACATGATTGATATGTTTTCCAAACTTCAAGCCAAATTTCTTTTGGAATTCCTGTAGGAGGAATTAAAATTTCCTTTGCAGGAGTAGTTGTTTTATCTGTATATTTTTCAGACGAAGTATTTTGAGTAGCGGAATTGTTTTCTGATTTAGGTGGTCGCTCAATTTTCACAGGAGTCGCAGAAATAGGACGTGTATTAGAAAATCTCCCATAACGATTTTCTATATTCTGGGGATATATTTTAGGCCCAAAAAATTCCTCTGGCCAACTTTTTCTCCAATTTTGCCAAACTGATAAATTTTCATCTTGCCATTTTGCTATATCTTCAACTGGTTGAGAATGATAAACAACACTAGGCCAGGATGTTGGAATTTGGTCTGCAAATAAAGCTATTAGCAACCATAGAATAATCATAACTAACCAAATATTTCTAGAAGGTTGCTTAGGAAGAGGAGCTTGCTTATCTTTTTCTATTAAAAATACTGGAAAAGGAATAGGTAATGTAATTTGTCTTTCTTGAGAAAATTCAATAAGTACTTCAATGACTTCTTGTAAATTTTTATATCTTTTGTTTGGATCTGTTGCAATCATTTTATGGATAATTTTAGCAAGAAAATGAGGCAATTTAGGAGAGTATTGAAGAATCGGTTCAGGCTGTTTACTTAGATGGGCAATATAATTTCCTGGCGGAAATGGCAAATTATAACTGAGCATATAGTACAGTGTAATCCCAAAGGAATAAATATCTGCACGCTGATCTATTTCTTGATTATCAATTTGCTCCGGAGACATATAATCAGGTGTTCCATAGATTGCACCTTCACTTTCCTCTACATCTTTATTGGATTTTTTATTTTCCTTTTCACGGCGTGTTTTGGCAATTCCAAAATCAACAATCTTTGCTTTTCCTTCTTTTGTAAGGAGTATATTTCCTGGTTTAATATCACGATGAATAATTCCACATTCATGAGCAGCTAATAAACCAGTTGCAACTTGTAAAGCAATTTTTATAGTAAAATAAATATCCAAAGGTTCAGAGTTGTCATTTAACAAAGCAGCTAAAGATTTTCCATGGACATATTCCATAACCAGATATAAAGTTTTAGGAGGAAGTGAAAGAACAATATTATTTGGGATTTGTAACTTTGTAAGATCTTGATCAATATCATAAATAGTAACGATATTAGGATGATTTAATTGAGCAATTGCTCTAGCTTCACTTTTTAATCTTTCACGTTGTTCAGTTTGACAAGATTTTAAAAATTTGATAGCAACATAACGTTTTAAAGATTGATCATACGCCTTGCAGACTTCCCCCATTCCGCCTTCGCCAATTTTTTCTAAAATTTTATATCTACCGCCAATTTGAGATATAGCCATACTAGAATCTTGGGCAAAAACACTTCCAAACATAGGAAGTTCTTGAATACTTGGCTTGATATTCAAATAATTTTCTAACGTCCTATTTCCGATAGGATTAGATTGCTCAATAGTACTATTTTCAAAGTTAACAAAAGTCACCTGATTTCCCATTGATGCAACCATATTATTTTTTTGATCACTTTCATTTGATGTGTTATTTGTAATTTCAGAGCTTGGAGTATCTATCATTGTTTGATCTTGTTCGATACTTAAACTATCTTTAGTATTTTGCTCTGGTATTATTGCGTTTGCTTTATCATCAGAATTAGTTGTAGGCGGTTGATTTTGTTCAGATTTTGCATGAGATAATGGCTGATTTTGTTCAGAATTTGCTGGAGAAAAATGTTCGTAGTCTTTTTCGTTTTGTGCGTCCATGGTTTTTCTCTTTAAAAATGGAAATGAGAGTCTCAGAATTTTACTGCTAAATGAATAGACAAAAGTTTTGGACTAAAAAATATGCCAACTGTGAGGAATTGAACCCGTCGCTGCAAATTTTTTTTTCGTTAAAGCTCGCCATCTATAAACGGCGGGTTAATTCCTACCATTCACTAGTGCATGGACAAGTTTACTTAGTTAACGTTAGTACTGAGAACGGAATATATAATAAATTCTTAGTCCAAATACTTTTGACAACTTACTTAAAATAATTCTACTACAAAAATTAGCCAAAGTCAAAGAAACTATTACTTTTCTCTAGGAAAAAACTCTTTTGCCCAAGGCCAATAAAATGGTGTTCCTAATAATATTCCGCCAGCGTGGCTAGTGATTTTAATTGGCCATAAGATGGTATCTTTTTTATTAGAATTTTCTAAAGAAGGTTTTAAGGATAATTTATTATTTTCAGAAATCTCTTCTGAATTGCTAGCAACTTGCACAGAAGTTTCTTTTTTTGAATCACCTTGAAGGTATGCAACTGGAGTACTAATGAGTAGAAAAGGGATCCCTGCGATTCCCCCTACACAATTCCCCAATAAGGTTGGAATTTCTGAGAATAAAGAAGTTTCAATCAAATCATCATGATAATTTTTTAGCGATTCACACGATGAATTAAAAGTTTGGCAACTTGTTATAAATAACGATAGAACAATTATTATATAAAACTTAAAGATTCTCATAATTTTTTTGTTTATTTTTAGAATAAAAATCTCCCTTACTTAATTGAGCTAAGGGAGATTTTTAGTTTAAGGATTTAATCATTATTGGCATATATTATTGCTTGTTTACTATGCCCAAAACTTAATAAAGGAAATATTGATTTTAGATATTCTTGGAAATTTTTCTTTGTTTGCCCTAAAGCAATTTCAGGAGATAATCCTTGGAAAAGATATTGATAAAATGTAGAAATTGCTTCAAAATTAGGATTGGGCCATGTTGTTCCAATAATATGAGGAACGCCCAAGGAGTATAAATTGCTCATAAACTTTGCGGCAGATACATTGATTGGCATCTGACAAAATACTAACTTAGGCAACCGAGGAGCAATTTCAAAAAATCGTAATTTTAAAAAGTATTTACCTTCTAATGCCCAACCACTCTGCATAGGTTTTTCAGAAAAATACTGTCCAGATGCAATAACATGTAAAATATCTGTGCGAGCAATATTTTGAACAATATCAAAAGGATTATCTTGTGTAGAGTACACTTTAATTTCAAGTTTAGGGTAATTTGTTTGAAGCATTTCAACTAGTTCTTGTTGCTTTTGCAGGCATTGCGGCTGATTTTGTGTTAAAATCATCATCCGTGGTGTACTCATTTGCATTGAACGTGTTTCAGGAATAAGACTAAAAGGCTTGCGAGAATAGAAATATTTTTGTGCTAAAAATTGTTGGCCATCATAAGCAAACTCCCAAGCATAATCAAGTAATTTATCGTCTAAAGATAAAACAATCAAATCACGATTTGATGTTTCAATCGCATCGCGTAATTTTGTAGGATATAGTGCTTGGTAAATTTTATAGCCAATTTCTTTTAGCTCGTCTTCACTACTATTAGGAGAAATCGAACGGAAAAGTATATTTTCGCTAGGTTTCCAAGGAATTTTTGCTACAACATTATTATCAATAAAATATATTAAATTACCTTCAAGACAACTAATTTGGACATGTGTAGGTTGTCTTGCACCCATTTTAGGAGCAATTTTTTTATGGAGTAATACTTGCAATTGCCCCATAATTTTCTCTAAACTTGACTCTTGTCTTTTGAATATATTTGTCAAAAGAGCCAAAATATCTACGGATATTTTGCGAGCCAATTCTAAAAATTTATCATTATCTAATGTTCCAATAGGTGTATATGGCATAGGAACTCCGACAATAAGTTCCCATAAAAATAGACCTAATGAATAAATATCTGCTTCCTCTCCAGAAAGATTATCATAAACTTTTGCTGGAAATAAAGCAATATATGGAACTTCATTTTCTTTAAAGAAAATTGAGCTACGATGCAAATCAAAACCAAAAATATTTACTTCATGTAAAGAAAGCATTATATCACAAACTGTAATCGCAATTTCAAGACTTTTTATTTCTGATAAAAATTTAACTTCAGGAGGAATAGGCGTTCCTACTTTAGAAAAAACACGATAGTTTTTTCCTAAAAATTCCCCTTGGCTACTTGGCAATAATAAATTAGGATGGCAATATGGTAAAGTTGGAATTGTTAAACGTTCTTTTGTATACTGGACAAATACAGTTTCATCTCTTTCTTTACAATATAGCATTGCCCAAGATTTTGCTTCTCCTAATTTTTGCTCGCATTGATAACGCCCTGCAATTTTGGGATCCATCAACCGAAATTGTTCACGATGAGTAAAATTGGGAATAACAGCCTGAATGCACATAAGTTCTTGAGGGCTTAATTTTGTTGTTATAGAAGGAAGACGAGTAACAGATTCAAAATTGGAAGCTTTATTTAAATCATGGGCAGAAACCCGAATTGTTGGAGACATAGAAGCAGGAACAGTGGGTTTAAATTTAGCAACTTCAGCCCATATATTATTTAAAGAAACTCCAATTACAGTTTCCATTGCCCCATCAGCAGCATCCATTGCACTATATTTAAGAGAAGAATCTTCAGTGTTAGATTCTTCTACAGGTTCTAGTGAGGGCAATTTCATTTCATACTGGTTAAATGGTATCGGCTCAATATTTATAGAAGGAGTATTATCTTGTTGTCCTGGAAGAACTTCTATATAAGTTTCTCCAACTTGAAAACGATCGCCAGGTTTTATTTCTACAGGTTGTGTAATCATTTGTTCTTGGAAGAATGTGCCATTACTGCTTTTTAAATCTTCTAACACAAATCTCCCATTTTTTTCATAAACTCGACAGTGAAATCTGGAAACCTTGATATCTTGCGGCAAAGAAAGCGAGCATTGGCTATGTCTGCCAATAACAACTTCCTTGTCTCCTGGGCGTAAATGGGCAACTCCAGTACATGGCCCTGCTAAAATATTTAGTTTTAATGATGGCCCAGAAAGGTTGGATTTTAGCTCGTTCATATTGTATCTCTCTCGGTGCTTATCGAGAGTCGCACCGCCTCATTTAAATTCCTGATTTTATTTTTTCAAAATTGATTATTTGTAGAATTTGATTGATATGAGCATTTTTTACCAATTTTAAAGTCTCTGCTCTTTGCAAAAGAGAGCAAAGTTCTGCAATATTAAACTGTTTTTTTTGTTTCAATTTTTGCAAAAATTCTTCTTCTAGCCAATATTTTTTGCCTTCGGGAATGAGCAAAAATTTTTCAAAACAGTTTTGTATCTCTGGATGGGACACCCATTTATCAACTGAACTTGGATTTTGAGATAGCCAAATTAAAAAATCTCTAATCCGTTCTTCTAATTTTTCATCATTGTTTGCTAGGTTATAAGCAATCCATTGAATTTTTTTATGTAAATGAAATTTTTGGAACCTAACAATTAAATCAATTTTATTAAAATGTTCACTAGATAAAATTATTTTAGAATTTTGAACAATAAACGATTTTTCTAGCTCATTTTCTAAACTAGGATGGCTTTCCAAGAATTTACTGCTTAAAACAATAGTAAGAAAAAGATATAGAATGAGAATTCCCTCAGTGAAGCCAATAATGCCTCCTGCAACTGGATTTTTCAAACCAATCTTTTGCCAATGTAAAAAAATTCTACTTACTAAGTACCAAAGAATCCAACTACCAAGTAATAGAATTAAAAAACAAATAAATTGTCCCCATAATGGAGTAATTTCATTTAAACGAACTTCTAACCCTAAATAAAGCTTGTCATAGCCATAAATAGCAACTAAAAATGCTATGATAGAACCAGCAAAACCTAATAAAGTTCGTATACCACCACGGTATATACCATAATTAGTAAACACTACAATAGAAAACAGTACAATTGCATCAATTGCTGAGATAAATCTCATTGCGGTAAACCACAATAATATGTATGCACAAGCACTAATACATAAAGGAATTCCAATAGGTTGTTCTGTGGGGATATCCTTATCCATGATAATCTCCCATTATTTTCTTTTGTTGTAATTTATGATGATATCTTTGTGCAAAGCGATGCGCCTCGTCGCGAATATGGCAAAGCAGATGATGCACAATAGAATTTGCAGGCAAATTTAAAGGCTCTGAATTTTCAGAAAAGAAAATCTCTTCCTTTTTTTTAGCAAGGGAAATAATAGTAACATTTTCAATTTTTAAAGATTTTAAAACAGTACGGGCAGCATGAAGCTGTCCCTTACCACCATCTACCAATAAAACATTTGGTAATTCTCGAATTCTATCATTATTTATTCTATTGGACAAATGTTTTTCTTGCGACTTTTTTTTATCAAATAATGTTTTTGAAGGGAATTTGTTATCATTTTCCTGATAATTACTAAATCTACGATGAAGAACTTCTTGAAGCATAGCAAAGTCATTTTGTGTATAATTTCCCTGGATTTTATACTGACGATATCCCTTTTTATATGGAACCCCATCTACAAAACAAACCATGCTGCCAACAGCTTCTTTCCCTTGATAATGAGCAATATCAATGCCTTCAATTATATGAGGAATTGTTAGAAGATGCAGCAAATTTTGTAAAAAAATTAAACTTTCTTGCACATCTATTTTAGCCAAAAAAGGATTTTTTTTATCAGAAGAATGCTTCAATCCAATATTTTTTAATTTTTCTAAAGCCAAAATTTGATCTCTCCACTTTGCTGCCTTTTCAAACTCCATTATAAGAGAAAATTCTTCCATTTCTTTTTTTAAAAGAAATATTAACTGAGAAGACTCTCCCTCTAAAAATTGTTGCAATTTTTGTATATCATTTTGGTATTCTTGTATACAAATTCTTTTCGCACATGGAGCAGAACAATAATTGATTGCAGCTAAAAGGCAGGGAGAATATGGTGGAGAATCTGGAGATATTTTAAGATTGCAAGTACGAAATCGAAATATTTTTTGCAAGATTTTAAAACTTTGTCGGAGAGCAGAGGCATCTAAAAATGGGCCTAAAAGATAGAAATTTTCTTTTGGTACGCATTCAAATTCGTATACAATCATGGCTCTTGGAAAGAGATCTTTTGTTATTGCCCAATATGGGCTAGATTTATCATCTTTTTGAGCTGTATTATATTTAGGCTGGAGTTTTTTTATGAGACGAGCTTCTAAAACTAATGCTGCAATTTCTGAGTCTGTTACCATAAACTCTAAATGATCGACCTGTTGCAACATTTGTTGAATTTTAGGAGCATGTGTCTGCTTTTGAAAATAACTTCGCACTCTTTTAATCAAACATTTTGATTTGCCAATATATAAAATATCTCCATCTACATTTTTCATCAGATAAACACCTGGGGAAGACGGAATATCTTTTGGTAAGTTCATGTTGGTATCCCAAGTTAACTAAGGCTTTAACGAAAAAAAAAATTTGCAGAGGCAGGTTCAATTCCTTACAGTTGGATGTCAAACACGTAGTTGGCATATTTTTAGTCCAAAAACTTTTGTCTATTCATTTAGCAACTTGGATAGTAGCTTTAATTTTCTCAATAATATTTGAAGAAGAAAAATTTCCAATTTGAGCAAGGCAAATATGGCGGCCACCATAACCTTCTACTAACTTTTTCTCTGTAGCAATACGATTTTCAATAAAAGTTCCCCCTTTAACATGAATATCAGGACGAATTTGTGATAAAATTTCTAAAACTTCTGGCTCATCAAAAGACATAATATAATCTACACAGATAAGCCCTGCTAACATTTCCATGCGTTCTGCAAGTGGAATAATAGGGCGCAAATCACCTTTATTTTTCTTGACGGAATTATCTGAGTTTACTAAAACAAGCAGTATATTTCCAAACTGTCGGGCTTGTTGCAAAATTCTAAGGTGACCTACATGAAGAAGATCAAATGTTCCATTAGTTGTTACTAAGATTTTATCTTTCCGTATGTTAGGAATATCCGCCAAGGTGATAATTTTCATAAAAATTTGAATAAATTACCGTTTTTTGGTAAATTATGCTCCTTTTAAGTCGAAAAAATGCAATAATAATAAAAATTGCCATCAAGTTTTTTTTATAACTTAATTATCTCAAAAAAAAATATATCTGGCAAGAAAAAATAAATATAGAAAAATTGTTTTTTCTTCCTTGGGATTATTACTTTAGAAAGATTTTTTAGTAAAAAATAAAGAAATTTTTATTTGGAAAAACTTGAAATTAAGTTAAAATACCAACAAATATTATTTTTATTTTTTTCAAAAGTTTTTGGAGTTTGATAGATGGATAACGTTTTTGATACCTTACTGGAACGTGGATTTATTTCAACAGATGCAAACGGAACTCCTAAGCAAGTTACTGATTTAGCAATTCGAGAAATTCTTAGTAAAGAAAGAATTAGTGGTTATATCGGTTTTGATCCCACCGCAGCATCTTTTCATGTAGGGAACTTAGTGCAAATTATGCTCTTAGCACATCTTCAACGCGCAGGGCACCGCCCGATTGTACTTGTAGGCGGAGGAACTGGCATGGTGGGAGATCCTAGCGGTAAAACCGAAATGCGAAAAATGCTAACAAAAGAACAAGTTATCTTCAACATGGAAAGCCAAAAAAAACAATTTACTCGTTACATTAATTTTGATAACGATAAAGCAATTATGGTAAATAATGCAGATTGGCTTCTTGAGCTAAATTATATCGAATTTTTACGCGATATTGGCAGACATTTTTCAGTAAATCGTATGCTTACTGCAGATTGTATTAAAAACCGCTTGGAAATTGGACTTTCTTTTATTGAATTTAACTACATGATTTTACAAGCCTATGATTATCTTCGATTGTTTCAAAAATATAACTGTCTTCTCCAAATGGGTGGTGATGATCAATGGGGAAATATTTGCGCAGGAATTGAACTTATCCGTCGTGTAGAAGGAAAAGAAGCGTATGGAATTACAGCCCCTTTAATAACCACAGCAAGCGGTGCTAAAATGGGCAAAAGTGTAAATGGCGCGGTATGGTTGTCTGCGGAAATGGTTTCTCCATATAATTATTATCAATATTGGAGAAATACAGATGATCGTGATGTTGGTCGCTTTTTAGCTCTTTTTACTTTTTTACCAATGGATGAAGTTCGAAGATTACGAGAGCTTAAAGATTCTAAAATTAATGAAGCAAAAGAAGTCTTAGCCTTTGAAGCAACTAAAATTACTCATGGCGAAGCCGCTGCTTTACAAGCTCAACAAGATGCTCGCAAAGCATTTAATGAGGATGGAATCGGAGAAAGTGTACGAACTGTTGAAATTACATCCGAACAAATTAAAGCAGGCATTCGTGCCATAGATTTATTCCACCTTGCCGGGTTAGCCACTTCCAAAAGCGAAGCCCGTCGGCTTATTGAAAAAGGCGGGGCTTATATCAATAGAGAAAAAGTTGAATCTATAGACCTGCAAGTTACAGAAAAACATATTGAAGATAGTTTTATTGTTTTACGATCTGGCAAAAAAAACTATGCTAAAGTAGTTGTGAAATAACAAAATTCCCCGTGTTTCTACGGGGAATTTTAACAATGCGAGAAAGGAATTTTATGGAACCAATTAAGCCTAAAGGAGAAATCGGAATAGAAAAAAAAATTGCAAATGGACAAGAAATTTCTCAGAAAAAAAATGAAGAAATTCCTATTATAGAGGAACGAGCAGCCACAGATGTAATTTTAGCACAAATTAGTCTTATTGAAGTATCTGCCTCTTCTGTACGTCGCGGGTATCATTTTACCTTTTTAAAATCGCGTGCAACGCTATTTATTGGTAGAGATCCTATAAAATGTGGAGAACATGCTATCATTTTAAATGATCCCAATATTATGCCTTGCCATGCTTCTATTCGCTGGAAAGAAGGAAAAATTTATTTACAAGATGAAGGAGCGGGAAATATAGCTATTCAAAATGATATGATTGTAGCACGAACAGCAAGAATATTACCGCCTAAAGCAACTTTACAATTTGCTAATCTTGTTTTTGAATATAGTTTAGAATTCCCCAATTGGTATGGAATTGATGATCCTACAATAAAAGATATATCTAAAAGAGAAAATCTATTACAAAATAAAACAATAACAAATGAACTTCGTTCGCAAATTGACACATCGAATACGGAAGTCCCATTTAAAACAGACATTGGGAATAAAAATACATTAGGAAATAATATCAATAAAGAAAACGGTTTTGTTATTGCAGAGTTTAGCCTGATTAGTCTCGATTCTCCTTATGCACTTTCTCATCATTGTGAAATAATCAGCAGCCGCCCCCATTTTTTAATTGGGCGGGCAAATCATTGCGATTATCAAATTGAATTTAAAGATAAATATGTAGCAGAAGAACAAGCAGTTATTCAATATTCTCCTCAAAGCCAAACTTATAGTATTAGAAATTTAATCAAAGAAAATCCTATTTTTATCAATAACAAACGTGTAATAGAGCAAGAACGCATCCAACCTGGAGATATTATAAAGCTTGGTGTAGCAATGCAAGCACCCAAAATAAAATTTGATGTTGTTCAAGAAGAGAAAGAGCCATCAGAACCTTTGCCAACTCCCGAAAATCCTGTTATAACACATGAATATTTATTTTCCGAAGTTGTTCCTGATCCACAACGTGGTGAAGTTTATATGATTGGAAATAATCCAGAAAATACATTTTATATACAAGATGATAAAATTCCTCCTCTCCTTGCCGAAATTACAGTTCCATACGAAGGAGATTATTTTCTCATTCGCAAAGTTGCAGAAAGCTCAATTTCTGTTGTATTAGATGATATTCCTTTATCCACAACAGTTCATCCAGAAATTCGATATGGTGTTAACCAATGCCTCAAAATTGGAAATTATCTTGTTGTAAGAAATAATCAACGCACTTTGCCACCAGAAATTACTCCATTTCCCTGGCGTAAAATTTTAGGAACTATTTTCTGGATTGTTCTCTTTGTTTCTATAGGAATTGGAATTTATATTGGAAAAGAAAAATATTTGCCAGAAATTAACAAATTCTTTGCAGAAAAGAATCTCTTTGCAGAATATAAGAAAAATATTTTTTATATTTCAGTTTTGGGAAATGATGGAAAAATTATATCCTCCGGAACAGGCTTTTTATTAACTAAAAAAGATGCTTATGAAAAAGATATTTTTTATATTATAACATGTAAACACATCATACAACCTTGGAAATTCCAAGAACACCAGATTAAAGATAAACAAGTTTATAATGCAAATAATGAACTTGTAGGAAACCTGTTAGATAATGGATGCTTAGATTCTTATTCAATTGCAGTATGGCCTTACAATGTGCAGGCAAACTACATAGAAAAAAATCAACTTTATTTAGAAAATAGCTTCACAAACCAAGCAAATATCAAGAATAGTTTGGGAGATATTGAAATAATTAGAATTGGTGATGATAATTTTCAAACACTGGAAAACGGACTACAAAAGCATTTGTTTAAAGATTCCCAAGATATTGTTGTTTTAAGAATTAAACCAAAAGAAAATTGGAAATATTCTTATTATTCCTGGAATCTTTCTGATAACGCATCTATAAAAAAAGGCGAATTTCCTATTCTCGCAGGATATTTATGGGAAGAAAAAAAATCTTTCAATAAAGAAGGACGTACCACTCCAGAAATAATCAAAAGCACATCATTTAATCAAACCACAGAATATTTAGAAATTGGGATAGAAATAAGTACTGATTTATCTGGTTCTCCACTCCTTGATTCTAAAAATCAAATTATAGGTATAGTTTGCGCTACTAATAAAGAAAGCCGCATTTTATATGGTATTTCTAGTTTAAAGTTGATAGAATTATTAAAATAAAAAAAAGACATACTCTCCACCATAAATAATGGCTGGAGTCTCTCAATGCGGGAAAAAATTGGTTCTTTAAATTTTAATAATGATGAACCAATTTTTTCCATGAA
>CAZPDM010000075.1:8752-22452 GCA_964585305.1 uncultured Planctomycetota bacterium | reverse complement strand
AAAATAAAATTTGTACAGATATATATTTTATAAAATCTTTTACACAAAAAAAGCACCTTTTTAGGTGCTTTTTAAAATTTAGCCTAGTACAACAATACCAAATACCATTGCAAATACGGCAAAGCTTTCGGTAACGCCAATTGGAATCCAGCATTTTCCATATACGCTAGGGTCTTCGACGGAAGCACGAATCCCTGCTGCTGCGCATTTTCCTTGAACAATAGCAGAAACCATGATTGCAATCCCAAACAAACCAATGGAGAACAATGCTGCACCTGGTAAAACTGTTGCGCCTGTAGCAGCTAATTTTGCTTTAATACTCATCATTAAAACAATCCCATAAATAGTTTGGGAAGAAGGAGCTGCAGACATAGCAATTAGTCCACCATGTCCTGTTTTTGTCCGAACAAGACCACTTGCCAAAGCAGAAGCTGCAATAACGCAACCAATACAAGAACCTACTGCACCAAATACCATGGGAAACATAACACCTAACCAACTCAACAAATTTTCCATTCCATTTCTCCTGAAAATCTTTAAATTGCAATATTTTTGTAAGCAAATAAGTTATATAAAATTGCAATATTTTTTTATTAAAAATATTTGTTATTTTTTTAGTTTATTAGTTTAACTGTTAATTTTTTTTCTGTAGTTTAAAAGGATTGTAGTAATAGCCTATTCCTTCAAAACAATAGCGATAGAATTCAAGAAAATTGAGACGTAAACCGTGGATAAATCCGCCCATAATTGCTAAAATTATGTTGATTGTATGGCCGAAAAAAATGACAAAAATCATTGACACATAGCCAACAATTCCAGGGAATGCTTCATATAGTTTAAATCCCATATCATTAAAAATAGTCCCTAGAACAACGCCAGCCAAACCAAGAGCAAACAAACGTAAGTAACTCAAGACATCTGCAAATAATTGTGTAATACCAAGTAATCCAAAGATTCCTTCAAAAAATCTTCGGACAGGATTTCTAGCTGTACTACTAAATAAAAAAACTAAAATCAACCCAGCATAAAATCCATACTTAGCCTCAGCATATTGCCAGTGCATGATTGCCATAGCACTCCACATCCCCAAAATCCAACCAAACTCAGCTAATATTAAAGTTTTAGGCCAAAGTCGGACAATTTGAATAATCCTGGCTACACAAAGATGGCAAATTCCAACATAAATTGCAAGTAGCATCATTGTTTCAGTTGTGGCATTTTTAAAAAGAGGAAACTGCAAAGTTTGGAGAGATGTTTTAAGATAGGAAATAATTCCTTCATCAGGCAATTTATTGAGATTTAATGCGAACCAAGTCCCAGAAATCGCGCCATAGAGAATTGTTGCAATGCTAATTGTTACCATCAAGCGATACACTCTTATTCCAACATCGCTTGTAAGCATTTTTTTTCGAAACCATAACATAATAGAAAGAATTACCAAACCATAACCAGCATCACCAACAATCATAGCAAAAAAAATTGCAAAGGAGAAATAAACAGAAACACTTGGATCCCATTCTTTATAACCTGGTGTAGCATAAATCAACACAACATCTAAAATAGATTGTATCCATCGAGGGTTTTGGATTAAAGTTGGTGGTTGTTCTTCAGGAGTTGGATCATTCAGTTGTATTACAACTGGTAAAGTATTTAAATGATTTTGAAGGTAATATTCCTGAGTTGCAGGAATCCATCCTTTAACTCCAAAAAAATCGCTATGTTCTAAAAGTCCACTTCGAACTTGTACAAGCGCAATAGCATCTTGTATGGAAATTAAATGTTGTTGTAAAAATTGCTTGTATCCTAGATAATTTTGTAATGATTTCTTATGTTTATATATTTCGTCGCGTGTTTTTTCTCTATCTTGTAAAATTTCTTGAGGACCTTTTGTTAAAGAAATTTCTCTTGCAGAATCTGGGGCAATAACATCTTTCTCATAAGAAATAGTAATTAAAAGTATTTCGCTTTTTACAAGTTTTTTCCAGGGGATTATCTCTGCTTGAAATTTGTCAATATCTTTAACAGGACAACGCCAAAAACGTAATTTAATACCTTGTTGTTGAAGGTCTAAAATAGTTGTACTAGAAAAAATTCCCCAATTATGCCAGTTCTCTAATTGAGAACTTTGTTCATATTCAAGATTTTCTAAGACTTCAAGTTCTCGTTTTAATTGCTGAATTTGACAAGAAAGATCAAACCAAGTTCCAGAAATAGTAGTTGCCTCTGTTTTGTTAGAAGGGGTAATATTCTCTTTTATTGAATATTTTTCAATTATTTCAATAGCATTTTGTACAATATTTTTTTCTTCTTGTAAAGCAGGCAATTCTAAAATTTTATTTTGTTTAATTGGTTCAATATGAACAACCCCAGCTTGTTGAAGTTGTTTAAGAAGCCATTCTCGATGTTTTTCTTGTCCAAAGATCAACAATTTTTTCATCTGGATAATCAATGGTAGATTCCTTTATTTAATAATTTTCTTCTACCTTGATAGCATTGACTTTTTGATTTTTGCTCTTTGCGATTTTAGATCGACCTACTGCCGCTGCTTGCATATCGCCTAGACAAATACGAATCTGACGTATATTTTCTTTGCATTGTGGAATAAGTCTTTCTTTAAATAAATTAATGCGTTGAGTAGTACGACGTAATTCAAAAGCTAAAATTTCTTCCTGCTCTTGCAATATTTTCCATTTCTCTTGCCAACGCAATAATTCTTGCATAAACAAAATGCCTTTATCAACCCAAGGAGGAGTTAAAAATCGGTCGTAGTTATCTACATCAAAAGAAATGTCTTGAAATATTGGCATGAAAATACCAGCAATATTCGTTTCTCCCTTTTTAACTTCTATTATGCGAACCATATTTTGAATAGGTTTAGGATAGGATTCGCTTATAAGTTTTTGTAAAGATCCTGAAACTTGCCGTATTTTTTCCAATTCCTCTTGGAGCTTATTCATCTCTTGGAGAACACGACGGCGTTCTAATTCCAATTGCATCTTTTTAAGCTCCAAAGTTGGCAAAAAACGATTATAACGATTAAGGGCTTCTCGTTGGGCTTTAAGTTCATTGCGAGTTAATTTAATCTTAGCCATATTTTAACCTACTTTAGCTTGTTCTGCCTTCTTTGGCCAATATTCTTCAATCAGTTTTTCTGTAATGCCAACTTCTTGAGGTTCAAAGAATTCTGCTAAAATTTTCCAACAACGATTTAGGGCTTCTTCTAAAGCGATATTTACTTTCAAATCCATCATTTGCTCTTCAAATCGTTTTCCATAGCCTAGCAATTTTTTATCCCAGTTGGACATCAAAAAGCCCATAGCTTGTTTTTCACGAGATTCTTTGCATTTAGCATACAATTGAATACAAGCAGTCATAATGGCTCTATGATCATTACGAGTCTTTCCATTGACCAATTGTTTTAGACGACTCAATGAGCCAAAAGGTTCAATCCAGCCACGTCTTAAATAGAATTGTCCTTCTGTAATATAGCCTGTATTATCTGGAACTGGATGTGTAACATCATCACCAGGCATTGTTGTTACTGCTAATACTGTAACAGAACCACGTCCTTCAAACGACACTGCCTTTTCGTAGCGTTTGGCTAATTGAGAATACAAATCACCAGGATAACCGCGATTACTAGGAATTTGTTCCATAATAATAGATATTTCTTTTAAAGCGTCAGAAAAAGCTGTCATATCTGTTAGTAGAACAAGTACTTTTTTGCTTTGTTCTACTGCAAATTGTTCTGCAACAGCCAATGCCATATCCGGAACAAGTAAACATTCTACAACAGGATCCGCCGCAGTATGAACAAACATAATCGATCTATGTAAAACTCCACCTTTTTCAAAGGTATTTTTGAATGTTAAATAGTCGTCATATTTTAAACCCATACCACCAAATACGATAATATCAGCTTCAGCTTGAAGTGCAATGCGAGCTAAAAGCTGGTTATAGGGTTCGCCTGGAATAGAAAAAATAGGAAGTTTTTGAGATTCTACTAAAGTATTAAATAGATCGATCATTGGAATACCAGTTCGAATCATGCGTGAAGGCATAATACGCAATGCTGGATTAACAGATGGACCACCAATTTCAATTGTATTTTCATCAAGAGGAGAGCGATTGTCTCTTGGAGAACCATTTCCTCTAAAGATACGTCCCATTAGATTATCGGTAAAAGAAATTCTCATGGAATGACCTAAGAATCTTACTTTATCCGCATTAGACACACCTTTGGTTCCCGCAAATATCTGAAGATATACTTGATCTCCATCTAATTTTATAACCTGCGCAAGAGAAGTTCCACGTTCACTTTCAATTACAGCTAAATCTTCATACCCAACATTCGTTGCTTTGAGCCGAATAACGTTACCGGCGATTTGATCAATATTGCTATAGACTTTTCTCATAGAATTTCCCTAATCTTGGCCTCAATTTGTTGAAAGGATCCAGACTGCCAATATGATTCATTCCAGTTGAGTCCAAGGCTTTGCAATTTAAAGAAGAATTGTCTGGCTTCATCTTTGGTTTTAAAGGAAAAATCATGTCCTAGGATTTCCAAAATGAGGTTAAAAACATGTTCTTGACGTTCAGGAGAACATGCACGATCTACTTCATGATAAGCATTTTGTTGTAGGTATACACGGTCAAAGAATTCCATTTTTAGATAAGTAACAAAATCTGCCATACTTGTTCCTTCTTCACCTACAACTGTCATCATTTGGGCAACTTCATTTCCCCTTCGTAAAATTCTTTGGGCGGCTGATACTTTTTCAGGAGGAACCGCACTACTATATTTACTCCAGGAATCAAGAGGATCTATCGATGGAAATCTTCTGGCATCCGAACGGGCACGAGAAAGACCATGGAAAGCTCCAACTACTTTTAGCGTAGATTGCGTAACAGGCTCTTCAAAATTTCCGCCAGCAGGACTGACTGTTCCACCAATTGTTACAGAACCTGTAGAACCATCATAAAGACGAACAAGTGCAGCACGTTCATAAAAGTTTGCAATAACAGATTCAAGATAAGCTGGGAAGGCTTCTTCACCAGGGATTTCTTCCAAACGGCCACTCATTTCTCGAAGAGCTTGTGCCCAACGTGATGTAGAATCTGCTAATAACAAAACATGTAGTCCCATTAAACGATAGTATTCTGCCAATGTTACAGCAGTATATACAGAAGACTCACGCGCAGCAACAGGCATAGAACTTGTGTTGCAAATAATAATCGTTCGTTCCATCAATTTTTTACCTGTTTTAGGATCTTCCAATTCAGGGAATTCTCGTAAAGTTTCTACAACTTCACCTGCACGTTCTCCACAGGCAGCAATAATAACAATATCAATGAGTGCATAACGGCTGGTAATTTGTTGCATAACAGTTTTTCCAGCACCAAATGGGCCTGGAATACAATATGTTCCTCCCTGAGCAACAGGGAACATCGTGTCAATAATACGTTGTTGTGTAATAAGTGGGCGTTCTGGAAGAAGCCGTTCTGTATATCCTGACATAGGAATTTTTACTGGCCAACGAAAATTCATTGTTAGGTTCAGTTGAGAACCTTGTTCATTTTCTATTGTTGCAATTACGCTATCAATTGTATAATTGCCTTCAGATGCAATAGTTTTAATTTTCCATTCACCTGATATATATGGAGGTACAAGAATTTTATGTTGAAAAATACCTTCAGGTACCCATCCTAAGTGATATGCTGCTTTAATGTTATCGCCTACTTTACATAACGGAGTAAATTTCCATTTTGTTGTGCGATTAAGCGGATCTTCATAAATTCCTGCTTGTAAAAAGAATCCACATTTTTTTGCTAATTCTGGCAGGGGATTTTGTAGACCATCATAAATTTGTGCAAGCAAACCAGGGCCAAGATTTACAGATAGCAAATCTGTTGTAATTTCTACATTATCGCCAACCATAAGACCACGTGTGGATTCAAAAACTTGCATATCAATACGATTGCTACGCAATCGAATAATTTCTGATTTTAGCTTGACATTTTCGCGTGTATTACAACAGTATGCAACAGCATTTTGCTTAATTGGTTCTTGTATTTCTGCTGTTACCATATTGCCATAAATTGCGACGATTTTACCAATGGTAGTATTAGCCATTCATCACCTTCAAAATTTTTTAACAGAGATTAAAAGTAAATTAGAATTATTTCACAATTAAGGAAAAAATATTTTCTTTAGATTGTGAAATAAACCACCATCTTTCCAATAATAAAAGATGCAGTGTGTATGTTACTAATTCATCATTATCAAAAGAAAAAGACTTTGACAACTGTGCAATTTTTTGCCATCGGGCTAAATCAAGATCAAATTCAGCTTGCCAAGGATCGGAATTTTTATAATATTTAGCAATGATTTGTTGCTGATCAGCATCTAGCTCTAATGGGCATAGTTTTTCTAACCAAGAGTAACCAGATTTAATATTTTCCAATCGATGTTGTAAAAAACCATATTTGATTTGCCAGTCCCAAACTAACCATTCTCCTAGAGAACTACGATATTTTTGAGATATTTGCATCGCATAAGAAAAATAGGATTGCCATATTTTAGGATTCCAAGTTTCAAGTAATTCTGAAGCAATTGGACTTGGCCAATCATTTCCTGCGAGATGAGTATTTTTAGGCCATTTTGTAAGTATATCTACCGATACCATAACCGCAGTTTTAGGAAAATAGCCAGCATAAATCTGTTCAAGATGCTTAATTTCCTCAGATAGTAAAATTGCTTGAATAAGTGGTGCAATGCTGGGATTTTCTTCTTTTATTATTTTCCAAAAATCAAATATCAAAACTGGCGGTTCTATTGAAAGATTCGGACGTAGTAATGGGAATCTGGTTAGCAAAGAATAATTTGCTAAATTTTGCATATATGCTACCTATTTTTGAGAAAGTAGATCACGAACAAACTGGCTAACAAAAGGCATAAGTGCCTCTTGTACAGAATCAGCGGAAACTTCAATTTGTCCGCCGTCTTTATCATAAAGATAGAAACCTTGTAAATGTTTTTTTTCTTTAATTTCAATTTGTCCTTTAGATTGAAGCCATTGACGAAAATTCTGGCTTGTTTCTGTAGGTATTTCAAATCGAAAAATATTGATGTTTGTTTGTTTTTGATAGGCTTCCATGAGTAAAGAAATCATCAGTTTTAGAATTTGCTCATCAGCAATAATTTTTTCTGTTGAACGTCGTAATAAATTTTGAAAAATCGCCTGAAGTTGATGTTGCAATTGCAACATTACATCACGTGCTGCTAATTTAATATTATTTTTGCTACTTTCAAATAAATCGTTTGATTTTTTTTGTGCGTCTTCTAGTATTGATTTTTCCTCTTGGTGAGCGAGTTCTAAAATTTCTTGAGCTTGAGCCTGAGCTTGAGCGATAATTTTATCTGCCTCTTGCTTTCCTTTTGCAACTCCGTCTTGTTGCAATTTTTCTACTAATTCCTGAATATCCATTCCAGAATTTATCCTTAAGAAAGTACATCTATCTTTTTTATGAAAAATCCAGAAAAGAACATTTTTGCAAAAAAAAATTACTCTGTCAATAAAAATTCTTAGAAAATTTGATGCAGGAGTATTTTTTCCTTGACATAACTAAGTAATTTCATTAAATTTAGTGCTTAAATTTGACAACTTACTTAGCTGATTTAAGGAAATTTAAATATGTGTGGGATTTGTGGAATTTACATGAAAAATGGAGAAACCGTCGATGCAGCCCGCCTAAAAAAAATGGCGGACAGTATTCGCCATCGCGGACCAGATCATGACGGATTTTATATCCATCAAAATATTGGATTGGGACATCGGAGGCTTTCTATTATTGATAGAGTTGGTGGTAGTCAACCTATATTTAATGAAACTGATGAAATTGCTATTGTGTTTAATGGAGAAATCTATAATCATCATAGTCTTAGAGAATATCTAATATCCAAAGGACATATTTTTCAAACAAGATCTGATACTGAAGTAATTATCCATCTTTATGAAGAATTTGAGTTGAATTTTGTTTCTAAATTAAGAGGAATGTTTGCCATTGCAATTTGGGATAACCGAAGCAAACAACTTATTTTAGCAAGAGATCGAGTAGGAATAAAGCCTTTATTATACAGTATAAATAATGAAGGCATATTTTTTGCTTCTGAAATGAAATCCCTTTTAGCCGCAGAGATTTCCCATACTATTTCTCCAATATCTATTTCTGATTATCTCACATACCGCTATGTTCCTGCACCCAACACTATTTTTCAAGAAATCCAAAGATTGCCACCTGGATATATTTTAGTTGCTAATTCAGAAAACGTAAGAACTCAGCAATATTGGGATTTAGATTGCACTATAGAACACACAGAAAGTTTTGAGAAAATTCAAGAGAAAATATTAAATCTGTTAAAAGAAAGCATTTCATTACATCTTGAAAGCGAAGTTCCATTAGGAGCATTTTTATCTGGAGGTGTAGATTCCTCTGCCGTTGTGGCTTTGATGGCACAAGAGATGAAACAACCAATCAAAACTTACACAATAGGATTTACTGATAAAAACTTTGATGAAAGCGAATATGCAAAAATAATATCTACAAGATATAATACAGAACATCATTCTAGAATGGTTGCTTCTCCTCAACCACAAGAATTAGATATTTTATTAAAATATTTCGATGAGCCTTTTGCAGATAGCTCTTCTCTTCCGACATATTTGGTATGTCGTGAAGCAGCGGAAAATATTACAGTTGTTCTTTCCGGTGATGGCGGGGATGAAAATTTTGGTGGCTATAGACGTTATTATTACGACGTATTAGAAAATAAAATACGCAATTTCCTTCCTAATTTCATAAGAAAGTTTTTGATTCGCCCTGTCGCATGGATTTATCCTAAAGCAGATTGGTTGCCACAAGTATTTCGCGCAAAAACTTTATTGACAAATTTATGTCAATCTCCTGCTGAAGCGTATTATTCTAGCATTTCCTCTGTTCCTGAGCATATAAAACAACAAATTCTTTCTCAAGATTTACAGAATATTATTCAAGGGTATCGTTCCTTTGAAAAATTTGATGCCTATTATAGAAAAGCAAACTGCACAGATCTTTTTAGAAAAATATCATACACTGATTTTAAAATGTATTTGAGTGGAGATATTTTAACAAAAGTAGATTTAGCAAGTATGGCACACTCACTAGAAGTTCGTGTCCCTATTTTAGATCATTTGGTTATAGAATATGCTTTTGGAATTCCAACAAATATGAAGATCCATCGTACAGGAGGAAAACATATTTTCAAACAAGCTCTTTCTAAATTTATAGACTATGATATTTTATATCGAAAGAAAATGGGCTTTTCAATTCCATTAGAATCATGGTTAAGAAAAGATTTAGCAAAAATGTTTGAAAATCAAGTATTAAATGGAGAGCATTTGCCATATTTCAATTACAATGCTATAAGAAAACTTTTTACCCAACATCTTTCTGGCATAGCAAATCATCAAGAATCTCTTTGGAATCTATGGGTTTTTCATCGTTGGTACGAATTTTGGGCAAAATAAAATGAAAATATTAACGTTTACCTCTCTTTTTCCTAATTCACAGCATCCTAATCATGGAATTTTTTTGCAACATCGAACAAAAGCTCTAATGAAATGTGGACACGATATTCGAGTTGTCGCACCTATTCCATATTTTCCTAAATTACAATATTTAAAAATATTTCCTTATTGGCATAGTTTTACAAAAATTCCTGAAAAAGAAAATATCGATGGATTACTCACATATCATCCTATATATTTTAATCCTCCTAAAATTGGTATGACTTTTTATGGTTTATGGATGTATCATGCGGTAGTCTCTTTAGTAGAAAATATTTATAAAGAATTTCCTTTTGAAATTATTGATGCTCATTATCTTTATCCTGATGGATTAGCCGCAGTCTGGTTAGCTAAAAAATTTAAAGTTCCAATAGTTCTTTCTGCGCGCGGTACGGATGCTCATAAATTTCCAAAGTTATGGACAATCCGACCTTGGATAAAATATATCTTAAAAAATTGTCAGCATTTCATCTCTGTAAGTGAAAATTTAAAACAAGATATGATTAAAGTGGAAAACTCTTTAAAAGAAAAAATTAAACTTATTCCTAATGGAATAGACACAAATTTATTTTATTATGATTCTCAAATAGAAGCTAGAAAGAGATTGCAATTAGATTTAAGATCTAAAATTATTTTAGCTGTAGGTGGTCTCATTCCACGAAAAAATCCAGATGTATTATTAGATTCGTTACATTTTCTTTCTCAAAATGAACAAGTTTACTTTATAGGAAAAGGCGAGCTTGAAAATCATATAAAAGAAAGAATAAAAAATGAAAATTTAGAAAAAAGAGTGTTTATGCTAGGAGCATTAGCTCAACATCAAATTAGAGACTGGTATCAAGCTGCTGATGTTTTATGCCTTCCTTCTAAAAAAGAAGGCTCTCCTAATGTCGTTTATGAAGCTCAAGGGTGTGGCACTCCTGTAATTGCTTCGAATTTAGAAGGCACTCAAGAGGTTATTAACTCTTCGGAAAAGGGAATTTTAGTTGATCCTATAACACCAGAAAATTTAGCATCTGCATTGCACAATGCGTTATGGGAACAAAATTATAATCGTTCTAAAATTAGCCAGCAAGCACATCTGAGAACTTGGGGTACTGTTGGGCAAGAAGTAAGTAATCTTCTGATAAATGTTTTAAAAAATTATTTAAATGAATAAGCGGAAAATAAGAACTCAAAGAATTAGATTTTTCAGACGCCATTTGATAAATTTTTTGAGGAATAAAAAAATGTTTTGCCTTTTTTTGAGGCAAAACATTTTTTTTATTGCTTTGAGTTTTTTGATTTAATAAAATCTGGCGTAATTGGGCTTAACATTGGAACTCTGGCGTATGGAACAGAAGCCAAACTACTGACTGTTCCATGTGGGACTTCTCTATGGCATTCCCAACAAAGTTTTCCATTTCCCGCTTTATGTTGTTCAAGTGTAACCTCTACTAAAGAGGTTTCTTGGATAAGATGAGTATGACAACGTATACAATTTTCTTGAATTACTCCCATTCCTGGTTCGCGAACACGTATTACTTGTGGTTCCATTCGAAAAGTAAACATAAAGGCATGTCGAGTTCCGTCTTCCCCTTTAAAAGCAAATTGGCGAATAATATTATTATGCGGAACATGGCAATCTAAGCATGTTGTTGCTTTTCCATGGCTGCCGCGTTGCCAAGTTGCATATTGAGGTGCCATAATATGGCAGTTCATACAAACTTCTGGCTCATTTGAAAGATAAGAATATGCGCGTGAAATATAAATAACAACTATCCCTAGTCCAAAAAAAGCACCTAATGCAATTGCGACTGGAATACGCCATTTTATAGGAGGTTGAATTAGCCTAAAAAGATATGCGAGAGATTCAAAAAATTTTAATAGTATTGCTTTCATCGGCATCGCCTTCATTTTTAAGTTAAAAATAATGATGATAGGATCTTTTATATGAAAAAAATTATTCTATTGGCTATCTATTTATTCCTATTTTCTTTAGCCTGTTTTTCTCAAGATATCTATAATAATACTAATAACCCTATTATTTTAGTGCATGGATTTTCAGGATGGGGAAGAGACGAAATGCTTGGGTATAAATATTGGGGAGGGATAGTCTTAGATATTGAAGAACATCTTACAAAACAAGGCTTTCTTGTTTTTTCTGCCTCAGTAGGCGCGATTTCTTCTAATCATGATCGCGCATGTGAATTATTTTACCAAATCAAAGGAGGTAAAGTAAATTACGGAGCAGAACATAGCTATAAATATGGCCATTTATCTTCAGGGAAAACATACTCAGGATTTTTTCCAAAATGGGATGAATCCCATCCTATCCATTTAGTCGGACATAGTATGGGTGGACAAACTATTAGAGTTTTGACAGAATTACTTGCTCAGGATTATTTTAAATTAGGAACAACAGAGAATTGGATAAAAAGTATTACAACTATTTCTACACCTCATAATGGTACAACATTAGCCACTATGATTAGAAAATTTTCTGGTGGCTTAGCCGAGGAAATTGTTGCAGCATTTTTAGGCATTGTGGGTAGTGATTGGAAAATTTATAATTTTGATATGGATCAATGGGAGCTGAAAGCAAATCCAGGAGAAACGTTAAAAGATTTTATGAAGCGTATTGATAAAAAAATTGGAGAAACTCAAGATATTTCTATGTATGATCTTTTGCCCGAAGGTGCAAATAGTCTCAATCAAAACATTAGAACATTTCCCAAAATATACTATTTCAGCTATGCCACACAAGAAACCTATATATTATACGAATCTCAAAAATTTCATTGGGCAAAGCCTACGATGAATCCTATCTTTTGGGGATATTCTAATTATATGGGACGATACCAGGGAAATGAAGTATTTCCAAATGCGGATTGGTGGCCAAATGATGGAGTTGTGAATACTATTTCTATGAAAGGTCCCAATAATGCAACAATTATTCCTTTTGATGGAGAGCCAAAAGTAGGACTATGGAATTTTATGGGAACAATTTCAGATAAAGATCATGGAAAAATTATTGGACATTATGTTGAACCAATTTCAGGAAGAATGTGGCTAAAAAAATTTTATCTTGAATTAGCTGAAATGTTAGCAAGTTTAAAATAATTTTCAATCGTCTTCATCTTCTCCCATATTTTCAATTGCTTTTGGATTACAATCTATATAACTTTGAAGCAAAAGAGCTGCGGCGACAGAATCTAGTGATTTTTGCCGTTTTTGTCGTGTTAATCCTGCTTCGATCATCCTTCTTTCAGCTTGTGCAGATGTAAGCCTTTCATCCCATAGTATGGTAGGAATATTAAATTTAAGTTTTATATCTTCCGCAAATTTATTAGCATCTGTAGCCATTTTTCCTAATGTATTATTCATATTTTTAGGAAGTCCAATGACTACTAGTCCTATACTATTCTCTTTTATGATTTTTTCTAAATTTTTCCAATCTTGATTAGGATCATTTCTAATCAACAAATCTAATGGGTGAGCTATTTTCATTGCTCCACAAACAGCCAAACCTAATCGTTTTGTGCCATAGTCTATGGCTAGTATTTTCATAAAATTTAGCGGCAATTCCATAAACAGCTTTTATTATGGTATTGCCGCTCCTTTTTTTCATAAAATTATTTTAATACTTTAATTTCATATATTAAATCATTAAATTCTCTTCTGTGATCAATATATCCTTTTGGTCCAGGAACTCTTTCTTCAGACCCATCAGTAAGAATTTTGCATGTACGTATAGAAAAATCATATTCTCCAGCTTGTCGGAAGACTTGCACAAAAACTATAGTACGATTAACATAATTTGTATTTTTAAATATATCAGGTTGTACGTTTTCATATTTTTGTTCTTGGAACCATTTATTTTTGATTGTTTCTAAAATTTCTTTTCGTTCTTCTTCTTCTACAAGTGGACTGGCTTTAAATACTATAACCCAGGGATTAGTATCTATAACTTGTTTAACTTCGTTTGTGATTTCAGAGACTGTTGGAGTTGAGACTGTTGGAGTTGAGACTGTTGGTGTTGAGACTGTTGGAGTTGAGATTGTTGGAGTTGAGACTGTTGGAGTTGAGACTGTTGGAGTTGAGACTGTTGGTGTT
>CAZPDM010000075.1:0-8652 GCA_964585305.1 uncultured Planctomycetota bacterium | reverse complement strand
TGTTGGTGTTGAGATTGTTGGTGTTGAGATTGTTGGTGTTGAGATTGTTGGAGTTGAGATTGTTGGTGTTGAGACTGTTGGAGTTGAGATTGTTGGTGTTGAGACTGTTGGTGTAATTGATATTGATGAAGAGGAAATTGTTGGTGTGGATATTTTGGGTGTTTCGATTTTGTCTATGGGATTATTAGATGTTTTATTACATCCACAAATAATTAGAAAAAGTACTAAAATAATACCAATCCATCTCATAGAATTTTTTCTCCTAATATATATTTTTTTATTATTTTATTATTCAAACTCAGGAATTTGAATTTGTTCTAAGTCAAATTCAATAGGGGAACTTGCATGTAATCGTTCTAATAAGAACCAAATTTTATCATGCCGTAAGTAGTTTCTTAATGCTTGTTTTTGTTCTATGGGTATATCTTTTGGCGGCCAAACAATATTATCAGCAAGTTCAAGAATGCTATGAGGAACTAAATCGCAAATATTTTTAGGAAATTTGCCATCTTGTAAAACAATTGCTGCTATTCTCATCAAAGCTAAATCAGAATAGTAGCGTGCAAGGAGATTGCTAGTTAATAAAATACGACTCCATTGCTCCCATTTGCTTTGCCCTTGGCATAATTCCCAAAACATTGTAGAATCTATTTCTTTTTCAACAGCGTTAATAGAATAAGCAAATAGCTGATCTCTTTGACGCAATAGTCTACGTAATTCTTGCATTAGCCCCCAAATATTAGTGTTTGATTTTTGTAGTCTTGGGCTAATAATAGTAAGAAGGTTTTGCTCGTTATAATATGAATTAGCTGTATCTATTAAAAAACAACAACCTTGTTCCTGAATAAATTGAAATTGAGAAGTCAATTGAATAGAAGACATATATTGTTGTACAGCTTCATTACCGCCTTCTCCAACTTGACTAGAAATGCTTTCTTTTAGCCAACTCATTTCATTTAAAGAAAACATTTTCTCCCCATTGATTGTCATAGGGCGAATGCCATGTTTAAGAAGCAATTCTTCAAATTTTTCATTATCCAGCCCTAATAATTCTCTTGCTTCTTGAAATGACAACCAAGGAGTATTTTTAGGTGGAGAAGAGGGCGGTGTTAATTTCTTAATTCTTTTTGTTGCTGTAAATCTTGGCATAGGGATCAATTTTTTAGTTTTATTTCTGGCATCAAAAGGCTCATCTTCTTTTAAGACGTTTTCTAAAGAAGATACCATCGTTGTAGACGATATTAATGCTTCTGAAGATAAACCCTCAGAAATAGCTGAAGTTAAATCACCAGGAATTTGATTGTTCCAATATTCCAATTGTTCCATACTTTTATAAATATTAGCCCAATTTTCCAACATATTTACATTTGAAATTGGATATAATGATTTAATTTGTTCAAGTTGTTGGGATAAAGATTCCAACACACTTTTAATTTTCTGTTGAATGATTATAGAACCCATAATGGACCCAAGAAATGCTAAAGCTATATCAGCTTAGCAAGGCCTATGGTTACTAGGAAAAGAAAAAATATTTATGAAAAAAATAAATATTTTTTTATGTTCAAATATATTTATTTTAGCATCAATTCTTTACGAATATTATATAAAAATAACAAATGTTGCTTTTCTTCATCAATAAGTTGTTTTATTGTAGATTTATGAACATCTTGTACTAGAGCCAAAAGTTCGCTAAAGAAAATAATAGCATCTTTTTCAAAGTGCATAGCCATAATTAAAGCATCATCAGGATTAGCCACTTTTTCTTTAAATGTATCGCTATCAATATCATAATAAAGCCGATGGTCTAAATAAGCCCCAATATATTCCATCAGTTCTCCATGATATGATTCTGCAGTATTTTGTTCTTCTATAAGAGATTGTTTAATTGCAGAAAATTTTGATACATGTTCTTCTTCCCATCTCTCTAAATCACTAAATAGTTTTATCAGGCTTGGCTTATTATAAATGTTTTTTAGTTTTCCATAGAAATCACGACGTTTTTTTTCTTTTTCAATTCCCATATCTAAGATTTCAGCAATCTTAAAAAGACTCATACTTTAGCCTTTCTAAAAAATACCCAAAAAAATGTTTAACCCTTTATATTTGTTTATAACAAGGATCCTCCTATAATGCAATAAAAATATTAAGACTAAAAAATTTTTTTTACCAAAAAATTTTATGCTAAATAAAAGCTATAAATTAGCTTCTATCTAATTGTAAAAATTGAGGAGGTAAAGACTTGACCAGCCAAATTAAATCTTCAGGATGATAGAATTCAATGCCAGCAGCAATTGCCTTTTCACAAATGATAGTAAAAATCACAATATTTTTGCTATGTCTGCGCGCAACACGTGTAGCAATAGCTGGATCTTCGCTCAGATGAACGTATTTCCGGCTTACAGGAAGCAATCCGTTTTCAAGGATAGAATTTTTATTGCCAATAGTTGTTCCATGATATAAAAATTTAGGAGGTTTTACAGAAGGATATTCGATTTCTTCTTCTATAGCAGTATTGGAGTGTCCATATCTAGCCCGAATTCGCCGTCCTTGTATTTCTAGTCTTTTTTTATCAGGTTGATTTTCTACAACTTCAAAAACCATAGCTTCTGTGGCATGACAATATTTATGAGATATTTTTATTCCTTCCATCAAATCAGAGATTTCTACAAATCCATCTTTGCCTAATTCCAAGCAAATTTCTTCAGGATGATGTCGTAAAATATAAACCAAATATCTTTGAAATTGAGAAAGAAATTCATTCATAAAAGATCTCCCTTTTAACAATTAAATATTATCGATTAGATTTTGACTTTTTTCGTATTTCCATTAAAAACTGTTTGCATTATATCAATATTTTTGTTAATCTTAAGATAAAATCTTAGAATAAAGGAGAAAATGATGAAAGTATTTAATGAATATGCTCAATATTATAATCTTCTTTACCAAGACAAAGATTATATCTCAGAAGTAGAATATATTGAAGCACTTTTAAAAAAATATGCTAATCTTGTAGATGTTCATAGCATTTTAGATGTCGGTTGTGGAACTGGAAATCATGATATAATTTTAGCAGAAAAAGGTTATGATGTAACGGGGATTGATAGATCTTCAATGATGATTGAAGTTGCTCTAAATCGTATCCAAAATGAAAAACTTCACTTTTATTGTTTAGATGCAACAGATTTTCAATTGCCACAATCATTTGACGCTATAGTTTCTCTTTTTCATGTAATGAGTTATCTTACCAGCAATCAATCACTTTTCAGTTGTTTTAAAAGAATTTATCAACATCTTAAATCCCGAGGTGTTTTTGTTTTTGATTTCTGGTATGGGCCGGCAGTAATGCATGATCCTCCGGCAGTACGTATAAAAAGACTATCTAATGATACTACAAATGTTATTAGATTAGCAGAACCAAAATGGATTCCTAACCAAAATATTGTAGAAGTTCATTATGAGATCATTATTGAGAATATTGAAACACATCAAATTAAAACAATACATGAAGTACATCCAATGAGATATATGTTTTTACCAGAACTTAAGTTTATGTTAGAAGAAATTGGATTTAAAATTATTCAAGAATTAGAATGGATGTCCTTAGAAAAAGGACTGACTGAAAATTCTTGGAATGGTCTAATCATTGCACAAAAATAGATAAATAGATAATTGGTCTTCAAACCATCTGTGCGTTTTTTAGGCAGAAAATATTTCTTGTGAAAGGAGACATTATGCCCTCTTCCCGATTGTGGTATTACTTTCTGCTCCTCATACTTTCTATCAGCTTGATAGCTCAAGGCCAGATACCCGCTCCTGCCTCAAATACTGATGAACCGGGGATTAAAGAGCGTATTATTTATGTTCCGTATCGTGAGTTAGAAAGCCTTCTTCCTAGCAAGGATACTGGTATTTATGTTTCCTATCAAGAGTATCGACAATTGCTAGAAGAACTGGAAAAATTAAAACAACGTCCGCCAGAACTACCTACTCAAGTTGTTATTACCGACATCAACTACAAAAGTAAAGCCGCTGAAAATTTTCTTGAAGTTCAAGCCGTTGGTAATGTCCATATCCTTAAAGAAGGCTGGCATATTCTTGAAATGAAGTTTGATAATATTGCTATTAAGGAAGCAAAATGGAATAACGAGCCAGCTTTATTAAAGTGGAGTGATAACACATACCAATTGATTTTTTACAGCCAAAAACCTGATAAAGGTCAATTTCAATTAAGTTTTATGGTTCCGATTACAAAAGATCAACAACCTAATTTAATTGCAAAATTTAACGTTCCACGTGCTCCGATTGCTCAACTTGATTTAGAAATCCCTTCCCAAAATGAGTCTAAAGAAATTCCTCGTATTAAAGTTCAAGTAGAACCCAGTTTAGCTTTAGATGTTAGCACTTTTCCTGGCCTTACAAAAGCCAAGGCATTATTAGGAAATACAAATGAAGTAAAAATTAGCTGGCAAACTGAAGCCGAACGTAAAGTTGAAATAAAAAATATTTTACATGCGGAAAATTTAGCCCATTTAGAAGTGGGAGAAAATTTTTTACAGCACCATGCTCGCATTCGTTATGATTTAATTCAAGGTGATGTACAAGAATTACAATTTAAAATTCCAGAAGGCTTTAGAATTTTTTCTGTTAATGCTTTATTAGGCGGTAGTATTAGAGAATGGAATAGTGATGAAAGTAATACTACTCTTACTGTTAGTTTAAACAATAAGATCGTAAACCAAGCAGAAAATAAGGCCGATTTTGAAATCGAAATAAAACTGGAAAAAATTATAAAAAATATTGAAGAAAAAATTTCTTTGCCAAGCATTGAAATATTAGATGTAGAAAGAGAAAAAGGATTTTATACAATTTTTGTTAATGATATTCATACTCTTAAAATTTTAGAACGCAAAGATATAACTCAGATGGATGTTCAGGATTTACCAGAATACGCCAAACAACGAGAAGCTCATATCGCTTTTAAGTATCTCAAACGTCCATTTAGTTTGCTTTTTGAGTTAGAAAAAAAAGAGCCAGAATATGAAGTCGTTACAAATGTTTTTGCCTCTTTAGATGAAACGTTATATAAACTGTATTCTCATTCTGTTTATGATATAAAAAAATCTCGTATTTTTGGTACAAAAATTGAAATTCCAGCAGGATTTATTTTATTAGATGCTAAAGCCTACGATCTTGCAGGAAACGAGAAAAATGTTGATCAAATTAAAGAATATCGCGAACTTGATGAGCAAGATAAGCATATCCTTTCTATTGTTTTCAAAAAAGGGTTAAGAAGTTCAAAATTTGTTGTCAGATTAGAATTGCAAAAGAAATTTACTCAAGAAGAAAAAGAAAGAATCATTAACCTACCAGTTTTTGCTGTACAAGGAGCAAAACGAGAAACTGGAAACATTGGGATATCAGTAAAATCTAGTTTTAATATTACCACAATTGACAAAAGTCAAAAGAACGTATCTGCTCTTGAAGCAAATGAACTATTTAAAAATGGTGAACGCCCATTTAAAGCTCAGAATATTAATATTGGTTTGCAATATTTTGAATTGCCCATTGCTGCAGAATTTAAAGTTGAAAAGAGAGATCCTCTTGTAACAGCAGAAATTTATAATTATGTTGATATTGCCGAAAATCTTCTGACTCACACCTTCTATATTTATTATGATGTAAAATATACAGGCGTTAAAGAAGTCGCTTTTTCCCTTCCAATAGACATAGCAAAACAAGTTCCACAAACTCGTGTTACAGAAGTAACTGTTAGCGATAATCCTATTAAAGAAATTGCAATTGTTGCTAATGAAGAAAAGAAAATTACCACATATACTATTCAAACACAACGTGAAATTTTATCAAAATATGAGATTAAAGTTGTGTATGAAAAGAAAATCGATCCTATGGCTGCCGATCAATCACATGAGATATTTGAATTGGCAACACTTAATACAAAAAGAGAAAGTGGATTTATAATTTTTAAGAAGAATAATAATCTTTCTCTCGATTTTAGCAACATTAAAGGAATGGAAACAACAGATATTCATGATCCTAATTTTACTCGTGGTAGCAAAGAAGGAATTTTTGCAGTATTTAAATATAGCAACCTTGGATATCAAATTTCTTTGCTAATGAAGAAATTGAAATTTGAAGCTGTAATCAATACAGTTATTCAAAGATTACATATTAGTAGTACTGTAAACAAAGATTTTTCTAGTAAAAATGAAGCAGTAATTTTACTTATTAACAATCGCAATCAGATGTTGGAATTTGAAGTTCCCGAAGGAAGTAGAATTACTTCTGTTTCGCGCCTTAAAACAAAAAGAGACCTTCCCAATGATTTCTATACACGCGCATATAAAATTGATTCTTACTTGGAATCTTTAACATGGGCACATGCAGATAAACCACGTTGCTTTAAGGTTAATATAGCTAGTAACGTTGGAGAAAAAGCTCCTCTTACTTTAATTATAAAATATGAAACATCATTAAAAAAAGGCGAAATGGGTTACTATGGAAATATGACCATTCCTAGTATTAGCTTTGGAGAAACTCCAGTTACTTATTTTACTTGGGAGTTAGGATTACCAAACGAATACCAATATACTTGGTTTGAGTCTAATCTTAATCAGAATTTTATTTTGCGTTGTACCTTATGGCGTGTACTATCAGAAATGCTACAAAAATGTAATGTAGATGAAACAGTTATCCAACAAGATGCAGAAACAGGTGTTATTCCCATATATCCTGTAGAAGGTCGTAAATATGGATTTTATCGTTTAAATGGCGATGGATATATCCATATTCAATATTTATATTATACATTACTTAATACACTTCATCTAGGAGTGTTTATCATTATTGCCGGTTTACTTCTACTAGCCGCTAAATTTCAAGTGCGAATTCTACCTGTCATGTTTATCTTATGCGCAATTTCCCTAATTTTCTTCAGTATTAATCTCCAAGGATACCAAGATTTATATCTTACTATTTTAGTAACAACTCTTGTTTTTGGCTCTATTATAGGCATTGTAAGATTCTTCCGTGCTATGGGAGAATATCTACAAAAGAAACCTGCTATTCCAAATAAATTATTTCGCTCAGAAAAGAAAAATATAGAGACTGTGAATACTATCCAATCTGATAATAAATCTTCTGATGAAAAAAAATCTTCTGATTCAAGTACTCCTTCTGAAAAAACAGCTGAAGACAAACAATAGAAAAAATAATCTTAAGGGCAGTGTAACAACACTGCCCTGGAGGTTTAAAATGAGAAAAATTAATGCACAAGCTCAGATTTTAGATGCTGCTATGAAAAATTTTGCTGAAAATGGTTATATTGGAACTTCCATTTCTCAAATTGCTAAAGAAGCTGGGGTAAGTAAGGCCTTAGTTTTCTGGTATTTTGAGGATAAAGCCAGTTTGTTTAATTCTCTTATGGATCGTTTTGTTGCACATTGTATTACTAATCTTGATGTGAATAGTCCTCCTGGAAATGCTCTCGATAAATTAGAAAATCTTATGGACACCTATTGGAAATTTATTCAGGATAACTATAAGTTTGTAAGAATATTTATGAATTGGCTTATGCAATTGGATACAAATGAAAAAGAACGAACAGAACGTCTAAGAGAACTTCATAATAAATTTCGTAATATTTTAACTGAATATCTAAAAGAAGGAGTATGCACAGGTTATTTTCGCAAAAGTTTGGATACTTCAAATACCTCTCTGTATTTACTTTCTTCTCTAGAAGGAATTTTATTACAACTATTTCTTAGCGAAATGTCTTTTGAAGAATTAGGTAAAGATTTTTTTATAACAGTTAAAAAAAATTTGCTCAAAGGAATCTTAAAGTAGTTTGAATTTTTAGTTAGAAAAAGGATTTTTATGAAAAAAGAAATCATCTCTTTTTTTATTATATTTTTTTCCTTATCTACATTCGCAAATACAATTGCTTATTGGAATTTAGATGGAAATCTAACAAGTTCTGTAGGAAGTAGTAATTTTACAGGAACTCTATATGGTTCGGAAAATTGGAGTACAAATATTTCAAATAATGCACCTGGAACCAAATCTTTATTATTTTCCGATAGTTATATGAAAGTCAATAATACAACGAGTATTACTACAGGATTAAATGCTTTGACAATAGAAGCATTCTTTAATCCTTCTACTATCAATCAGTATGGAACTATTTACAGTGAAGATGGTACCATCCGCTCAACATATTTAGGTTATTTTGGTACTGAAGGATATTTGAGATTTTTTATTGGGCAAGGAACTATTTCTCCTTTAGTATCAAATTGTGAAATACTAGATGTTTATATTAGTTTAGTAACAGATACATGGTATCATATTGCAGCAACTTTTGATGGTAATGCAAAAACGATTTCCCTTTATTTAAATGGCAATCAAATTGGAACAAGAAATGTTAGCTTAAGTAATATTCCCATTTCTGGAAGAAATGCAACAATTGGAGGCTGGTCTTATACCAATAATTCTCTTTTATTTTCCGGTTATATAGATGAAGTTCGCTTAAGCGACCAAGTTCTAGAATCTTCCCAATTTCTTAATGCTATGGCTCCGGAGCCTAATGTTATAATATTTTGCCAAGAAAACCGCTATGCTTGCATAGCGGATGAATTG
>CAZPDM010000074.1:0-22651 GCA_964585305.1 uncultured Planctomycetota bacterium | reverse complement strand
AGGCTTGCGAATTTCTTCACAAGCCCCTTGATCTTTAGTCAAGGGGTAGTTGACTATTCTTGTAGTTATATTATTATATAATATAATATTAAAGTTTATATCAATTTAAATATTTTTCTCTTTTTAAGATTTTTCTGAAGGAAATAATATGTCTTGGTATATAATATATAAACATTATTTAATATTGATAGCCTTTTTTATTATTTTGTTTTTTTGCCAAGGATGTATTACATTTAATATGCAAAATTGGGGTGTTAGTTATATATATCTTGATTCACCACAGGAAATCTATCTTGCTAAAGATGGAACAATTGCATTCTTAGTTAATTGCAGTAGTATGACAATTCAATTGGGTGATTGGGATTTTGTTGGGAAAACTGGCAAGGAATGGGAAGGGGGACGTTATATTATAGGATCTCGCCAGGTTTTCGAAGAAACTTTAAAAAAAGCTTTGGCTTATGCGGAAACAAGCGAAAGTAATGAACATTATTCCTCGGATAATTATGTATCTGGTAGTTTAAATATAGAGGATAAAAAAACAACATTATTTATTTCTGCTAATGTTGCTAGGCATAATCATCCTGGTTGGCAAATGTTGCCATATTTTATTTATGGCGATGATGCTGCTTTTAATATTCTGCCAGAATGTTTCCAAAATGGCTATATAAAATATATTTCTAAAGAAAAAACTCATGATGATTCTGAAAAAATAATAGAATTTCCTTATAAAATAAATGAAAAAGAATATATAATAAATATACGCTTTTTACTTAGTAAAGATATACATCGTAAATGGTGGGGATATCCCACATATACTCTAAGTTGGGTTATTGGGCCTCCTTTAGATATTGCTACCTTTCCTGTTCAACTCTGGATGTTTTTATCTAACCTTCCGCACTAACCTACAAGATATTACAAATAAAAAGACTATTTTTTATAGGAAAAATCATGAAAAATTTATTAAAAAATCTTAGTCTAAATATTAAAATATCTCTTCTAGGAGCAGGTAGTGTCTTAGTTACAGCGATTGCTCTTGTAGCATTAGCAGTGTGGCAGAGTGAAAAATATAACTTACTTGCTCAAAATGAAGTTGATAAACTTATTGTCGGTGATTTTGATCATATTACTCAAGGTGTTTATAACCTTGTAGAAACTGAAAATGAAGCTGTTCAAGAACAATTGAGTTCCAGCTTAAATATTGCTCATTGTATTTTGGAGGATTATGGTAAGATAAATATATCAGAAGATGAAAAAATTACTTGGACAGCAATTGATCAATTTAGCAGAGAATCAACTGTAATCGAATTGCCTAAGATGTTTGTAGGCAATCAGTGGTTAGGACAAAATGATGATTTAAATTTGGAAACTATCGTTGTAGATAAAATTACGCAATTAACTGGTGCTTCGGCTACAATTTTTCAACGAATGAATGATAAAGGAGATATGCTTCGGGTAGCAACTAATGTAAAGAATAGAAAACAAAAGCGTGCAATTGGTACATATATTTCGGCAACTCATTCGGACAATACTCCTAACCCAGTCATTGCAGATATTTTGCAAGATAAAATATATAAAGGACGAGCATTTGTTGTGAATATGTGGTATTTAACCATGTATCAAGCAATAAAAAATGATGAAGGGAAAATTATAGGAATGTTATATGTTGGCATTCCACAAAAAAATGTTGAAAATCGGATACGTCAGGCTATTTTACAGACTCAAGTTGGAACAACCGGATATATTTATATTTTGGGAGGAACAGGGGAACACCAAGGCCATTATATTATTTCTCAATATGGAAAACGGGATGGCGAAAATATATGGGAAAGTAAAGATCATGATGGAAATTATGTTATTCAGGAAATAGTGAAAAAAGCCCTTCCTTTGTCTCAAAGAGAAATGACCACAATACGCTATATTTGGCAAAATCCAAACGATTTACATCCACGCTGGAAAGTTGCTCGTCTGGCTTATTATAAGCCTTGGGATTGGGTTATTGGAGTAAGTACTTATGAAGATGAATTTTTAAACTATCGAACTGTTTTAAGCAATGGCCGAATAAATATGATTCGCAGTATGTCGATGGCAGCATGTATCAGCATATTTGTAATACTTATCTTTGCTACAGTTATGACTCGAACAATAGTACATCCTATAAAAGAAATAAAAGATGCTGCGGAAACTGTTATGCACGGCAATTTTAATATAAAAATAAATGTTAATTCTCAAGATGAAGTTGGGATTTTATCTCAGAGTTTTAATTTAATGACGGATAAAATAAATCAGACATTGGAAGAATTAAAAAAAAGTGAGCAAAAATATAGAAAAATTTTCGAAAATGCTTTAGAAGGGCTTTTTCAAACTTCATTTGATGGAAAAATTTTAAGCGCGAACCCCGCATTAGCAAAAATGCTAGGCTATGATACACCAAAGGATTTGGTAGATTCTGTAACAGATCTTGCTAATCAAGTTTATGTCCACCCTTCAGATCGAGCCAAAATTCTTGATAAAGTAAAAAAAGAGGGAAATGCTTTTGAGCAAGAAATTCAAATTTATTGCAAAGATGGAAAAAAAGTTTGGATTTCTATTAGTGTTCAATTAGTTACAAATGAAGCTGGTGAACCTCTATATATGGAAGGTTTTTTTGTAGATATAGACACTCGTAAAACTACAGAAGAAAAGCTACGAACTCTTAATAAAAAGCTTGAAAATATTATAGATTTTTTACCAGATGCAACTTTTATTATAGATGAAGAAAAAAAGATCATTGCTTGGAATCGTGCTATGGAAGAGATGACAAATGTTTCTAAGCAAGATATTATTGGAAAAGATCATTCTTTTAGCTCAATTCCATTCTATGGCGAACCAAGAATGTATCTTATGGACTTGCTTGGCGCCAGTACATTAGAATTAAAAACAAAGTATCAATTTATAAAAAAGAAAGGAAATTCTCTTTACGCTGAAGTATTTGCACCTGCTCTTTATAATGGGAAAGGCGCTTATGTATGGGCAATTGCTTCAAAGCTATGTGATGATAACGGTAAATTAATTGGGGCAATAGAATCTATTCGTGATATTACTGATATTAGAAATAATGAAAAAGCACTTTTAGAAGAACGTAAAATATTTATTGCAGGAAAAGCAGTTTTCTATAAATGTAGAAATGAAAAAAATTGGCCAATAGAATATGTTTCTCCTAATATTATAACCCAATTTGGTTATAAACCAGAAGATTTATTAAATGGCAATATTCCTTTTGCAGCAATTGTTCATCCTGAAGATTTAGAAAGAATTGCAAAAGAAATTGATATATATATTTTAACTAGTACGTATTTCGAACAAGAATATCGTGTTCGCCACGCTAATGGAGAATATCGCTGGGTTTATGATTTTACGGTTTTGACTAAAAATGATGAAGGCAACATAACACACTATCATGGTTACATTATGGATATTACAGAACGAAAACTTGCAGAAGAAAAAATTCTTGAAGCAAATGAGCGATTTCAATATGTTTTACGTGCTGCAACAGGATATTCAATTATTAGTACCAACACTCACGGATTGATAAAGATATTTAATGAAGGTGCGGAATTGATGCTGGGCTATAAGAGCGATGAAGTCACCGATAAATTAAACATTCTAGATATTTATGATGCTAAAGAAGTATCAATTTGTGCAGCAGAAATGGAACTTGAATCCGAATTTGAAGCCCTAGTTCATTCAGCAAAACTTGGTATAATCGAAACTAAGGATTGGAAATATATTCGAAAAGATGGCTCTTTTTTAATTGCATCTGTAACAATAACTGCTATGCGAGATAAAAATGGCGAACTTTCCGGATATATCAGTATTGCTCGTGATATTACAAATGAAAAAAAATTAGAACAGCAGCTTATACAATCACAAAAAATGGAAAGTATTGGACTTTTAGCCGGTGGTGTAGCACACGATTTCAATAATCTGCTTACGCCAATTCTTGGATATACCCAAATGCTTATGGCTGGATTTTCTAAAGATGATCAACGTTTTTTAGATTTGATGGAAATTAAACAAGCAGCAGAACATGCTAAAGAACTTACTCAAAGATTGCTCACTTTCAGTAGAAAGCAAATGATAGAATTAAATGTTGTTGATTTAGGTGAAATTATTAAAAAGTTTGAAAATATACTGATGCGTACTATTCGAGAAAATATCCATATTAAAATTAAGATTTCAGATCAGCTTAGTAAAATCCGTGCAGATACTGGACAAATTGAACAAGTCTTGTTAAATTTATCGTTAAATGCTCAAGATGCGATGCCAAATGGAGGTATTCTTAGAATTGAAGCAACTGATATCGATCTTGATGAATCTTATACGCAAACACATCCAGAAATCGTACCAGGCAAATATGTCATGTTAGCTATTTCCGATACCGGATTTGGAATTGATGATCGTACAATGGAACATCTTTTTGAACCATTTTTTACTACCAAAGAGCTAGGCAAAGGTACAGGACTTGGTCTTTCAACAGTTTATGGAATAATAAAACGTCATGGAGGTTCTATTTCTGTTTATTCAGAAAAGGACAGAGGCACAATTTTTAAAATTTTTTTACCACAGGTAGAACAACCTAATATATTAACTACGAAAAATTCAAGTTTAGCGCAAACAGTTCTTCACGGAAATGAAACAATTCTTATTGCCGAAGATAATGAAATGGTTCGTAAATTTATTCGCAGTATGTTAGATCATCTTGGTTATCAAGTAATTCTTGCTGAAAATACGGATCAATGTATTGAGATTGCTAAATCTCATACCACTAATATTCATCTACTTTTGACCGATATAATTATGCCCAAAATGAATGGCAAAGAACTTTTTACTCAAATACATAATATATGTCCAGATATAAAAGTCCTTTTTATGTCAGGCTATACAAGCAATGTTATTGGACAACATGGTATCATAGATGAAGGTTTACATTTTATACAAAAACCATTTTCTCTCCAAACTTTATCTGAAAAAGTGCGTCATGTACTTGACTCATAATTTTTTCATCCCCAAATTGGGGATTTTTTTTGCTAAAATATTTTCCTTTTTTTACTTGAAAGAAATATAACCCAAAAGGTAAAATACATAAAGAAATACTTTTTAAAGCTTCAGATAATTTTTTTCAGGAAAGTATCAATTTTAACTATGTTCAAACAATCTACTTTTTCTGGGGGATATAGTTTTTGTAAACTACAGGGGACGCCTCGTGCAGATATTCAAAATATTCCCATCCCCCATCAAATTACAATTCCTCTTAAGCAAGGCTTTGGTGAGAGTGTTCTGCCTATTGTTAAAATAGGGGAACATGTTGTTGCTGGCCAAGTTATTGGACAGAATAATGCTGCTATTTCTACACCAGTTATTGCTTCTGCAAATGGAGTTGTTCAGTCAATTTGTGAAGTTCCACACTTAGGAAAAAATATTCAAGCAATTGTTATTGAAACAGATCGTAGTGAAAACTATCAATCAATTGCAGAATCCAATAAAAATTGGCAAAGTTTGTCAATTGAAACTATCGCAGATATTTTACATAAAAGTGGTGTTGCTGGTTTGGGTGCAACAGGTTTACCAACATTTGCACAAACAAGTACTATAAGTGCAAAAGATGTAAAATATTTAGTTATCGCAGCCCTTTCTACATATCCAATGGCTTTGCCAACTATAGCATCCTGCGATAATCGTTTAGAAGATGCTGCACAAGGTATTGCTATTCTAAGAAAACTTTATCAAAATCCTCCAACATTTGTTGGGTTTTCTAAAAATGAAAATGAAGTTGGCAAAACTTTACGCAGTGTTTTAAACACAAAAAATTCTGATAATCAATGTTGTTCTCATTGCAATTGTGATGCTCAAAATAATATTGTCATTCGGGATCTAAAATCTAAATATCCACAGGAAATGCCAGAAATCATAACTGAAACTTTAACAAAATGTAAAGTTCCAGATGGCAAAATGCCAGACGCTATTGGAGCTGTAGTTTTGGATTTAGCTGATGCACTAGCTGTATATGATGCAGTTGCATTAGGTAAACCATTATTACAAAAAGTAGTTTCTTTATCTGGAACAGGATTCAAAGACAATCTAGCTTTACGCGTTAGAATAGGAATGTCATTATCAGAAATTTTTGAACAATGGACAAAGAAAAATGTTGAAGTACGATACATCCATGGACATGCCTTATTGGGGGATCTTGTACATCCAAATATGTCTGTTGTATCATCAACAAAATGCTTAACTTGCTTAGAAGAAAACCGACATCGGCAATTTATGTTCTTTATGCGTCCAGGATTTCGTACAGATTCTTATAGCAATGTATTTGCATCTTCATTTTTAGGAACAGAAAAAAAAGTAGAAACCAATCTTCATGGTGAATTACGCCCATGTATACATTGTTCTTATTGTGAAGAAGTTTGTCCACGTCCACTTTATCCACACCTCTTACATAAATACTGCACAAATAATCTTGCTGATGATGCACTCAACACACTTAAATTACAGGCATGTATTGAATGTGGTCTTTGCACATATATTTGCCCTTCAAAAATTGAAGTTATGAGTGATATTCAAAAAGGCAAAGAAGAATTACGCAAAGCAGGTCTTATATAATAAGTATTTTCCGAAAAGAATTTTTAACAATATCTATTATATGAAAATAATATTTTCTATGCTCTTGCAATACTTTTATAAAAAGGATTGCAGAAGAATTAGGATTGGTACATGTTGCGAAAAATTTTGGATTTACAATATAAAATGCTGGAAAAATATCCAGTTTTACAACCATGTAAACCTCTTGTAGATGCTACAGATAGCTTTTTTTATGGCAAACCTACGGTAACTCAAGAAGCACCATATATTCGAGATGGCATTGACATAAAAAGATTTATGATTACAGTATTATTTGCTGTTATGCCAGCAGCTTTAGCTGCGGTGTATTTTTATGGTTTGCGAGCTATTCTTGTGATCCTTACATCCTACATAGTAGGTGGCATTGTCGAGGTACTTTTTGGTATTATTCGTAAAGAAGAAATTACGGAAGGTTTTTTAATCACTGGAATTCTTTATCCTCTTATTCTTCCTCCGACTTTACCATTGTGGATGGTTGCATTAGGTGTTGCAGTTGGAGTTACTCTTGGCAAGGAAGTTTTTGGCGGTACTGGTAAAAACCCATTTAACGCAGCAGCATTATCTCGTTGTTTTATTTATTTGTGTTTTCCTTTATTTATGACAGGTAATGTATTTGTAGAGCCATTTCCAAATAGTCTAAAAAATGATGGATGGAAGCCTGTATTTGCTGGGACTGGTGGATTATTAGAACACCGTGGATTTCTTACTCATAATATCCAGAACGGAAAATATGAAGCAATAAGTTCTGCAACTCCTCTTATTATTTTAAAAGATAAACGTCTCAAAGCAACATCAACAGAAGCAAATGAACAAAGTTATGCTGAATATATTCGCTATGCAAAAGATAGTTTACCTATGCTACTTTGGGGAAACCGTAGCGGATCTTTAGGCGAAACAAGTTCAATACTTTTGATACTTGGCGGTATTATGATGATAGCCATGCGTGTTGCAAATTGGCGAACTATTATATCTACTATTTTTGCTGGAGTTTTTTTTAGCTTTTTATTTTATGATGGAAAAACTTGGGCGGATAGCTGCATTATTGCTGCATTTAATATTATGTCTGGCGGATTTTTATTCGGTGCTATTTTTATGGCGACTGATCCTGTTTCTGGCCCATCTACACAAACAGGAAGATATTTTTATGGATTTGGAATTGGTTTTTTAACTATACTTATACGACGTTTTTCTGGTTATCCTGAAGGAATGATGTTTGCTATTTTATTGATGAATATTTTTGCTTCTTTGATTGACGAAATCGTAATCGCTATTCGGTATCATCGGAGGTAAGACATGCGAAATTATGTAAAAATGGTTTTTGTTTTGTTTATACTTTCAGCAATTTCTGCTATTATTTTAACAGCTTTCCATGTCCAAACCAAAGAAATTATTGATCAAAACCGGCAACAAGAACGCGTTCTTCATCTTCTTAAATCTATGAATATTTTACCAACAAATGTACAACAAGAAGTAGCAAACGATTCTATTTTGAAAGATATGCCGGAAGTAACAGAAAAAGAAAAATTTGATAAAGCTGCTAAAAAAATTGAACGGATGCAATATTTTCTTAAGCAACATACACCTAAAGAGCTTGCCGAAACTTTTGGCGAAAAAGTAATGGTAATGGAGATTATTCCTAGTAGAAAAAATGAAATTATTATTCGTACAGGCAAAGAATTTTTAGAACTCCCCAGCCAAGCAATTGATTATTTACACAATATATATATTTTTAAAACCCAAAACCAGAATGGCAATGTATATTGTTTTGAAATTGCTGGCTCAGGATTTTGGGATAAAGTTTCTGGATATTTAGCTCTTTGTCAGGGATTTAATAAAATTGCAGGGATTTCTTTTTTTAATCATAAAGAAACCCCAGGACTTGGCCAACGTATTGAAGAAGGTTGGTTTCAAGCACAATTTGTTTTCTGGAATAAAGCCATTTTCTCAGAAACTGGGAAATTAGCATTGCACGTAACAAAACGAAACGGCTTATATGATGGAGACGCTGGCCAAAAAAATATCAATGAAATAGATGCTATTACAGGTGCTTCAGAAACAAGTCGTGCTATCGATCGTTTTATCCCAGAAAATTTACATAATTTATTAATGTTATTGCATAGTATTTATGCGACTAATAATCTTAAACTGCAAGATTTTTTTGATACAGAAACAATCGAATTATTAAAAAAATATACTCCGAAAAATTAGCCAATGTTACGGCTATTTGCTTTAGAAAAAGGAGAGTTTCTATGCGTTTTCTTAGTGCCGAAAATGCTAAAGTATTTTCGGAAAATATTTGGAAAGAAAACCCTATTTTTCGACAAATATTGGGAATTTGCTCAACCCTGGCCGTAACTAATTTGGTTTTTAACACCATGATTATGTGCGTGGGTTTAATATTTGCAACTATTGTAAGTAATGTTTTAGTTTCTTCGTTGCGCCAATATATTGGCGGACGCATTCGCATGATAGCACAAGTAATCCTCATTGCAGTTCCTGTTACTGTGATGGATTTATTGCTTCAAACATTTCTGTATGATACCAGTAAACAATTAGGTGCTTATGTAGGCTTGATTATTACAAACTGTATTGTAATGGGCCGTGCAGAAGTATTTGCAATGAAAAATAGCCCCTGGCCATCTTTTTGGGATGCGGTAGGTGCTGGTTTTGGATACAGCATGGTATTGTTAGCTATAGCAGTCCCTAGAGAATTACTTGGTTTTGGGACAATTATGGGCTATCAAGTTTTCTCTCCAGAAACTTGGGTTTCTTGGAATATTATGATTATGCCGCCAGGAGCTTTCTTTATGTTGGCTGCATTTATTTGGATTGTTAATTCTATGACAAATAAAAAAATTGGCCAAGAAGGTAAGTAAGGAAGCAAAACTATGTCGGAAATAAGTCCTTTTGTAATTTTGATTGCCTCTATTTTTACGAACAATATCCTACTTTCTAACTTTTTGGGAATGTGTTCATTTATTGCTATTTCTAAAACCCTTAAGGCTTCAGTAGGTTTAGGGATTGCGGTTATTTTTGTAATGGCAATTACAACTCCTTTAACCTGGTTGCTTTATTATGAAATTTTAGTTCCACTATCCTTAGAATATCTTTATTTTTTGCTTGCAATTATGGTAATCGCTGTAACTGTACAGTTATTAGAAATTATCATTGAAAAATATAGCCCTGCACTTTATTATACATTAGGTGTTTTTTTGCCACTAATCACAGTAAACTGTGCTATTTTAGGGGCATGTTTATTTTTTGTTGTGCGGAAATATAATTTTATGCAAACGTTTGCTTATGGCATTGGAAGTGGCATTGGCTGGGCTTTAGCAATTATATGTATGGCGGCTATTCGTCGCCGACTTCGTTTTGCTCATGTTCCAGCAGCTTTGGATGGTATTGGAATTACTATGGTCATTACAGGGATTATGGCACTGGCATTTAGTGGATTTGCTGGAATGGTTAGTATGCAGTAAGTCTAAATAGTTCTATCTTAATAAGGAACAATTCAAATATGGAATTATTCTGCATTTTTTTAACGACCACCCAGAGTGCATTGTCTGTCTATCTTTTAGCAATTGGTGTTCTTGGTGGAATGGGTGCTTTATTTGGCATTATTATGTCTCTTGCTGATGCCACAATTGCCAATTACGGCGAATGTGAAATTAACATGGGAGAAGAACGCAAGCCTCTTAAAATTAAAGGTGGTAGTCATCTGCTTTCCTATCTTTTTGGCAATAAAATTTTCGTTCCTTCTGCTTGCGGTGGCCAGGGAACTTGTGGTTATTGCAAACTTAAGGTATTAAATGGCGGAGGGCCAGTTCTTCCCACAGAAGAAGGCTTTCTTACTAAAAAGCAAATTCGCGATAATTGGCGGTTAGCCTGCCAAGTTAAAGTAAAGCAAGATGTAAAAATTTTTATACCCGAAGAATATTTTGCTATACAAGCATTTCAAGCAAAAGTTATTTCTAACAACAACGTGGCAAGCTATATTAAAGAAACTGTTTTAGAACTTGTAGAACCAAAACAAATTAAGTTCAAAGCAGGTCAATATATCCAATTTCATGTTCCTAAATTTAAATGCAGCTTTAAAGATTTTGCTATTTCTGATAAATATTATGATGCGTATAAACCTTTTTGGGATTTACGTTGCGAAAGCAAAGAAGCAGTTATTTATCGTGCATATTCTATGGCAAACGCTCCCTATGAAAATAATAAAGTTATTTTAAATGTTCGCATTGCCACTCCCCCCAGAGGAACAAAATATCCTCCTGGTCTTGGTTCTTCATATATTTTTAATTTAAAACCAGGGCAAGATATAGAAATTAGTGGCCCTTATGGAGAATTTTTAATTAAAGATACAGATAGAGAAATGCTATACTTAGGCGGTGGTGCTGGGATGGCACCTATGCGTTCGCATTTATTCTATCTTTTGAAAGAAATTAAAACACAAAGAAAAATCACATTCTGGTATGGTGCGCGTTCTGTGAAAGAAATGTTCTACCACGAAGAATTTACAGAGCTTGCTAAAACCTGTCCAAACTTTACCTATACTGTAGCACTTTCTGAAAAACAAGCTGGAGATAATTGGACTGGCCCAGAAGGATTCATTCATGATGTTTGCGATCGTTTATATTTGGCCCAACATCAAGATCCAAAGAAGGTCGAATATTATCTTTGCGGGCCTCCAATGATGATCGATGCTGTTTTAAATATGCTTAAGAAAAAGTATAAAGTAAGCGATGAAATGATAGCTTTTGATAAGTTTTAAACAATAAAGGACGTGCTTAAAAGCCGTCCTTTATTAAATTTTTTATGCGTTAAGGAACTTTGCGATGAATACACCATCAAATCACTCTTCCCTTTCTTTAAATATTATTTTAGCCGACAAATACCAAATCCTCAAAAGTATTGGGACTGGAGCGCATGGGGAAGTATTTGCCGCGAAATCCTTAAAAGACAACCGGCGAGTTGCTGCTAAAATTTTTTATCGTCATTTAGAAGAACAAATATTACGTTATATCTTTAAAGAACTCAAAATTATTTCTTCTTTATCGCATCCCAATATTTTAAAAGTAATTGCTTTTGGGCATGGGAAATATGGAGAACAAATTGTGCACTATCTGATAACTCCTCTAATGCAAGGCGGGAATTTAGAGGAGATTATTCAGAAAAAGCATATCCTAGATATAGGAGAAAGTGCAAACATTGCTGTGCAAATTGCTAAAGCATTGGCATACATGCACGCCAATCGTTTTATTCATAGAGATGTAAAACCTCAAAATATTTTAGCAAATACTTCTATGAGTCATTTTGTTTTAGCTGATTTTGGAATAGTCTGTGAAGTAGACAGCCAATTAACACGTGCGGCAGGAACTATAGAATATTGCGCACCAGAACAAATGGAAAATAGCCAAAAAGCTGATTATCGTTTGGATACTTATGGATTAGGAATGACTTTTTATGAAATGTTAACCGGAGTGAACCCCTATCGAGAAATCTCTAAGAAACAAGGCGAAGCCGCAGCAATAAAATGTAAATATACAAGTGAATTTCCTCTTGTGTCTGTTTATAAAAAGGATATTCCGAACAAATTATGTTTAATTGTAAAAAAAATGATTGCAAATAATCCCGATCAACGTTATATCAATATGCAGCAAGTTATTCAAGAATTAGAGCCATATACAACCAACGTTGGACAGTCAAATTTAATTACAGAATCGCCACGAATTTCAGTAACAATTGAACATAGAAAAACTATTACTACTCACCCAACAGGTGCATATCCAAATATGTTAAAAGAGGAAAATAAGAAAAATCAATCTTCTGAAATAAATGATGAAGATCAAGACGATGCAAGTATGAGTAGTACTGGGACAGAAATGCCTCGATTACCAGAAAATATCAATCTAATTTTTGAAGAAGCTCGCCAATTACGATTAAAAAAAGATTGGATTGCTGCCCTTGAAAAATATAATATTGTTTTGCAACAAGCTCCCAATTGCAGTCAAGCATATTATGGGAAAGGTTTGCTTTACTTACAATCTAAACAATACCAAGATGCAATTGTTAATTTTAATCTTGCTATTCAGAACCGCCCACATTCATATTCCGCATATTGCCAAAGAAGTCATGCTTATCTTGAACTACAAAACTTTCGTCAGGCTCTTCTAGATCTTACACGAGCTATTGAATTATTTCCAGAACGTCCGGAAGCATATTTTTATCGAGCAAATCTTTACCGTCGCTTGGCTAAATATTATCTTGATCAGCATCAAGAAGATCACTGTCGAAAAGCTACAATACACATGAGAGAAGATATTACACGATATGAAGAATTAAAAAACGAAGAAGTCTAATAGAGATTTCAAATTTTTTAAACAAAAAAAATGGAAGCCTTACTTAAATAGGCTTCCATTTTTTTGTTAAATTTCAAGGAACTTTAATAATTCCCAATGTATCTAACAAGTTTGATACAACTTTCCAATTACTTCTTGGTACTTTTGGGAAACCACCATACGACGTACTTTTAAGGTGGGGGTTAACATCCCATTTTCCACAGTAAATGGTTCTGGCAGTATCTCGAAATCACCAATTTGTTCGCTTGCATCCATTTGAGCATTGAATTGTCGAATTATTTTGGAGATTTCTTCCCGAATATTGGGACGTTTAGCATATTCAGTATGTGGAACGATTAAAGCCGCAAGTCGCGGTTTTCCATCGCCTACAACCATTGCTTGTTGAATAATTTCATGTTGTACTAATCGATCTTCGATTTGACATGCTGGGACATTTAGACCGGAGGAAAGAACTAAGATTTCTTTTTTTCGGCCTTTTAGAAAGATATATTGGCGATGTTTAAGAATCTTTATTTCACCTAAGTCGCCAGTACGAAACCATCCATCTGGAGTCATGCTATGAGCATTTTGTTTTTCATCTTCAAAATATCCAGAAAATACAGGGTCGCCTTTCATTAAAATTTCGCCATCTTCGTCAACTTTAACTTGAACGCCAGGTAATGGATAACCAATAGAGCCGTTCAATGTTTCATTGGGATCATTATAAATGATAGCACCCGAAACTTCTGTTAGACCTTGAGCATTTGTTAATGGCATTCGAATTGCTTCAAAAAATTCATATATATGGGGAGGGCATGCAGCACCTGCAGTAACTAGCAATTTAAATTTGCCAATATTGCTGCGTACTTTTGCGGTGATAAGCCGGCCAAGTGTTGTGCTGAATAATTTTCCTGCGAAACGGTGCAAAAATGTTGAACCATTCTTGCGTAATGTGTACATATATACTACAAGGTTTAATAGCTTTCTTGCCAAGGGTTGATTGCGTATTTTTTTCTGAATACCTTGATGAATTGCTTGATAAACACGTGGTACAGATACCAAAATGTTTGGTTCAAAAGTTTTTAGGCCATGTAATAAATTATCACGACCAACAAATTGTACCAATGCTTTTGCGACTAAAGCAATAAAGACTTCATTTTGAGCCATAACATGGCTCATAGGCAAAAAAGTAAGGGTACGATAGCTTGCGTCAATTTTGAGATGATTGCCAGCACGTACAACACAAGAAATTACATTGCGATGAGATAAAATGGCTCCTTTTGGTTCGCCTGTAGTGCCAGATGTAAATATAATCTGCATAATATCATCGCGATTGGAATTTTGAACAATATTTTCTAAATATCTTCGAGAATCTGCTAGATTTTGGGATTGTTGAAAAATATCACAAATATTGATGTGATTGCAGGATAAAACTTTTTGAGAAATTACTGCTGGTGTACAAAAGATTGTACGAATGCTCTCAACAACATAAGGAACTTTAACAATTTTTTGATAAAGCCAAGGATCTGTAACAACTAAGGATATTGCTCGTACTTTTTTTAAAATAAATTCCAAAGATTCTTCACTAGCAATTGTATGAAGAGGAACTACTATTTTTTTACCAGCAACGATCCCCATAAAACTTCTTAAAAAATCATAAGAAGTTTCCATAAATAAAGGAATATGCATTCCATATTCTTGGCTATTGTTTAGGTATTGCCCCAAATTTGCTACATGTGTTATAAAATTTTCTTGTGTATACTCAACAATATTTCGTTTGCTGTCCATTTCTTTAAAAGCAATTTTTTTATCTGTATTGGGGGCATCTAACAAGTACGCCAGCAAATTGTTTTTTTCTTGGTACATATAAATTGAATCCGACACCTTTTAAAAAGGAAAATTTCTTTTAAAGAAATTTTTCCTGTCAAAATTTTTTACTAGCAAAGTTTTGACGAAAAAACTATTCTAATCAACGCATTTACTTATTAAAAATTGTAAAGATGAGTAAGATTTAATGAACTTTTTCCACACAGAAAAAGTAACATCTTTTAGCAAAAGCAACTTTCACAAGGTAACAACGTTGATTAAAGTATCAGTTTATCATACCGAATAAAAAAATTCAAGCAATTTTTTTTAAATATTTTGTCAAATAAATTGTCTGAATATCTTTTTTATATTTTTTTATTAGCAAAAAAAATGCCAATCTTTTCAGATTGGACACCTAAAAAATTTGGTAACTTTTGTTTTTCAATTGCAATACAAAGCTCAACTTGTTGGTAACATGATTCTTGATTTTATTCTTTCTTTCTTGGAATATCCTTAGAATCAAGTACAGTCCAAGTTTTCACAGTAAAAATATCATTCTGATATTCATTTTTTGTACCACTGGGACCACCCATATCGATATGCCGAATTGTTCCTTTTACTTCAATAGGAGCGTTGGATTCTGGTTTTGTTGTATTTTCTTCAAAAACAAGAATAATTTGTTTTTGCCAATTTCCTTCTTGATCATAGATATCTAAATAATTTTGCTCTGGTGCTAACATAGGATGTTGCATTATACTAAAACTGCTAAAATACCCACGACGTGTTTCTAAAACTTCATTTGTTGTATTTGTAGGTATTGTGACTTTTTTTTCTTCTCCAAGTTGAGAAATTTCATCTTTGCATGATAAAATCAACACACTGATAATTATAAGAATAAAATAGAATGATTTCATATTTCCTCCAAAAAAGCTAAGTTAAAAGTTAAAAAAAAACAACCTTTGCCAAGAAATCTTGGCAAAGGTTGTTTTTGTGATGTTAAACTCTCAGGTTAAACCCACAATTTTTTTAGAATTGCAGGTTTTTTGCCTGATTTAGCCTAAATGGCTTAGTATTGTGGCTTGCGATTTTGACGTTCGCCTGGAGCCTTGCGAGGACGGGCTTCATTAACTACGATTTTGCGTTGTTTGATGACTTGGTTGTTTAATTCACTGATAGCTTTTTCAGCTTGTGCGCGGTCTGCCATTTCGACAAATCCAAAGCCTTTGGAACGGTTGGTTTCACGGTCACGGATGATTTTGACGCTAGTGACTTGGCCATATTTTACGAAAATTTGTTCGAGTTCTTGTTCTTCCATGGAGTATGCAAGGTTACCAACGTAAAGATTCATAGAAAGCTCCTATAGCGGCTTTCATCAGCGAGGAGGAAAGAGAAAAGCTGATTTTTCTAGGATTGTCGTAAGCAGATCCAGACACCATTTTTAGAAAAATACAACATTTTGCAAAACCATCAACTGCTGATAGCCAGCGTAATTCAAAACAGGAAAAAATAACACACGGACAAACCATGTGATAAATACTTAATACTATTTTACCCAATAGTTATTAAAAAAGCAACTTTTTTTTGTATTTTTTTTTCAAAAAAAATAAATTTTTTATAACACTATACAATATAATAAGTTATAACACACAAAAAAAGAAAAAAAATTGCTTATGTGTATAAAACTGCTTCAAAAAAAGAAAATTTTCAAGCAATTTTAATCCAATTAAGGTAATTCTGATATTTTTTTATACCGTAAAATAATAAAATCTTTTTGATTTCCCATAGAAATAATTGTATTACTTTCTAAGTCAATACGATTGCGATTTTGCGGAGCACGTACACGCTTTTCCCCTGTAGGAAGTTCCGCAACTGTATAATTTTTATCAGATAAATGGAAAAGAATGTATTTTCCAGAATCTTTATCAAAACGAACTAACGCATGTTTGCGTGAAATACCTTTAAGCAATCGCATTTGCTCTTTGAAATCTTCTTCAGAAGTAGCATTTCTATAATAATAATGTTTCCAAGCAATGCTTAAATCAATATCTCTATCAGAGCCACGTTCGCTTGAACGTCCAATAAATATAGAACCTTGTTTTTCAAGCAGAAAATATGCAATTGCCTTTCGCACACTATTATAGAGTATTAAATAATCTCCCGGGGCAAATCCTTTTTCAACAATTTCTAACTTAGAATTTCCACATGTACAAGGAATTACACAATCTTTATTATAAATATTTTTGCATTTAGAACAATATTTATATCCAGGCAACGCTTCCAAACAACTTGCGCCACTTTTACTTGGAATATTGCTTAGAATGCGTTTCGCAGGAAAAACTGGAGCTGTGCTGTTGCCATCACTTGATTCTCCAGCTTCATCTTCTTCCACAGCCTTTTTAGCTAGTTGTCGAGCAATAGCATCCGCTGGGCTTAATTTAGGTGCGGCAGTAGGGAGGGATTTTGCAATATTCTTAGCTGATTCTGGCTTAAATTGAGATTGTAAAGGCAATTCAGATTTCTCAAGACGTGATTTTGATAAAGGAGAAATTATTGAATTTCCTTCACTAGGTGGAATATATTGCGGTGTATTCAAATCTTCAAAACTGGTTTCAATATCTTGAATATCTGGTTTTGGTTCAAACGTATTCACGCCTATATTGAAATTTTCCGTTACAATAGGAGATTCTGAAATATGTTGAATTTCATCATTTTCTGTTGAAACTTCTTCTAAAGACCAAGGCTTTTTTTCCGAAACAGGAGGAACATCTGTAAAAATAATTTCTTCGCTGGCTTCTTCAAAATTTTTAGTAGGAGTTGGCTCATTTTCTTCTTCAATAATTGGAGAAGAAAATGTTTTAGAAGAAGATTTAGGTTTGATGTTTTCTTCATCTTGAGATAAAGATGGAAAGAATTCTTTTTTATTATCTCTATTAGTTGCTTTGGTTGAAATAATTTCCTCTTCTTGTGTTGAAAATTCTTTTGCAATAGACGCGCTAATATTCGAAACATCTGCTGTACTTGAAGGTTTCATTTCAAATGCAGGAGGTTCCTTACTTTTTAATTCCATAATAATTTCATGTTTTCGAGTATCGCAGATTGGACATTTTTCTGGTACATCGTCTATGCAATTTCCCAATTCTTCATCGCAAATCGGACAGACTATTTTAGGCATAAATAGATGCCTCCAAGTTAAGTTTTTTGAATCCAATTCTCACCAACCAAATTTCCTGTATATATGTTGCCTGGAAAACCAAGTTTTAGCAAGTTTTTAGAGATTTCATACACAAGGGACAATTGGCAAGAATACTGACAACCAGCTAAATACAAGCTAATTTTACTGTTTTTAGGGATTTTCTGAATATAATGATGAGGGTTTATAATTATATGAGCTATTATTTGCGGTGTAATAACAGGAAAAAATGGATAGTCTTTATATAATAGCTCTAAGCGATGTATCCATGGGCTTAACAATGGTTTTCCCAATGCTGATAATCCCACTACAATAATTGTATGTGTTGTAATATCGGGAATTATTGGTTCCCATGGCGCAGGTATTTTAAAGGGAATATTTCGTGAACCATCGCTTTCTACTAAGATTAGTCCTTGATTTTTCCAATTGTCAATCCATGCAGCTGGAATCCCTTTGGCTTTTTGAGGATGAATTTTTTTTAAAAACACAACTAAAGGAGATTTGTCAGGCAAGATTAAAGAAGTCGGTTGTTTAATTTCGCAACAATATTCATTTTTTGACAAAAATGGAAGATGAATATGTGTTGTTGTTGTAATAATAGTTGGGTAATGATAGTTTTGGGCTTCTTGAGCCAATTGGCAAATCAAAGTAGACTTTCCCCCACTACCAACAACAGCAACACAATCATAACGTTCTATTCCAAATGTGGAAATAAAATTAAGCATAAAAATTATAAAACTCTTAACCAAAAATACCAACATGTTACCCCAATTGTAAGTAAAAAAATAAGATGAGGTAATCGTGTTCTCATAGATTTTTGGTTAGGCGTAGGCGGACGAAAGCAACTATAAATTACCAAAAATAACAAACTAAGTATAACAAATCCATGTAAAATATGAAAGGGCCATACTGCTAATACATGGTTAGAAGTCCATTCCATTAACAAAAGGTAAAACTTATATACTAACCATTCTGCACAAAAAAATGCTCCGCCCAGAATACAACCACTTAATATCTCAGAAAGACGCAAAGAAATTTTTTGTATATCCAAATATTCTTTCCTTAAAAATGGAAAAATAGCTTTATCTTTATTGATATTCTTTCAGAATACGATGGACTTCTTTCCAAATTTCACTTATAAATACACTCTTTGAACGAAAATTTCGAAAGCGTTCAGCATATCCCGAAGGTGTGGTAATTTTTATAAAGCCAGCAATATAGCAAGGTTCTATAGGTTTGCATAATAGTTGACAATTTTCATTAGGCTCTGTAATTTGGCGTTTGGCTAACCAATTGGGAGAAAACCAATCCCTAAAGTTTTCGTTACGATCTTCATCAATTGTTAAAGGAAAGTTAGTGTAAAAATTTTTCCAATATTTTTCGTGCTCTTTAGACTTTGATTGTTCAAAAATTTTATAGTCTAATTTGTTTTGATTAAAATGCAGTTGCAGAAACTCGTAAACACGTTGCCAATTGCCAATATATTTCATCATATCAAAAAGTTCGTCACTTATAAGCAAACCGCTAATATTATAAACATAGCGATTTTCACGAAGTTTTTTGTAATAGGAACGCTGATCTTGTGTATATAAATTTTGTTCTTCTTCACTTGCTAGACGTTTGTGTATTCTATCATCAAATTTGCGAAAGTATCGATCGCAATTTTGGTATTCTGTCATTTTTTCCCATAACAAAAAACCTATTTTACGAAATTCTTCTCGAACAAAAAAATGAAATTTTACGTAGTCATCCAGAACTTTATTATCAAATATTACAATAATTTTTTTTTGTAATATTTCACGTGGCACATCTAAGACAATCAAATAACCTTCTTGGTTTTTAGATTTAGCAAAACCATAAGTAAAATATGCAGGATTTCCACCTTCTCCGGAAGTTGGCTGATTGCTTATACAGCATACTTTTTGCTGTGTAACTTCCATAATCCATTGATCTGCTGTATAAGCTAAGATACCATTTTTTTGAATGTTCTTAAGATTTTCTTCCAAAGTCCCATGAAATAAAATCATAAAAACGCTTTCTAAATTTTGTTAAACGTAAATTTCTTGTATATATTTTTTAGCTTGTTCTATTGCAAATTCTTGCAATGTGATGCTAGTTTTTGTGAGAAGTTCTGTCATATCTAAAAAAATTTCAGCATACTCACTTAAACAACGATGATGAGGTTCATAAAAAATAGCCTGATAACGATTACGTTGGATTGCACCTTCGTGATAGGGTTTGTACGCTACTTCTCCGGTATGTGCTAAAATTGCAGAGTTTTTAACTGTAGAGAATTTATCTATATCTTCATATCTTAATTTCTGAGATAATCCCAAAATAGGACCCCAAACTGGATAGCCCCATAAATGAAATTCATCTGACAATTCACTTTTTATTTCGCGTAGTATTTCTATGGTAATTTCTGTCGAACGCAAATGAGTAGGATGTCTTTCATAAGGGGCTGTAACATAAACTTCATAAGGTTTTAGCCATTGAAAAATAGCACGTAAAATTGTTTTGACTTTCGTATATTTTTGTAAGTTTTGTGAACTTAATGCCGAACTTTTTGATTCTAAAAAAAATGCAGCATCTGCTCCAATACGTTTTAAAGCTTCACAAGCTTCTTTTTTACGCAATTTAGGAACGTTTTCATCTGCTAAAGATTCATGGCGAATAGAACCAGATCCATCTGTCATATAAATCACAACAATTCTATGTTGTCGTTGTGAAGCTAATGCTGCAATATATCCTCCCATACCGATTACATCATCATCAGGATGCGGTGAAATAATTACAATAGCACCAGAATCTTGCAATTCTGCTAAACTAGTTTGATTAGAAATTGAGATAAAATAATCTAATAACTGCATAAATGCCTCCTGTTAATTTAAGGTAGATGGTATTTTTGGAGGAAAAAAAACTTTCATATATAAAATATGCGTATCAGATATAACCGACACGCATATATTTTTTTTAAGGGAAATTTTTGATTTAGGCAAGAGCAACTTCTACAGAACTTTCCCAAAGCCCGTGAATATTACAATAACTTACAGCAACTAGAGTTCCTGGTTTATTTAATTTTACTCGGAATAATGCTACGGGATCTGTATATGCTGATCCTTTGTTAGCTCCTTCAACAGATTCGCCGTGTGAAGTAAAGGAAACTTTTCCAAGTTCAGTAATAAACTTTCCATCAGCAGCTTTAAAATATAATTGTATCCAATTGATAAAATGTTCTGTAGTGTTAGGGTGGGCAATTTGTTTGCCAACAGTTACGGTAACATCAAATGCTACACCAGATTTAACTTCTTTTGGTAGTTCAATAACAGGAACATGCTTTTCTTTAGCGAAATCCGCAGTTTGAACAAAATCAGCTAATTTGGCCATAAAATTGCCTTTCAGAATAAAAATGATTTAATAATGTTCTAAAATAAAACTTTCGTTATTTTAATGGAAAAAATATTTTTTGCAAGAAAATTTTTTATAAAATTTTCTTGCAAAAAAATGTTAAAAAAATTTAAAATCTTTAGCTAACTTATTTCTCCTGCAATATTTTTTTCCATTATATCTCGAATTTTTTCAAAATCAGAATTTTGTGCAAGAGCCCACATAAGTTTTACAGTTGAAGCTTCCCATGTCATATCTTTAGCTGATATTACTCCTGCCTTTAGAGCTGCTTGCCCAGTTTGATAAAGACTTAAATAAGTTGTCCCTCCTGGACATGGAGAAATAAGAACCACTGGAATTTTTTGTTCAATCGCTCGTTTAATCCATGGTGCAATTGTATTATTGGTAGGAATATTCCCAGCACCAAAACCGCGTAAAATAATTCCTTTGTATATCTTTTCTTCAATAATTTTTTCAAAAATTGTTGGCATAAATCCTGGAAAAAGATTTAAAGAAATAATATTAGAATCAAATTTATCTTGCAATTTTAAACGACTATGAGAATGGGAATGATGAGTATCATGATGAGGAAAATATTTTATATCTACTCCAATTTCTCCTAAAAGAGGAAATTGTGGAGACCAAAATGCGTCTATCTTTTTTGCATGACGCTTAGAACAACGATTTCCTCTCATAATTTTTGTGTCAAAAACAATCGCAACTTCTCGAATTGCGCCACTGACAGCAACTTTAAAGCTGTTAAATATGTTAAATGGGGAATCGCTTCCTAAATCGCTAATTGGTTTTTGGGCGCCTGTTAAAATAACAGGTTTATTTAAATTTGGCAAAGCAAAAGAAAGCGCAGATGCTGTATATGCAAGTGTATCTGTTCCATGAGTAATGACAAAACCATCATAATTTTGATAATTTTCATAAATTCGTTGGGCTAATACTTGCCATGTTTCAGGAGTCATATCTGAACTATCAATATCACATACATCTAATGATGTAATTTCTGCAATTTCTTTTAATTCAGGAAAAAATTTCTGTATTTGTTGTATATCTTTAGCTGGTCCTAGCACACCATCCGCATTTTTGATCATGGTAATTGTGCCACCAGTAAATAAAACAAGAATTTTTGAGATTTTTTTCATAAAATAGTTTTCAAAATTATAAAAATAACAAACGGCTTATAATTTATTCTAGTTCTGCATTATAGTTAGAATTAGAAATTTCAATTATTGTATCCCAGCAATCATCTGGAAGT
>CAZPDM010000073.1:0-22927 GCA_964585305.1 uncultured Planctomycetota bacterium | reverse complement strand
TTAGTCCAGGTATTTTCTTGTCGAAGCCTCATGGCTTGCCATGAGGTATGTCACCGTGGACTTAAAGATTGGAAAATTTACTCATGCGGATGTAGGCCAAATGCATTTGTATCTCAATTATGCCAAAGAACACTGGACGCATCCCCATGAAAATCCACCTGTAGGTTTAATTCTTTGTGCTCATAAAGATGAAGCCGTTGCTCACTATCCATTAGAAGGATTTCCAAACAAAGTATTGACAGCAGAATATCAAACAGGTTTACCCGATGAAAAAACTTTAATTGCAGAGTTGGAGCGGACACAGAAGATGATGGAAACTCATATACGAACTGATCGCCGCAAAGCTATTAAAAAAAATTAAAGAAAGACGGATTAGTCAATTTCTATCATGTTTTTTGAGTGAAAATTCCGAATTCACCAAGTCAGAAGGAAGTATTATTTTTTTTAAATTTTGTTTGATGTAGGAGAAGCAGATGATGAAATTGAATATTGTTTTGATGTTGCTAATAGTTGTATCTGCAATATGTCCATTTGCGCAGCAAGGGACTAGATATGCGTTTGTAGTAGGAGTAGGGGATTATGAAGATAATGAACTAGATATTAGGGGTCCAGTAGAAAATGCTGAAAAAGTAGCAAATTCATTGATGAAAGTAGGATTTTCAAAGGAATTGCTCACAATTTTAAAGAACCCAACACGAAAAGAATTTGACACAGCATTTGAAAAGTTTTGGAAAAGTGTTCAAAATCATAATATTCGTGCAGAAGAAGACAGTAAAGATAATTCAATAGAAGAAAGCAAAAAGACGCAATTTGTGGAAGTAGTAACGTTTTTTTTCACAGGACATGGAGTGATGGATTCAAATAAAAAGAATTATCTTTTACCAAGAGATATAAAAAAACGATATGGCTCTTATGTAGGAACATTATCTAACTATGGGATAAATTTAAATGAAGTAATTGATGTGTTGAGAAGTACAGGTCCTCAATTTACATTGATAATGATAGAAGCATGTAGAGTTCACACAACAGGAAATGCAATAGAAAAGTTCGCCCCTATTACTCCGCCGCGAGGGGTATCAGTGATGATGGCCGCAGATGAAGGGCAAGAAGCAATAATAGGATTTTTTAGCAATAGCTTAATACAAGAAATGGAAAAGCCTGGAATAGAAATAGATCAAATTATGGATAATGTAAAAGAAGATGTATATAAGATAAGCCAGGAAAAACAATTGCCAACATATTTGAGTAATAAAATAGGAAAGTTTTATTTTATCAAAGAAGATCCTCTAGAAACAAAGATGAAACAAGAAAAAGAAAGAATCAAAAATAAAGTAAATGAATTAGTAAAATTGTCAGGCTTACCGAGAGTAAGCAAAGCAATTACTCAAAAGGAATTTGACAGATATGCTTTGCAAGCAGAAGCATTGGTGAAGAAATATAAAAAAATAGAAAACGATATAGGGAAATATGAAAAAGAATATAAGCAAAAATTATTTTATGAAACATTGGAAAACGAATTGGTAAAGGCGAGTAATTACATAGATAGGCAAAGAACATTATTAGAACGAGCAGAAATGTATAGCAATCGAAATTCATCAGAGCCGATAAAGAAGCCTTCAGAGCCGATAAAGAAGCCTTCGGAGCCGATAAAGAAGCCTTCGGAGCCGATAAAGAATTCCCTCGCATCAGTACAAATTTATGGATTGCCAGAAAATATATGGAATACATGCTGTGTGCAAGAGGATGGCGAATATATTTTAGATATGACAACATCAATCTGGAAAAAATTATCTTGGCAAGATCAGATGAAGTATGCAAAGATATATCAAGAGGGCTATGCAAAAGCAAAAAATTTGGAAGTGCGTAAAGAAATAGAAATAGGAGATATTAGAACTGGTTGGTTCTCAAAAGAAAAAGTGAGCATAACATTAAGATTGATTCCGCCAGGCGCGTATTTAATAGGGAGTCCTGATAATGAACTAGCACGTGGTGGTAGTGAATTGCAAATGCGTATAGTAATCGCAGAAGGATTTTATCTAAGTGAAACAGAAGTAACACAAGAGCAATGGCAAGCGATTATGAGAAATAACCCGTCAAATTTTACAGGAGATAGTAAATTTCCAGTAGAAGGTGTTTCATGGTTAGATGCAAGAGATTATTGCATAAAGCTGACGGAAAAAACAGGAAAAGAATTTCGATTGCCATTAGAAATAGAATGGGAATATGGCTGTCGTGCAGGAACAACTACAGCATTTAATATAGGCCCAAATGTTTCCTCGAATGAAATAAATTATAATGGAAATTATTCTTATGATAACGCAGCAAAAGGAGAATATAGAAAAAAAACAGTGCATTGTGGCTCTTTAAGTAATCAAAATGCCTGGGGGCTTTATGATATGCATGGAAATGTTTGGGAATGGTGTATAGATGAATTTAAGACATATTCTCCTATTATTCATCATCCCAAAGATATTGTGATAAGTCAGTATAAAGATATAAAAGATGGTAGCCGAGTTTTTCGTGGTGGTTCATGGAACAACGATGCAAGAAACTGTCGTTCTGCACATCGTAATTACTATGGGGTAAGTTATCGCCATGATTATCTTTGTTTTAGGATATTCTCTCAACGATAGGCTGTTCTGAAATTAAGCAATCCTTTAAAATAAAGGGATTGGCGTCTTTTTTGATTTTCTTTGTCATTTGAATAACAATTATGATAGAATCATCTTCTTGTTAAATTAACAATATCACTAGAATATTCAGTTCGATCTGTTCAAATAGCATTTTTTTTCTATATTCGTTACAAAAAGGAGCGATTTTACCTTCATTTATTTATAAAAATTGAAAGGACTCCTTAATTATGTTAGATGACTTAATCCAAAAAACTATCGGTAACTGTCGCATTGAAAAGTTACTTGGTCGAGGAGGCATGGGAAGCGTCTATTTAGGACATCATCTTGGTTTAGATATTTCAGTTGCTGTTAAAATTCTGAATCCAAATTGGATTACTTCCGAAGAAATTGTTCGGCGTTTCTTTTTGGAAGCAAGAGCCGCAGCAAAGATTGATAGCCCTTATGTTGTAAGAGTATTGCAGGTAGCCCAGGAAAATGGGTTGTATTTTATCCAAATGGAATTTGTTGCAGGGCAAAGTTTAGCGCAAATTCTTAAAGATCAATCTCCATTGGAAATTCGATGGGGTGTTTCGTATCTATATCAAATTATCATGGGATTACAAAAAGCCCATGAAGTAGGGATTGTACATCGGGATATTAAACCAGAAAATATTTTGGTAACACCTAAAAGACAAGTTAAAATTACAGATTTTGGATTGGCTAAGTCATTCCAACAATCTTCCAATTTAACACAAGCTGGACAAATTCTGGGGACTCCTCAATATATGTCGCCGGAGCAATGCAATGGAGAAGAAAGCGATGAGAGAAGCGATATTTACTCTTTGGGAGTAACATTATATCATATACTTACAGGGAAATTGCCATTTACCAGTGAAAACACTATGAGTCTTTTACTCAAGCACATACAAGGGAAATTTGAGCTTCCTAGAAAAATTCGGCCCGAAATTCCAGTGGAATTAGAAAAAATTGTTCTTAAGATGATGGCTCGACAACCTCCTGATCGCTATGGCAGTCTAGAACAGGTATTGATAGATTTGTCTCCACTTTTACCCAATTATGGCATTGCCCCTGTTTGGAATTTAGAAACTCCAGTATCCTCTATCTCTACTCCTATACCATCTTCTACTATTTCTTCCCTAAAAAAATCGGAACAATCTTTAGACGATTTTAATAAAACTGTTCTAACTAACTCTATAACAAATACAGAACAATTATCTTTTGAGCAAGGATTGTCCGTAGATTCCTCAATGACCGTATTGGAAGCAAATAAATCTGCCCCAAGTAACTATCTCAATACTTCCCCTATTCATACTTCAGAACGCCGTCACTTAACTATTTTATGCTGTGAAATTAGTCAAGAACAAGGATGGTTAGAAAATGCTAATCCTAAACAATGGGACAAAATACTTAGTCAGGTAGAAGCTATATGTATTCAAGCGGCTCAAAATTGGGAAGGTTCATTAGTACAGTCTTTAGATGGGACCTTCTTACTATATTTTGGATATCCTACTGCGCATGAAGATGATGCCTATCGAGCTATTGCTGCTAGTCTTGCTCTGTTTCAACAATTGCAAACTTGTACACAATCAGCTAATTTTGCTTGTATTATCCGCATAGGAATACACAGCGGACCAGTGATTATGGGCGATCGTAAAGGGCGTAAAATTGCTTTAGGAGAATGTCCCAACCTAGCCTCTGGAATCAAAGATTTAAGCCAAAATCAAGTGTTAATCAGCCATGATATTCACCAATTGTTATCTTCACAATTTGAAGTAAAATTGGCTGGGAATTACTCTCTACGTGGATTATCTGCACCTATACCTGTTTATCAGGTTATTGCATTAAGAAAGCAAGATATCCAGACAAGTCCAATGTCCAACATGACGCCTCTTCTGGGACGTGAACAGGAGCTTGGGCTTTTAAAACAACGTTGGGAGCAAGTTACTGAAGGAAGTGGGCGAATTGTGATTATTACTGGGGAACCAGGCATTGGTAAAAATCGACTTGTGGAAGAATTTAAGCAACAAATCATGGAACCCCATTTTTTAGCTGAATGTCGTGGAACATCATATAGCCAATTCACAGCATGGTATGCTGTAGCCAGCATGCTACCCTCTTTATTTGGATGGCAAGAGGGAGACACCGCAACCCAACGTTATGCTAAAATGGAAGCAAATTTATCCCAGTATAACTTGGAGTTAGAACAAGCTATTCCATTTTTATCTGCATTACTAGTTCCAAATACCACCACACAAAATATTTCAAATAATAATGTTGTACCAACAGATTTGACAGTGAAATTTCAATTGTCTAGTAACAGTCAATTGTCTAATAATAGTCAATTAGATACAGATATTTCTCCTCAGCAACAAAAGCAAAAAACACAGGAAATTTTATTATCTCTATTGTTAGAGATAGCCAAAAAGCAGCCAATATTATGGATTGGAAAAGAACTACAATGGTGGGATCCCACTTCATTAGAGTTTTTACAAAAATTGTTTTCCAATATAGAAAGCTCTAAAATTTTTTTAATTTTAACTACGCGTTCAGATGTTCCTCCAGATTTAAAAATCCATATTAATGCTACACATATTACTCTCCCTCGTTTAACTCATAAACAATCTCAGAATATGATCACTTCTCTTCTTAATCATAAAGAATTATCTAAAGAACTCATGGAAGAAATTATAACTAAATCTGACGGGATTCCCTTATTTATCGAAGAACTTACCAAAATGATGCTGGAGTCCTCTGTAGTTACTTTAAAAAATGGTAAGAATGAAATATCCAAGCCTGCGACTATTACAATTCCTAATTCTCTCCAAGGCTTACTTATGGCTAAGTTGGATCGTATAGGAAGTATTTCCAAAGAAATTTTGCAAGTAGCCTCTGTCATTGGTCGAGAATTTGACGTAGGTATGCTTGCCCGGATTAAACTTTGGGATCTTACATTACTTTGTCCTAACTTAACAAGTTTGGTGGATGCCCAACTACTACAACGCAAAGCTATAGCAGGTTGTTTAATATATACTTTCAAACATCTTTTAATCCAAGAAGCTGCTTACCAATCTTTGGTGAAAAGCGACCAACAAAAATACCATCAAAAAATTGGAGAAATTTTAGAAAATATAGGATTAGCCAAGACACAGCCGGAAGTAATCGCATATCATTATGAACAAGGAACAAATTGTGCGAAAGCGATTAGTTTTTGGCAAGAAGCTGCGCAATTGTGCATCCGCCGTTCTGCAAGCATAGAGGCTCTTCATCATCTGCAACATGCTTTAGATTTACTTCATCTAATTCCCAATATTAAAGAACGGGAACAGCAAACATTGCAAATTCAAATTGCTATGGGAATTCCTTTAGTTATGACAAAAGGATATGCGAGCAGTGATGTTCAAAAACATTATGCAGATGCTTATGAGCTTGCTCTCAAACAACCACAAGCGGAATCCTTATTTCCTGTTTTACGTGGCCTATGGTCCTTTTATTTTGTACGGGCAGATGTATCGAAATCGCAGCGTATTGCTCAACAGCTTATAGGTTTAGCCAAAGATAAAACAACCTGGTGGTTGGCTGCTCAACATGCTATGGGGAATTCACTATTTTTTATTGGAGATTTTAAAGGTAGCTTGGAATGTTGGAATAATATTTTATCAAAATATGATCCTCAGAAATATCCTCCTGCTGCATTAAATCTGGATATTGATGTTGGAGTAATGTCTCTAGCAAGACTTTCTTACCAGGCTAATCTTTTTGGAGACGAAGTTACTGCGAAAAAAAAATGTGAAGAATCCCTCCAATTGGCTCGTCAAATTTCTCACAGCTACAGCTTGGCAGGAGGACTATGTCAAGCAGCATGGTTATATAATTTCCGAGAGCAATGGGATTTATCCATGCAATATAGTGTAGAAGCTGTGGAACTTTCTGAAAAGAAAGGTTTTTTCTTTTGGACAAATTTTGCAAAAATGCTAGTTAGCCATGCTCTGATTGGACAAAAACGATATGTAGAAGGCATCCAACAGATGGAACAAGGACTTAGTGTGCGTTATAAACTTGGAGCAGAATTATTAACCCCTATATGGATGTCTGTTTTAGCATTAGCTTACCAAGAACAAGGAAAAATTTCGTTAGCTAACGAAATTATGTCTCAAGCTTTGATTATGGTAGATAAGTATCCTAAAATTTTCTACAAGGCAGAAGTATATTGGCGTAAGGCATGTTTATCTCATGCAACCAATATGAATGAGGAAGCAAAATTATACCTGGACAAAGCACGAGAAATTGCATTATCCCAGAATTCTAAAGCCATGATACAGATGGTTGATTACAAGAATGTTGAGAAATAATTGCGACAAAGGAGATGCTAAAAAATAAGGCAGTAAAAAAGAAATGAAAGTTTTTTATATAAACTTTCATTTCTTTTTTTGTTGATTTGATATTTAAAAGTTAAGTAAGATTGATGCGTAGTATTTTTATTTGCTTCGGATTACACAACGGAAGCCTACATCATTTCTACGGAAGGATTTTTTATCGCTAACTGGTCGGGTCATGGCAATTGAAATGGATTTGTCATCGTTCCATTCATAAGAGCCGCCGCATAAAGAGAACTCTTTGGAGTTTGATTTATAGCAAACTTCGCTGGCGTTTCCTGACATGTTATAAAGGCCATAGTGGGAAATACCTTGTGGATGTGAGTCAGCAGGTTGCAATATTTTATTAAAGTTGAATTTTAGTGGTTCGTTTTTTGTTGCAGGCAAATCTCCCCAGGGATATTTAGTTTGCTTTTGTTGATTGATATTCCAGCTAGCAGCCAATACCCATTCGTATTCTATAGGAATATCTCCTCCTATCCAATTTGCATACTCTTGCATTTGTTGGGTAGAAATGTTGGTCATAGGTTGTTTGGGATTAGGAACTAGTTTATGAATTGCGTTGGGCGTTTTAAGGCAGGAATATTGCATTCCATCAAAACTTAGACCACAGTTTTTTGCAATATCTGCACATTCTTTTTGAAGTATTTTTTCTCCCAAAGCAAGTTGCGGAGTTGTTTCGTTTAAGAATTTCACAAATTGTTCCATGGAGACTTCGTATTTATCTATCCAAAATTTTTGTATGATATATTCTGAAGTTTGGTTTCCAAAGTTAAGAGTAACTACTGTTGCAGGAATTTCGATCATAATCATATTATCTTTTATGCGGCGATATTCCATAAATCCGGAGGAGTTTATTTGCAATTTTTCTAACCCTTTGGGAATCGTTTCTTCTTCTTTTTGCGTAAGATTGATGGGTGTATTTACATTAACAACGAAAGGATTCCATAGAAATACGCTTACAATAGCTAAGCCAATGAGAACAATTGCTCCAATAATTCCTCCCCATAATTTTAATGGATTTTTTAATTGGCGTGTATGAAATAAAAGGTTGCAATCTTTAGATAAGCAGCCTATTTCAATGGAAGGATGTCCTGCCCAATCAGTTTTTTCTATACCGTCTATTTTCCATAAATCAATTTCAAAATTTGTAGGAAGGTTTACACTAATGGCAAGTGGAATTTCAGTTGGCACAGAAAAAGAAATATCATTTTCAGAAATTTGTTGAAAATTTTCTTTTCCGTTTACGCGAACTTTCGGTTGAGCTTTTCCTACCCAGCAAATATTAAGTTTAGTAGTATGTTGATATTCTAAAAAAATTTTAGGTTGAGTAGATATTTGCAAGGCATCTATTAACTCAAGCTGATTTTTTTTGTGATGTAAAAAAGAATTGTCAGGGACAGTATGAATTTTTTCTAAACGATAAAAGCAAGAGTTCTCATTTGCATCTTGTATTTCTTCCGGAAACTCAAATAATACATTTTTTGAATTATATTCAAGCTGAAATATTTTAGAAAAATTTATTGTCATTCCATTGACAATAAAATGAATATTTCTTTGAAATATATTAGGTGTAAGGCAGAATTCTAGTTGCCATTCTAAACGTTTCTTAAAAAAACTTGATAATTTATTATATACTTCTTCCTCATTTGTTGGGAATGTGCGAATATCTTTCACCCAGCTTAATATTTCTTGATAAGCTATAGGAATTTTTTTTATATCAAGTTGAATGTGGTAACTATTAAAGTCCCAGATAATAGGTTGTCCCAGCAAGGCTTCAATGAGCATAATTAAAACAGAATAATAGTCTTGGCTAGCAAAATATTGTTTTTGATATGAAGTAAGATAACCCGGTGCAATGAATCTTAGGCATCCTTCTATGGCAGGATCTATTTTATTGCGATCGAATGAAAATGGGCCTAGAAGACGAATTTCTTCTTGATATGCCATATCTATGAAAATGAGATCCGGGTTAAAATAGGGAAGAATAATATTGGCCTGAGTATGTAAATAATGAAGTTTTTCAATAATTTTTAAAAAAAATAAATCAAATTTACGGGATTCAGGTTTAAGAGCAGTAATATAGTGGGAATATGAAATAAGATTTGCTGCTGGAGTTACAAAATATTTCATATAGCCTTCTTCACCAAATTGCATAGGAAGAAAAATTGTTGAATCAGAAAATGCTTTTAAATTTTCTATTCGAGAAATATGACTGGGAAGGACAATCAATCGAATAGGAGAATCATTTTTTTTATCTATGCCTTCATGTAAAAAACCGTAAAAATATGACTCTGCATAGACTTTTTCAATATAAAATTGGGTAGCAATAGTACTTTTTACAGGGAAAGTAGGCATAATTAACTCCTGGATTATATTGGCCAGAAAACTACAGACTTTAGCTTAGTCATTTATGATGAAATGTTGATGAGCGATCTTTGAAAGAAATCGCTCATTATTTTTTTCTATTTATTTTTGCATCAACAATTCTCCCATTTGAAATCTTCCGTTATCTTTAATGAAAGCAGGTTTTGTTACCCGAATTACGCTTTTTTGTTTATATTGCACACCGCCTTCACCACTATATAAATTGATAGTGAAATTGCTCAGTAGTTCTTTTCGTACTTCTGGCCTGTCTCCGCGAGCAACAGGAATTTTTATGATATTAAAATTGCGTTGTAGCCAATCTTCCAAAAATTTAAAACGGACTTCTAATTCTTGAAATTTTTGATATTGTTTTAAAGCACTTTCTAAAATTTCGCTTATTTTATAGAAAGCGTTGATAACTCCTCGAACATCTTCTTGTCGTCCAGAGCCATGCAATGTAATATAGGCTTTTTCCCATGACTGAGAAGCCTCTTTACGTTTATTAGAATTGCTTTCTTGTTGAATAAGACACCAAATATATAAAAATAATTCGTGTAATTTTTGAATATCTTGGCTATCCTGCCATAACGTACTTGTATAATCGGGAAGCCGTCCATAAATCACAACCATATTATCAAGTGGATATTCTAATGGGTAGGATAATGCAATAGGATATTTAGTAGGCCAGATTCTTCGACGGATAACTAAAGGACGCTCGTTATCATTTAAATAACGATGGGGAATTATATCACGAGAAATATGTGTAATGGGTGTACTTTCTAAATTTGCTATGGATACGGGATAAACTGCATTTTCTCCCAAGTATTTATTGATATACTTTGTTAAATTTTCAGCATCCTTAGCTAAAATATTTGTAGCAGACAATAGTTCCCCTGTTATACTCGAAAAATTATTACCAAATTTTGGTTGATACCAAAGAGCTAGGATAGTATCCAGTAATTGGATCAATTCTAAAAGTTTGGTGATTAACTCTTGGGAAGGTTGCATACTATTATCACGTTGGAAAAAACATTTATGAATGCTGGCCAAATCATAATCGCAATTGCAAAATTTAGGATAGTATTTTTTTTGTATTTGCTGTTCTTTGAATAAATGGTTTGCATAGTTTTGGAATTCTTGTACAGATAATTCTTCTGTAGGAAGCATTTCTTCATGTTTAACTATCCATGCGGGGAAATTAGCTCCCCAGCTTGTTTTTTGATTTTTCCAAGCTAAACACCATTCAATAAGATCGCATATAATTTGGCAAAATTCTTTTAATCCAGATGGTTCAGGGCCTGCACTTAAAACAAGTGTAGGGGAGGGGATAGTAATTGATAACGAAGGAAATTCTTTATTATCCAGTCCAAAATAAACAATTTCCATAATGATATTTTTTACTTCATTATTATTAAATCTATCCACATAATTATATTCTTTTCCATCATAAAGACATTTTTCTCCATTTATTATTTCAGCTTTTTGGCCTAAAATACTAGGATTGGGAATAAAATTGGGAATGTTATCGGCGGCTAATAATTGATGTAGAAAATTGAGATATTGATAGCCTATATCTTTGGATATTAAGCCTTCAGATATTTCTTTACTTATAGGATGAACTAATTTAGTCAATATAGCAATTGATAGTTCTTGTTGGAAATTTTGTAATAAAGCATTATAGTTTTTATCTGTTTTATTTGGCCAATTTTTATAAATTTGTTCTTTTACTTCACAACATGATTGAGCAAGATCTGTTGTTGGGCTATATGGAAGATTTTGGCTAATGTTTTCTAGTATTTTGGGAGAAATATCACGGCAGTAGCAAAAAGTAGGAATTTCATTCCGACAATTATTTTGTAAGTAGTTTTCATTTTTATTGGAAGTAATATGATAACTTGGCGCGTTTTCTATTAGAAACGCACGTTTAAAGCACTGTCCATTTTTAGGAGGCATAGGATAACCAGGATAAACATAACTAAGCCAATCGTGTGGAAGTAATTCAGTTGGAGGTGGAGAGATTTTTTTCTGTTGGCAAGTTTGTTCCACGAAATCGTATTTCCCACATAGCAAAACTAAAGGGAAGCCTTCTTGAAAAAAAGTATAAGAAATTTTTGCTAAGTGATCTTCGTATTGCTTTCTCCATTTACTATCCGCACAGTCTAAGGAATTATATAAGAGTCTATCGAATATTTGTACAAGTTCTGGAACGAAAATTGTAAATCCATTATGTTGATTTTGAAGACTGTCGTTATACCAAAATTCTGGAGAACGAAAGTTTGCTAATATTTTCTGGGCATGTTCACGTTCTTCTGGTTGCTGTATTTTATTTAAAATTTTTTCAAAATCTAATAATAAGTCTAGGCCTTTAGGCCGGATGGCTCGATGAATATGGCAACAACGACTGATCTCGTTATCAATGCGATAGCTTAGAATATAGCGACTTTCCTCAACTAAATCAAAATCAAAAGAATGTTCACATTTTTGAACATTATCTCCACAAGTTCGAGGGTCTAGAACTTCTATGTTAAGTTGTTCTAATAATGGTCGAATATTCCGTAATACTATTTCTCGTCGGTCAGAATTTTTTTCAACAAAATCAATAATGTCTATTACTATTTCTTGTTTATAATCTTTTCCTATGCTAGGGGAAAATTTGCCTGATTTAGTTATGGGGGACAAAATTTGAGTTATCCAAACTGGATTTTTTGTTTCTTGATAAATTTCTATAATGGCTTGGAAAGATTGTGGATTTTCTATGGCTTCGGGCTTCCAAATTTTCTTTTTACATTCTATTCCAACAAAATTTCCTAGCATTCTATCTTTTAAGTAATAAAAAGAAATTTCTGAACCATTATAGGAATTTGGATAATGTTCAATTTCTGTTACTAAATAATTCCCTGAATTTTCTTTAGCATTATGTTCAAAGTTTCGATAGAAATTTTGCAGTTCTAAATGTTCTTCAAGAACTAGCTGCAAACGTTGAAAAAGCTTTAAAAACTTATTTTCTGGCCAAAGAATAAACCCTATCTTGCTGGAAAAAATAAGTTTTTGGACATTTTGGATACATATAAAAAACCATTTATGGGCATGAGCTTGTGTAATATCAAAGTTTTTTGGATCGCATATTTTTTTTATTTCTTCTTGAGCATCAAAAACTTTTGTTTTAAGTTCATGACAAAAATTAAATTTAGAATAAGTATCCGATTGCATTTCTTTTAAAATTTCGAAGAGTTCGTCAAGCAATTTTTTTCTCATATCATAAAAATTAGCAAGTTGGCTTGTTGCACTATGTTTAATCAATGGCATGACGGATATTTCTTCGTGAGAAAAATTTGCTAAACTGTTAATAAAAATGCGATCTGCTAACGATTTATACTCTTGCAGATGTTGGGTAAATTCCAAAAAATTTTTTACACAATTTTTTTTAGCTAATGTTTCTACATGCTTTAATATCTCATCATGCAATTTTTCCGCACTTCTTATACCTTTGGAAATCCCATCCAGTGCATAGCGATAAATGTTGCTTAAATATCCAAATTCTTGACGTAGTTCAACACTTTGCGTTTTTCCTTTTAACTCTGCATAATAGGGAACTATAAATTGATAGGTGTGAATCATAAATGTTGCAAATCTCTTTTCGAGTTCCCCTATATCTATTTCTTGCGATTGTTGAATATTATTGTTTTCCATGACTTCCATAAAATATCAAGGTTGCCCAAGATGCTAGCAATATAACTTTGCCAGCATCTTGGGTAAGGTTTTAAATTGTAAAAATATTTTTTAAGGAAACTATTCTCTATATTTTCCTTCTTTTTTTATTATATCAAAATAATAATGAGAAAAAAGCAGATTTTTTTATCTAAAAATTAAAAAATTTTTTGTGTAAAAATTTAAAATGTAACCAAATTCCAGAAGAAATAAAAAAAACAGCTAACGAAAATAGTTGGCCATCTGTAAAGCCAGTTCCCCATAAAAATGGTGTATCAAAACGAATTATTTCAATACTAAAACGGGCTAGACTATAAAAGATGCCAAAAAGAAGAACTACTTCACCATCATATTTTCGGCGGGGATAGAACCAAAAAAGGAAGAAAAACAAAAGAAATCCTTTTAAGGATGATAATAATTGTGTAGCATAAATAGGGCGAAAAATATCTTTATATATATCTTTTGGCAAATGTTGGGGAAAAGAGCTAAGTATGGAATTATGAGAAAGAGGCTGATCACTACAATTTTTAGAAGAATCGCAGCAATTGTCTATATATTCAGAATTTTCTGTTCCGTAGTATTTCCAAATATGTTGGAGGTTAATTCCTCTCAAATTTACACTTCTTGCAGGAATAGAATCTGGAGGATATTGTACAGCAAAGATGCTGGGGTGGGGACATTCTATTCCAAAGCAACAGCCATTTAAAAAGCATCCAATCCGAGCTAATCCTAAACCTATTGCAACTCCAATGATTAAAATGTCTGCGATAGGTATAATGGCAATTTTGTGCTTGTGGCAATAATAAGCTACAGTTATCACACTACAAATAAACCCACCATGAAAAATAAGTCCGCCTTGCCAAAATATAAATACTTGCCAAGAATATAAATTGGTATATTGGAAACAATAAAACAATCGACCAGTAATGACTATAAATATCAAAAGTAGAATAATCGATAAAATTTTTCTTTTTAAAGAAATAAATTTGGCCCAAGCTGTTGTAGAATTTATAGCTCCTAAAACTAAAATTATAAACAGATAGCCCAAATCAAAAATGTGAAGTTGCTTTCCCAAAATAGTAAAGCTAGTTTTAGATGTTAGCCATGATAAATTATGTATTGCAATAATTCCTATAAAACCTATCACAATACTTGCAAAAAACTTAGGATTTCCTAAACTGGCAATTACAGCAAATGCTCCTAAGATACTACCTGCTAAAGAAACTCCATCCCAAAAATAAAATATTCCAAAATCAAAATTTTCAGGAAATTGCAAAACAAAAAAAATACGTCCGCCGATTAATCCAGAAAGAATTGCAATTAAAGTAATATCTACTAAAGAGTCAAAGGTAATTCCTTTACGTTTGCATAAGGGCGTTACAACACATAATGCGGCAATAAATCCAAGCATAATCATAAGGCCATAACTATAAATGGGAAATGGCCCAAAATAAAATAAAATTGGTTTCATAAGTAACTCGTTTATAGAATCCATCTAAATTTTAGATGGATTCTATAATATTATTCCAATCCTAAATTAAGATAATCTTTTGTAGTTGGCAATGGTGCTGCTTTCAAACCTTCTTGGCAAAGTTCTTGGCATTTTTGAGTGTCTCCTTGGAGAGCATGAAGAACTGCTAAACGTGTAAGACAATCTTGGATTAACTTTGCATTTTGTAAATTTTGCCCAATCTGGTATGCTTCCTGTTGACTTTCTAAAGCCTTTTCTAAGTTTTTTTGATCAAGATAAACTAATGCTAAATTATTCAAATGAATAAATTGCATTTCTTTATCATCTCTTTGTTTAGCTAATTCTAATGCTTGTTTATATATATCAATTGATGGAATATATTTTTTTTGTTGACGAAGAACCATTCCTAAATTTGCTAAAATTTTTTCTTTTGCAATATCATTAAGAGGTTGGTTCAAAGATTGCTGCAAATGTGTTACAGCTTCATCATATTTTGCAAGCTGTCCGTAAGCAATACCAATATTAGCTTCCACTAAAGCCATTGCATTTTCTATAGGGGATTGTGCTAAAAATAAATTCAATGTCTTTAAAAAGGCTAATGCAGCATCTGCTTTTCCAACAGAAAGTAAACGATTTGCTTTCTCAAAGTTTTCTCGGAAATTTTCTTTTGTAATAGCAATAGCAGCAGGCATTGCATCCAAAGCAAACATTTTATTGAAACATTGTTCCAAAAAAGTAAAGGTTTTATATAGTTGTTCTTGGTTTGTTTTTTGTGCATATTCAACCATACGATGCAGTTGATTCATAAATTTTTGATCGATTTCATCTGCATGTTTTCGTGCCCAATCTAATAATGCTTGTGGTCCTTTTGCGACTTGTTCCAAACTTTCTTGGATTAGCTTTCGATCTTGTGGAATATTCATACAATTCCTTGGAAAAATGGTTAAAATTGTTTTTTCTATATTGTATCAAATATAAAAAAAATATATATTCATTTTTAGAGAATAAAAAAATTTTATAAAAAAATTTTTTTTAGAAGAAATAAAAAGAGTAAATGCCTATTATTTAAGCATTTACTCTTGCTTTTTAATTATTAGGATTGGATTCATTAGGTTCTATGGGTGTTTTATTTTCTTTTTCCTTTTCTTTAATTCCTAGTGTATTTTCTAATGTATTTGTTATTTCGGGTTGAGGAACAGAAACTGTTTCTTGTTTGCAAATCTCAGCAGAACGTTCTCCTTTTGATAAATTTTCAGAATTTTCTTTCTTTTGAGCAGGAGAAAGTACTACAGTTGCATCATTTGGTTTCAGCTCTACATTATTAGAATCTTCCTTTTTCGGTTCTACATTAGAATCTTCTTTTTTTTGCTCTGTAATTTTTTCAGAGTGCGCTTCTTTTTCAGATGGGCTTATAACATTTAATTTAGAAGTAATCTTAATTTTAGCAGGTTCAGTTTTAGAAGTCTCTGGTTTGGTATTTTCTATTTTAGGTATTTCCTGTGGCGTGTCATCATTAACAGGATTGGCCTTTTTTAAAGCGGTTTGTATTTCAATATATAGCGGGTCGTTTTGGCTCATATCTTCTTGTATTTTTTGTAAAACATGGGCAGTAATAACACGAACTTCGGAATTTTCATCATCAATGGCATCAACTAATTTTTGAATGGATTCCGTAGAAAGATGAGGTTTAAGTTTTCCTAATGCCATAATTACGTTGTGGCGTACAAACCAATCTTTATCGTTCAAATGTTGTAATAATGGAGACATCCCTTTTTTATACCGAAGATTTCCTAGTGCTTCTGCTGCCGCTCCTCTTACTTCCGGAGTAGTATCAGAAAGGCAAGCTATAATTCCATCTCCAGCGTCTTCATCATGCAAATGTCCTAATGCGCTTACAGTTGCTACACGTACTTCCATAGATTCATCTGCTAATAAACAATATAAGATTTCCCTTACATTTTTTTCGCCGCTACGTCCTAATGCAGCAATTGCTTGAGCGCGAATAGAAGATACAGAATCTCCTACCATAGTACATAAAATTTGGATGGCTTCTGGTGTTCCTATTTTTCCTAAAATTCGAATAGCATCTTTTCGTACATTGGAAGAAGTATTTTTTAATAAAGATTGAACAGCAGGTAAAATCATTTTTTCTTCAAATTTAGGTTTTTCATCAATGGGAAGATTTGTTGATAAGACATTGGACATCTCGTCTTCAACAATTGGAATAAATTTTCGTGGTAATTTAAGACCGCCAACTTTTTCAATAGTTCTACGATATTCCCAAAGCCAATAAGTTAATCCAATAATAACAGTTATTGCACATATAGCCAAAATTCCATTAAAATTAGCAAGATAACAAAGCACAAAAAGCATAATTTCTGCCATACCACTTAATAGTAAAAATGTACTGCTTTGTTTAAAGATATATCCTTTTTGAAAGTAATCAAGCATTTGTTTTTTATCAGTAGGAAGATTTTTGACTTTAATAGTAATTAAAAAATTAGCAAGATATCCACTTGAAATAACAGATAAAATGCTTCCAGATAAAAATGATAATCCTGCTAATCCCATAAAAAATAGTGCTATATCTAAAAAGATGGTACGAAAAGTTGTTAGGGTTAATAATCCACAACACAATAAAACAAATGCGGACAGAAAAATTGCCAATTTCATCGTATTTGCAACTTCTTCACGAAATCGTACACAAGTTGAAACATAATATTGTAATTCATCTGTACTTAATTTTTTATTTCGAGAGGTTTCTTTTACTTTTGTATCTTCTATGGGATTCTTTGTTTTGATTGGTTCTACAGGAATTTTTGTCTTTGCTTGTTCTGCTGGAATTTTTGCTTTAGCTTGCTCTGCTAAAGATTCACTAGAAATGCCTTTTTTGGCTTCGTCCATAGATGCTCCTATTATTTAAATTTCCATCATAATTCGTTCGGGATTTTCAATACATTCCTTAATACGCTTAAGGAATTGTACAGATTCTCTACCATCAATCATTCGATGATCATAACTCATTGCTAAATACATCATCGGTCGAATGACAACTTGCCCATTCCATGCAATAGGACGATCTTGTATTTTATGCATTCCAAGGATACCAATTTGAGGAGTGTTTAAAATTGGAGTGCTAAGCAAAGAACCATATACCCCACCGTTACTAATGGTAAATGTCCCACCAGTAAGGTCTTCTAACGTAAGAAGATTTTGTTTCACTTTTTCAGTATATGCTTGAATAGATTGCTCCAATTCAATAAAACTTAGACGATCGGCATGGCGAATAACAGGCACTACTAAACCACGTTCACTACCTATAGCAATTCCTATATGATAATAATGATGATAAATGATTTCATTGTCTTCAAGATAGGCATTAAGTTGAGGATAAATTTTTAAAGCCTCAATAGTAGCTTTAATAAAAAAGGGCATAAATCCTAATGAAGTCTTATATTTTTGTAAAAAAGATTCTTTATATTGCTGACGAAATTCTATAACACGAGTCATGTCTACTTCATTAAAAGTTGTAAGCATTGCTGTATTTTGTTTTGCATGAAGTAAATGTTCGGCTATTTTAGCTCGAATAGGAGAAATTTTCTGTCGTGTTACTTCTTCAGATAAATTTGAATTCTTTTTTAAAGCATCAAAGGATTTTATTTGTTCAGTTACTTTTGGCGACACATCTGTTGGACGAGATTGTAAATTTGTTACATTATTTATTTCGTTCTCAATTATTGGTTTTGTTGTAGTAGCAAGTGAAAACTTATTATTTGCTTGTTTTTCTATGTAAGAAAGAACATCATTCTTTATAATTTTACCATATTGTCCCGTCCCAGATATTTGATTAATATTTAAATTATAAATTTGTAGCAATCTCCATGCCAACGGAGTAATTAAAATATTTGCTTGCGACTTTTCAGAATAAAGTGGAAGGTTATTAGAAGAAGCAATATTATTTTGAATTGATATATCTTTTGTTTTCTCTGTAGAATAGCTATCTGAAAGATTGGGTTCATTTGTCTTTAATTTACTTTGATCTTCATCAAGAATATTCGCAACTACTGTTCCAACAGCTACAGATTGATTTGCGGGGATGATAATTTTTAAAGTTCCTTGGCTGGGGGATTTTATTTCTAAGGAGATTTTATCTGTCTCTAAAGATAGTATTGGTGTATCTGCTTGAACAACTTCGCCATCTCTTTTATACCATCGGGCCAAATAAGCCTCATTTATAGATTCAGCAATCTTAGGAATTTTTATTTCAATCATTTTATAGAATTTTGGCGGAAAACCCGAAGTCTTTAACTTATAATAGTCAGGTGTTTAACTCCGGGATGCCTCGCCCAACACCTTCCAAAATAAAAAAATAAGGTTTAAGAAGGAATTACCTAGATTTTGAATAGTTAATTTTTTGCTTGTAAATAAATATTAAATAGAAAGCAGAATGAAAGAATAGAAAATTGTTTGATAAAAAATCCAAAGAATTTTAATCTAATTAGCTAAATGGCCACCATCCTTTTTTCTTTATAGTTGGTGCTTTTAATGGTGGAGGCGGACGATTTTCTTCTTGTCTGCGTTCTAGTTCTTTTTGAAAACGAATTTTTTGTAACTCGCGTTCTTGACGATCGCGTTCCTTCCAATCAATTTCAGGACGTTTACTCATAAATGCTTGAATCTGTTCTTGTACTAATTTTTCTGTGCTACTAGAAGGCTTTTCGTTTTTTGTTACTTCTACCCATTCTTCTTGTTTATCAGATTGATTTGATACATCGGAAGATACTATAAATTCTCCGCTAGTTTCTTCAAATTTTTCTTCAAATTGCTCCTCAAATTTATCTTCAAATTTATCTTCCGCATCAATATTTTTAGATGAGGAAGCTTTATTTGTAATAGATTTGCGAATAGGCTGATGTGTTAATGGATGAATAGTTCTCTGTGGTTTTTTGGGTGGAGCAGGCCGATTTATAGTTGGGGTTTTATGTTCCACATCAGAAGATTTTTTTTGTAAATACAAAGGGGATATTTGTGGCATTATTTTTGTTTCTTTTGCCTTGGGAAGAACATTTGGAATTTCAGGAAATTGTGTAGCGTACTCTTTTTTTCTATCTATAGATTTATTGTTACTATCAAAAGGTATATCAGAGGCAGATTTTTCATAGCGTAAAGAATCTTCAGTAGCAAAGCTGCTTTTAGTTTTAGATGAGAGTGGAATTCCACCACCTGTTTTAGTTTTTGATGAAAGAGTGGTAGAAGTCTCTGGAAAAATTTGTGGAGTTTCTGTTGTTTTAGGTTTAGTTTTAGAGGTTGTTTCTATAGGAATTTGGGGAAAAGTATTTGTTTTTGTTTTTGACAATGGCTCAGAAAAAGATTGTGAAACGGGTTTTGACTGGCTTTCATCTTCTTTTTGAAAAATACTTGCTCCAAGTTCTTTTGCTGCTACCAAAAGACTTTTCTTTTCTCCATTATTTGAGTTTGGGCTACTTAGTTTACCACCTCTTACTAAAGTTCCATCACCAAAAGGATTACTTTCTGTTCGTTCTCTTGATGCTATATGCATACTAGAAGTAGCTTTCTTAGTAGTATTACTACTCAAAGTTCTTTTGGATAATATTTCATCCATAACTTGGACAATAGAAGCTAGTGTGTGTTGCAACCTTTCTCGACTTGGATCAACAGTTTTTCCATTTTCTACCCGCCAGTTAATTTCGTTCCAAAGTTCCGAATTTTGCCGTTGGTATTTTTGATATAGTTTATCAAGTTCCGCATTATTTAAACGGCTTAATAATGTTTTTATCTGTTGATCAGTTTCTATCAATTGTCGCATTTCTTTGGGGTCTTGTGAAGATGCATAAAATTCAATATCAAACAAATATGCGTTAATCATCGCGTCTAATTTTTCCAGGAGACTTGGAGTTTTTTCATTATCCTGGGGATACATATTTGAGCCTCTCAAGAGTAATTTGGGATAAAAAAAATTAAAAGAAAAATTCTATAATTTGGCAATTATTAGCAAAAAAATATTTTCATAAAAAAAGCTTGCTTTTTAAGCAAAAATTAGGAATATTACAAGCAATTTCTTTCTAATAAGAACTCTTTTTATTTATTTTAACATAATAAAGCAAAAATACAAGTATTTTATCAAATAATAAGGAAATTATTAACATGTGGAAGCTATTTCTTTTATCTTTGTTAATTTTTGTATCATCCTTACTTGGGCAAAATGCAATAGAGAATTCTTTTAATGAAGAAAATTTTATATTTCTGCCAAATACATCAGAAATTTCTAATAAAGAAAATTCTCCCCAACGTTTTAATTTATTACTTTATTCAGAAGAATGGACCAATGATACAAACTATCTTGTCAATTTCCTTCCATTTTATAATTACCAACGAAATCGAGATATTCTTCAAGATAATCTATTGTTTTGGCCACTTTTAGCAGGATATGAAGTCTCTCGAAACCCAATTCCAACTACAATTCCACATATTGGAAATTTTGAATGGTATAGCATTCCTCTTTTTAGTTTGGGAGGTTCAATAGTTTATCCAACAGAATCTAGAGAAGTTTCCAGTATTGTTTCTTTTTTGCTTATGACCTTTTCCCGAGAAATCTATGTCAAAGATGAATATTCTTCCCGCGAATGGTATTCTCTTCCTGTACTTTCTTTTTACCATAGCGAAACATTATTTCGTAAAAACTTTCATCTTTCAAATGTTATCATTGGAAACCCATTATTTTATGTACAAGATAGCCAAATTGAGTATAAAGATCAATTTTTCTCAGGATATGAATGGGCTATTCATCCTCTATCCTTAGCATTGGGAAAAGATTCCTTTTATATTGCCTACCAAGGAAGATGGGGAAGAGATCGGAAATTTGAAATACTAGGATGCGATGGGTTTTCTCTTTTTACAATAAGTACTACTTTTTCTCAATATCCTGGTGCAGAATATCAAAGATTTAGGCAATATGGAAGCGATGTAGAACAGGGAACGAGCCAACTTTTAAATAGCAAATTGTCATTTCCTACAACCAGGTTAGGATTTTTATACCCATTTATTATGTTTGAAACTAACCCTAATGCTGGATTTCGTTGGCAAATTTTACCTCTTTTTCATTATTACTCAGAAAAAGAAAAATATGCTTTTCAAATTCTTCCCTTGTTTTTAGAAATCAATCAAGAAGGTTTATCCTTCCGCCCCAGTCCTAAATTTTTTCCCCTGATTTATCATGATGAAATGTACCAAAGATGGGATATTCTCTGGCCATTATTTTTTTATCAAAATAATCCAGATTATTCTGGTAAAAAATTAGGTTGCCGTTTTCTTTTTCAATATGAAAATATTTCCTCAATTCCCTCTCTTGAAGCAAAAACTAATTTTAGCCTTGTAGAAGGGTTACTTCTTTCCTATAATAGTTCTAATAGTACAAACAGCCAACTTGAAATTCTGCCAGGAGGAATTTTATTTGGTTACTATGAGACCGCTACTGAATTTCAATGGCGTGTTTTAGGATGTGGATATGAAGATACTCCACAACGTAGATCCCTTCAAATATTGTTTATTAAAATACCTCTTCAATATAAAACAAAATAAAAAAAGCGCGAATGTTCGCGCTTTTTTTTATTTATTTCCGCCAATCAAAGTTGGGATGCTATAAACTTTATTATGTGCTGTTACATACAAAGTTTTATAATCTTTTCCGCCCCAAGTTAAATTGGATGCTGGGCCAGATAAAGAAATTTCGCCTAAAAATTTTCCTGCTGGTGTATAGACAGCAACTCCATTTTCAGAAGCAGCATAAAGATTTCCTTGAACATCGATTTTAATTCCGTCAGCAACAGGATTTTTTCCTGGCAATTTTACAAATAACTTTAAATTACTCAATGTTCCATCTTGATTTACTGTGAAAGAGTTAACCTCGCCTTTTGCTGTGTTAGCTGCGTATAAAATATCCCCTTTGGGAGAAAATTCCAAGCCATTGGGAATTTCTAATCCCCCTGAAAGAAGTTCAACTGTGCCATCTTTTTTAAGGCGATAAATTCCTCGAACAGATTGTTCTTCTGGACGTGCTTGTGGGCCGAAGCCAGGCATAAGACCATAATGAGGATCACTAAAATAAACATCTCCATTTGCAGCAAGAACAAGATCATTTGGGCTATTAAGTCTTTTGCCATTATATTCTTTAGCAACAACAGTAATATTACCTTGTTTATCTGTTTTAGTAATTGTACTATCATGTTGTGCTGTTAGAATATTTCCTTCACGATCTAAAATATTTCCGTTAGAAAAATTTGATGGATTTCTAAAAACGGAAATAGTTGCTGGTTTTATAGACAAATATGGACAAAGGTCTATTAGACCAGTTTATA
>CAZPDM010000072.1:0-23318 GCA_964585305.1 uncultured Planctomycetota bacterium | reverse complement strand
GCGTTTTTTTAACAAATTTTTACAACTTAAACAAATAAGTATAACTACGATTATTGCGGCCACATGCAGCCCAATAATTTGTTTTAGGATGAAATTTAGGATGTTCTAAATCTTCATGATAGCAGGCAATTGGCTCATTTTTTCCAGGCAGCCAAAGTGTTGTTGTGGTTTGATTAAAAGAATAAATATGTTGGCATATATTAGCAATTTCTCCACCATTTAATAACGATAAAGTTTGTTCGCAAACTCCAGTTGATATATCCCAAATTTTAAAAGAAGTCTCTGTAAAAATTCGTATTTTCTGACTATCATCACTAAATTCTATATGAGAAATTGGACTGGGTTGATTATCAAAACTATTGATCAATTGCCCATCAAGACGATAAATACGGCAAATTTTATCTTCACTACCTGAAGCAACTAAACCACCATCTGGACTAAAAGCCACAGCTCTGATATAGTCAGTATGGCCTGTGCAAACACGTTCGCAAGTAGCATTACCATTGCTGGCAATTAGCCAAATTCGCATAGTTCTATCACTGGATCCTGAAGCAATCCGTTTCCCATCGGGAGAGAATGCTATACATCTCACCCAATCTTGATGTCCTGTTAAAACTTTAGGCGATTGGCCAGAGATAAGATTCCAAAGCCGGACTGTTTTATCTTTAGATGCTGTAGCTAAAAATGGCTGGCATGGATTAAAAACAACATCTAAAATACCATCTTCATGACCTTTTAGTTCTTGTGTCCGAGTTCCGGTCTCTACATCCCATAACCCAACTGTTTTATCTTCAGAAGCTGTTGCTAAAGTTTTTCCTTCTGGATCGAAATCTATTGCATAAACATTTTGATCATGCCCTAGTAAATGTAATAAAGTTTTGCTGCTATCAATTTCCCATATTCGAACAGTCTTATCTTGTGAACCAGAGGCTATCATCTTTCCATTGGGAGAGAACTTTGCTGACATTACACAATCTTCATGTCCATGTAGTATTAGCAAACATTCTGCTGTTTCAACCTGCCAAATTCGAATTGTTCTATCCCATGAACAAGAAATCAGGCGTCTTCCGTCATGACTAAATGCAACACTCATCACTTTTTGTTCATGGCCATTGATTATTTTAATGGCATCGTTGGAAGATTTGAGAACATTATCTTTAAACCAACTGCCAATAGCACCAGTAACGCTAACATCTGGAATAGGATTCCAAAGGCGAATTGTACGATCGAAAGAAGCAGACGCTAATATTTTTCCATCGGGACTATACGCAATTTTTTCAATAGAATCAGTATGTCCTTTAAGTACTTTTAGACAATTGCCTGTTGTAATATCCCATATACGAATTGTATGATCTTGGCTAGCAGAAGCAACAATTTCTTCTTTAGGATGAAAAACAACATACGTGATAGGGCCTTTATGTCCACGCAATGTTTTATTACATTGCCCCGAACCAACATCCCATATTTTTACAGTCTCATCAAAAGAAGCTGATGCTAAACGCTTGCCATCCGGGCTATACGATACTGCAGACACCCAATTTGTATGGCCTTTAAAAGTTTTTACACATTTTCCACTTTCAATATCCCATATTTTTATAGTTTTATCACGAGAAGCGCTTGCAAGTTCTGAGTTATTTGGATTAAATTCTATGCTTTGTACCCATTGCGTATGACCTTTTAAAGTAGCAAGACAGGCATAACTTGCTAAATCCCAAATACGGATGCAATTGTCCCAAGAACTTGCTGCAATCCGCTTACCATCTCGGCTATAAGCAACTTCTGAAACGCTAAGTGGAACATGAAAAACTTGTTGCAAAGGAGAATCAAGATGCGGTTCTAATGGTCGCTTTGACTCTAACCACAATATATTTTGTTTTTGCTTTTGAGTACGCCAATATTCGACAACAGGATGAATCGGAGAAGTCGTCCCCCATGGCAATTTTTTTCCTTTAGATTCTGTATAAGTATAATGTTGCGCAGATTTGGGAGAATCATACCAATAACAACGATTCCAAAGAGATTGAAAAATTTGTTGAGGATGTCGTGTTAAAAACGAAAGGTCTGCCAATAAAGCTCTTTGTAAAATCTCAAGATTAGTTTTATTTACAACAATATTACTTTGTTGAGAATTTTCATCTTCGTTTGGAAGTTCTTCTATAATAGCTTCTACAGGTTCGTTAGCATTAGTAATCTCACTAGGTTTATCAACTTGTGTAAAGTTTTTATCCAAAGAAATAGAAATATTTTCTTTGCATTCTTGCAAGAAAAAAGCAATATCTTGGCTTAGTTCTGCAATCATACCAGCATTTGCTTTTGCTTCTAAAAATTCAAGATTGGTAAGTAATTGTAATGCTTTTTGCCAATTTTTAGCCTTAATCCAATGATAGGGTAATTCTGATACCGTAGCAGCTAAAGCGTATCCTTGTTTTTCCAAAAATTCAGCAAACATTTGATGCGATTTTAAACGTGCAGTATCAAGGATGAGATAGCGATTATAAACAGAGTCTTGTATTAAAGAATGAGATAGTTGAACTTGTTGTTGTACTTCAAAAAGATATGGGGAAAGAGATTGTGCTAACGGAGTCCATTTATCATTGACTATATACTGCTGTCCTTCACTCTTGATAAGAGTTCTCAACCGTTGTAATGGAAGACTATTTTGGGAAACAACGAGGGTTCCTAAAAAGGAAGAAACTAAATCATAACCAAATTGTTTTTCCCATCGATCTAAAATTTTACCTAGTAATGTGGGCAAATTCTCTGGCAATTGTCTCATTGCTTCTGTAATAGGAATAGGGTTGATTTGATGAGAAACAGCATTTACTTCTTCTATAGCAATTTTAAGATATAAAGGAATATCACTATTTTCTTTAGCAATCAATTCTTCTCGACATATCTCTGGAATTTCAATATCTCGTAATTTACAATAAGAAAGAATTAAATCTCTTCGATCAGATGCTTCAAGGGCGGGAATATTAAATTGTTCTGCATGAAGTCTTTTTTTTAAGATTTGCTCATAAGTGTCGCTATTAAGGCTGAGAATAATAGAAGCATTTGCTGGGATATGAGTGGGGAGCCAATAAAATTGATAAGATTGGTATCTTGGATAAAGTTCATTTATTCCATCTAAAATAATAATAACTTTACGCTTTTCTGAAACCTGTTCTAGCATTTGCGGGAATAAGTCTCTCAAAGTTTCGAAGTCTTTGGCATAATCGTTTGATATTTTTTCTTCGCAAGATTGTAGTTCTTTGCAAAGCCATTCCAATATACATCTTACATCACGAGATTTCCCAGTTAATCCAATGTTATGAAATAGTACTAATGTCTTTTTTTGCTTAGTATTAGGATCGGGTTCGATATTTTCTAAAATTTCAGCTACTTTCGCTAAAATAGCTGATTTTCCAATCCCATTATGTCCGGATATAATCAGATAACTTTCATTTTTTTTATTTGTAAATTCTTGTATTTCTTGCAAAATATGAGTACGCCCAATAAAAATTTGGGTTAAATTTTTGCGAAAGCTATTTTGAAAAATAGATTCTTCAAGAAAAGGAATTTGTATAGTATTAGGATCTACCTTAGCAGACAAATCTTGTGCAGAAGGTACAATTTTTTGGATCATTTGCCAAAGATCGTGCAAAATAGTTTCTTCTAAATTTTCAAAACCATAAAAAAAACCTTTAATTTCTGGATTCCAGGAAGGGGAATTATCTTCATCCCATTGTGCAGGATATTCATATATTGGAATTCTGTTTTGGCGTATTTGTTCCTTTAAAGCTGCCAATTTTTGAAATCTATCAGTATCATCATCTTCCCAATAATCTGTCCAAATTTCTGTAGGTACACGTAAACATGAGCGAACATCACGCTGATAAACTTTACAAAATAGTTGCCTGGTTTCAGAAGTAGCTAATATACCATAATCAATTTCTTCATGAAAAAGAGATATTGTTGAATCCTCTGGCATCCAACCATAATGCTCGCCTATAAAGGCAATAATAATATGACTGCGATCTATTTCTTGGCGAAAGTTATGAGCACGTATATCAAAATTTTCGCTGACGCCATAATAGGGATCGCTTATTTCTAAAACGATATTATGTTCTCGGCATTGCGATTGCAATTTAGGAAATACAGATTTTGTTAAAAACTCTCTTTCTGCATACATATCCCGCACAGGTGCTGCGATAAAAATGCGAATAGTATGTCCCGTTTTCATAAGAATTTCGTGCATAAAAAATATGCACTCTCCTTTCTTTTTAAACGAGATTATTAGTCTAATAATTTTTATAATCCCATTTTTTCTAAAAAAACGGGACATTTAATAATTTTAAAAATATATTAAAAATTTGTCAAGAAAATTTTAAATGCGGGATTCCTAAAGATATAGATTATCTAAAGATTTTCAAAATTCTTGTTTTGCTTCTTCTTTAGAAGCATTATTTTGTTCTTCTTTTTTTGAAGAACTATCTAAAGCTATTTTCTCTATAAAGCGAGTTTCTCGATCAAGTGGTAATGATATGACTGATCCAAAAAGACGCTGTCGCCATTTTTGTTCACGGAGCAAATTTTTGTTTTGTTCGAGTTCATCGCTTTCTTGTTGTAATTGGTTAGTTGATATATATTCTTCATTTTCAATAATATTATGTAGGTTAGATGGAATGTCTGATTCATTCTTCTTAAAATCACTCATATAAATAATATTATTGGTAGTAGATTCTTGTAATTTTTCTTGATGTTGCCAAGTCGTTAAAAGTTTTTGATTCCGTCGTTTTTGTTTCCAATAAGCTAGTAAAACTAAAAAAGCTACAATTGTAAATAAAGAAAATATTCCTGTAATTCTCCAAATCCATAGCCATAAATTTCCTGGGCTGATAGCTACATACCAATTTTGTTGCAGCTTTTCCAAATCAATTTCAAGAGCTTTTTCTAAGGCTTCATTAAAATTTTTTGAATGCTCGTAGTGTTGTAAAATATTTCGCAATGCACTATTCCCATAATGGCTTTGAATATATCGGACCATACTAAGAGATTGCAAATAGGCTTGATGTGCTAATTGAGAGTCTTTAGGAAATTTATTGTTCAAACTTTCAAATGGTATTACTTTTTGAAAGGCCAAACTATTTAGAATTTCTTCTTGATATGTCAAATGTAAAGCACCAGAAAAATATTCGGCTATTCCTTCATTAAACCATAAAGGAAGATTTTTTTGATGTATATTTTCCCATGCTCCAAGATAAAGATGGACTGTTTCATGTCTGACAACAGCAGATAAAGCGTTTTCTGGAGAAGAAACCTTTTGTAAATTGATCGCAATCAAATATTTTTGAGGTAAAGCAACTCCAAATGCCCAATCTACTATAGAACTTCCAGCAGCTTTTTCCATTTCTTTATGATTTTCGCAAAGGGAAATAATAGGATATTCATGCAATTCGATTCTTAAATTTTTTTGAACTTTATTGCTAATTTGCTGGTAAGCAAAGTTTACTTGTTCTTGCAATTTTTGAGAATACCCTTTTGGGATCAATATTACACAAGAAAAATTTTCATTATGAACAGAATCTTGAGCAAAAATTTTAAATGGAAAAATTCCGACTATTAGTATTACAAGAAGATAATTTCTAGAAATAAAGCATTTCAGAAAATACTTAAGAAAAGAATAAAAAATTATTTGAATCATTTTCTGAAATGCTATATATATATTGTTTTTATAAGAAAATTTTTGATGAAAAAGAATCTTTTTTTTAGAAAATTTTTTTTCTAATAGCATACCGATTCCTAACGCAGTTATTTTGCTAATCGGATACCAATGTTATGTGATTTAGTGTTTGCTTCTACAGGCCAACGGGCGAAAGTATTCAACTGGGTTGCAGGGCTGTTCCATGAACCACCACGGCATACTTTTTTCCTACTTGAAGTATTTGGTCCAACAGGATCTTTTTCAGAAATAGTTTTATAATATTTTTCATCATAAGTATCTTGGCACCATTCCCAAACATTTCCTGCCATATCTTGACATTGATAAGGAGATTCTCCTCTTGAAAAACTACCAACAGGAGCAGTATTTGGAAAGGGATCTTTAGGTGAATTATAGTTAGAAACAGAATTTAATTCTTCTGGAGATTTACTTCCCCAAGGATAGTTTCTATTTACAATAGTATTTTTTTTCATTTTTATAGGAGCATTGCTATTGCTATAATCTGGAATCTGAAATCCTCCACGTGCTGCTTTTTCCCATTCTGCTTCAGTAGGAAGTCTTTTCTCCGCCCAATCTGCGTAGCGTTTTGCATCGTACCAGTTAATCCCAACAATAGGTTGATTAGGAAGATTAAATCCCGCTTGGCTAGAATGCTTAGGAATTTCATAACCAGAGGACAGACAAAATTTTAAAAATTGGGCATTTGTTAACTCATAGCAATCTAAATAAAAATTGGATACAATAATTTTTTGTTTACTGCTACGGAAAAAATCTCCTTCTGGGATGTATACCATTAAACTAAGATCTTTTTGCCAAAAATATTTTCCTGCTTTAGAATCTTTTATCATTCCTTCTGGCATTTCTTCGGAAAACCAACCTAAGTTTTTTGATTTTGTTGGAGTTTTTTCTGTAGCCTTTTTTAAAGGAGCAACTACGGTAGTTGGTAATTTGGGTTGAGCATTAGGCTCTTGTTGGGCTATGTTTGTATCAATTACTCTTGGGGTTTTTAAAGATAAAGTATTGTTTTTTTCTGCTTCGTAGCTAATTTTATAGCAAAAAAATAAAAATAATCCTAATCCAAAACCTGCAAATATAGTAATAATCATTGGAAAAATACTTTTTTGTGGCTTTTCTTTTACTCCAATTACTACCTTTGCAACTTTAGTATTTAAATTACGTTTTGGAATGCTATATTGCTGAGTATTAGCAAGTTTTTGATGAGTTCCTCCCTGGGAGAGATCAGGTTGCAAAGAAATAGCTTCTGTAGGAGGAATTGAATTTTCTTCAGATGGTGGGGCAATTGTAATTTTTTCTTCAGTTTTTATTACATTTTCTTGAGCTTCCCAAGTTCCGCTAGGAGGAGCTTCTAGTCCTGGGCGTAAAAAATTGTCATTGTAATATACCTGCACAGAAGATATTTGAGAAGGAGGTTGTACAATATTATATTGATTTCCTATATTTTGTGGAAAAATTTGGGGAGATGTATAAATATATGGATTTTCTACAGGTTGAGAAAAAATTTGAGGAGCTTGTTGGCTTTCTATGGGTTGAAAAAAAATTTGAGGAGCTTGAGGAGCTTGTTGGCTCTCTATGGGTTGAGAAAAAATTTGAGGGGATGTATAAATATATTGGTTTTCTATAGATTGTGGTATTATTGGATTTTTGTTTTCTGAGGAGAATGTTGAAAGAGGCGATATAATTTCTTCTTCTGCATTTTTTGGTAAAGGAAAACTTGCTAGTGCGTCTTCTGCATCAAAATTTGCAGGAGCAAAAGGAAGAGTTTTTTTAGGTTCAAGAACAACTTGCTCTTTAGGTACAGTAGCTATTGGAGTTATGTCTTGCTTACTTTCTGAACTATTTTGTTTGGGAATTCTTAATTGTGTGGAAAATTCACGTTTAATTTTGAATTTTTTCTTACTTGTTTGGCTAATATCCATAAGTTCTTTTAGATCATCTGGATGTATTGCTTGCTTTCCAACAATAGGTCGGACTTTTTTAGTGGTTTCTTGAGAATTTGGAGTTGTAGAAAATTGATAATCTTTTAAAAAATCTTGTATTTGTTGAAAAAATTCCAAAGGATTGAGAAAACGTTCTTGCGGAGTTTTCGCCAATAATTTATTTAACCATTCTTGGGCTATAGGAGGAATTTTTAAATTTGCTATATCTAATGTTGGAATTGGAGCATTAAGATGCTGTTCTATTACTTGTTGGTATGTTCCTTGGTAAGGTAAATGTCCAGCTAACATTTCATAAAAAATTACTCCAAGTGAATATAAATCAGCAAAAATATCTACATCTTGGGGGGCTGAAATTTGCTCTGGTGCTAAATAGTAAGGAGAGACACTATTTTCATATCGAATATCTAATATGTCAGCACCTAAACAGAAATCAGAGAATAGTAACGAGCCATTAGCCAACCAAATATTAGAAGGTTTTAAATTTCCATGTCGATACCCTGATTGTTGCAAAGTATCTAAAAATTCCGCACATTGTGCCATCAATTGAGCTACATAGGCAAATTCAAAACAATTATTGCTTTGGCATAATCTCCAAAGGTTGAGGCAATCTTGCCAAGGACGGGCAATCCAAATATAATTATCTTGAATTCCGTTATCAATAATAGAAAGTAAATTTGTAACTTGCCATGTTTTAATTTCTTGAAAAAATTCAATAATTGTAACTATAGGGACTTCAACTAAGCAAGATTTGGGAATAGCCTTAAAAGCAAAATTATGTCCGGATTCTATATGAGTAGCAGAAAAAGTTGTTGTTGAACTTTCGTTATATATTTTTTCTAATTTGTATCCAGCAACTTCTTGATTTAGTAATTCTTGTAACATAGTTGACTTTCTTTCAAAGAAAATTTAAAGAGCTCTTAAATTATACTCTATAAATCATAACTTTCAAGTTAGAGCTAATAAATTTATTTTAAGTAAATCTATATTTCTTTTGCAAAATTTTGAAATATTTCGTAAAATCTTTTAAATCAAAAACGAGATTTTATGAAAAAAACTATTTTTTTATCGAAGGTTTTTTTACATGGAAATTAAGAGATTTTTTGAATATATGGTTGCTCAAGGAGCATCGGATTTGTTTTTGAAAACAAATAGTCGGCCAGGAATGCGTATTGATGGAAAGATACGTTTTATTGCGGATGTTCCTTTAACACAAGAACAAATGTGGGCGGCATTTGACGAATTATTAGATGATACTTGCAAAGAAAATTTTGAGCAGTATGGAGAAGCTGATTTTTCTTTAGATTTGCCTAATGTTGGACGTTTTCGAGCCAATGTTTTTAGATATATGAGTCAACATGCTATGGTTTTTCGGCATGTTCAAAGCCGTATTCCAAATTTTCAAGAACTCAATCTTCCAATTAAAGGCATGGAAAAATTAGCAAATCTTTCTCGTGGTTTAGTATTGGCAACCGGTATTGCTGGAAGTGGAAAGTCAACGTCTTTAGCTTCTATTTTGCAATATATCAATGAAAATCTTCCGAAACATGTTGTAACTGTTGAAGATCCTATAGAGTTTATTTTTAGAGAAAAAAATTCTATCTTTAGCCAACGTGAAGTAGGTATTGATACAGAAAGTTTTATGGTTGCTTTAAAACATGCTATGCGTCAAAGTCCTGATGTTATTTTAATTGGTGAAATTCGAGATCAGGAAACTGTAGAAGCTGCGATTTCTGCTGCTGAAACAGGCCATTTAGTATTTTCAACTTTACATACATTGAATGCTGTTCAAACAGTAGAACGTATTGTCATGTTTTTCCCACCTCATCAGCATCCTATGCTTCGACAGCAGCTAGCAATGATTTTAGAAGGAATATTATCTATCCGACTCATTCCTAAAAAATCTGGGAAAGGTCGTGTTCCTGCTACAGAATTATTACTTGGAACTCCTACTGTTAAACAAATTTTAGCAGAAGGACGAACCCTAGAATTAGCCAAAGCATTAGATGAAGGCTATGATTATTTTGGAACAATGACATTTGGAAAATCCTTGCAACTTCTTTGTGAAAAAGAACTCATCTCTCAAGATGATGCCTTTGCAGCATCAGATAATCCAGATGAATTAAGAATGTATCTTCGTGGTATCTCCAAAAATGCAAAACGATATATGGCACCTGCTGCTATTTCTGGAACAACAAATATTTCTACCTCTTCATCGGGAGTTGGATCAGAAAGTAGTACCAATCTTTCTTCTCAAAGAGAATTTTCTGAACCTTCCAAAAAATTTGGTGATGATCGAATAAAGAAATTTGGTGATGACGATCGTATCAAAAAATAATCTATTTCAACAACCAAAAAACTAAAAAGATCTGCGATATTTTAGGAAAATCACAAAATATTTGAAATCCTTTGGATTGCTTTGCAAGAAAGGTTTTACTCATGCCACTCAAATCAATATTAAAATTTTTATGGTTGGGAAATCTTTTACTATTTTTTGCAATCGTTATCATGTTTGGGATTACATTTAAAAATCGTAATGTGCTTCCTACAAGCAAATTTGTCCCTAGCATGGATAAAAATGCGATTGAACAATTGTTAGCACCACGAGCTAAAGAAATAAATACGAATCAGCTTACCAAAGAAGAATATGCTATTATTTATAACGCTAAAGTCTTATTAGATCCTCCTATACAAACAACTTATGTTCCTCCTAAAATTCAACAAGATTGGCATAAAGAGCTTTTACAACAAAAAGTAAAAATTGTACAAATTCCTCGTGTTGGATTTGCTTTAGTTAGTATTAAAGGTCAAGAAGCAGTTTTGATCGAATCATTAAATGAAAATAATAAGAAAAATAATAATAAGCCTTGGCAAATTCAACTTGATGGAAATAATATTACAGCAATGGAAATTACTCCTGGTAAAGGAATTAAATTTCGTTTTGATAATGGTGGCCGGGAAGTGTTCATAGAATATAAAGAAACCAATCTTCCTATCAAATCGAGTTCTTCAGCATCTGAAAGCTTTGAAATTAGAGAAATCTCTTCTAATAATTGGGAAGTTAGTTCCCAAAAAGGCACAGAAATTTTACAAAATCTTGATAAAAAAATTGAAGAAATTGCTCCTATGTTAGAGTACGATGATGAAGGACAAGCTGTAGGTGTAAGACTTCGCGGAATTAAAAATAGTTCTGAGGCTTATAAATTTGGCTTACGTCAAGATGATCTGGTAAAAAATATCAATGGCATAGCAACAAACAATCTTGATCCCAGCTATATTAAGCAAATGATACGCCAAAATAGAAATACAACCAAATTACAAGTAGAAATTATACGTAATGGACAACCTGTAAAATTAACATTTAATGTAGTTCGTTAAAAATAAGGAAAAAATGGATGTATCCATTTTTTCCTTATTTTTTTTGTTAGTAATTATTGTTGATTATTCTTTACTGATGACTACTTCAATCATTTCATTATTTGCATCAAACCAGGAATTTTCAAGATGCGGAGAAAAGGTTAAATTCATAATGCGACCATTTTCTTGAAATAACTCTGGATGAAAAAAAGAGCAATAAATAAGAGTAACTTTTTTTTCCTGCAAGTGTTCAGGAACATAAATGTTTGTAGTCGTTTTAATCCAAGGTCCTACAGGATTGTCTGCTAGGTAAAAACGAATTTCGTATGGGCGGAAAAAATCGCTGGAAGAAGCAAGAATATATTTTTTTAGATATTCATTCCAAACAATAGATACTTGTCCGTAAATATTTTCTAAAAACAAAACTTGTTTCTCTCTGTCATTAGAAAATCCTAATTCTTTACCACAATAAAATTGATAAGCCGTAGGGTTTTCTATTTCTTTGGGCGTAACTCGCGCGAGCCAAACACCATTTTGTTCTTTTCTTTTTTCAACATCAAAAAGATATATCCAGTCATTTGTTAAAATGATAGCGGAAGGGCTAACAGAAAATCTCCATCCAGCTTCTGGTTGGATTCTTTTATGAACGCTAAATGGTTTATCACTACAGGCTAATCCTGTTCCAACACATTTAAAATCCCACAATTGATTGCCTGTAATTTCAATTAAAGAATAATATATATATGATTTTCCATTTACAAAGATCCCTGCAAGCGGCCAAATTCTATAATGTTCCCAAGGTTCATCCGAAAAAAATTCTATTGCTTGAATAGCTTTGCCATCTTGTCCTGTCAAGAATTTTAAAACTGGGGGCAGCTTTTCAGTCTTCTCCAATTTAGCAACAGAGCAAGAAATTCCACCCCTAAAATCATGTTTCCCATTGTCTTTTCTTATCCCTAGAAAAGTATCTCCAAACCACCATAATGTTCCTTCTGGAGTAGTATAGGAATCACCGCCATCTTGAGCAATAACAAAGGCTTTCGCATGTCCTTCATTCCATACCGGGCCTAAAAATTTAGTTGAGAGAATTTTCATTTGTGCTTGAAGAAAGTTTGTATTAAAAAGCCATATTATTACAACTGTGAAAAAGAAAATTTTTTTTAAAACGCTAAACATTTTTTTCTCCTCTCTCATATTTTTTTTGCTTCATTATGAAGATCATTTAAAATTTGGAAGGCTTCTATAGGGGAAAGATTGTTAATTTCTATATTTGCTAGCATGGTAATAATTTGTTCTCCAACAAAAGAAAAAAGATTTGTTTGAGATTGGGTTTGGGATTGCAGCGCATTGTTAATACGAAGGCAACCTTTTGTATAAGTTTGAAAATCGAGAGAATGCTTTTGCAAATTAGCAAGAATATCTTTACCTCGTTTGAGTACTTCTTTGGGAATACCGGCTAGCCGTGCGACATGGATGCCATAGCTTTTATCTGCACTTCCTGGCATGATCTTATAAAGAAAAGTAATTTCTTCTCCGCGTTCTTGAACTGCTACATTGTAATTATGAACATTAGGAAAAATCTCAGCTAACTCTGCCATTTCATGGTAATGTGTTGCAAATACTGTGCGAGCTTTGATTTTTTTCTGAATATGCTCCATGATTGCCCAAGCTAATGAAATTCCATCGAAAGTACTTGTTCCTCGACCGACTTCATCCAGTGCAATAAAACTTTTTTCTGTTGCACGATTGAGAATATTAGCAGTTTCAATCATTTCAACCATAAAAGTACTACGATCTCGGCTGATTTCATCTGCTGCACCAATGCGAGTAAAAATACGATCTACAATTCCAATCTTTGCTTTTTCACAAGGAATAAATGAACCAATTTGCGCCATAAGAATAAGTAATGCAACTTGTCGAATGTATGTTGATTTTCCTGCCATATTAGGGCCTGTAATAATGGCAATTTCTTTTCCTATTCCTAATTTAATATCATTTGGCACAAAAGATGGCTTACTGGCACTTAATACTGGATGCCTGCCTCCGATAATTTCTAGTTCATTATTTTTAAGCATTTCTGGGCAAACATATTTGTATTCTATAGCAATGTAGGAAAGATTGCTTAAAACATCTAAACACGCAATTGCTCGAGCAATTTTTTGAAGTTCAGGAAGATGCTGACTAACTTTTTCACGTAGCTCAAGGAATAATTGATATTCTAAAGCATTGGCCCTTTGACAGGCCGTTAAGGCTTTTTCTTCATATTCTTTTAGCTCCGGAGTAATATATCGTTCTGCATTTTTTAATGTTTGCTTTCGAATATAATTATCAGGGATTTTATGAGAGTGGGAATTTGTAACTTCGATATAATAACCAAATACAGAAGTATAGCCAATCTTTAGAGTAGGAATGTTCGTACGTTGTATTTCTCGTTTTTGAAAATTTTCTCGCCATTTTGTATCAGAACGTTGAAGGCTTCTAAGCTCATCGAGTTCTTTTGAATAACCATCTTTAATAATATTTCCATCTTTTAACGTAACTTCTGGATCAGGATGTATAGCAGAATCTAATAGATTGGCCAATTCATCCATTGTAGAAATTTGATGGTATATATCTGCTAAAATTTTAGGAAAATTTTCTATTTCTGTTTTATCTTGTAGAACAGTTGAAAATTCTTTATTCTCTGAAAAAATTTCTTTTTTTTCTTTTGAAATTTCCATCTGCAAAGAACCCAGAGATCTCTGAATATCTGGTAAAATTTGCAGGGAATTTTTAATTGCTAGAAGATCGCGTGCATTAACACGTTGATAAGCAACACGAGAACACAGTCTTTCAATATCTTGTATTTTTTCTAAAAGGCTGCGAATTTTATTATTGATTTCTCGGTATTTATATAGAACTTGTATTCCCTCCTGTCTCTGTTGGATTTTTTCAATATTAACCAAAGGGGTGGAAATCCAAGACATGAGTAACCTTGCACCCATGGCTGTGCATGTTTTATCAAGTATTTCTAACAAAGTTCCTTTTTTACTACCTTCACGCATAGTTCTTTGTATTTCTAAACAATGTCGCGTAGCACGGTCTAAAAACATTGTTTCACTAGCATTATAAACTTCTATTCTTTCTAAATTACGAAGGCTTGTTTTTTGTGTTTCGTTTAAATATTTTAATAAAGCACCAGCAGCTCCGATAGCGCATTTCATTTCGATACAACCGTAGCTTTCTAATGTTTGTATTTGGAAATGTTCTCGTAATGTTTGTTCGGAACTTAAAGGATCAAAATACCATTTAGGCTTAGTTGTAATTGGAATTTGTTGAAGTTGTAGAATCTTTTCTAAGCTATTTTGATTGTCTCCTGGAGATAGTATATAATCACGAGCTTCCTCAGAAATTAAACACTCAGCAGGAGCAATACGAGAAATTTCATCATAAATTTGTAATGAATCAATTTCGTGTACCCAAAATTGGCCAGTAGAAATATCTGTCCAAGCTAATCCGACCATTTTAGAGTTGGACTTCAACAAAATACAAACGGATAATAGAAAGTTATTTCCTTTTGCATATAAAACTTCTTGTTCTGTTAAAGTTCCTGGAGTAATAATACGCACAACATTTCGTTCAACTAAACCTTGAGCTTCTTTAGGATCTTGGGTTTGTTCACAAATGGCAATTTTAAGCTGTTTTTCTAATAGCTTCTGGAGATAGCTTTCCATTGCTTTAGCTGGAACTCCAGCCATAGGCATTGCATTTTCCCCTTTATTTCTAGAGGTTAGAGCAATTCCCAAAACTTTTGAAGCAATTTCTGCATCTTCATAAAACATTTCATAAAAATCACCCATACGAAAAAATACAATAATATCACGATGTTGCGCTTTAATACTTTGATATTGTTTCACCATTGGTGTTTCTGGCATAAATAAAATCCTAAATAAAAATCTTTAAGAAAAAACGACAGCTTTTCTGGCTGCCGTTTTTTTTATTGAAATAAATTAAAGCATAATTGATTGGTTATCGCTTCCGAAATACTCTACTGAATATTTTTCTATTTCAATGCTATTAGAAGGACTAATGACAATTTCCACATTAGTCTGTTGTTCTAATTCATGTAGCATTTTACGTTTTTGATTAGTTAAATCAGAAGCAACTTCCGCATGCGCTGTGACTACAATTTTTTTAACGTTGCCAGAAAGCGCACCAAGTTTTATTTTTCGCATAATGAGCAAAGAGAGTGTTTCAATGCTTTTTATACATCCATGCCCATTGCAATGGCTACATATAGTATGTGTGTAAGTTTTAAGTGATGGGCCTAAACGTTGCCGAGTCATTTCAATAATTCCAAATTGGCTAATTCGTCCCACACGATTTCGTGCGCGATCTTTGCGTAAACTATCACGGAATTTGCGTTCTACAATTCTGCGGTTCTTGAGATCTTTCATATCAATAAAATCGCAGATAATTACCCCACCAAGGTCTCGTAGACGTAGTTGTCGTGCAATTTCTTCTGCCGCTTCCATATTAATTTTGAAGGCAGTTTCTTCAATATCTTCTTCTTCTGTATATTTTCCAGAATTAACATCGATCGCAACTAAGGCTTCTGTCTGTTCAATAACTAAATGTCCCCCGGAGCCTAATGGAACTTTTTTCTCATAGATTTTTTCAATTTCTGATTCGATTCCAAATTTATGAAATAATGGAACATTTTCCGTATATATTTTTACTTTTTTAGCATAATCTGGGGAAAGAACATTCATAAAGTCTAAGGCTTTTTGATAAGCTGATTGACGATCTACAATTACATCTTCAATATCTTCTGTAAAAATATCGCGCAAAGTACGAATTACCAAATCACTTTCTTGATAAATTAACGATGGAGCTTTTGCATGACATGCACGTTTTGTAATAACTTTCCAAAGGTTTAAAAGATAGTTTAAATCTTTGGAAATTTCTTGAGCACTTTTATTAGCCCCAGCAGTACGAATGATATAGCCCATTCCAGGAGGAGGAGCTAGCTTGCTTAAAGTATCCCGCAGTTTTTTTCGCAGGACTTCATCTTCAATTTTACGGGAAACGCCAGATCTTTTAATCGAGGGCATTAAAACAATATAGCGTCCTGGCAAAGAAAGATAAGTAGTTAAAGTTGGAGCTTTGTTGCCAATACCTTCCTTAGTAATTTGTATCAAAACTTCCATACCTTTAGCGAGCAAATCTTGTATTTTTTTTTCACGCTTGCGAGTATGTCCATTTGGATCTTCGCTACTGACTTGCCCATAAATTGGCATGACGTCTGAAACATGTAGAAAACCATTGCGTCCTTCGCCAATATCTACAAAAGCGGCTTGTATAGAAGGTTCGATATTGACAACTTTTCCTTTATAAATATTTCCAACATGTCCTAGAGAAGAAGTTCGTTCAATGTAGATTTCTTCTAAACGGTTATTATCCACAATTGCAATGCGACTTTCTTCGGTTTCTATTACATTGATGAGCATCCGTTTTGTCATAAATAAATAACCTTTATGGTTCTAAGGGCACTAGTTTTACCGAAGTGCGAACAATATCAAGAAAAATTTGATCATTTAATGGGACTTCTAGTTCTGTAAGTAATTCCCAAACAGAAGCACTGCCGGTAGAATCCATGCGAAAAGAAAATTCCAATATAGAGAAATTTGTTTCGTTTGCTATAAGGCGACAATCTAAAATATATTGTCGAATATTAACACGTTTGCCATTATGAGCTCGAATAACCCATATTTCATTTTTTTGCAAAAGTTGAACAATTTTTTCATCAGAAATATGAAAAGAAGACTTAACTTGGTATGTTAAATTTATCCAACATTTTTCTCGACGAGAAAATAGCTCTACTTTTGAAATTCCAAATCCTGAAGGCAATTTATTTTGCAATCTAGTTTTAAGTTCTTCGACATCGAATGATTTTTGAAGAGTTAAATCAATAGGCTCTCCAGATGAAGCTATTCCAACGGGAAGAGAAGTATAATAAGATATTCTCATGCGTGGATTAAATTGTCCAGAAAATGCAATGGGGATACTTGCACGCCGAATAGATTGCTCTAGAATTGCTGCTGTATCATGCTGAGAAAGATAGCGACTAAAGCCATCTCTGCTTAACCAAATTCGATAGTTAAACAAAGCATTTGAAGATGCTTGTAAAGAATCTTTATTATCCAAAACAGTAATCCTGATTATTGATTAGATTTAGTTATGCGTACTTAATTTTTTAAAGGTACGCATAACCATATTAGAAATTACAAATTATTTATCTCGCCAGATAGACTCATATTGAGCACGTTGTTGATCTAGTTTGACTTTAGCTGCGGCATCTGTAGTGTCTTTTGTATTTTCTGCGGAATCTACAATTCTTGGCGTGATAAAGATGAAAAGGTCTTCTTTTTCTTTATTGATAGATTTATATTTAAAGAAATATCCTAAAAATGGAATATCTCCCAAAAATGGAACTTTACGAACAACTTCTGCCTGACTTACCTTTAGTAAACCTCCTAAAACAGCAGTTTGTCCACTTTCCAAAATCATGTGTGTAACAAGTACTTGTTGGGTTATTTCTGGAAGATCAATAGAATTACTGCCTGCAGTAAATGTATTAAATCCAGCAATTTTAGAAGTAGTTCCAGTAAGTTGATCGTTAGAAGGAATTACTGTTAATTGTATTTTATTTGTATCTGGAATAATATGTGGAACAACTAAAATTTGGAAACCTTCTCTTGCTGGAGAGTCTTCTGCTTCTTGAATTTCAACAGAAGGAACGCCATTGTCATTTTGGATGATTTCTGTACGAGCATAAGAAATTGAACGCCCAACAAAAATGGTTGCTTCATGATTATCGAGGGTAATAATTTTAGGTGCTTGGACTACTTTACTTTTTACATCTTTTTTCAAAAGACGCAAGGTAAATTTAGTTTGGGTGAAATCTAATGATCCAAAAGTAATTGGTGCTGTTTTACTATTTTGTTCAGAAACTTGAGTATCATTAGGAAAGCCTTCTTTTTCTAATTGAGATTTAGGGACTGCGGCAATACTGTCTTCCCAACCACCTTTTCCCAAAGTAAAAGGTAATCTTGTAGACATGCTTCCAAAACTTTGGCTGATACGAATTCCATCATCACCAGTATCAACACCAAAATCAAAAACATCGCTGTTTGTAGTGCGAATAAATTTAATATCCAAAAATACTTGTCTTGGTTCTTTATCTAATTCATTGATAATTGAAGTCATTTTATCAATTTGAGGTTTTACATCTGTGATGATCAAAGTATTTGTATTTTCGTCGTAATTTAGCCTTCCTTTATTCGGAGTAAGAACAGTTTCTAATGCATTAAGAAGGCTGAATTTTACAGTACTTCCTGTGCCACCCATTGCACCAGCACCAGCACCAGCACCACCTCGCCCACCGCCACCTGCTGCAACAGTTCCATCTTTGAAATAGTTGGATGTCATTTTTGCAACGTACGCAGATTTGGGGCGAATAAAGCGTAATTTAAAAATACGGGTTTCTAATTGGGTTTCAATTTCTTGAGGGGGAACTATTCTAAAAATACGGCCTTCTTTTTCTTGGACCATAACATATCCACGTGTTTTAATAACGGATTCTAGTGCATCTTGCCAAGGAACATCTTTTAAACGGAGCGATACTGTTCCCTTTACTTGTTCTGAAATAACAATATTTCTGTTGGAAATAATCGCAATATGGTTGATAATATCGCGAATATCTGCTCCTTCAAATTCCATTGTTACTAAAGGTGGCTTTGATACTTTTGTTATGCCGTTTTCAATATCTTCGACTAAGCAATTATTAGCTTTTGCAATAGTCTCGATAAATTGTCTCCAAGGTAGATTTTTTAAATTGACAGAAACAATTGTATCTTTTATCTCACTATCATAAATAATATTTTGTCTTGTAATTTCTTGAACATGATCTAATATATCTGAAAATGGACGATTTTCTACTTTTAAAGAAATAAATTCTTCTCTTGCTTTTGCAGTAGCATTTTCTTGTTGTTGGGCAATCAATGGAAGCACTAAGGCTAGCATTAGTCCTAGTCCGCAGGCATATCGCAATAACATGCATTGTCTCCTTAAGGGTTGGCAGGTTTTATAGAATTTTGGCGAGAAAACCCCGAAGTCTTTAACTTCGGGGATGAATCGCCCTAAATTCATCCACAATTTCTTTTTTTCTTGTCAAAGAAAAAAAGATAAAAGTCGGGAGAAATAAATCGCTCGAAAATAAATAACCTATTTCAAGGTAATTTCCCACTAATTTAGCTTTTTACAGATTTTTTATCTTTGCTTAAATCCTGTCTAGGAAGCCTTTTAAATTGAAGTGGAACAGTTTCTTCTTTATATCGTAAGATAATTTTGTCTTCTTCAATACTTTGAATAACAAATCCCATGATGATTTCATTTTTTCTCATCAATTTTTTATTGATAAAGACAACAGACATATCTTTAGTTTCAGAGGAATCTTTGTTTTCTTTAAAATTGGGTAAATATATAATTCCTTCAAGTTTGAGCTTTGTAGCCAATTGCATAATTTTAATTTGGGTCTCTGCTTTAGAATATTTAATTTCTACCTCTTTTCGAACATTTCCAAGTTCGGGAATTTTACTTTCCCAATCACTTACTTCACGCAATTGCGGCATAATTTCATTATGAATACTAATTATTTTTTCAAAGTTCTTTTGAATTCCATTTTTTTTACCTTCTTCATAAAGAAGGTCAATTTCTTGTAGTTTTTGCTTACTTTTAGCCAATAAACGACGTGCTTTTTCTTCTTGGCCTGCAGAAAGAATAGCTTTATTCCATTCACTTAATTCTTTGCGTAAAGCAATAATTTTTTCAGAAATTAAGCCTTGAGGATCGTTATCTTTTGTTGCTTGGATATTTTCCAGCATTTTATCATAGCCAAGTTTTGATATGTCTTCTTGTAAATTGCTCCAACTTTCTGCCACGGCTAAAATATGAAGTTTATTGCGTATATCTTGAATGCGCTCCATTTCTCGTTTAAGTTGTTCTGCTGGCAAAAGAGGTGAAATTTTGTTTTTAATTTCTTCATTTTTATCTGAAATATCTTGGATAATACGTTGTAAGACTTGTTCTTTGTCAAATGGATTACGAGAAGCGTGTGTGGCTGAGAAATCTTCTTTTGATTCCCAAATTTTAATTTCTGAATTTAGTTTTTCCTGCGTTTCCAAAGGAGGTTTATATTTATCATCTATAAACTTAGTAACTTCTTTGTCAACAGGCATATCTCCTGTATATGTAAAACTAACAATAACTAAATCCGTTTCAATATCTGGATTTCCAAGTTCTTTAAATGCGTCTTTAGGGTTTTTAGTCTTAGTTACAGCACCTTTGCTACCTGACATTTTAATTTCTTGAATACCATAAAAACGCTTGTCATTTTCAATGGTATTAAGGAATTGAAGTAATTGATCAAAAGTTAATGATACACTTGCATAGTATGTTGTTTCAATAAATTCTCCAAAAGCGGATTGCTTCGGTGCATTTTTTCCTTGCGGAGCAGGTTTTTTAGGTTTTGTAGTTTCAGTTTTATTTTGCATACTTTGAGGATCATTGCTCTTTTTTTCTTCTTCTGCTGTTTCTATAATTGTTGCTTTGGTACTAAGACTTTTCCAAGGTTTAATACCTTTTTCAATACGATATTTATCAAGTTTAGCATAAAAAGCTGCGGATTCTTGTTGAGTTGGGAGCATTTCTTTAAAATGCTCATATTTTTTCTTCATATACCATAAAGTAGCTTTTAAATCTGGAATTTGATCGCGTTTTATTTCTGCTTGTTTAATCTCGACTTTCTTTGCTTCAGTATCGCTTTCCACTTTCAAAAGCTCTTCATAATCGAAGTATGTCATTGCGCCAAACCCAAGAAACAACAAACCTGCAATAACAGCACAAGCGATGTTTGTTTGCTTATCGGATAATTTAGCAGTATTCATGAAAGTAAACTCCTAATTTTGCCGGCTTGGACATATTCTCTGCTAGAAAGTATTTTTAGAATATAAAAAGCTCTAATTGATTTACTAATGTTTTGAGATTTCATTAGAATAGGCTTCTTCTAGCAATATGCGATTTGCTCGGACTAATTCATCGCCTTGAGGATTTGATTGAAATAGATTATGGATTTCCTGTTTCAGCTTTAAATTCGCAACTCGTTGTTTATCATAGAGGTCTTTTTTGAGCAGCTTATTAAATTCTCCGATTAAAGAAACGATCAATGGTTGTGGAGGAGGAGATTGTGTATATTGAACCAATTGATCTTTAAAATCTTTGCCAAGATTTTCTCGAAGATATTGTGTAAAAGGATCTTTTGCATCGCGAATTTTAATTAAAAAATTATGAGGATTTTTAAAGTGTTCTGCTTTAAAACTAGGATCTTTAGGTTTTTCAGGAGGTTTTACTTCCATTCGTAAGTTAAGTGCAAAATTCCATCCAAAAGAGGGCTGATATTCTTTGCCAAATTCCATTTTGGTAAAGGAATTGATCAAAGTAATTCCACCGAAATCTCTGAAAAATTTACGATCGTTTTTGATTTCATCATAAAAATTAGTAGTAGGTTCCAATTTAGGACTTGCGCAAACACAATCCATAGTCCATTTAAATGTAGCTAATGTTTTTTCTTGAGTAGCAGCAGCCTTTCCTTTTACAGGAGCAGCGGATTTTTTATCTGGAGAAATAATGAGATTTGTTATCCAAATAGGATAGTTTTTTCTATATAAAACATCTGAAAACTGCCATAGTTTTTGAGAAAATGGAACACGTAAATTTCTGACCGTTTCTACAGTATTATCGCGTTTTTTGAAACGTTCAATAATTGTTGTTAAATCTTTATTTTCCTGCTCATATTTTTTCAGTTCATTGCGTTGATTTTCTGCTTCTGTATATATATCTTTTGCTTTATCAAGAATTATAAAGCGGAAAACAACAAAAATAACAAGTGCTACAAAAGCAACTAACAAACTTGCTACGCGAACAATAAGGTTAGTTGGAGAAGAATGTTCTTCAACCTGCATATCTTTTGGTAATAAGTTAATTGTAATCATAGTCTTTCTCCGTCGAAAATTAGACCGTGCGAATTCTTGAAGCTAATCCAATTGCAATAGCAAGTTGCGGTGCATTATCACGTAATGCTTTGACATCTACTTGTTCATCTTGTACATCAAAGTTTTCTGTCGGATCCCATCGGTTAATGCGCTTCCCAAAAATGCGTTCAAAATCGGGCTCTAAGGAAAATAGTTGACTGCCACCGCCGGAGAGATATATTTCTTCTACTTCTTTTTCAAATTGACCTTCAAAGTAGTCAAAGGAAAGGCTTATTTCATTAGCTAAATCATCTACTACAGAAGCAACCGCCTCTTGAATTTCCAAAGCATATATTCCTGGGTCTTTTTTATAACCTTCTGCTTCTTCTGGAGCGATTTCCAAACGTTTTTGGATTTCTTCTGTAAATTCGTTGCCTGCTAAATAGATTTCTCTTGTAAAAAAAGAAGTATTTCCAATCATAATATTGATATTAGTTTTTGTTGAACCTATATCAATAAGAGCAACAACTTTCCCTTCTACTTCAGCACGAGGTGAAAGCATATTTTTCAATTCGAAAGCATTTCCTAATGCAAATGAATCTACATCAATGACAAAAGGCAAAAGGCTAACTTCTTTTAATAACTGAACACGTTGTTCAATTAAACTACGTTTAGCTGCTACAAGTAATACTTTCATCTCTCCACTATTACCCATTCCAATAATGGATTCATCCAATCGCTGGGAATCTAAGATGACTTCTTGTAAATCGTAGGGAATATATTTATCCGCCTCAAATTGGACAGCTTTTCTTAAATCTTCATTATTAGTAGATCTCATGCTAATATATCGAACAATAACTTCACGGCCAGAAATTGCTGTTGCTACTCGGCGGCTTTTAATGTTCATCTGTCTGATAAGTTCTTTAAGGGGAGACACCAAGTCATCATGATTCGTTACTTCAATTTGGCCATAGTTACTGATAAAATATTCAGTTCCCTTTTGGCTCATTTCTATAGCTTTGATACTGGAATTCCCAATATCCAAGCCTAAGACTGTTTTCTTAGGTTTAAACATAATGCTCCCTTACTAAATATTTAAGTAAAAAACAATTGTAAGAGCACGCTGCGCGTGCTTATTCTTTATGTTAGAGCACGCGCAGCGTGCTCTTAGAAAAGATAAAAATACCTATTTGACTTTCCAACGAGAATATCAACAATGAGAAATATTCAATAATT
>CAZPDM010000071.1:0-23994 GCA_964585305.1 uncultured Planctomycetota bacterium | reverse complement strand
GGAACAGATCCAGAAATGGAAGTGAGAGGTAATGGAGCAATCATTACAGATGGTGATACGACGCCAGATCTAGCGGATCATACAGATTTTGGAAGCACAGACATAACGACAGGCTCAATATCTCGAACATTTACAATAAATAACTTGGGAACTGGAACATTAACATTATCAAATGTAACAATAAGTGGAACAAATGCAGCTGATTTTTCTGTAACGACGCAACCTCCGGGTTCTTTGGCCGCAGGAGGAACAACAACATTTGTTATAGCATTTAATCCGACGACAGTAGGATTAAAGACTGCTGCTTTATCCATTACAAATAACGACGTAAATGAAAATCCCTATAACTTCTCGATCCAGGGAACTGGAACAGATCCAGAAATGGAAGTGAGAGGTAATACTGTTGTAATTGCAGATGGTGATACGACACCAAGTCTTAGTGATCATACGGATTTTGGAAATACCGATATTACTACTCAAACAGTATCTCGAACATTTACAATAAATAATTTGGGAACCGGAACATTAACATTATCAAATGTAACAATAAGCGGAACAAACGCAGCTGATTTTTCCGTAACGGCACAACCGCCAGCTTCTTTAGCAGCGGGAGGAACCGGAACATTTGTAATTTTATTTAATCCGACGACAGCAGGGTTAAAGACTGCAGCATTATCCATAGATACTAATGATGTTGATGAAGATCCATATAACTTCTCAATCCAGGGAAATGGAACAGATCCAGAAATGGAAGTGAGAGGTAATACTGTTGTAATTACAGATGGCGATACAACACCAAGTCTTAGCGATCATACAGACTTTGGAAATACCGATATAACAATAGGGTCAGTATCTCGAACATTTACAATAAATAACTTAGGAACCGGAACATTAACATTATCAAACGTAACAATAAGTGGAACAAATGCAGCCGATTTTTCCGTAACGACACAACCTCCAGCTTCTTTGGCAGCAGGAGCGTCCGGAACATTTGTAATTTTATTTAATCCAACGACAGTAGGATTAAAGAGTGCAGCATTATCCATAGATACTAATGATGTTGATGAGGATCCTTATAACTTCTCGATCCAGGGAACGGGAACAGATCCAGAAATGGAAGTGAGAGGTAATACTGTTGTAATTGCAGATGGTGATACGACACCAACAATAGCCGATCATACAGATTTTGGAAGTACCGATATAACAATAGGGTCAGTATCTCGAACATTTACAATAAATAACTTAGGAACCGGAACATTAACATTATCAAACGTAACAATAAGTGGAACAAATGCAGCTGACTTTTCCGTAACGACACAACCTCCAGCTTCTTTGGCAGCAGGCGGAACAACAACGTTTGTAATAAGATTTGATCCAACGACAGTAGGATTAAAGAGTGCAGCACTATCCATAGATACTAATGATGTTGATGAGGATCCTTATAACTTCTCAATTCAGGGAACTGGAACAGATCCAGAAATGGAAGTGAGAGGTAATACTGTTGTAATTATAGATGGCGATACGACACCAACAATAGCCGATCATACAGACTTTGGCAGTGCAGATATAACTACTCAAACAGTATCTCGAACATTTACAATAAATAACTTAGGAACCGGGACATTAACATTATCAAACGTAACAATAAGTGGAACAAATGCAGCTGACTTTTCCGTAACGACACAACCTCCAGCTTCTTTGGCAGCAGGCGGAACAACAACGTTTGTAATAAGATTTGATCCAACGACAGTAGGATTAAAGAGTGCAGCACTATCCATAGATACTAATGATGTTGATGAGGATCCCTATAACTTCTCAATTCAGGGAACCGGGACAGATCCGGAAATGGAAGTGAGAGGTAATACTGTTGAAATTTTGGACGGAGACACAACACCAAGTCTTAGTGATCATACAGATTTTGGCAGTACAGATATTGCCAGTGGTACCATAGATAGAACATTTACGATCAAAAATATAGGAACCTTTACATTAACATTAACAGGAACTCCACTTGTCCAAGTTAGTGGTACACACGCGGCTGAATTTACTGTAACTGTTATGCCCGCATCATCATTGGTAGCCAATGGTGGGACGACAACTTTTACTGTTAGGTTTAACCCTACTGCTACAGGATTGCGAACTGCAACTATTTCTATTCCTAACACCGATACAAATGAGAACCCATACAATTTTGCTATTCAAGGTACGGGTCTTGATCCGGAAATAGAAATACGAGGTAATGGTGTTGAAATTGTCAATGGAGATACTAGTCCAAGTCTTAGCGATCATACCGATTTTGGTAGTACAGATGTTGACATTGGTACTGTTGATAGAATCTTTACAATCAATAATATTGGTACCTACCTATTATCATTAGACGGTTCTCCGCGTGTTCAAATTAGTGGTACTCATGCTTCACAATTTACTGTAACTGCACAACCTGCCTCTCCTGTAGCAGCAGCCGGTTCTACTACCTTTACTGTTAGATTTAATCCTATTTCTGCAGGATTAAAAACAGCAACAATTACAATTCCTAACAGTGATGGTAACGAAGATCCCTATACATTCTCTATTCAAGGTACTGGTGGTGCTGCAACATATGGTATAGTTTATAAAGATGTGAACCATAATTATAAATATGATGTGGGTGAAGCAGGAACAGGCTTAGTTTTATATGCAAAAATATTCCCAGCATCTTCCCCAGCAGGTCCTGCAACAGAAGCAGTGACTGTAAATACAACTACCGGTGCGTACGCATTTTCTGTAACTGCGGATGGGTCGTATATTATTGTAATTGATAATAATAGTACTCTAGCCGATGTTACTCCAACAATACCCGCTGGTTGGGTAGGTACTGAATATGAAGCAATGAAACGAACGATTACAATAAGTGGCCAAGCAATGCCTAGTTTGAACTTTGGTTTGTATAATGGTAGTAAAGTAACAGGTAGAGTTTTTGAAGATACTGGTATTGGGGCTGGAACACCAAATAATGGTGTTCAAGATGGAAGTGAATTAGGAATTTCAGACGTATTTATGAAAGCTACTAATGCTGCTGGAACGACCACTTATGATCAGACAATTGCAGATCGTAATGGTCTATATCTTCTTTTCCTTCCTTCGACAGCAACAACAGTGAAAATTTGGGAAACGAATATTGCAAATTATGTTTCTGTGGGTGGTAGTGCTGGTAATACTGGCGGTTCTTATAATCGAGATACCGACTCTACACAGTTTACGGCTGTTGTAGGAAACACTTACACTAATGTAAATTTTGCAGATGTGCCTCCCAATACTTTTAGTTCAGATCAACAACAAACTGCTTTACCTGGAACGACTCAATATTACAAACATTCTTTTGTTGCTGGAACTGGAGGCCAAGTAAGTTTTTCAACGGCTAACATTCCTTCTCCTCAACTTGCTGGTTGGAATCATGTTTTATATCATGATACCAATTGCAATGGTGTTTTAGATGCAGGAGAATCAGTTTTAACACCAGCAACTTCTTTAGCACTTTCTGCTAATCAAAAAGTTTGCTTGATTTTAAAAGAAAATATTCCTACCAATGCAACTAATCAAGCTCGTGATGCTGTAATAATTACTCCTAATTTTACATATACAAATGCAATACCAAGCCTTGTGGATAATACTCTAGTTAATACTGACCTTACAACTGTAAGTACAAGTAATGCAAATTTGCGGTTAATTAAAACTGTTGATTTGACTACGGCTAAACCAGGAGATACATTGACTTATACAGTAAGTTATGTTAATGTTGGAACAACGTTAGTTAATTCAATTGTTCTAACAGATCCTATTAACGCTAATTGCACTATATTATTTGGAGCTTACCCCGGTGGAAAAGACATTCTATGGCAAAAACCTGATAATAGTATTGTTTATCTATCGGCTGCTATTGATGCAGATGAAGGCAGTATTGAAGACAATGTTATTTTTATTCGCATGGGTTCTAGCTTGCAAATGCCTGCAGGATCATTTGGGAAGATTCAGTATTATGTAAAAGTGAAGTAGTTAAAATTTTAAAGCTCGATTGTTACAACAATCGAGCTTTTTTTATAAAATTTCTGCAAATTGCCAAATTTTCAGCAATATATTCTGGATAAATGTGGTATACTTAAATAAGTTCTCAAAAGTATTTGGACTAAATTAGGAGTAAGCTGTGAACAAAAATATCGTTATTTTTTGCCTTATATTATTTTTTAGTATTAGTATATTGGCGCAAAGCCCGTTGCAGGGTTCTATGGTTGTTTCTAAAATTGCTAAAGTAAAAGGTGCAGATGGAAAAGAAAAACTTTTACGCTATAAAGATGTTGAAACTGCTAGACCAGGTGAAACTTTAGAATATTTGATTACATATATCAATATTTCTAAACAACAATTACAAAATATCCAAATTATAGGGCCAATTCCTAATACAACATATTTTTTAAAAAATAGCTTGCAAACAAAAAATACAACAGAATTTCAAGTAAGTATTGATAATGGGCTAACTTTTGTAAAGCCTCCTGCTAAAAAGAAAGTAGAAATAGATAAGAAAGTTACTTTAGTTGAAGTTACTGAAAAGGAATGGACTCATATTCAATGTCTTGTTCCTAAATTAGATCCGGCTGAAACAGCAGTTGTTCAATATTGGGTAGTTGTAAAATAAATTTTTTTTCTCTACTAACATTTGTTTTATCAAAGAGTTATTTTATTTTTATATTTTTTTTAAAAAAAAGTTGCAAAATATTGACTAAATAGCTATAGTTATTTCAGATTGAAAATCTAAAAATACTCTATTCCTTTTAATAGAAAGTACTAAATTGCTAGTGATTGAAGTACTTTTTGGAGTAAAAAAATGATCAACGTAGGTATTAACGGATTTGGAAGAATTGGACGCCAAATTGTTAGTGGTATGGTAGAAAAAGGCGTTCTAGGAAAAGAAATCAATGTAGTTGCTGTTGTAGATATTAGTACTGATGCCAAATATTTTGCATATCAGTTTAAATATGATTCTGTTCATGGTAAATTCAAAGGCGAAGTCCATTCAGAAAAAAGCAAGCCAGAATTGACTGAAGATGACATTTTAGTTGTTAATGGTCATAAAATTAAATGCCTTATGGCACCTAAAGACCTTGCTCAATTACCATGGAAAGACTTAGGAGTAGATTATGTTTTAGAATCTACAGGTCTTTTTACAGAAGAATTGAAAGCTCAAGGACATTTAAAAGCTGGCGCGAAAAAAGTCATTATCACTGCTCCTGGCAAAGGTGAAAATATTAAAACTTTTGTTATGGGTGTTAATGAAAATGAATACAATCCAAACAAAAATCATATTGTCTCCAATGCTTCTTGCACAACTAACTGCTTAGCTCCAGTTGTGTATGTCATTCTAAAAGAAGGTATTGGAATTGAAACTGGTTTGATGACTACTATTCATTCTTTTACTGCAACCCAAAAAACTGTAGACAGCCCATCTAAAAAAGATTGGCGCGGCGGACGTGCTGCTTCGATCAATATTATTCCTTCTACAACAGGTGCTGCTAAAGCTGTTGGTGAAGTTTTGCCAGAAACAAAAGGCAAATTAACAGGAATGTCTTTCCGCGTACCTACTCCAGATGTTTCTGTCGTGGATTTGACTTTCCGTGCTTGTCGTGATACTAGCATCAAAGAAATTGATGCGTTGATGAAAAAAGCATCCGAAACTTATCTTAAAGGTATCTTAGGATATGCTACCGAAGATTTAGTTTCTACAGATTTTATCCATGATTATCGCTCTTCTATTTATGATTCCAAAGCTACTTTAGAAAATAACTTGAAAGATGAAAAGAGATTCTTTAAAGTTGTTTCCTGGTACGATAATGAATGGGGTTATTCTCTACGTTGTATTGATTTGCTTATGTATATGGCTAATGCAAAAGCACAAGTCGAAGAAACTTTTGTGAAAAAGACTGTTGCTGATGTTGATGTCAAAGGCAAAAAAGTTCTCGTTCGTTGTGATTTTAATGTTCCACAAGATGAAGCTGGAAATATTAAAGACGATCGTCGCATTCGTGAGGCTTTGCCTACCATTAAGCATTTGGTTGAACATGGGGCAAAAGTTGTTCTCACTTCTCACCTTGGAAGACCTGATGAAGATCCTGCTAACAAAGAAAAGTATACCATGGCACCAGTAGCCAAACGATTAGAAGAACTGCTTGGCAAACCTGTCAAATGGTATGAAGATTGTGTAGGATATTTATTGCGTAAAGAATTACGTAATCTTCAAGACGGCGAAGTTGCCTTATTAGAAAATGTTCGTTACTATCCTGAAGAAAGCAAAAACCCTGAAGAATTCGGCAAAAAACTTGTGGACGTTACTGGTGCTGAATTATTTGTCATGGATGCTTTTGGTACTGCACATCGACGACATGGTTCTACTTGGGGAATCAGCAAATATGTTCCAGGTGTAATGGGCTTCCTCGTAGAAAAAGAAATGAAAATTATTGGCGGAACTTTAGCAAATCCTCAAAAACCTTATATTGCTGTTCTTGGCGGTGCCAAGATTAAAGACAAAATTCCAGTAATTGAAAATCTCATTGGAAAAGTAGATGCCATCATCATTGGTGGTGCAATGGCTTTCACCTTTATTAAAGCTAAAGGCGGTAGCATTGGTAAATCTCTTTGTGAAAAAGAACACTTTGAAAAAGTCCTTTCCTATATGGGCAATGGCAAGACAGAAATTATTCTGCCCGTAGATGCTGTTGCTGTTAAAGAGATTAAAGAAGACGCTGAAGTTATTCTTGTAGATGCTGACAAAATTCCAGAAGGTTTGATTGGTGTTGATATTGGGCCAAAGAGCGTTGAATTGTTTGCAAGTAAGCTCCAAGGTGCCAAGACAATTATTTGGAATGGACCGATGGGAATTTTTGAAAAAGCTCCATTTGCAAAAGGTACTTTAGGCGTAGCGCGTGTAGTAGCTGAAGCAAAATGCACCAGTATTATTGGTGGCGGAGATACTGCTTCTGCTATAGAACAACTTGGCTTTGCTGATAAAGTAACCCATATTTCTACTGGCGGTGGCGTTTCTTTGGAAATGTTTGCTGGTAAGAAACTTCCTGCTGTTGAAATTTTGCAAAACAAGTAGTTAACTAAAAAAAGACGTGTAGCAAATGCTACATGTCTTTTTTTTATTTTTGGGAAAGAAAAGAATTTAAGCGAGGGAAAAATCGTCCTGTACGGATGCAATAGTCTATATATTCTTGTCCAAATTTTTTTTTCATTAAAAATTCTTCGTAGAGAATGATAATATGACATAGTAAATGGACTAAAAATACCCACAGAAAATATATCCAGTGATTCATAAAAATTGCGAAACCTGGAATAAAAATTGATAAAAAAGAAGCGTAAAGAGGATGGCGAACCCAGTGGAATGCTCCTGTTGTACAGACATGACAACCACGTTGTAAAATAGGCAAAGAATAAATGGCCCAAATTACAGCAAGAATTGTCAAAATAATGCTAATTCCTAAAATTATATATCTTGTAATATAATGGATGTTAATAGGATTATATGTAATTTTGTCATCCAGCCAAAAAGCCACACCAAATAAACCTACACAGATAAAAAAGACAATTGGGCCGCTTCCTAGAAATTTTTCGTAAGCTTTTATATATTTATTCATAATGGTTCCTTTTATTAGAAAAAGCTTTTTAAAATTATTATTTTTAAAAATAAAAGCTGCATTAACAATGCAGCTTTTTAAGGCTTAAAAAAAGCTTCCTTTTATTGTTGGTTGAATGATTATCAATTGGTTTTGTGTAATTGCTTGCCCAATTTTTTCTAAATCTAAGCTAATCCCTAACCCAGGTTTAGAATTAGTAATACGCTGCCCATTTTGATATATTGCTCCGCCTTGAAAAATTTGTGGGATATCAAAATCTGTATCCAGATCTGTCAATACAAGATCGTGGCAAGTAGCAGCGAAATGAGCGTCGCCTGTCATTCCAAGCGTTCCTTCGATCATTGCTCCAACCATAATTTTAATATTATTTTTTTCGCAAAGTTTCGCAATTTTTCTTCCTGGCCAAATGCCGCCAGCTTTTTGTAATTTAATATTTATGCCATGAGCACATTTTGCAGCAATAACTTTTTGAGCATCGTCAAAAGTTGCTGCGGATTCATCAGCAAACACCATCATTGTTTGAAGATTTTCTTTTACATATCGCATATCATCTAGTTTGCCTTTGGCACAAGGTTCTTCAATAAGCAAGATTTTAGGAAGTATATTAGAAATTTCTTTAAGAATTCTAACCGCAGTTTGTGGATCAGGAAATCCTTGATTAGCATCAAGGATATATTGCATAGTAGGAGGAAATACTTCGCTAATTACTTTAGTACGTGCAATATCTTCATCATTACCCTTAAGTTTTATTTTAATAATAGGCACATCAGGAAAATTTTTATAAATACGGCGGGCTTCATTCTGAGTAGCTTCTAGCGACTCTTGTAAAAAAATTGTAATAGAATTGGGAGCGGTGCTGGGTGTTTTTGTATAAAGTTGATAGACAGGAATTTTTTGTATTTGAGCAACCAAATCGTGGTAAGCCATATCTATAGCTGCAATTAAAGATGGCGAAGTAATGGTATGTTCAAGATAATTATGCATTTGTTCAAAATCATCATAGATCGGTTCTAAAGGAAGATAGGATACTATATGAATTTGACGAATTATATCTTCGCTAGAATCTCCTGTAATTGGTTTAAATGGAGAAGCTTCGCCAAGTCCTTGCCAGTTTTTATAATTTAATTTTATGATCCAGCTTTCGCGTTGTTGCCATGTATGAAAAGATATTGTTACTGGTTGGGCCTGTGGATAAACAAATTGTTGTACTTCTAGCGTAATCATAAGAATATTCCTAAATTTTGACGGAAAATGTTCTTTCTTCTTAACCTTTATTTTTTTAGGTTAAGCGTTTACTCTATTCCGGTGCAGGAATATTAAGACCATGTATAGTAGATCGTACTGTTTTTCCAAATCCAAATGAACTATGGAAAGTATGATGGACAGCAGTAGGTTCGTATCCACAGTGCATCATACAATGGATACATTCTGGATTTCCACTTTTTCGTCCATAATTTTTCCAGTCGGTTTCACTCATAACTTTATCCCAAGTTGGATGAAAGGATTTTTCCAAAAGATAGCATGGACTTTGCCAGCCTTTCAAATTATAAGTTGCAGTACCCCAAGGTGTGCAATCAAAATCATGAATACCAGCTAAGAATTCTAAGTATAAAGGAGAGTGGTTAAAGACCCAACTAGATTTAGGTTGATATAAAATTTTACGGAAAAGCTGAATTGTTTGCTCTCTAAGTAAAAAACATTCTTGTTCTTTAGCTTTAGAATAGTGGTAACCAGGGGAAATCATCATCCCTTCTACACCTAAGGACATTGCTGTATCAAAAAAAAGTCTGGCTTGCTCAGGATTGGCATTATTATATAAGGTTGTATTGGTAGTTACTCTAAATCCAGCTTGTACGGCTGCCTTGATCGCACTTACAGCTTTTTGATATGTTCCTGGACGTGATACAGAGCGATCGTGATCGGCTTCTAGTCCATCCAAATGTATAGAAAAAGAAAAATAATCGCAAGGTTCAAATTCTTTTAATTTTTCTTCTAGTAACAACGCATTTGTGCATAAATAAATATATCTTTTTTGTTGAATTAACCCTTTGACAATTTCTACAATTTCTGGATGTAATAGAGGTTCTCCACCAGCAATACTGACAACTGGTGCTCCGCATTCTTCGGCGGCCGCTAAGCATTGTGTTGCAGATAAGTGTTGCCGTAGAATATCTGCTGGATACTGTATTTTTCCACATCCAATACAATTTAAATTGCATCGAAATAATGGTTCTAGCATCAATACCAAAGGATAACGTTTTTTTCCTTTGATCCGCTGTGTCATGACATATTTGCTTACTGTCCACATTTGAGAGATAGGAATTGACAAATCTTTCTCCATTTCTACTAAAACATGATTCTAATTATATATTTTGTATTTAGATTAAAATTAACTTCCTGTAAGAAGACGTTTTCCTAAGAATTTATCTAAGTTTGGATTATCAAGGATTTCTTGGCATGTTTTATTAAAATCATAAGGAACTCTATGAAAGAAAACAATATCTTCTATCACTTCAACATAACAAGCTCTTGGATCTTTATCCCGTGGTTGTCCTACTGAACCAACATTTATGATAGCTTTTTTACTTTCTTTTTGATATTTATAACCTAGTTTTTCTAAGGAAAAGGCTTCAAAAGATTCTGTTATTACACAAGGAACATGTGTATGCCCAGTAAATAACAGATTATCAAATGAGGCAAAGATATCATTAAATTTTTTTTCTTCAAAAACTAAGTCTTGTAAAAAAATGTAATCAGTAGTTGGATCTAAAGGAGAACCATGTACAAAAGAATAATTATCTAGATTATATGTTAAGGGCAAGTTTGTCATAAATTCCAAAAGCTCTTGTTGATTAGGAAGATTTGCATCTGAAAAACATTTTCTTGTCCATTCAATTGCTTCACGAGCAACAGCATTGAAGAAGCAAACTCCTTCAATCAAGGCTTCGTCATGGTTTCCTTTTAATGAGACACTGCAATTTTCCATGACAAGTTCAGCACATTCAACTGGACGCGGCCCATAACCAACTACATCTCCAAGACATATAATGTCTTTTATCTGGCGTTTTCGAATATGAGCTAATACACTAGTTAACGCTTCAAGATTACCATGAATATCCGAAATAATAGCGTAACGCACTGGAGTCTCTTTCTAAATTAGAGTTTTTATTTTCTTACTTACTTCCCAGCCGTTTATAAATTTTTGTTTTAATAGTACGATTGACTAATTCCCAAAGAAGTCCACGATCTCCACATTCAGCGAAAATATTTAACGGAATCTGGAATCCTCCTTTATCGAACCTGCCACCTCCGTAAGGTTTTCCAGTTTCTTTATCGTGCCCAAAAACTTCTTTTAAAAAAATATCTGGATCTATAGTACTGCTGCGAGTTCTTAAAGAACCATGTATATAACGATCTTCAATAACACCAAAAACTATTGCTGTATCAATTCCTTCTCGCCGGACTAAATAGTCTGCTGCTTGTCCAATCCCATCTCTATCTGATTCTCGTACGTAAGAAACCCCAGCAACTAAATAATTGTCTTTAATTTCTTTGCTTGCTAAGGCTTGTTGTAATATATCCATTGTGTTTGCTGTAATGGAAGAGGAAGCAATTTGACGTAATAAATCTTGATCGGCAAATCTTGATAAATATGCAGCAGCGTGCCAATCAATTTCTCGTGCTAAAAAGAAATTATCTGTATCTGTGCGAATTCCGTGATGTAGTGCAGTTGCCAATTCGGATTCTGCCACGTTATTTGTATTTAAAGTATGCGTTCCATATTCTAAATATTCTGCATAAATAGAACTTGTCGCGCCAGCATTTTCTCTAATGTCAATAAATTTTGCTTTTACTTTGCCAGTTTTTTTGTGGTGATCTACTAAAGAAAAGCAAATAGCATTCTCTGCCAATTTGATATTAGAAGGAAACTCTTCATAAGGTGTATCTACAATTGCATAACAATTAAATTCAGAAAGATCCATTTCAGGTTTATACAATAATAGCTCTACCCTAAGTGCTTTTACTAAAGCTCGATTTTCAGGATGGCTAATTGGATCAAAGTATATAATTTGTGTTTCAATCCCAAAATTTTGAGCAATGAAAGAATGCGCCCAGGCGGAAGCAATGCTATCTGGATCAGGAGGTCCTTTTATAACCAATAACATTTTTTGTCCAGAATATTCTGCCATGGCTTCCTCAAGTTCCTGAACCTTTTTGCGACGACAGGAGCCGGCAATTTTATCACGACGATCTTCGGACAACTCCTCTAATTGATTGTCGGCATCTTCTTCGTGTATTACTTTCTTTTTTAATTTATCATCATCTGAAATATTTTCATCAGTCATCCGATTTTATCCTAAAAATTTGCCAAAAGCCCAAGTTTGAAGAAAGAAAATTTCTTTACTATCAATTTACTATAAAAAATATTTTGCTGGGAAATGGCATAAATATCTTTTTCTTATGATGGCAGTTGTTTTGTATATTTTATTGTGGAGGAGGTAAAAGCTGAAGAAGTATAACTAAAAAAAAAGCTCTTGTCAAGACTTATCTTTACTATTAGTTATACAATATGTTAGAAAATTTTCACTTTTTTAAATAAGAGCTGGTAATGGCTAAAATTTTTGTTAGTGAAAACTAAAAGGAAAATATTGCTATTTATTTGACAAAACAAGATTTTTTTATTAAAATAAAGAAAATATATCAAGAATTTTCCGTACAAATAATCAATTGAACAATAACCTATTATAGGAGAAAAATATGTATAAAACTCTTTTAATTCTTGTTCTTCTTGCTATTTTGCCAAGTATATATGCAATATCTATCATTACAAATTATAGTACTTGGCAATCGTACAATCCTACTGAATTAAATTTTAACACAATTGCAAACCAGACATATTTAACAACCCAATTTGTTAATCAAGGTGTTTTGTTTGGTTCGTATAGTGGTTCTGTGTATGTTTCTGACGTTCGTATTGGTACAGATGTTCCAGGATATAAGCAGATTGATTTTGGTGTTAATGAATGGTTAGATATTACTTTTGTAATTCCTGGATCAACCACTGCTTCATATACTACAGGTTTTGGAATTAAACTTAATACGCCGGATAATTATAATTGGGTTTCCTTTTATGATATTTCTGGTAATTTGCTTGCTACCTACATAGGAACCAATGGTATATCTGCTGCGGGAAACTACTTTCTTGGTGCATACCATGCCGAAGGTATTGGTCGAGTTCGAGTTGGTTCTAGTAATACCGCATTAGAAAGTTATAATTATGAAGTAATTGCTCCAAATTTTCCAGAACCTGGCACATTTGGTTTATTGCTTGTAGCAAGTGGAATTTTGCTTGCTTTTAAGTCAAAAGTAAAAAAAAGTTAATTTGAAGATACGCGGAATTTCCGCGTTTTTTTGTTCTATATTTAATTTTGATGAGGAAATTAAAATATTTATGATTCGTTTAATTATATTTGATTTTGATGGTGTTCTTTGCCCATTAAATTATGATCTTATGATGGAAGTCTATAATTATATTGCGCAAGAAATGAATCTTTCTGTTGTTTGGGGAAAAACAGTAAAAGAGTTTAAAGATTGGTTTAGCCCTAAATATCCATATAACCTGGAACGTATGGGAGGCGGTGGGCAAGAGCAAATCCGACAAGCAGAGCATCTATTTCGTGAATATCTTAATCATCATGGTTATAATTTATTTCCTGAAATAGAGCCTATTTTAACAAGTTTGCGATCTGATTTTAGATTTGCTATTTTGAGCAATGGCCCAGAAGTAAGAGCAAAGCAACAATTAAAAGAAATGAGAAATTGGTTTTCATGCATTGTTGGTAAAGAAACTTTAGATGGTAAATTTAAGCCAGATTCTTATGGCGTACATTTGTGCATGAAACATGCACAGGTAACTCCAGAAGAAACTGTTATTATTGGAGATGATCCAAGCGATGTTTTAGCTGGAATTCATGCTAATTTAAAATATACACTAGGTGCGTCTTGGGGAATGGGTGAAGAAAAATCACTAAGAGAAGCAGGTGCTAATTATATTCTCAGCAATGTTCAAGAACTCTATCGTCTGCCTAATTTATTCAAAAAAATGGAAAGTTTATTTTAGTTTTATTTAAAGAAGCAGAATGGAATACCATTCTGCTTCTAAAATAAGAAATTAAAATAAACTATTTTTTTTCTGGAGGGAGTTCTATTTTAATATGAAGTTCATCCATTTGTTCTTTTTCAATAGGAGATGGTGATCCATCATGCAAGAACATTCCACTGCTGGCATTAGGGAAAGCAATAACTTCACGTATATTTTCTAAACCAAGTAAAGTCATGGTGAGGTTATCTAACCCAATTCCGATACCACCATGTGGAGGTGCTCCATATTGATAGGCTTCTAATAAGAAACCAAAGAGACGATTGGCTCGTTCTTCATTAAATCCAATGATATTCATTACACGTTTTTGTAATTCTGGATTTGTGATGCGTAAAGAACCACTGCCTAATTCCACTCCATTAAATACCAAATCATATAAAACTCCAGTAACTTCACCTGGATTTTGTTCCATAGTATCATGGTATTTAGGATTTGGTAAAGTAAACATGTGGTGCATAGAAACCCAGTGATTTGCTTCTTCATCCCATTCAAACATAGGGAAATCTGTTACCCACAAGAATTCTAATTTTGTTCGATCAATAAGATTTAATTCTTTGCCAAGTAACTTTCGTATTTCTGCAATAGAACGATGTGCAGCAGCGAAACTTCCTAAAGTCATGAGAATAAGATCACCATCTTTTGCTTGACTGACTTGTAATAATTTTGCAAGCACTTCTGGTTTAACTTTTTTGCTCAGACTTCCTTCTAAAGTTCCATTTTGAGCTTTAAAGGAGAACAGAGATTTTACTTTGAATGTTTGAGCAAATGCTTCGAGTTCTTCAAGTTTTTTACGAGTGAAGTTAGCAGAGCCTGGAACAACAATGCCTTTAACATAATGTTTTTTCTGAAGTGCTTCTTCAAACGGAACGAATCCGGAATCTTTAATTGCTTCTGCTGCATCAAAAAGTTCCATTCCAAAGCGTAAATCTGGTTTATCAATTCCCCAGCGGCGCATACATTCTGCATAGCTATAATGAGGAAAAGGTGTTTTCAGATCAATTCCGAAAAGTTCTTTATAAGCAGTTTTCATCATTTTTTCAACGACATTGAAAAGATCTTCTTGAGAAATAAGTGCCATTTCCATATCAATTTGAGTATGAACAACTTGTCGTTCTCTGCGAGGATCTTCATCTCGGAAGCAATGTGGGAATTGATAATAACGATCGATACCTGCCACCATCAATATTTGCTTATATAATTGTGGGCTTTGAGGAAGTGCGTAAAATTGGCCGGGAAGAACACGGCTGGGAACTAAAAAGTCTCGAGAGCCTTCAGGAGTGCTACGAACGAACATTGGAGTTTCGACTTCTAAGAATCCTTCTGCCTCAAGGGCTTTTCTGACTGCATTAACTAAATGACTGCGAAAACGAAGCCTTGAGTGCATAATTGCACGGCGTAAATCCAAATAACGATATTTTAAGCGGAGATCTTCACGGACATCAAGATTGTCTTGAATATCAAATGGTATAGGTTTAGCTTTTGATAAAGTTTTAATTTCTAAACATTGTACTTCAATTTCGCCAGTCGGAATTTTATTATTGATACTTTCAGAAGGTCGTGCAATAACTTTTCCAATAATTTGGAGATAGTCTTCTCTATTTAGTCCAGTGCTTTGTTCTTTTGATAGACAAACTTGTGTCCAACCAAAGCAATCTGTTAAATTCACAAAGAAAATATCTTTATGGTTACGAATAGATCGTGCCCAACCACAAAGAGTAGCTTCTTGGCCAATATGTGATTTATTCAATTCACCACAAGTATGGGTACGTAACACAAAAAAATCCTTTCGTACATAGAATATTGGTTCTGTTGTTTTACCTAAATAAAGAACAGAACTAATTTTTTTAATTTTTGCTTTCAATAGGATTGGTGTTTTCTTCCTCTTCATTTTCTAATTGATGGAGGCGTAGACGGCGTTGCCAAGGAACTAAATTTTCCCAAATAAAGCAAGCTCCTACAGCAATTCCTATAGCAATTCCGCCCCAAATCCCTTCGTTAGTCGGGATGCCGAAAGTAACAACTGCGACTAATAAAGTTGAAATTGCAAAACTAAAGATTAAATTAGAAATAAGGTGAATGCGTTTGAGTTTTTTTATTGGGATTAAATATCCACCTGCTTTATAAACTAAAATAGTTAAAATAGTGCTTAAAAAGCAGATTGTTGAAAAAAATAGAAAATAAAAAGTGGAGTAGAATCCTAAATCAAAATTACCGTGGAAATAAGCAACAATCTTTTGGAAGAGTGATGTTTCCATACCAGGAAGAGCAATTAGGCCGCTAAATGCAAAGCCAGCCAGGATGCAACTTACAGTCATCAATTGTTCACAAGAATTTGTCAAAGCATCACGAGTAAGGAATTTTTTTTCCATAATACCCCCGGTTAATTCTAAATCCCCTGATCTTTTTAAGGAGTTGATGAAAATATATTTTGCTTTAAAGCAAAATCTTATTGACAAAATTTTTTAAATATGGCATAATTTAAAAAAAAATTATTTTTTTAGAAATTTTTGCTAAAAAATTTTACTTTATTTTAAAAGAGGCGATTTATGAAAATTGTAAAACAATTGGCTATTTTTCTGGAAAATCAACCTGGTGCTTTATTCCGAGTTACGCAAGATTTAGCTGCGAAAAAAATAAATATTATTGCGCTTTCTGTGATGGATTCTGCGGATCATGCAGTTGTTCGCTTAGTTGTAGATAAACCAATGGAAGCAATTCATCTACTTGGAGAAGCTGGAGTATTGGTAGTAGAAAGTGATCTTCTTGAGGTTTCTTTATCTAACTCTCCTGGCGAACTTAATCGTCTTTGCAAACAACTTATGGATAAAGGCCTTAATATTGAATACGCCTATGGTAGTGTTTCACCAAAAGAAGGTAATCTTTATTTACGAGTTAGAGATGTAGAAAAAGCCATTACTACGTTAAAATAACAACACTGACTTACACAAATTTCCCTTTTTAGGGAATTGAAACAACCTAGAGAAAATTACTTCTCTAGGTGTTTTTTTTTGATGTGTTTTTTAAATCAGTTTTCATTCTCATATTCTTCATAATATTCTGTTTCTTCTATATCCCAATACACTCCACAATGTGGGCAATATTCCCCTGCTTTTGATGTAACGGGGACTACTTGATTGCATTTGCCACATCTTTTTTCTTCAACTTCTCCAACTCCTTGATTTTCGTTGACATTATTAGAATTATTTGTAAAAGAAGGAGTCGTGAAAGTAGGAATTTCTATATTGGGCTGAGGTGTAATTGCTTCAGGTTCAGGTGTTGTTAGTGCTTCAAGCTCAGGTGTTGTTGATTCAGGTTCACGAGTTGCTTCAGGTTCAGGACTAACTTCTATATTAGGTTCAGAAATAATAGTCTCAGTTTCAAGAGTAGAATCGTTTGTTAAGATAGATTCTTCTGCTTGGAATGTTGTTGGTTCGAATGGGATTTCTCTCTCTTGAGTAGAGCATCCGAATATGACAATTACCATTCCAAGCAGAAACAACTTAGAAAATAACATGGATATTCCTTTCAAAAGAGATGTTAAGATAAAAAATATTTAATTTAAATTATGGTTCTTCAGGAATGTCTTCTTCTGTAACTGTGCCAGTTGTTGGTCCTTCGTCAACTGGTATTTCATCAATTGGAGTACTATCAACTGGTATTTCATCAGTTGGAGTACTGTCAACTGGTACTTCATCAGTTGGAGTACTATCGACTGGTACTTCGTCAGTTGGAGTACTATCGACTGGTACTTCGTCAGTTGGAATACTATCGACTGGTACTTCGTCAGTTGGAGTACTATCGGCTGGTTTGCCATTTGTTGGTTGCTCAACAGGCTTGGATACTTTAACTGGTTCTGGTGGGGCAACAAAAGTGGGGTCTTGTTGGGATTTATTTTGAAGTAAACGCAATTGAGAATCCGGAATATTCAATGTATAAAAAGCAATATAGCGTTCTAATTCACTTGATTGAATTAGATTTTTTGCTTTATCATTTTTGCCTACTAAGCAATAGTACCAACTGGCAATATAAGAAAGCAAAATATAATTTTTGCTTCGGCCTTGTTGATTAAGAGTTTGCAAATTTTCTTCTAAAGCTACTTCATTTTTATTTCGAGCAGCCATAAAACCTAATTCTAATTCTTTAGGAAATCTATGAGCTGTTGGCCAATAATAAACTCCATATCCTTTTTCTAAAAAATTAGCAACACGTTTTGGCATAGAATTTTCTAGTGCCCAAACAATGTTTTCTGGTTTTTGGAGATGTTGAAGGATGTAAGGTTCTCGTATTTCTGAAAAATTATTTTCGTTTACATCATCCCATCCTAAAGTAGGATCCACAATTGGTTCGAGTGATAATGTAGTTGGAGTTGTGATATTGCTAACAGGTTGAACTGTAGTTTGAGTGGCATCAACTATTTGCTTTGTAGTATCTTCTGCTTTAGAAGATTGCTTTTCAAGAGGTTGTTCTTTTTCTTGAACCTCTTGGCTGGAACATCCCAGGAATAGGATTGCTACAATAACTATTATTCCTAATAGTCTTGCATTAAAAAATTGCATAGATATGCCTTTCAAAAGGACTTACTTTCAAAATATAGTAAAAAAAGATTAAAGAAAATAAAGCCATAGATTCCTTTATAATAATAGTTTTTTTATTAAAAGTCAATGATAATTTTTCTGCCAAGAATTTTTTAAACTCCAAAATTTTATTGCTAAAATAAGTTTAATATGCTATACTTATGGATAGAATCGGTGATTATATATCATTACAACATAATCATTGACAGATAGTTACAGATTATTTCTTTCTACCTAGTTAGGAGATTCTATATGTTGCGCTTTATATTATTAAGCATTTTTCTTTTTCTTTTTGTTTCTTGTAGCCAATCAGTGCAACAAAATTCTGTTGCGGAGCCTATTGCAAAGCCAATGATGCTTTCTGAGGATGAAGAAAAGGTAAATGCAACGATTTCTCCATCAGAGATTGAGCAAAAAGAAGAACCTATTGATGCTTCTCCTGTAGGAAACGCTGTACAAACTATGCAAAACGCTGAAAAAAAAATGCTGGATACTTTAAAATTAGTTGGTACATTACAAGGGGATCAGATCTTAGATTGTGAGGAATATAAAGCAGAGAACTTTGCCAAAATGAAGGAATTTTTTGGTCAACATTGTTTTAATTTTGATAGGTATGTTTTTTGGTTTAATACAAACACAGGTAAGAAGATTAGTGTATTGGAAACTGATGGTATTTTAAAGAAATGTAAGATTGGATATTTTACAAGTTACAAACGCTTGATATCATATCAAGAATATGGTAATAGTGTAATCGAAACAGAATTTTATATGGATAGCACCAAAGGGGAACTTATGGTGCATCGTTTTCGCAATGGTGTTAGAACCGCTAACGAAAATTATAGATTAGCAGGATATTAAAGGAAGATTTATGCAAAAAAAAATGCTTAGTATTACTATAGCTGCTATGTTTTTCCTTACTGGTTGTGCAATGTTTCCTCCTCACTCTTGTAATAATGAACAACTAAAAATCACTCAATTAGAAAAAGATATTCAAGAATCTAAAATTAAAAATCAGCAGTTGCAAAATGACAATCAAGAGCTAGCAGTAACTGGAAAGCAAACTTTAGATCGACTTTCAGAAATGCAAAAACGATACGCAATTATGAGTGAAGAAACTAAAAATCTTAGCCAACAAAATCAGGAATTGCATGAACAACTTTATCAAGAGCGCCTTCAAAAACATGAAAAATGGCGTCAAGAAAATGATAAAGCAAAGAAAATATTTGATGCGTACTCCCCGGAATGGGAGCTAGAAAATGCAAAAGCCCAAAAATTATTTGAAAAGCAGCTAAGTCAACCAGAAACATCTGCATCAGTAGAGCAAACTCCTAAAATGGAAACAGATATGGATTCTATAGAGCTTAATGCATCAGGACAATTACTTTTGCGTTTGGAAGAAAAAAGAATACAATTGATCGATCGTAAAAATTGGGGAATGCCAGATGAAAAAAAATTTACTGATGTTATAGAAAACTTGGCATTAAAAAATGCTTCTGAAAGTATGAAGAAAAAATATATTTCAGAAGCTATAGAATTAGAGAAAAAAATGGATGATCGTTTATCTAGGAAGTAATCTTCCTCGATTTTTTAGGCTATATTTTTTGATAAGTTCTTAACTTTATTCTCTTCATTTTTTAAGAGAATGAAGAATTTTTTTGAAACAAACGCTTTATTCTGCCATGCGGAGAGTAAATATGCAATTGATTGAAGAATCCTTGCCTAAATTGTTAGCACGCCATAATTCGCTCATGGCTTTAGCTAAATACTTGGAAGGTGACGTAAACGATTTTATAAACTTTTTGAAGAATGTTTTTTTATTAGAAAAAAATTTAGAACAGGAACGTGATTCAGGTAATGCTCAGTGTTCTTTGATAGCACAAATTTTGACGAGTGAACAACAACTAAAAAAAGTAATTTTTACAGAAGAATGGCAACATGCTCAAGAATATTTTCTTTTTCGCAATAATGCTGCAAATCTTTTAGATATTTTTTATCAATTAGAATTAGGTAATCAAGATTGTAGTGGACTTCCTAGCCAATTGCGCCAGAAACTCATTCGCGAAGCTTTTTTTATTACTCATGCAGATTTTATAGAATATGGGCAGACAAAAGTTAAATTTGTTTTTACTCCTGATAAACCTTCTTGGACATTGGTTAATATTGAATGGAATGTTCGCGAATATCAAGGCATGCCACAGGTATTTGGAACTCCGGTAATTTCATTAGGATTTCCCAATCCAGATGGGCCAGAAATATATCGGCATTTATTTGCTTTCACAGGAACCGAGAAAAAAGCAGCTGCAACACTTGGCATTCATGGGTTACTAACGGAAAATCAGGGATTACAAAATATTGCTAAAGAGATTCTTCAAAAACTTGATTTAAATTTAAGCGAAATGAGGATTTGGTTTGCCTCTTGTCCATCTCCATTACAGGAAGGATTTGAACAATGGGCAAAAGTAGATATTTTAGAGAGAGAATTTTCTAGTACTTGGTTGCAGTTTTTAACAGATTCGCTATCTTTTTTTGAAAAAAATAGTTTTACCTGGTTTCAACAATTAAAAGCTCGTATGGAAAATTTTGGACTGGTTTTAGGTGAAATGGAAAAACCTAATGGCTATGATTTTTCTAATGATGTGCCAAAAGGTAATATTATGAGAACCCGTCCGTTAATTAAATATTATTGGCCGGAAAATGATACATGGATGCCTATTTTCCCAGGAAAATGCAGCTTTTCTGCTGGCCCTGTGCCAATGTTTTTACAAGAATTAGAACGTCTTACAAAGGATGGACTTTTACAACCACGTCCTGAAGATTTAGAAATTGTTAAAGATTTACTTTTATATATTCATTTAGGCGATAAAGTTCCTAAACCACCAATTTTACCAGTTTATAATGCGTTACGGCGGTGGTTTGAAAGTCTTGGGCAAAAACAAGATTCTAAAACAATTGAAACTTTATGTATTTACGCAAAGATATTTAGACCACAAATCATTATTCCTATGGTTGGAGAAAAACCAACAACGATCGCAAATCGTGAGCATAAACTTATTCCTAAACTTGCACCTGAATATAAACCGGGAACAATTGTAGGAATCAAACAAGCTGGTATTGTGATTCCAGGCGATCGAATGCCACTTTGCCTTCCAGGAGTATATTGGATTGCTTCTTTTGATATGGCATCACAATCTGTTACAGATGCGACAACTACAATCCCTGTAGGAAACCCAGAACAGTTTAATGAAGCTTGGCAACAATTAAAAGAGAGTAAGAATAGCCAAGAACTTTTAGCAGTTGTTAGAAAATTACTACAAGACATGAGCAGTTTATCTGATTTAACTTGGGAAACTATTTGCGATACTATTACAGATTTTAATAGCCGAAATGCTCCCAAAATTATTTTTCTGCCAAATAGGCAAATTACTGCTTCCCAATTTAAAGAATTAGAAGTATCTGGGAAATTTCGTTTTAAAATTGCACATACTAATCGTTGGGAAGAAGGATGGGTATTGGCACAAGAGCCTGGATTAGAAATGTGTATTTTAGTTGTTGCAAGTGGTATTCCTTCAAAACTTCTTCAATCTATACAAAAATTGCATATTTGGGCAAAAACTCAACATTATCAAGGCCCTCTTGAACCCCTGGATATGATGCGTTGTAATTTTGTATCTTTTTTAAAAGAAAAGACTCAACGTAAATCCTTAGAACAATTGCTTAAATTTTATGATGAAAACCCATCAGATTCTCAAAAAAGTAAAGAAGATCGTGAATTATTAAAAGCGTGGTTAGATAAAGATTGATGGGGCTAAAAATTTTGCATTATGTCATTTTTATGAGGCACGCATAGCGTGCCTGCATTTTATAAAGGTTATTTATGAACACAATTTTGGTAGTAGATGATGATTGCGCAATTCGCGATTCTTTAGAAATGATACTACTATACGAAAATTATCAAGTTATTAAAGCTTGTGATGGACGTGAAGCCTTAGAGGTTTTAAAAAAACAACATGAAGAGATTGATCTTTCTCTCTTAGATATAAAAATGCCCGGTATGGATGGATTAGAAGTTTTGGAGTTTATGAGAGAAAATTATCCTGAAATTGTTGTTATTATGGTTTCTGGAAATGCCGAAATTGCTCATGCTGTACAAGCAACAAAGAAAGGGGCTTTTGATTTTTTAGAAAAACCCTTAGATCAAAATAGAATTTTAATTACTATTCAAAATGCTTTAAAAAATAAAAAATTACATCAGCAAAATTTAGTATTAAAGCAAATTGTTTCCCAAGATCGCCAATTATTGGGAGCAAGCCATGCTATGCAAGAAATCTTTAGTACTATCAAACGTTTATCTGCAACAGAAGCAAGAATTTTAATTACAGGAGAAAATGGAACAGGAAAAGAATTGATTGCAAGATCTATTCACCAAAATTCTTCACGCGCGGATGCTCCATTTGTCGATGTAAATTGTGCAGCAATTCCGGAAAGTCTAATTGAAAGTGAGTTATTTGGGCATGAAAAGGGAGCTTTTACACACGCTTTTGAAAAACGTAAAGGAAAATTTGAACAAGCTGACTTAGGCACAATTTTTTTAGATGAGATTGGAGATATGAGTCTTTCTGCTCAAGCTAAAGTATTGCGAGTTTTGGAGGAAAATAAAATTGAGCGAGTAGGAGGAAACCAAACAATTAAAATCAATGTACGTGTAATTGCTGCAACAAATAAAGATTTGCAACAATTGTGCAAAGAAGGAAACTTTCGAGAAGATTTATATTATAGACTTAATGTTGTACCTATCCATCTTCCTCCATTACGTGAACGTCCTGAAGACATATCAATACTTATTTCTCATTTTTTAGTTTTATTTGCACAAAAATATAGCTGTAAGATCAAAAAAATATCATCAGATGCATTAAGTCTAATGCAGTCTTATAGTTGGCCAGGAAATATTCGCGAATTAAGAAATGTAATAGAACGGTTGGTAATTTTAAGCGATCAGGATATAATTAGTAGTAGCCAAGTTAAAAACTATTTGCCTGCTCCTAATAATCAGATCGATGATATTGCAGTTTCTTTGAATACATTTGAAGATTTTAAAAGAGAATCTGAAAAGATTTTTATTTTAAAAAAACTTGTGGAAAATAATTGGAATGTAAAAAAAACAGCAGAAATTTTAAATATGCAACGTAGTAACCTTTATAAAAAGATTGAAAAATATGGCTTAATTAAGCCATAATTTTAAACTATAACTTTACTTAAAATTAGTAAAAATATGGAACAAAAAACATTACAAGATTTAATTATTCAGGATAAAATAGAAGTCCCAAAGTCTTACCAAAGATACTTAAATTACCAAATTTATAGTCACACAAAACAAGAAATTTTAATCTTAACTCCTCGTGGTGTTACAGTTTCTTTTGATTTGATAGGAAATACACTGCGAAAAAAAACAAAAAGTAGGGGTGAAGATGATTTTACAGATTCTGATTCTTCAGAATCCAAAACAACTATATCAAAACTTCAAGATATTATTCCTGTTGAAAAAATACAACAAAGTATAGATACTAAAAGTATAGATACTAAAAGTATAGATACTAAA
>CAZPDM010000070.1:0-24031 GCA_964585305.1 uncultured Planctomycetota bacterium | reverse complement strand
CTGAAGTTACGCAAGACCTCAAAGAAATAACACCATTTTTAATGCCACTTATGAAAGATGAAAATCCAGATGTACGCACTACGACCTTAGAAATTCTAGGAAAAATAAAATAACTTTGATAATATGACTTAGGAAGCCGAATCAACAAAATTATTCGAGAAGGAAGTCGATGGAACAACGTACTTCGAATACAACCCTGCTAATTTTGTAACATCAATCTTACACAAAAACGCCAAAGCGAACTATTTCTACTACGACGCATTTAGCCAACGAATACCCACGGCTACAGCCCAATTACAGGAATCGGAACACTTCTTTCCGCCAAAAATGTAAGTTACTGTCATAAACTAAAATAATACCCAACAAAAAATAGGACTGTCCTTAATAAAATAATAAGGATAATCCTATTTTTGTTGGGTATATTCCCAAAATGCTAGGCGTAGCGGCGACATGTTTTCATCTTCAATTTGGGCGAATTTTTTCAGCAAAGTACGTTGTTCTTGAGTTAATTGTTTCGGAATTTCAACCACAATTTGTATGATCTGATCACCTTTTCCGCGTCCTCTCATATTAGGAAAACCACGTCCTCGAATTTTTAAAATATCTCCATTTTGCGTACCAGCAGGGATAATAATTTTAGCCGGGCCATAGATCGTCGGAATTTCTAATTTTGCTCCCAATGCGGCCTGGCTAAAGCTAATTGGTAATTGCATAACAACATCATTATTTTGCCGATGAAAAAGCGGATGATCTTCAATTGCAATTTCACAATATAAATCTCCAGGTGGAACGTCTTGAGATAAAGATTCTCCTTGATGCGGTACTTTGATTTGCATTCCATTGGCAATCCCAGCAGGAATAGCAACTGAAACAGTGTGAGATTGAAAAACAAACCCTAAGCCATTACAAGTAGGACAGGGTTTTTCAGGAATTTTTCCATGCCCATGGCAAATATTGCAAGTTATATGAAGACTGAACATTTCATTAGTTTGTTGGATAAAACCTCGCCCTTGGCATATTTCACATTGTTTGTAGGAATAGCCTTCAGCACAACAAAGTCCTTTACAACTATTACATATTTCACGCCGTTGGATCGTAATATTTTTTTCTTGTGCAGTTGCAGGCTCAGTAAATTCTAAATTAATAGTAGTATGCAAATGATTGCCTTGGCGAGAAGTAAATTGCTCAGATGGAAAAAATCGCGGGGATAAAATTTCACTTACTGCAGAGAATATTGCACCATAGAAATCTACACCGTTAATATATCCTAGCTGATCGTAACGTTCTCTTTTTATAGAATCTGACAATACCTCGTATGCTTCGCTAATCTCTTGAAATTTGAATTGAGAATCTTTGTTTTCGGGATTCTTATCGGGGTGATATTGATATGCCAATTTACGATATGCGTTTTTGATTTCTTCGAGGGAAGCATTTCTGGAAACGCCAAGTGTTTCATAATAATCGCGTTTAGCAGTCATGATTCAGCCTCCCATTAAAAAAATTTAGTATTATAGAGAAAACATAATAAATGAGCGCGATGTTCTCGCGCCCATTTTTCAATTATATTGTGCTACCTTGAACTTGTTTTTTCTTATCTTTCAGTTCAGTAATTGTGCATTCTGTTGTAAGAAGCATTCCAGCTACGCTAGCCGCATTTTGTAATGCAGTTCGCAAAACTTTAGTTGGGTCAATAATGCCGTTTTCAACAAGATCAACATATTTACAAGTATTTGCATCAAAACCATAATGAGGATTGTTGCTTGCCAAAATTTCTGATACAACAACAGAGCCATCAAGACCGGTATTTTTAGCAATATTTCTGGTAGGATAAGATAAGGCTTTTTTAATAATATCAACACCAAAAACTTCATCGCCCTCTAATTTTAAATTTTCCAAAGCAGCTATAGCACGTAGGTATGTTACTCCACCGCCTGCAACAAAGCCTTCTTCAGCGGCTGCTTTTGTAGCATGAAGAGCATCTTCAACACGTGCTTTCTTTTCTTTCATTTCGCTTTCAGTTGTTGCACCTACTTCAATTACCGCAACTCCACCAGCTAATTTAGCAAGACGTTCTTGGAGTTTTTCACGATCGTAATCGGAAGTAGATGTTTCAATTTGATGACGAATTTGTGCAATACGAGCTTTAAGAGCATCTGCACTTCCTGCACCTTCAACAAAAGTAGTATCATCTTTACCAACAGTAATCTTTTTGGCACGACCTAGTTGAGAAAGCTCTACATTTTCAAGTTTGGCACCAAGTTCTTCAGAAATGACTTCTCCGCCAGTAAGAATTGCAATATCTTCCATAATAGCTTTTCTGCGATCGCCAAAACCAGGAGCTTTAATTACACAAGTATTGAGAATATTGCGCAATTTATTTACGATAAGAACAGCAAGAGCTTCGCCTTCTACATCTTCTGCGACAATAATAAGAGCCTTGCCAGTATGGGCAACTTTTTCAAGTAAAGGAAGTAGATCTCGGACATTGCTAATTTTCTTTTCATGTAGCAAAATCCAGGCATCTTCAAAAGTTGCTTGCATAGTATTGGTATTGTTAATAAAATAAGGAGAAGCATACCCTTTATCAATTTGCATACCTTCAACAAAACGAAGTTTTGTTTCAATGCCTTTGGCTTCTTCAACAGTAATTACACCATCATTACCAACTTTTTCTACAGCATCAGCTAAAAGATTGCCAATATGGCGATCGTTATTTGCAGAAATGGTTCCGACGTTAGCAATTTCTGTTTTATTATGAACTTCATGAGATAATTTTCGAATTTCAGCAATAACAAGTTCTACAGCTTTATCAATACCACGTTTGAGAGCAACGGTATTGACTCCACTGCTAACATATCGAAGACCTTCATTAAAAATGGCTTCTGTAAGTAAAGTAGCTGTAGTTGTTCCATCGCCTGCAATATCTGAGGTTTTAGAAGCAGCTTCATTTACCATTTTCGCGCCCATATTTTCAAAGGCATCTGGCAATTCAATTTCTTTGGATACTGTAACACCATCTTTTGTTATAGTTGGGCTACCAAAACTTTTTTGAATAATAACATTATGTCCTGTCGGGCCCAGGGTGGCTTTAACAGCCTTGGCTAGTTTAGCAAGACCAGCCTGGAGTTTTTTGCGGGCTTCTTCGCCGTAAAAAAGTTGTTTCGCAGTCATCTATAGACTCCTTGGAGGTTAGTTTTCAATTTTGGCCAAAACGTCATTTTCTTTAAGAATTTTATATTCTTTTCCATCAAATTTTACTTCAGTTCCCGCATATTTTCCAAATAGAATGCGATCGCCAACTTGAAGTGTTAAAGGAAGACGTTGGCCATTGTCTAGCAGTTTGCCATTACCTACGGCAATAACTTTCCCACGTTGTGGTTTTTCTTTTGCGGTATCAGGCAAGAAAATACCGCCTTGTGTTTTTTCTTGGGCTTCTTCAATTTCAACAACTAAACGATCATCAATGGGATGAAGAGACATAACTTATTTCCTCCTGTTTAGGTTATATTCTTTAAAATTTTGAGTTATTTATAGAAAATTATTCTTATTTTAAAAAGATTGAAAATTCGTCCATATCTTTTAAGCTGGCTGCTGCCAGCCAGCGTTAATTTTAGTAAGATAATTTTCCAAATTTTGGTTTTAATTACATTTTTCTTCGATTGATGATTACATCATATCGTCATATCCGCCCATTTCATCTCCGCCAGGCATATCGCCAGCTTCTTCCTTTTCTTTCTTAGGAAGTTCTGCGATCATACAATCTGTTGTAAGAAGTAGTGAAGCGACGCTGGCTGCATTTTGTAATGCACATCGGACAACTTTAGTAGGATCAATAATGCCTAATTCAAACATATCTCCATATTTGTTATTATTGGCATCATATCCAAATGCTCCTTCTGCTTTTTCTACTTTTTTCAAAGTAACTGCACCTTCTCCACCTGCATTTTCAACGATTTGTTGCAGAGGAATACTGATGGCATTTTTGACAATAGAAATAGCAAACTTTTCATCGCCTTCAAGTTCTAATTTATCTACGGCTTGAAGAGTGCGAATATATGCTACTCCACCGCCAGGTAAAATGCCTTCTTCTAAGGCAGCACGGGTAGCATGAAGAGCATCATCAATCCGATCTTTAAGTTCTTTCATTTCAACTTCAGTTGCAGCTCCAACTTTAACTTGAGCTACACCACCAGCTAATTTAGCAAGGCGTTCTTGAAGTTTTTCGCGATCATATTTTGATGTAGTTTTTTCAATTTCTTGTCGAATTTGGTTAATACGAGCTTGAATAAGTTTGGATGCGCCAGAACCTTCAATAATAACAGTTTCATTAGAATTTACTTTAATTTTTTTCGCGCGACCTAAATCATGCAATGTAAGTTTTTCAAGATCTTTACCAATATCTTTAAAAATTGCTTCGCCACCAACCAGAATAGCAATATCTTCCAACATAGCTTTGCGGCGATCTCCATAACCAGGAGCTTTTACAGCACAACAAGAAATATTTCCGCGTAATTTGTTGACAACTAAGCCAGCAAGGGCTTCACCTTCAATATCTTCTGCAATAATAAACAAAGGACGTTTAGCTTTTGCAATTTTTTCAAGCAAAGGAACAATTTTCTTTATATTACTAATCTTATCTTCATAAATCAAAACATAAGCATCTTCCAAAACAGCTTCTAAAGTATCTTGATTCGTCATAAAATGCGGAGAAATATAGCCTCGGTCAAATTGCATACCTTCAACAACTTCGACCTCAGTTTCCATACTTTTGCCTTCTTCAACTGTAATAACGCCATCTTTGCCAACTTTTTTCATGGCTTCAGATAAGGTTTCGCCAATTTTAGCGTCATTATTTGCAGCAATTGTAGCAACTTGAGCAATTGCCTTGTAGTCTTCTGCAGGAACTGGACGGCTGATTTTAGCTAATTCTTTGCTAACAGTTTCTACACATTTGCTAATACCACGGCTTAAAGCCATAGGATTTACACCAGCGGTTACATATTTGAAGCCTTCTAAGAAAAGAGCTTCTGCCAAAATAGTAGCTGTTGTTGTACCATCACCCGCAACTTCTGAAGTTTTGGAAGCTACTTGTTTGACCATCTGGGCACCCATATTTTCAAAACGATCGAACAATTCAATTTCTTCAGCGACACTGACACCATCTTTAGTGATGTGCGGTGCACCCCAGCCTTTATCTACAACAACATTGCGACCTTTAGGGCCTAGAGTAATTTTTACAGCTTGGGATAATTTAACCACACCTTTACGGATTGATTCCCGAGCTTCTTGTTCAAAAGATAACTGTTTTGCCATAGATATTCAACCTTTCTATGGATACGTTAAATATTTGGTATGTAATTGTTTATTTTGTTCCAGCTATGGAAAATACTTTCGCCACATTTACATTTAAGCAGATTTTCCTCAAACTTGGAAAAATATTTATTTAAAAAAAATAAATAAATTTATTTTATATTTTAATTTATTAGCAAAATATATACCAAAAATAACAAAATTCTTAATTTAATTTATATCAAATAGTTATAAAACTTAATTTAATATGTTTTTTTTTATATGCCATTGTGGCAATAATTTTATTCTTTCTGCAATGCCATTTTGACACCAAGACATATTTTAAGAAAGGAATGTGCAAACAAATTTTGCACTTATATTCCCATGGTAATTGCAATGCTAAGTAAAGAACTTCAAACAATATTGGCAAATCCCAGATATTTTTTAATCACAGGATTTTTTCTATTTTTGATGGCTACTACTCTTCTTATTATTTGGCCTGGCCAAAATCCCGACGCAGTTGTAAAAGCTCAAGTTTCTATTCAATTTTTCCAAATTATCACCAGTGGATTGTTTCTACTTGTAACCATAATTATTCCTATTTTTTGCAGTCCATTAGTTACCTCTGAACGAGAACAACATACTTTAGAAATATTATTTATCACTCCATTATCTTCTACACAAATACTTTTTGCCAAAGTTTTTGCTGCAATCCTCTATCTTTTTATATTGCTGCTCTTATCCTTTCCTATTGTGCAACTTTGTATTATGTTAGGTGGTGTAGAACTTAGCAAAGTTTGGGATACTTATTTTTTTATCTTTCTCTGGATTATCATATTTAGCCAAATTAGTATTCTATATTCCTGTCTTTTTTCTAAAAGCTATGCGGCATTAGCTGTTTCATATATAACAATATTGCCAATTTTAGCCATTGTGCTTACTCAATTCTTGCAAAATTATGACACTTCACTACATTATTTCTCCGCATTATTTTTTTTCCTTCCCATTTTTTCTATTTTACTCTGGCTTTGCTATAAAAAATTTAGCAACCTTCATCCCAACCAAAGAAATATTTCTAACGAACCCAAACTTATGCAAAAGTTTATTACACTCCATGAATCTGAAAAAGAAGAAAAATTCTTCATTATAGAAGAGCCTCAAAAACAAAAAAATCTCGATCTTTCTGTTAAAATCCCAGAAGAAACAGTATTTCAGAAATGCCACGATTATATTTTTCCCAAAATGATAGAAAAAAATCTACCTGATGACATAAATCCTATTTATGCTAAAGAGATATATTATGAGTTCTCAGCAGTTGAAACAAGTGTTTTACGAGCATTTTTAATATGCCTTACACTTGCCTCTATTCCTATGATATTCTTTCTCTTTGCAAAATCTCATCAAATATACTACTTCTTTATGAACTTTGCTATTATGTTAATTATTCCCGCTTTAGCAAGTAGTCGATTCACTTATGAACAAGAAATTGGCATGTTAGATATTCTGAAAACAACCCCACTTTCTTTTTTTACTATTTATTGGGGAAAAGCAAAAGCAGTTTTACGATTAGCAACAATCATCTTTCTTTTTCTCAGCCTTCTTCCTACAATTGCTTTATTATCTGGCAAAATTACTCTATTTATTTTCATCAAAAACCTATTCTTATCCGCCAGTTTAATCTTATTTCTCACATTATTTTCCCTTTTCATCTCAAGCTTACAACACTCAACTATCCAAAGTCTTACAATAAGCTATTCTTGTATCTTCATCCTCTTTATAATGCCTGTTATATTTCTCTTACTCCTACAAATTTTTCCTCACTTTTCCTTAGAAAAATGGGAACTTCTTGCAAGCCTTTCCCCTTTATCATCTTGTATATGGGAAATCTCAGCATCCCTAACAGTAGGATGGTATACATTAGGAACACTTATCATATTCATTATCACCTTAAAAAAGAATTAAACTGCCGCGTGGGAATACAAACAGGAATACGCTGCACCCACGCGAATGGAGAAAAAACTCTAAGTTTTTTAGATCTCTTTAGTCAAAAAGAAATTGATTGTATGATGGATATTTGCAAGATGAAATGGTTGGAGGATGGAGAAATAGTTTTTCCTTTCTGACATACTCTCCGCCATAAATAAATGGCTGGAGGTTCTTGAAGAACCAAAGAGAGTTCAACTTGCCCATTAGTGGCAGCATTGACAGCTATATATGCAATGACAATCACTTTTATATTTCTTTGCCATATTTTGTATTTCCATATTTATTATCATTTCATTTATTATTTTTATTAGATGAATATATTATAACTATTTTTATAGTTTTGCCAATAAAAAAATAAAAAAATTCCCCCATTCATCCTACAGCCTGAAAGCTGGGGCTTTCTGGCGAAGATTTAGTAATAGTGCAATTATCCATTACTTCGGTTACGGATTATTCCGATCTTATTTTTTCTATTTGCGAATGGTTCTATTGTGTTGCAATTTATAATAGGATCGTACGCATATTCTTTGCGGAATGCATCACCCCAGTTTGTATTTTTTCGATATGCTTTTATGTCGTTGCTTGGGATTTCTACTACTCGCATATCTTCCTTATTGCTAAGACGTTCAATATATTCTCCCCAGGGGCTGATTAAAGCTGAATGTCCATCCCATTTCGGAGATGGATAATTTACTGTTGCCAAAGCAAGAGCATTCTCTAAAGCACGAACTCTTAACATATCTGAAAGTATATTATTCAAAGGACAAGCATTTGGAGATATAATCAATTCTGCTCCCATTTTCATCAATATTCTGGCTGATTCTGGAAAATCTCTATCTGCACATATCATCGTACCAATTTTCAAAAATGAACCATCACTTAATGGAAAATCGAAAACATAAAATTGATCTCCTGGTTCACAACATGCGTCATTTTCGAACGGCTCAAAGAGATGTATTTTTGAGTAATTGCATACAGATTCACCTTTATTATTTACAACAAGCATACTGTTTCGCGGATATAGATTTCCTACTTGCATGTAATTTATAGTTCCCCATATATTATATTGTGCGAAGGCTGATTTGAGGGCGTTGATATAGGGATGATTTTGAGAAATTGCCAAGTTTCTCCATTTATCTTGGAGTCCTTCAGGTTGAGTGTATCCAATATCAAACATCTCCGGGAAGAGGATAAAATCGGCTCCTGCTTCCTTTGCATTGGCTATCGCTTTAATCTGTAGATTTAGGTTTTGAGTGCGATCTTCATCAACGGCAAGTATTTGAGCTAGTGCTAGTTTCATAAAATCTTTCTGTATATAACAATTCGCTTATATTATATGCAAACTAAGTTGCCATTGAATAAAGCGAATTGCTATGTGGTTTAAATTTATTTTATAAATATTTCGAAAAGTTTTTCAATCAGACTTTGAAAGTAATCTTTTCTTTCGAGTTTTTTTACCCAGTTTTGAGGTATAGCCGATAGTCCTAAGTACGCGCCGGAAATAGCAGCTGCCATAGCTCCCATAGTATCGCGATCTCCACCATTTAAAGCACTGCAATATAAACAATCTTTATATGATTTAGGATGTATGAGAAAAGAGTATATAGCGAAAGGAACAGATTCGTGTGTGCAAACAGTTAATTTTAGTTTTTTTGCTGTTTCAAATTCTGCCCACTTTTCGCTTAGGCTTGTTTTTACCATTTCCATTTTTTCGCGCATTTCTGATGTACGGCAAAAGGCAATGAGATCATCCAAAAATTTATTTTGCGGGAAATCTTGTGTAGGATCAAGTTTCATTGCCTGAGCAATTGCTAAGGCTAATACTGCCGCACCATCGATTGCAATAGGATGAGCATGTGTTACTGTGGCAGTAGCTGCCACTTTTTCATATAAGTTCATGTCTTCATAAAAGCAAACACCTATCGGAGCAATTCTCATGGCAGCTCCATTTCCAAAAGAACCCCCGTCAAATAATTCTTGTGCTGCTTTTGTATATGTTATTTGCTTTTCTTTTACTGCGGTAAAAACCATATTGGGTCCTCTTGCATATCCTCGCCAGGGTTCTTTATTATAGTTCTCTGCAAAGGTATCTCCAAGATGTTTTTCTATTATTTGCCCTTGATTTGCAATTAAAGACTCCATGATTCCTAATGCCATAGCTGTATCATCAGTATATTCAAAATAAGGATGAGAATCTTCTTCCAGAGAAGTTTCAAAAGTTGCTATATCTTTATTATTTTTTCTGGAAAATGCTAATTCTCCAATCCCATCACCTAATGCACTTCCAATAATTCCGCCAAAAAATTTATCTTTAATGTCCATAATAGTCCCTTAAATTTTTTTAAATTTTTAAATTTTTCTTGAATAAAGAAATAAGAAAAAGTAAAATTTCTTAATATAACTACTTTTTTTATCAATTTTTACAGGGAGGAGCGAATTTTTCGCTAATTCTTATGAGTAAATCAGCCGTAACTTTTTTTATTGTTGTCGCGATTGTTGTCATTCGAGTTGTATTTTTTTCCCCAAGTATTGAAGAAGAACTTGCGAAAACATGTGAAATTATAAATAAAGACTGTCCTCAAACAATAGATGAAGAGACTAGACTGGATAAGGTTACTTCAGGACCAGGAAAGTCTTTTACATACCACTATACTTTAATAAATTTTGTAAAAGCAGACTTGATTAATATAGCACAAATTCAATCCGCTCAAGATGCTGCAGTTCGAAATGAACTCCAAAATAATCCTGCTATTAAAAAAGATATTTTAGGGCGTGGTATTACAATGGTATATCGGTACTATGATAAAAATAATGATTTCTTATTTGAAGTAGTAATCAATCCATAAAAAAACTACATTTTGGATTCTATTTTTGCTAGGACTTCTTTACGTTGTTTTTGGGTCATAGTAGGGTTGTATGAAATCTTTACTTGTAAAATCTTTTCTAATAATTCTACAATATCCGTATAAAAATACAAAGGTCGAGGTTCTTCCAAAAATTTTGTTGCAAGAATTTTTGCTAAGGATTTGGTGGCATTTTTTGCTACTAAATCCTTAATTTTTTGTCGGATGACTAAATCAGAATCCACCAACCTAGATAGAATAATATTCCATGATTGTTCATTTTGAAGTGTTTCCAAAGATTCCAATATTAAAATTTTCAAATCAATGGATGAATATTCTTGGCTTAATATTTTTTCAAATTCCAATAAAGGAAATTCTTGTAATTGCACTAGGCCACGCACAGATAGAATTCTAATTTGATTATCTTTCTCAGACAGAGACGAAAGAAATAAAGATTTTGATTGACTATCCTGCCAAACAAGCAGATATTCTAATGCCAAAATTTGAGCGCGATATTCTCCATATTTAGCTATTTCTAATAAAACAGGAATTTGACTTTCGTCTCCTAAACGGGCCAATTGGCTTAACGCATTACATTGTTGTTGGGATAAAATTTCTTTCTGATGAATACGATCTTTTTGATAAATATTATTTTCTGTAATACCATTGAGTTCTAGCAATAATTTGGGGAATTTTTCTCGTATTTCTTCTGTTGTATTCCAAAGTAATTTTTTCCAAATTTCTTGTATTTTATTTTTTTCTGATGTTGACATAGAGCTGATTTGCTCAGCAAGCATATTTTCTATAAATGGTATAGGAATTTTTTTTCTGATAAATTCTTCAAAAATAACTTGGCTTTTTTTAGGATTGTGTTGCAATATTTTCCAAAGGATTGGTATTGCATATTTTCCTTCAAGTTGGGAAATGCTTAGAAGCATTGTATCTTCTAAATTTTCATCATCCAATTGTGATAAAATTTTTTCCATCCATGGAATAGCAAGTTTTCCAATTCTTCCTAATTCTAAAATTATTTCTTGTTTTTCTTTATAAGATTGATCAGCAAATTTTTCTAAACAGCGTTCCCATTTTTTGACAGTGCTTTCGGATAAAGAATTTTCTTGTGCTGATTCCAAAGTTTTTTGCTGTTTTTCTAATTCTTGTTTTTCAGATTCAGATAAATTGTTGCTTTGTAAAGCAAGCTGGCAATATTGTAATCCGGTTTGAATCCATTCTAATTTAATGCTTAAGTTAATTAATGCAATGATAGCAGCTTTTGCACGAGAATGCTGTGGGGAATATTGCAGCATTTTTTCATAATATATTGCAGCTTTTTGATCTTGTTTTTGTTGTTCAAAACTTTGACCTAAAAAAAATAAAGCACTTGGAATAAGATCGTGTTGCGGATAATCTCGACAAAAAAATTGCCATTGCTGCACAGCTTTTGCTAATTGATTTTGATGGAAATAACATAAAGCCTTACGATAATTTGCTTCTGCCAGATATATAGTACGCGCTGCAAACTTTTCTACTTGGCCGAAATATTCAATTGCAACCGTATATTGTTGGTTGCGATAGTAACACATTGCTAACCAAAACCAGACATTGCCAATAATAAAACTATTGGGTGTTTCTAAAGTGAGCTTTTTAAATTCTGGGATTGCAGATAAATATTCTTGTTGCAAATATAAACGCAAAGTTCTTCGATAAGCAGCAAGTAATGGTTGATAAATTTTATTTATTGTTATGAGAGAAAAATTTTTTGATTTTTCTTGCCATTCAAAAAACGACATTTGCAAAACTTTTTTCCATTGTTCTTGCCAATCTTGACCTTCCCAAAATATATTTTTGAGCAATATTTTTAAAAGATTTTTGCCATCTGTATAATATTCGGTAATAAAACGAAATCCTAAATATCCTTCTGCTTCGGGAAAAATAGGTTTTACTTTTTCTAGTCCTAAAATGACATCACTAAAACTTCGAGAATCTTCCAAAAGACTTATTGCCATTTTGTCTAAAATTGTATTTCCCGTATTTGTTGTATAGCCAATTCCTCCAGCTATAAGCCATTCTGGTAAGGACAAAATATTCTTGCCATATTCTTTTATGATTGCTGACATCAAAAGTTTGGGAAGGATTAGGGAAAGATTTTCTTGCTTTGTCCAAATATTTTCTGAAATTATTCCAATTTCCCAATAGAGTTGTCCATCTTGAAGTATGGAAGTAATATAATTATTTGGTTTGTTAGCTTGCCAATCTAGAAATTTTAAAATAATAACTTCCTTTTCAGGACAGGCAAATCCTGTGTATTCTGCAATCTTACTAATTGTTTGAATAATGATTATTTCAATGTCTTTTGTCAGCTCTTTCCAATATGCTTCATTAGAATATTTTCCTGTATAAGTAATATAAATAACTGGTGTTGCAGGAATTTTTTGTTGTAATAAAGTATTTTTTGAGTTTATAGATGGAGTAGTATCCTGGGAAGCATTTTTCTCGAATTTCGGAATAGTATTTGTGGTAGCTTCTGTCATGGTAGTATTGATTCTTACGGAATTATTATTTTGGCAATTGACGCATAATAGCAACGGTATTATAAATAGAATTATTCGGATAGGAACACTCCAAAATTTATACATAAATATTCCTAAAAATGGGCACGCATAAAGCGTGCCGTAAATATTTATAAAATAATTTTTATAGTTAAAATATTTCCTTGGCTACAGCAGGACAATATTGAAGTACCGTTTCTTCAGTAATAGCATTTTGTTTAGCAATTTCACTAAATAATGTGCCACTGGGACGTAATGTTCTTTCTTGAGTTGTTGGATTGAGTTTCACTAAACCAAATCGTGTTGTCCAACCTTCTACCCATTCATAATTATCCACTAAAGTCCAATGATAGAATCCCTTTACAGGTATGCCTTTTTGAATAGCACGATGGACAGAAGCAAGATGTGTAAGTAAAAATCTCGAGCGAATGCTGTCTTCGTTATCAGCAATTCCGTTTTCTGTAATATAAAGCGGTTTATGATAACGTTGGTACATTTTTTCTAAAAATTCTCCAATTCCGGCAGGATAAATTTCTCGATCTTGCCAAGGAGCCATCCAAGCAATATCGGGATGAGCAGGAACAGCTTCTCCAAATAATTCTCCGACTGCTTTAAGAGAAAATTTAACAAGATGCCGTCCATAGTAATTGATTCCAAAGTAATCATTTGTATCGCAAGAAATTTTTCGTGTTTTAGGCCATAAACTGCAAGGAAATCGCCATTTACCTAGTGCAATAGCATCTAAAAAACGCCAATTTAATAGATTATCTCGTATTGTAGCTATCGATTTACTAGCACGAGATGAATTTGCAGCAGCAAAGGCTGCGCAATGTTGCGCCATACCTATAGAATAATTGGGATTTTTTGCATGAAGAATATTATATGCTAAATTATGCGCATGTACTTGATTTCTTGTAACTTTAACAAGTTTTAGCAAACTTTTTTTACCAGGATACCATCGCCCTATTAAATAAGCATGAGTCCCATAAATAATAGGTTCGTTTATCGTACACCAGATTTGGCATAATTCGCCCAGTTCTTCTACAACTTTTTGTGTATAACGTCCAAAGAAATTGACAACTTTAGTATTTTCCCAGCCACCTTGTTCTGCTAACCACATTGGATTAGTGAAATGATGCAATGTGATCATGGGCGTAATATTTCTCTGCTTCAGTTCAATTAACCACTGACGATATTTGGCAAAAACATCCTTATCCCAGACATTTTCTTTAGGCTCTATACGACTCCATTCAAGGGAAAGTCTTAATGTATTTAACCCTAAATTTTGTATAAGATCAAAATCTGGTAATGGATTTTGCCACCAATTGCAAGCTAATGAACTAGTCGTACCATCTACAACATGTCCAGGTATTTGTTCCCAATTCCAAAAATCATTATTTCGGTTATCTCCTTCATTTTGGTGACTTGCTGTTGCAACGCCCCAAAGAAAATTGGAAGGGAATTTTAATATTCGTTGACTCATATATTTTTTTACCTATTTTAAAAGACTAGTCTTTGCTGCCAAATAAATGGCTTGAGACTCTCAAAAAGATATTTTTCTAACTGGCTAACTATTTTCACTTAAAAAAAATCAATCGTCAAGCAAAAAAAAACAAAAAGAGATTGGAATTTTCTTGCGTTTTTTATAGATATGCCCTATACTATAAAAAAACATTTTTCTAGCGGAGGCAGTGTTAACACCACTGAATCGCCTTATGGTTAATACACCTGGAATAAATGCTCCTACTAATCTTGAATCTATTGAAAAAGAAAGCTTTGAAAGTTCTCTCCATCGTCTTGAAGAAATTGTCGCAGAATTAGAAAGGGGCGATTTACCACTTGAATCCTCTCTTGCCAAATATGAAGAAGGAGTCAATCGTTTAAAAAAATGTTATACGATTTTGGAAGTTATTGAAAAGAAAATAGCAATCATTTCTAAAAAAGAAGATGGCTCGATTCAAGAAACTCCGTTTAATATAGATTCTAAAACACCTAGAAATTCATCATCTACTCTTTAAAATTTATCTTGCAAAGGCTTTTCTATGGAGATTGAATTATATCTTAAGGCAATTAAACAAGAAATTGAACAATATTTAGATAAACATTTCCCAGAAAATCGCCCACCTAAACCTCTAGGTGACGCCATGAGATATGCTTTATTAAATGGGGGAAAACGTCTTCGTGCTATTCTAACTATTACTATTGCACGCGGATTAAATGGGCTGGACGAACATATTTTTCCTTATGCTGCTGCATTAGAAATGATACACGCATATTCTTTAGTGCATGATGATTTGCCAGCTTTAGATAATGATGAGTACCGCCGTGGACAACTTACCACACATAAAAAATTTGGAGAAGCGATGGGAATTTTGGCTGGCGATGCTCTTTTGACTCATGCTTTTTGGTTTATTTCCAATTATATAAAGGATTTTTCTATTTCTGCTGAATTGACTTCTACATTATCTTGGTATGCTGGAATTGGTGGCATGGTATCAGGACAAGTTGCTGATATTATGGCGGAGCGACAAAAACAACCGAATGAAATTTTAGAAGACTCTGCTACACCAGCAATTTTATTAGATTATATCCATAACAATAAAACAATGGCTTTAATTTTTGCAGCCTGTAAAGGCGGTGCCGTAATTGGTAAAGCCAATAGCGAAATTCGCAATAAAATTGCTGTATACGGACAAAAAATTGGTTTGGCTTTTCAAATTGTGGACGATATTTTAGATGTTGTTGGCGACGAAAAAAATATGGGTAAAAAAGTAAATAAAGATCAATCTCTTGGAAAACTGACTTATCCCGGAATTTGGGGATTAGAGCAAGCACAACAAAAAGCCAACCAACTTGTTGATGAAGCGTGTAAAAGCATTGCAGATTTACCTAGTTCAGAATACTTAATTGGAATCGCAAAATTTATCACAGCTAGGACATATTAACATCGAGATTATCTATGGCCATTAAACGAATTGTTGTAATAGCGGATATTCGTAAGTCCGAAGTCCAAAGATGTCTGCCAGAAATACGTTCATGGCTTGAAAAACATGGGGAGATTTCTGGTTGGTATGACAAAGCAGAAGAATTAAGCTCTCTCTGCCCCGATCAAACAGATTTCATCATGGTATTTGGAGGAGATGGATTACTGATTGCAACTGCCCGATCTATTGCAAAAACGAATATTCCTATTATTGGAGTAAATTTTGGAAGACTAGGATTTTTGACGGAATTTAATTTATCAGAATTTTTTGAACAAATTCCAAGCATACTAAGCGGCAATAATTCTATTGTTTCTAGGATGATGTTGAATTGTGAAGTAGAAAGAGATAGAGAAGTTATATACTCGAGTTTAGCTGTCAATGATGCCGTAATAAAAATAACAGATATTGCCCGTATGTTATACACAACTTTATTCATTGATAACGAAGAAATTACTACTTATGGCGGTGATGGTATTATTATAGCTACTCCTGTAGGTTCTACAGCATATTCCTTATCTGCAGGTGGCCCAATTATTTCTCCTAATTTTTCTGCATTTGTTATTACTCCTATTTGTCCCCATTTACTTACTTTACGCCCTTTAGTTGTCGGAATGCATCATTTTATAAAAATAAGAATTCTTGCTACTTCTAAAGAATCAGTAGTTTTAAGTTTAGATGGTCAAATAAATTTGTCTCTTCAAAACAACGATCAAGTAAAGATTTCTCGTTCCCAAGAAAGCTTTCATCTTATTCAAAATAACAATCGCAGTTTTTATCGTGTATTACAGGAAAAATTAACTTGGGGAGAAGCTAATTTTAATATGAAGAATGCTTTATTCCCTTAACAGGCAAAAAAATTTTTTGATGGAAAAATTATGAAATTAGGAATTTTTGGCGATATACATGCTAATCTTGAAGCCTTAACTGTTGTTTTAGATCTTATGAATCGAGAAAAGGTGGATCAAATTTTTTGCCTCGGTGATATTGTAGGATATAACACCAATCCTGGCGAATGTATTGATCTCCTTCGAGAACGTGAAGTTTTGTGCATCAGTGGAAATCATGATCGATTTACTTCTGGAGAAGTAGATGCTGTCATTCGTTCAGAAACTCGTTATGCTATTGAATATACACGTAAAGTGCTTTCTCCAGATCAAATGGATTTTATTTCTTCCTTGCCGGAAGAACGAATTTGGCAAGACATTTTTCTTTTTGTACACGGTTCACCTAGACATAAAGATGAATATATCAATTCTCTACAAATTGCACGAAGTAATATCAGTATATTAAAACGCGATCGTCCACATGTTGCAATATGTTTTTATGGGCATACGCATTTACCCTATATTATATCTTCAAAAGATATTATTACAGATATTCATCAAACAAAAACGATCCAGTTAGATAAACGATTTGCATATCTTGTTAATACTGGTAGCGTAGGCCAACCACGTGATCAATGTCCTTTAGCTTCCTGTGCAATATTTGATATTGACAACCATAATATTACATATCATCGTCTTAAATATGATTTAGCAACTACTCAGAAAAAAATTATTGAAAAAGGTTTTGATCCTAAACTTGCTGCACGTTTAGAAAAAGGACGTTAAAAAAACAAAAAAACAAGTTAAGTTTTTTAACTTGTTTTTTTGTTTTTAGCGCACTATTTACTGCTGCTATTGAGCTGCCATTGGTGAACACGACTGAAGAAAAAGTTATCATCTGCATACAATCTTTTGATTTTCTTTTGATTATATACTGTAAATTTTACTGGAGCTAGAATAAATATACCAGGAAAATCATCTCGCAAAACTTTATGTACTTGTGTGAGAGAAGCCACACGTGTCCCAGGATCTTGAGTCCGTTGGAATTCTTGAAAATAGCGGACAATAGTTCGGGAATTAAATTTTACATAATTAGCTGAGCCTTCTGACATCACAAAATCACTAATGTCATAATCCTGTCCATAATCAAAATATGCTACCACAAAATCAAACTGCCCACGTTTAATCAAAAACTGCCATTGCCCTAAACTACGTACTCCATTAACTTCGATTTGCGCTGGTGTAACTCCCAACTGCTGTAATTTTGCAGCAAAACCATCAGCAATATCTTTAAGTTCCGGGCTAAATTTAGAAAAATCTTGGTAAATAATGCTCCATTTTTTCATCCCAATAACACGTTGTATCCTAGAATTAGCAACTATTCCTGGACGATCCGTAGATTGTAAACAATTTTGCGCAGCATGAGTTTGTTGAGTAGATATTTTTTCTTTACGAGCATCTTCTTCTAACTCAGTTTCTTCATTATAAGCTAATTCTACAGGAGAAGAACTATCAAATGGGCCATCTAAAACTTCTGCATCTTTGTTAAAATTATTATTGCGAATAGCATATTTTGTTTCAAAATCTATGCCTTCATAGCTTCGTTTCAATAAAGTAAACCAATCCATATTTCCTGCCATCTTTTTTAAGGATGGGTCTTGCAAAAGTCTTTGCATAGCTTGGGAATTTGAGCTATCGTTAAATCCAATATAGTAAAAGGAAGAAGTAGGGGAATATAAAATTTGAAATTCATTTTGTAATTCTGTACGGAAAAGAGTAGTTGCTCCCACTTCCGGAACTAAGTCAACATCTCCAGAAATTAGTTTTTGAAGTCGATCGCTTAATTCTTTTACAACAATAAGTTGTGGCGATTGCTTCTCGCTTTCTTGCCAATGAAAATTCAAAGGATTTTTTTCGAGAATAATTTCTTTACGGCTACGATTTAACTCTTTAAAAGAGTATAATCCTGCCGTTTGAGGATTTTTAAGTCTTTGTGTAGGCAAAATATGGAAAGTACTAAAAAATGCTCGTACTGCCCATTCATCCATTTTTGGGAAATGCACACCTTGGCTACCAGAATTCATTCGAATAAGCACTGTATCTTGATCAATTCCAGATGCTTTAATTTCAACATTGTCTGAAAAAAAAGCACCTAATGCACGTTGTCGATTGGGATTTGACCATTTTCGTAAATAGTCAATTGTATGGATAATATCTTGATGAATAATTCTATTTTTGGTATCTTCTACAGGTTGCCTCCAATATGCTTGAGGCTTTATCCTCAATTCTATGTAAATTTTATCGTCTCCACTACTCTGTTGAAGTTTTACATCGCATAATGAAGGAGCTGGAACATTATCCCCACGTCCTAAAAATCTTGAATAGGTTGTAATGGTAGGATATAATAGATTGAGTAAACGTTTTTCCTCACTTGATTCTGCTTTATATGGACCAGAAGGACTGGCGGGAATTATCTGATTATTAGCTTCTCGATATGGCAGTCGTATCTCAGCATACATTAAAGTAGGGATTTCTGTTTTAGTATCTGTTGCAGTTTGCGAAAAGATCATATTAGAAAAAATTACAAGTAAAAGAAATGTGTAAGATATCTGAAATAACAAGGTTCACTCCTTTAATACGGAAATCTAAGTTGCTAATCTATAAATTACAAAATATTTTTATTTTAAATTTTCCAAATTTTTTGCTGTTTGTCAATCTATTTTCCTATATTTTTTAACGAGAATTATCTTTGACAAAAAAGCTTTTATTTGATATACTATTTAAAGATTATATATAGTTTTTATTTTGCGATGTAATATTTGCTTTATCATTCATTTTTTACAACAAGTGTTTTATCTGTTGCTTAAGTTACTGACAATTTTTTTAAGGTAGCTAAGATCGTATGTTTACCGTCTATTGCCAACATTGCAAAAGTCCTATTATTGTAAAAAAATATCCTGCTAATAACCAAGTAAATTGCTTAGTTTGTTACCAGATTCATAAATTGGAATCAGAAAAAAAATATTATCCTCGTATTGTCATGCTCCAAGGCGAACAACGCGGACAAGAGTTTATAGTTGAAGACCCCACCACATTAGGCCGTGGAACAACAAACACAATCCATTTAAGTGAGCGTAAGGCATCTCGCCGTCATGCAATGATATATTGCTCAAACGGCCAATATATGATTGAAGATTTACAAAGTGGTAATGGGACTTTTGTTAACGATCATCTTATTACTAAAACAGATTTAAATGATAAAGATTCTATTCGTATTGCAGATGCTGTATTTATGTTTCGAAATCTTTATCATTATACTCCAGAAGTAGAATCTAGTCCAAATATTGCTGCTAACATTGAAAATCTATTAAATACACCAAATGAAGCATTAACTAAAGGGACTTCTCCAGATTCTGTTAATACATGTATGAGAAGAAATTTTGTTCCGCAAGAACCATATATTCCTCAACAAGCAGTATTAACTGAAGGAAAATCTGACTTTCAAAGAACAAGAGCAGAGTTAAAATTTGACGCCCAGCATTCATTTTTAATGAGCGTTGAAGAACTTCGAAATATTACAGAGATAGAAAAAGCTAATAATAAATTACGTATTATATATAAAGTAAATGGCGCGATCAGTTCTACATTAAATTTACAAGAATTGCTTACTATAATTTTGGACGAAGTTTTTCAATATATTCCTGCCGAACGTGGAGCAATTTTATTATATGATAAAGAAGCAAAAGAACTTCGCAGCTCGGTTATAAAAATTCGAAATCAAGATGAATCAGATGAGGAAGGTCTGAAGATTTCTAAAACAATTTTAGATCGTGTAGTAGAAGAACAAGTCTCATTATTAACTACAGATGCTTTAGTTGATGAACGTTTAGCAGAATCTATGAGTATTATTAGCCAAGGAATTCGTTCTGCAATGAGCGTTCCTTTAATTTCTAAAAAAGATTTACTAGGTGTTCTCCATATTGATTCTACAAAAAAATCTGAAGAGTTTAATCAAGATAATCTTGAACTATTAACAGGTATTGCAGGACAAGCTGCAATTGCCATTGAAAATGCTAAATTGATTCAAGAAATTCAACGGGAAGTTGAAACACGTGGGCATCTGCAAAGATATCTTTCTCCAGAATTAGTCGAGCAAGTTGTTAAAAAGCAAATTACTTTAGAAATTGGTGGTGAATTGAAGAAAGCAGCTATTTTATTTAGTGATTTGCGTGGATTTACTAAAATGACAGAAAATGTTGGAGCAGAGGCTGTCGTTGCGATTCTTAACGATTATTTTTCGCGTATGGTTGATATTATTTTTGCCACTGGTGGAACTCTTGATAAATTTATTGGCGATGCTATTATGGCAATCTGGGGCTTACCTATTGGACATGTTGAAGATTCTTTACGATCTGTAAAAGCCTCTCTTTTAATGCAACGTGAAATGTTTTATTTTAATATTTATCAACGCGCAATTGGACGTAGTCTTTTAAAAATGGGAATTGGCATCAATACAGGATCTGTTGTTGTGGGAAATATGGGTTCTCCCAAACGTATGGAATATACTGTTATTGGGCCTCCTGTTAATTTGGCTTCACGCGTAGAAACTTTAACCAGTCGAAATCAAATTTTAATTAGTGATAATATTTTTGCTGAAGTGAAAAATGTACTACGTTATGTAGAATTGACTCCTACCAAGGTTAAAGGGATTGATCGCCTTATTCAAATTTATGGGATTGTTGGATTATATGACATCCACGAAAATCGCGAAATTATGTTTTTGCCAATCGTAATTCCGACTAAATTCGATTCCGAAAAGAAATGGGAAGGCTTGATAGAATTTTTCGACGCTAAGCAAGTTATTTTAAATATAGAACCTAATCCAGATATTCAAATAAGTAACACATATAGCTTTAATATAGATATTCCTGATATTGCGCCAAACCAACCAGTAAAATTTCTTTGCAAAAAATGTGAAACAAAGAAACATAATCAGGATGAATTTTTTCAAGTAGAAGGTGAAATTGTGGAAGCCCCGGATGAAGTATTGAATTTCTTTCTTCGAGTTTTTCCTCAACAAAACTTTGAAATAACCATAACAACATAATCTTAGATAAGACTAGCATAAGCAGAGATATTTGCTTAAGCTAGTCTTAGATCTCAGGAATTTTCTACAAAAAATGAAAATCCTTAATATTACTCGCACCTATCGCAATTTGATGCGAATCAAACAAATTATTCAAGTCCTTACCAAACACGGATTCGGTCATTTAGTTGCTAGGCTTCATCTTGCAACCTATATTCCTAATCTTCGCAATATAGGAATTTTAATGCAAGTTCCACCATATTTAATGGAAGATTCTGCTGCAGTACGTGCTCGAATGGTTTTGCAGGAACTCGGGCCAACATTTGTTAAACTAGGCCAAATTCTCTCTGGAAGACCCGATATTCTTTCTCAAGAGTTCGTCAATGAATTTAAACTTTTACAGGATCGTGTTCCTCCTTTTCCTGTAGAGCAGGCTAAGGCAGTTATAGCACAAGAATTCCAAAGCCCTATTGAAAAATTGTTTTTGTTTTTTGATCAAAAAGTTTTGGCCTCTGGTTCTATTGGTCAAGTTCATTGTGCAACATTGCAAGACGGGCAAGATGTTATCATAAAAGTAAAGCGTCCTGGTATTGAAAAAATTATTGAGACAGATATTGCTATTTTACGATTTTTAGCAGAATTGGCAGAGAAATATGTTGAAGAATTGCGAATTTTACAGCCTATTGTTGTAGTCGATGAGTTTGCTCGTACCATCCAAAGAGAAATGGATTTTACGGCAGAAGCTGCTTATACGGAAAAATTTCATACACTTTTGAAAGATGAGTCTTACATTATTTCTCCAAGAGTATATTGGAAATATACAACTCATCGCGTTATCACATTAGAAAAATTGCATGGAATAAACATTGGGGAATATAAAAAACTTCAAAAAATGGGAATTGATTTAAAAGTACTAGCTCGTAATTTAATTGCCTCATTTACCAAACAGTATTTTGTTTGGGGAATGTTTCATGCAGATCCACACCCCGGAAATATTCTTGTGGGAAAAGATGGAAAAATTTGTCTAGTCGATTTTGGAATGGTGGGACATCTTTCAGAAGAACTTAAGAGCCAACTCGCAACAACAATTATAGCACTTATGAAAAATGATCTGGATACGATTATTGAAGTATATGCAGATATTGGAGTTTTTCATAGCAATCAATTCAATCGCAGGGATTTAAAAACAGATATTTTGGAACTACTTGACAAATATTTTAATACACCTTTTTATCATATTGATATGGCAAAAGCATTCCAAGATATTATCCAAGTTGGTCGGAATCACAAGATCATTTTTCCGCGGGATTTTGTTTTGCTAGGAAAATCATTAGTAATGACAACAACACTAGCAAAAGAGCTGGACCCAGATTTTAACCTTGCGCGTGCATTAGCCCCACATGTTTCTTTTATTGTAAAAGAAAAACTTTCGCCTAAAAAACTTATCAATGGTTTGATGTTTAATCTTTGGACATCTTTTTCTCTTCTCCAAAAATTGCCTACGGAAATCAAAGAAATATTGCGAATGCTTAAAGGTGGCAATATGCGCATGAATATTGCGCATGACAACATGGATAAGTATTTGCGAGACTTCCATAGAATAGCCAACAGACTTTCTTTTAGTATTGTTTTAGCCTCTATTATCTTGGGTTCCAGCCTGCTTATAAAAACTTCGGTTGGGCCACAATATGCTGATTTATCTTTAATAGGAATCATTGGATATATTATTGCAGGAATAATGATACTTTGGCTTATTGCTTCTATCATTCGTTCAGGAAGTTTGTAAAAAGGAAAAACTATGTCGTTACAAAAAATTTCTATTATGGCAGCGGGAAGCCTTCCTGATGAATATAATTTTTATCGCCAATATTTAGAAAATACAAATTATAAAATCGCAGCAGACGCCGGATTAAATGTGTTTTATACACTGAATATCATCCCAGATTTATGGGTAGGCGATGGCGACTCTGTTGGTAATGCTGCATGGCAATGGGCAGAGCAAAATAATATTCCTATTCGAAAATATTCTTGCGATAAAGATTCTACAGATACAGAAATCGCTTTAGATATAGCAATTACTCAACATCCTCAGCAAATACTAATTCTAGGCGGTATTGGCAGTCGGTTGGATCATACACTGGGAAATCTATTTCTCCTAGAATACGCTTATGAAAAAGGCGCAAATGCTATACTTATCAACCCTTGGCATACTGTCCAACTCCTTACTCCAAGCTCACCCGTTGAAATCTCAGGAAAACCCGGCGATACAGTCTCAATCATCCCCATTACAAAAACTATCACAGAACTCAATCTTGAAGGCTTCCACTGGCCACTTTCCCACGCCACCCTCCAACGCGGCCCAACACTAGCAATTAGCAATAAACTAGAACAACCAACCGCCAAAGTCTTCTTAAAAGACGGCCTAGCATTTATTGTACAAGCAAAAGAAAAATAGCTATAGAATAAAAAA
>CAZPDM010000069.1:9832-24035 GCA_964585305.1 uncultured Planctomycetota bacterium | reverse complement strand
TTTTTCAGATTTCTCTGATTTTCCATAATACTCAACATCTGTTAAATCCACACATGCCATTTCTAATTTTGCTTGCATTATCTTGTTATAGATCGGTAATAATTTTATTACTCTTAGCATAATTTTTAACACATATACTTGCACTTTATTACTTGTTAAGATATTATTAAATTTTGTTTGTGTTTGCATGGCTAACTTCTTTAAAAGTTTTTTTTAATTATATCTCTTTCAAAGAGATATTGCCATGCAAAATTTTTCATCTACTGTTTAGGGGTGGAGTTATACTCTATTTAATATATTTCTTCGGTGACATATTTTAGGAGATTCTTATGAAAAAAAATATTATTGTTTTAAGCTTTCTATTATGTTTAACATTTGTTTTTTCCCAATCTTCCAATACTTGGGAGCAGTTGTGCAATACTCTTTCAACAAACGATGCAAATTTTAAAGCTGTTGTATACTTCCATGATGAACAAAAAGAAGTTGTAGGCGAAGAAGCAACTACTCTTTGGCAAGCATGTTTAAACTTTGAATTGCTTACCAACCCTACTTGCAGATGCTTACCAGATCCACAAGGAAAAGTAGAATTCTATTTTTCTGATGAACAAGTTATTACGATTGAAATTGTCGTAGACCATTGGTTTAATGGAAATTATGCTAGTAAAGAATGTATTGGTTCTTTTCTATTTTTAGATGCAAACAATCAATTTTTTTCTATGGTAGAAAATCTTATGAAACGCTCTCAAGCTAGTAACGAGCCTTATCTTTGTCCAGAATGTGCTGGAAAAATGTTTATTGCTTCTTTAGGAACATGCTTGGAATGCTCAGGAATAACCAGTAGCGGAGCATTTAAATTTTGCACTACTTGCGCACGTGAAAAATCTGTATGCCAAGCTTGTGGAAAATCAATGAAATAATCAATATTGATAACCTGCCTATTTGTCTGAAACAAACTAAGGCAGGTTATTTTTTTAAAAAAAGTGCGAGAAATTGCTAACCATTCATTTATTATAACGGAGAGTATGTTTTTTTGACTAGCCTAAACATAAAGAAATAGGGTCTTTAAGACTTTCCATAATATCTGCGAGAAATCGAGAAGCTTCTCCTCCATCTACAATACGATGATCTACAGATAAAGATAATGGCATAATATAGCCTATTTTAATTTGATCATTATCCTGAACAATAGGCATTTTACGAATACGTCCAATACCAAGAATTGCTACTTCTGGATAATTGATAATTGGAACTGCATGTAATCCAGCAATGCCACCGTAATTTGTAATTGAAAAGGTTCCATCGCGGAAATCTTCTAAATTTAAACTGCGTGTGCGAGCTTTAGCTGCAAGATTTTGGATTTCGCTTGCTAATTCAGCAATAGTAAGTTGATCTGCGTAACGTAATACAGGTACCATAAGTCCGTCTGGTGCATCTACTGCAATTCCAATATTATAATAATGTTTATAGACAATTTCACCTTTTTCCACGTCAATTTGAGCATTCATTGCTTTATGTTTTTTAAGTGCAATAACTAAAGATTTAATAATAAAAGGCAAATATGTTAAAGGAATACCACGTTCTTCAAATTTTTGTTTTTGCTGTTTCCGCAACTCAACAAGAGTAGAAATATCAACTTCTTCAAAAACTGTCATCTGTGGAATATTTTCTTTAGAAAGTGTCATTCGTCTTGCAATAGCTTTGCGAATCTGAGTCATTTGGACAATTTCAACACCACGTTGAGAAGGCTCAAAGCTACTTTGAGTAGAATCACCTTTCCCTTTTATAGCAAATTGAGTAGAGTCGGTATTTTCAATTGCTTCTTGCTCATTTCCAGAATCTATTTCTTTAGGTTCTAAATCCGGAGGCATAATAGGAACAGTTTGGCGTTTTCGCATTACTACAGTTGTCACATCCTTTGTTCGTCTTAATTGTTGTAAATCTGATTTCGATGTGTATTGATGTTGGAAATATTCTGTGATATCTTTTTTAGTAACTCTTCCGCTAGGACCTGTCCCGATAACTTTAGAAATATCTACACCTAATTCTTTTGCCATAGCTCGTGCAACAGGAGTAGCAATTATTTTCTTATTCGGGTTTTCTTCTATGTCATCAAATTCTAATCTTCCTTCTAAACTTGCTGGCAAATAAGCACCATCTCCAGCTACTTCTAATGTTCCTACAACTCCAAAACCTTTTTCTTCCAAAGGTTCTTGTGTTGCTTTAGTTGGATGCTGTTTCTCAGCTTCAGTAATTTTTTGTACTTCGTCTATAGAAACTTGTCCTATTTCTATTTCTATAAGCGGATCTTCAACGTGAATAACATCTCCGATTTTACCAAAAATATCTGCAATTATACCTTCGCGTGGAGAGGGTATATCTGCGACCACTTTATCTGTTTCCATTTTAACAACAGATGTTCCAGATTTGATATGTTGACCTTTTTGAACATACCACTCTAAAATTTTCCCTTCGGAAATTCCTTCTCCAATATCAGGAAATTTAAAAATAAATCTCATGCAAAACTCCATAAAAAATGAAAAAAACTTGTTTTTCTTTTAGATTTTGTTTAAAACAATAAGCACATTCTATTATAAGTAAGTTGTCAAAAGTATTTGAACTAAGAATTTATTATACATTCTTATTAGTACCAACTTTAACTAAGGGTTCAATTCCTCACAGTTGAATCTCAAACACGTAGTTGACATATTTTTTAGTCCAAAAACTTTTGTCTATTCATTTATTATAACAAAGAACCAAGTTTTTTATGAATGAAATTTCTTAAAAAAGGAACTCTATGACTTCTACAAATCAAAAAATTCTACGTACTATGATTGCAGGATTAGCATTTTGTTTTTTAATGGCATCGTATTATATTATTCAACCTACACGGGCCTCTATTATATTTGCCCATTTAGGAAGAGGATATTTCCATCTTTTTTATTTCTTTAATGCTGTAATCACTCTTTTAGGAGTTTTTCTTTATAATCGATTGGTTAGCCGGTATTCTCGAACACTTTTTATTCGTATTTTATTCATCACTACAATTAGCTTATTTGTGATATTCTGGCTAGGTTTTCATTTTTGGCTGCCATTTCAAGAAAAAATCTTTTCCCAAGGGCATTATGATTGGTGGGTGCTATTTAGTGTAGATTGTATTCTTAAATTGATTGCTACATACTACCACTTTTTTTTGTCTATTTATATTTTACTATTTACCTCAATTTTCTGGTCTTTTAATCATGATATTCACAATCCTAGTGATGCTAAAATTGCTTATGCTTATATTTCTTTAGGTGGGCAAATTGGAGTTATGTTAGGTTCAAAATTCACAGAAATATTTAGCAAAATGATTGGCTCTTATAATATTATCTGGTTTTCAATTATTGGATTAATATTATGTTGGAATTTCATAGAGACATTAAAATATTGTAGAACAGAAAATCCTGCACCTAAGGAAAATATTCCTCCTACTGGAATATTAAAAGATTTTAATAATCTATTTACAAGTCGATATGCAATATATATTGCCCTTTTGGTAATGTTAGGAACATATACTATTACGATTTGCGATTATCAATATAAAATGCTGATGGATGCACAAATTAAAAATCTAAACCCACAAACTTCATTTCTGGCTGGTAATAACTTTATTATGGGATTGGGAAATATTATCATGACTTTAGCTGTTACGCCATTGCTTTTTTTTATCCTTGGCCCTGTTATCTCAATTAGCATTTTTCCAATCGCAATCATGATTATCGGAATATTCTTTTTATTCGGAATGAATATCTATACTGCAGCCTGGTTTGCAATTGCAATTTCGTGTCTAAATTATACACTTTACCAAGTAGGAAAAGAAATTTTTTATGTCCCGACAGATAAAACTACAAAATATAAAATTAAAGCATTTTGTGATATTTTCGGATATCGTTTAGGAGATGCTCTTGGCGGTTTAACAATTACGATTTATAAACTAATATTTAGCTTAATCCCTGGTGTAGTTTTTTTTGTTCCAGGACTAAGTTTTATTGTAATTATAGCAGTTATTGTATGGTTTTTTGTATTAGCAGCAATCAATAAAGATTATCTTAAAATGAGCAAAAAAAAATCTTAGAAGTTTAAAAAAAAATCTACTTTAGAAAAAATACAAGTTTTTCTATTGTGGATTTTTTTTGTTTCTAAGCATATTAAATTCATCTGGAGTATTTATGTTGATCCTAGCTTGATTAAATTCATTTAAATATGGTGTATCTTTTGCAAACAATTTTTTATGAGAAGATTCTAAAATAAATTTGTTTAAACTAAACTTTCCTTCATAAATTTTATGTTCAAGAGAAGTTAATACTTTTTTAGGATATACAGAAAGCAATGGCTGGGAATAATCGCCAATAACAGGCATCACAATATTTTCAATATCTGCACATTCTTTAAGATATTGAAGAACTTTATATGAAAGAAAAGGCATATCCAAAGCAAGGGCTAATAAAGAATCACATTTAGTATAAGATAATGCCGCATGTAAACCAAATATTGCAGCACGAGTATTAGCTTGAGTAGAAACTAAAGTATCTTCTAAAACTAAAACAGGTTGCGAAAAAATTTTCCATGACCATTGCCAAATTTGAGGGGAGTTTCTAAGCTGTAAGTCATTTTGAGATGAAGCAAAGAATCTGGGGGAAGTTTCTGAAATATATACAGCATTTTCTATATTTTCTATATGTTTAATTTCCTGTGGAGTCCATTCTTGCCAAATCTCAGCAGAATATATATTCCTACAAAAATTTTCATAATCAGCGACTGTAATAAGCACTTCATCAAATATATTTGTCAACATTTCCAATACTAAAATAAGCAAAGGACGATAATTTTTCCCATCACAAATTTCATTGCTTAATAAAATTTTATCAAACCCTAAACGACGGCTTAATCCCCCTGCTAAGATACTTGCAGATACAGAATACATTTTTTTTTCCTATTAGAAATCAAGCGCGGATATTTTCCGCGCCTAATTTTATTTAGCATATTCAATAATACGAGTTTCACGAACGACAGTAACCTTGATTTCTCCAGGATATGTCATATCTTCTTCTATTTTTTGTGCTAATTTCCGTGCTAAAAGAATTGCTGAACTATCTTCAATATTTTTTGTATTAGCAATACATCGCACTTCTCTACCGGATTGAATAGCATACGCTGTTTCAATACCTTCCATAGATAATGCAATATCTTCAAGCCGCTGCAATCTTTTTAAGTGTCTTTCTAAAGCAATCTTTCTTGCGCCTGGGCGATCTAAGCACAAAGTATGTGCAATTTGCAATATAATCGAAAAAAGACTGTTTGATGCAACTTGCTCATGATGCGCAGCAATTGAATTTACAACATCAGGATGCTCTTTGCATCTTTTAGCAATATCTGCGCCAACTTGAGCATGTGTCCCATCTTGTGGGCCATCACATACTCGACCAATATCATGAAGCAAAGCACATCTTCGAGCTATTTGGACATCCAAGCCTAACTCACTTGCAAGAATGGCAGAAAGTTCAACAACTTCCATCGTATGTTGTAATAAGTTTTGTCCGCTAACAACATGAAATTTCATGCGACCTACTAATTCAATTTCTGTAGGATGAAGATTGTTGACATTAGCATCATAAGCAGCCTGATTTCCGCTTTCTAAAATGCTTGTGGACATTTCTTTTTTAGTATCTTCCACAATTTCTTCTATTCTGGCAGGGTGAATACGGCCATCGAGAATAAGCTTTTCCATAGCACGACGTGCGATCTCTCTGCGAATTGCATTAAATCCAGAAACGACAACTACACCTGGGGTATCATCTACGATTACATCAATTCCCGTGCTTTTTTCAAAAATGCGAATATTACGCCCTTCACGTCCAATAATTCGTCCCTTCATTTCATCATTAGGAATATCAATAGTAGAAACGACATTATCGGCTGTATGCTCAACAGCACAACGCTGTACGGCTAAAGCTAAAATATCCCGCGCTTTTAACAACGCATCATTTTTGGCACGAGCAATTGTTTTCTCAATAAGATGAGCTACATCATTTTCCAGTTGAGTTTCAATTTTCTTTAGTAATATATCTGTTGCTTGTTCTTTAGTTAAACCAGAAATTTCATGCAAAGTACGCTTTTGAAGATCTATGATTTTCTCAATCTCTTCGGTTCTCATTTGGATTTTTTGGCTATCTGCATCCAAATGTTCCTTAAGTTGAGCCAATTGTTGGTCTCGCTTTTCCAACTGCAAAGAGCGTTCATTTAAGCTTTCTTCTTTTTGCAGTAGTCTTTTCTCGACCGTACGAAGTTCTTTACGGATAGCCGTCATTTCGGATTCAAATGCTTCTTTCTTTTTAAATATTTCGCTTTGTGCAGCTAATTCGCATTCTTTTAAGTGTCGATCTGCCTCTTTCTTAGCATTTCTAATAATGCTGGCAGCATCATTTTGAGCTTCATTTTCTAGAATTTTAGACCAAAGAAGTCGAAGTACGAATCCTAAAAGAACGCCGGCCATCCCAATAGATAGATGAATCAAATCCACTACTACGGCTCCTTTACAATATGTTTTTTCTCTAAGTGGATTTATAGAGTCTACCATTCTTTGCTTTAAAAGCAATAAAATTTCTTAAGATTTTAACTTTTTATATAAAATATTTCTATACAGTATGTTACATTTTTTTTAGAAAAAAATAAAAAAAACACATCTTTTTTAAAAGATGTGTTTTTTTAGAATTATTCATTCATAATAAACAATTTTGACCAAGGTGCAACTTTATCTGTTCCCATTCTTTGTACTTTTTTCCAAAGTTTATCTTTTCTCCATTCATTTGGCAGTATTTTTTTAGATGTTGAAAATTCGTAAAGCAAATGCACTGAACCACGTGCTAAAAAAGGTTCTGATTCTGAGTTGGTGCAAATGACCCAAATTTCACGAGCAGGTTCAACACCAGCGTGAAAATAGGTATCATAATTTGTATGGTTACGATGAAAAAGAGTAGAAAGTTCGCTTACATTTGCTTCATCATAATCCCCCTGCCATCCTAAAACAAAATTGCCTAACTTTTGTTGATCTTCAAAATTTAATGTCTCCCCTGCCAATACTTTTTTTGAAATTTCAATAACATTTTTAATTGCTATTTTGTATCTTAAAAATTCTTGACCAGTTTGACGATTCATAGGATATCCGACCATCAAAAGTAATTTTTGAATATACTCAATATTTGTCAATAAGCGATTGAAAAATTCAGGATAAGGATCTATTGTTGCATCAAATTTATCTACTGTAGTACCAACAAAAGTGGGTTTACTATTAGATAAATGAACAATACCACAAAGAATGCTACTAAGTTTACGTGCTTGCCATTCATTCGAATAGCAAAAATTAGGAAATCCTTTAGTCTCAGAACTTACAAGAGGCCTGTAAATCCAAGCATCTGTAAGTAAGCCTCCATTTTGCCAAGGTCTTTTAACTTGATTAACCTTAACATCAATATCACTTCGATAGTTTTCTATTCTATTGCCATAATGTGCAAATCGAAAATAATCGCGTTTTATTGCAATATCATAAGCTGTAGGATGTCCTAAAATAACAGCAATATCTAATAAACTAGGAATTACCCTAGGATCTTCATTATTACTGATATAAGGAAAGCAAAATTCCTGAAGAATAGCATCTCTTTGGTAGTATCTTCCACCAAAAATTCGCAACCCAACTTGTAAGCCAACCTCAGAGCGAATTCGTGGAGCCTTTTTATTTTCAATAGCACGACAAAATTTTTGAATTTTATCATGTTCAATCAAAATTTTAGGAGTTAAGCTATCACCAAATATTTCTCGAGCGGTTTCATGGTAATCTAAAAGATGGGGATCATCCATTTGTCCATAAAGTGCTGTAAATAATTGGTTCATTTCATCCCAAATAATGATTGCATCACCAGGATTGGCAATTGCGGCCATTAAAAGTAATAAAGCACTTTGAGTTTCTGTAAGACTTGTTTCTGTGTTACTTGTGCGAAATACACAACGGCTATACCACTCCATAGCTAAATAATACCGAGACAAGTTTTCGTTTTGAGTATCGTCTCCACGAATTTTAAATTTGTTATAGTCTATTTCATAACTAAAAATATTGCTCTTTCGGATACTAATATCATTCTCATGCCCATTATAGATCAATGCTAGCTCTTGTTGAACTTGATCTTGTATTTGGGCTTGAATTTCAGGTGGCCAATCTCCATCACAATTTAAAAGCTGACTAGCTACTTTAATACAAGCTAACATTTGAAAACTTGCAGCTTGGCATTCTTTAGGAACTTGGTTATGTAATAATAAAAGTTGTTCTCGTAAAATTTTTGTAAAATCCGTGAGTCTTTTTGCAAAAATTTCTACTTCCAAATCTACACGCAATCTAGCCAGAATATGAGAAAATCCTAAAATAGCAGTATCAATTGTTACAAAAGAAGGAATATTATTCTTTTGATTATCTCGATAAAGTTCTACAAAAGAATTATATTGACGTTGAGTAACTACAAAACCATGTTGTTTTAGAAAGTCGATCTCTTTAGAAGAAAGATTTGATATTTCGGAATCTTTTATATTTTTTGTAGTATTTGTAGGATAATTAGGAATTACCTCAATATTCTTATGTTTAATATCATTCTGCCCAACATCTCGAACTGCCCGAGCATTTTTGATCTTAATAAAAGAATCTTGAAGATTAAGATAATTCTCTTTTATTTCATTCGTAGGAGTCATATCCATAATAAAGCAATAAAAAGCAGCCGTAATAAGTAGGATGAATGATGCTGCATATCTTAAGATATGTTGTAAAGATGAAGAAGATAAATTTTTTGTTCTAGTTGTAATTTGAATCTTATATTCAAAATTATTCCAATCTAATGAAGAAGGTTGAGGAGTAGAAATTTCTTGGCAGAAAGACTTAATTTGTTTTAAATCTTTGAGATATTTTTCACAAGTTTGGCAAATATGTATATGATTTTCTATAAAGATATTTTGTGATGGAGAAGTTTCATTATCTATATAAGCAGAAAGTAAAATTTGAAACCGTTGGCAGTCCATAATTCATCCTCTTCTAATCCCATTCTTCTTCCATACTATTTGTTGTTTCTAAGATATCTTGAGAAGGCATATCCTCAATTTGGAAGGAAGGGCCTAATTGTTCTCGAATAAAATTTCGTGCATAAAATAGCCGAGACATTACTGTACCAATCGGACAATTTAGGATTTCAGAAATTTCTTTATACTTGTACCCCTCAATTTCACTTAAAATTAATACACTCCTTTGTTTGATAGGGATTTGAGCGATAATTTTTTGTAACATTCTCCGACATTCATCTTTTTCTAAATTGTGATGAATAGATGATTGTGAACGTTTTCGCCATTCCAATCGCAAAATTTCTTGAATTTTTTGAAGCTTTTCCCTTTTATTTATATGATTTATTGTAGTATTAACAGCAATTGAAATAAGCCAACTATAAAAAGTTTGCTGCTTTTTTAAATTTCGTAATGATTTATAGGCTTTCATAAATGAATCTTGAAGCAAATCCCACGTATCTTCAGTATTATGAACCATAAGATAAATGGTACGAAAAATCTTATTACGATAACGATTAAATAAACATGTAAAGGCTTGTTGATCTCCTTCACAACTTTTTTGTACTAAAATAGCATCTAAATCTGCGGCAGTCTTTGGATAAATATTTTCCTCCTGAGAGGAATTTGCAACCTCTAAAGATATTCTATTTGTAATAGGAGGTGGCGGAGTAGGAACATTATCCAGAGAAAATTTGGAATCTTGATGTGTCATGCAGAACTCCTGCAGAGGAGTTAAAAATATCACTATCTTTAAAAAAGATAGACAATATAAATATAAATATATTCAAGTTTTCTTAATAAATTAAAGAAATAATTCTAACATAAAAAATAGTTAAAAAAAAGGTTGAATAGAAAAAGATGATATTTTTTGGGATTTTTATATTTTTTTCTTGCCAGTTAGAATCTTTTTTGATAGCATCTATAAAATAGAATAAATATAACTGTTGTTTTAAAAATATTTTATTTAAAACAAGCTAGAATTAAACTTAACATTAAATTATCTATTTTCTATAGATTTTTTTTAAGATAAAAAATTCCACTTCTAAGATTCAACTTTTATATTTGGAATTTTTTTAAGTAAGTTAATTATCATTTAAAATTTAGGGAAAAATTTAAATAATTTTTCTATTACCCCATACTCCAAGCGGGGAGGAATGTTTTATGGGATACACAATTGGAGAGTATGAAGTTATTGAAAAGCTCGGTAGTGGTGCTATGGGAGATGTTTTTAAAGGAAGAAATCCCAAAACCAATGAGCTTGTTGCGATTAAAATCCTCTCCGAAGAATTATGTAAAGAACCTAGGGCAGTAGAGCGTTTTAAACGAGAAGTTCAACAAACTACTAAACTAAAACATCCTAATTTAGTTGCTGCTTTTAGTTCTGGAGAGTTTAAAGGTCGTAGTTATTATGTGATGGAATTCGTAGATGGTGTTACCGCCAAAAAAGAATTACTATCACGCGGACCGTATGATGAACTACGTGTTTTAGAAATTGTCATTCAAATTTGCAAGGCATTAGAATATGCTGCCCAATTTGGCATTATTCATCGTGATATTAAACCAGATAACATAATGATTACTTACGATGGAAAAGCTAAACTATGTGATATGGGACTTGCAAAATCTACTGATGATGAAAATACTAATCGATTAACTATGTTAGGTACTGTTCTAGGAACGCCTCATTATATGTCCCCAGAACAAGCTAACGGGGAAGAAAAACTAGACACTCGCAGTGATATTTTTAGCTTAGGATCAACGACGTATCATCTTTTAACAGGATCTCCACCATTTGAAGGACAAGATCCTTTTGTTGTAATGAAGGCATTAAGTGGAGAAGAACCAATTCCTATCCAAGATCGCAATCCTAAAGTTTCTGATGCAACTTGTGCTGTTGTAGCAAAAATGATGGAAAAAGATCGAAATAAACGTTACCAAAATTTTGGGGAAGTATTACAAGATCTTTATCGAATCAAAAAACGAGAAATTACAACTGCACAACTTAGCGGAAATGTCCCACAATCAAAAATTAAATTACAAAAATTTGCAGAATGTATAATACCTAGCGAAACAGATGTACTTGTTACCCAAATAGCCTTGCATAATAGACTGGTTACACATGAACAAGTCGAAGAATGCTTACGTCGTCAAGAAATGCTTATTATGCTAGGAATGCCTTTAGATATGACTGAAGTGATGGTAGAAATGAAACTCCTATCACCCCAACAAAAAGCAGCTTTAGATAAAACCAAATTACAATTTATGTTAGACCGTGGAGACGATATTTTTCTTAAAGTATGTGCAAGTAACAATTTTTTAGAACCAGATGAACAAGCAGAAGCAATGCGAATGAAAAAAGAGCAAAAAAAAGGCATTGCTGCAACTCTTTGCGCTAAAAATATAATCAATTCCGAAAAAAGAGAAAAAATTGCTGCTGCAGTCAAACATGCCATATTTGGTGAAGAAGGAAAATCAATTCTAAAAACTGCAATGGAATACAATCTTATCTCCAAACCTCAGGCAGAAAAATGCTCTCGTATTTACTCTAATAATATTGTCATGGGAAAATATCGCGATATTGGTACAATTATTATTGAAAAAAGTTTTCTTCTTCCAGAAGCATTTAACGCAGTTTTACGAGCAGTACGTCGCAGTACTCTTACTAATAAACCTACCAATGTGTATCTTGATGAAATAAAAATATCTGCATCTTAATGAACTGGCAAACTAACTTCATTTGGAGACAGAATTCCTTATTTTAAGGAAAACTCAAACATTATGGAGTCAAATTCATCTGATACGAACGAAACACCTATAAAAAAATTTCAATTTTCTATGCCTCAAAATCAACAAACAGACCAATCTCAAAATTCTTCACTTCAACCCAATACAGGGATAAGACCTCTTAAACCTCTCATGCCTCTATCATCTATAAATCGACCTACAACAAAAATATTGCCTACAAAAATAGCCTCCAATCCTTTGCAATCTAATAATACACCTACTGGCAATACACGAATGTTATTTAATCCTGCCAGCATGCCACAATTTAAATTATCTCCTTCGCCAACAACGACAACGCCCAATAAAACATCCCCATCTAATAAACCTAATCGTTCAAAATATCAAGATCATCGTCTAGGCCCAGGATTTAAAGGCATTGAGAATGCTACAGGTGGAGGAGGGAAACGCTACCAAGATCAACGTTTATCAAATCCTCTTCAATTACCTTTACCACCTGGAGCAGGACAAGGAAAAAAATACCAAGATCATCGCGGTCCTGGAATTCTTCCTATGTCAGAAATAGAGGAAAATCCTTAATCAAAAATATTTTGGATTTCATTCATCTGACTTTATTATACAAAAACAATAAAAACGAGAAAACCACGAAGTTTTTAATTTCGTGGTTTTCTCGTTAAAATGTTATAAAAAAATAGGCAGGTCAATTTTTTTTAATGTAGATTCTAGTTTTTATTCCATGATTTCGTATCTCTTTTTTTCCGCTCCACGAGAACTGACAAATTTAGATTTAGATTCGGGTTTAGAATCTTTGGATTCTGATTTAGATTCTTTTGTTTCTTTTTCTGGTTCTTCTTTTCCATTTGCAGTTTTAGGAGTCATATTACTTAGCCATTTTTCAAAAACAGATTCTTCTTCTGGTTTTAAATATTGTACTTCCTTTTGTTTTTGATCTTCTTCAACAGCATCGAGATCATCTGTAATTTCATCTCCCTGCCAATTCCACCATCGCATATCTTCATCGGATGAAGCGTTTTTTTCTAAAAAATTAAGTAAGTCTAAGGACATACGAATAAGAATTTGTGGAGCATCTTTGGGTTCTGAAGGAATTTCTTTGGCCTTATGTTGAGAAATTTGCTCTTGAGTTTCTGTTGAAATGCTTTCTTTTGCAACAGCAGCAGAAGCAGCAGCAAGACCGCTTTGTTCCAATGCTAAGGAAGCCGATTTCATATCCGTAGGAGAAACGGTAGATTCTTGTTCAGAACTTTTAGAAGAATCTTTTTTTTCATCAGAAATAGGCAAAGAAATAGTTGATTCTCCAATGGGAAGAGCTTGAGTTAAATATTCAGAAGTAAATTTATGTGAGGGTGTGGTAAAAGAAGGGATGGATGCTTTACTAAATGAAGTTGTTTTTTTACGAAAAGAAGGAACAATTGGCTTACTATCTAAATCGGAATCTTCAGAAGGTAAATTTTTATTAACAACTAACCCTAATAAATCTATTGTTTCTTCTAAATCTTTTTGCCTTTCTTCTTCTTTCTTCTTTTTAACACCTAACAATGAAGTTAAATCCATTGTAGTTTCAAAATCCATAACTTTACGAGATTTTGAAGGTAATTTAAAAGGGCTTTCGTTTGTACGACGAAATATTGATTTTTTACGAATTTCTTTAGGTGATGGTAAAATATCTGATAAAGGTTGAGAAACTTCTAATGAATCTGAAGAAGATGGAGAAACATCTGGCATAATCTGAGAGATTTCTAAAGAGTCTAAAGATGGAGGTTTTTCTTGAGAAGTTGGCAAAATAGAAGTTCTGAGAAGAAAATCACTACTACCTTTTTGAGAATTTCGTGATTCGAAAGGTAAGATTTCTGGAGAAGGATTAAAACCTGATAAAGGTTTGACTACTCTTGCAGTTTCAGCTAATGCTTTGTAAACTTTAGGTTTAAGAGTTTGTTCAGTTAAAGAAGATTTTTCATTTTCTTCTAAGTGTTTATTCCTTGCAGATAAAATCTGATCAAGGAGACTATTCGCTTCTCCTTCAGTTTCAGGATGGGATTGCGAAATTGCTACTGGTTTGGATACAACTGGCATTGCAGATGTCTGAGGCTTGGATACAATTGCTGAATCATTTGCTGTAATAGTAAAGCCTACGTTTTCACTAGATTGAGTAGAATCATCTGCTGAAATAGTAAATCCGTTGCTTTCGTCTGATTGTGTTGTAGGTTGTTCGTCTGCTGAAATAGTGAAGCCTGCATTTTCGTCTGATTGTGCTGTAGGTTGTTCATCTGCTGAGATAGTAAATCCTACACTTTCATTTGATTGTGCTGTA
>CAZPDM010000069.1:0-9732 GCA_964585305.1 uncultured Planctomycetota bacterium | reverse complement strand
ATAGTAAATCCTGCGCTTTCGCCGGATTGTGCTGTAGGTTGTTCATCTGCTGAGATAGTAATACTAGAGGATTCTTGTGTCTGAGGATTTATGTTCTCAGATGTATTTTCTGTTGTTGCAGATTCAGATGTATTTGAAGATTCTTCTAATGGAGGTAAGGGTTCTAAAGGCTCAGCCTGAGGAATAAAAAATGATTCATCTTCATATATTTTTTTCGCAGCATCTTCGCCTTCTTTATCTTCTTTAGGTTTATCTTCCTCTTTAATTTTATCTTCTTCTGATTTATTTTGCTTAGATTCTTCTTTTGTCTCTGATTCTTTTACCTCTTCGGCAGATTCTTGTGATAATAATTGTTCTATTTTTCTTTCTTCTTCTTCACTTATTGGTAATGATTCAGGGGCCTCTGGTTCTAATAATGGGGCCTCTGGTTCTAATAATGGAGCCTCTGGTTCTAATAATGGAGCCTCTGGTTCTAATAATGGAGCTTCTGAAGAAGATTGTGAATTATTCGATTCTGAAGCTAAAAATTGTTGTATTTTTTTCTCTTCCTCTTCACTCATTGGTAATGATTCAGGAGTAAGATCTGGTTCTAATAATTGTCCGCCTTCTTCAGTATTTTCTGTTCCAGAAGTCTTTGAAGCCATTAACTGTTGTATTTTCTTTTGTTCCTCTTCACTCATTTCTTCTGGTAACAATAATGGCGACATATCATTTTCTTCTTCTAAAATAAAATCAGAGTTTGCTGAATCTTTATTATTTTTGGAAGTTGAAGGTTCTGAACTCTTTTTTTCCTGAGAATCTAATCGAAATGCTTTAGTAATTCCACGACTAGTTTTTGGTTGGTTAGATTTTGGTTGTTCAGGTTCTGATGGGTTAGTATCTAAAGGAATTTGTTGAGTATCTTCAGAAATAACAGGTTTTTTAAAAGAGAGAGTTTGTCCTTTACGCATAATTTGCATCAATTTTGATGTTACCATGCGAAGACCTTTTTTAGGCGGCTCAGGAGTTTCAGTAGGTGTTGAATCTTTAGTTGGTTTAACGAGAGGAATTGCGCCTGTTTTCACTTTTGATGATGTTTCTTTTGCCTGAGAGGATGTGGCAGAAGACTTAAGCATAACACCTGTTTTAGTTTTAGATGGTTCAGCAGTTTTTGGAGTTGCCCGTGTTTGACTTAGGGCTTGCATTTCTTCTTTTGAGAATGTTTTCGTTTCATTCGGATTTATACTTGATCTTGAGATCGCACGTGTTTGTCCCAAGTTTTGAATTTCTGTTTTATTTACTTTTGTTTCGTTTGGATTTGCATTTATTTTTGGGGACAATTTTGTTGATTGTTGTCCATTTTGGTTAAGTTTTTGGTTATTTGAGGAAGCTTGATGAATATCACTGCGACGTAAGGACTGTGTTTCTTTTGGATTTGTATGTACAGCATTTCTTGAAATGGCTTGAGTTTGACCTAAGGATTTTAGCTCTCCTTGTTGAGAGGATTGAGAAGATTGTTGAGAATGAAGCATTTGATCTAAATCAAGTATAGAGACAACTTCTTCTTCTGAATCCGAATCAACTTGTGGTTGTTTTTTGCGGGCTAATGTTGCACGACGCATATTTGATTTAGTTTGTTCAGATAAAATAGGAAGATCTTTAATCGAAATAGTTTGAGTTTGACCTGGACGAGGAACTACAACAATACTTCCGCATGTTTTGCACTTAAACTTTGTCCCCACATCTTCATCTTTAGCATGATAAATTGCTTTACATCTATTACAATGAACCAAACGGGTACGTGAAGTTTCTGCTGCCTGCACATCCTGCGGCCGAATTTTTTTTCGTTCTAAAAGGAAAGTTTGTAAATCAATTTCTTTACCAGATTTCTGTAAATCATCTAATTCATCTAGATATTTTTGCATATCCAGACTGCCAATTATTTTTTTGGCCAACATTTTTTTTGCAAAATGGATGTCTTTGGCAGTAGGCACGGCAATTTCTCCTTGGTAAGAGATGTTTCTTTGTTTTTAAGAGGCCAACTAAGTTTATCTTAAATAATAATAACATAATAGCTTAATTTTTCAAGTGAAAAATTTTCCTATATGGAAATCTGAAAAATTATTTAATCTTTAAAAAAATATTGTTAAAATAAAGAATAATTAACTTTTTTCGATAAAATCCATTTCTTTATAATCCTCTAGTACTTCTACAGTTCCACTAATCGGATTAACTTCAATACTCATTACTTGGCGATCTCTATTTTCTAAATGCACAACATGACCTCGAACAATTCCTAAAGGTGAAATATAAACTTGAAAAATACCATTTGTTTTTTTACTTTCGCCAGCTACAATAATATCTTTAAATTTTATTCCTGGAGGTAATTCAGATATGCTAAGTGGATCTGTTTTTCCTTCCTTAACTAAAATAATTTGATATAATTGTTGATCTAGATTATAAGAAACAATAACATCTGTGCCGGAAATAGCAGCCTGGCTATGAGCTAAAACAATTGTTGACGCAATAGATGATGCACCTGCATTAAGCCGAGAACTAGGAACTAAATAATCAAGATTTACTGTTACAATGCTCATGAGTAGCCCAACAATAACCATTACAACCATCAATTCAATTAGACTAAAACCTGATTTTCTTTTAAAAACCATTGATTATCTCCAATTTTTCTAATTATGTAAGCATTTTTAGTCGAGAAAATTGACTTAGAAAGGAAAAAATATGATTTCTAATAAAGATTTTGAAGAATATACTAAAATTCTGGCTTCAGAAGAGGATGTTGAAAAAATAGATAGTATCATTGATAAACTTGTAAAGCATGGGCAAGAAATCCTACCAAAATTGCTAGAATCCATCGGCAATTCTAAAAATAACTGGGAGTTACGCTATCGTTTTCTGAAAGCCATTGAACAAATCGGAATTATTGATGATGAAAATTTTAGTATATTAGAAGAAAGCCTTGAAAAAGAAAAAGATAAGGCAATTGCAAAAAAAATTTTGACAATTTTAAGCCAAGCTAATATTAAAAAATGTACCAAAGAATTTTTGGAAGGTATTGATAACACAACTCAAAATTGGAAAGAAATTTATAGTTTTGAAGAAGAAGAAATTCAAGAGATTTCTGATTTGTTAGAAGAAAAGAAATTACCCTATCGCACAATTTTATTGCAACATGGACATCCCAGAGTTGCTTCAAGCTATGTTGCGGAATATTTTTTAGAGGTCCCTGAAAATACTTTTTTTCAAACGGTAAACCAGATCAAAGAATTTTTAGGAATGGGAAAAAAATGGGATTTTACAGGAAATTGTCCGGCTTGTGGAACCCATTGTGTAGAAAGAACCAAATGCCCATCATGCAAAATTAACTTAGAAGCAGATCCTTTGGTTGAACTTGCAGAACATCCATTTTTGGCATTTTTATATAAACAAAAATTATTAGATAAAGATTTGCAAGATCATCCTATGCGCAGCATAATTGAAAAGCATATCCAACAAATGGCCCAATAAATTTTTTTTAAAACTTTCGCGTTTGACGATAAACTATCATTGTCAAACGCGATTTTTTTAGAAATATGTTGAAAAAGAAGCAATTATCTGATGTTTCCAACTATCTTGCGCATCTAGCCAACTATATTCTAATCTTAATATTGTAGGCTCTATAGGACGAAAATGAAATCCAAGTGTATATTGTGATTGATTAGCAAGAAAACTTTTTTGCGATGTTGTTAGAAAATCATATCGAAAGGAAAAACCTAATTCAGTTTCAGGTGTGAAGAAACCAAAACTTTGTCGCCAATTTTCTGGAAAAAAAGAATAGGTGGCCTCTGCATAATAGCCATACATACACGAAATTTTCTCTGTACTAGGTTTTTGATTATGGCCTTGAAAAATAATATACTCTGAAGTAAAGAATAATCGATCGTGATCTCCTATTCCAGAAAATGGCCCAATTTGCAACAAAGCATCTGCTGCCAAAGCATGATAAGATAATTTATTATCATGACGAGCTATGAGTCCAGAAATCCCTGTATAAAAAGCTAATGTCTCAGTTCCTATTGATGGAGAAAAGCCAATGCGTCCTGCAATTTGTTGGCTGCTGGGATATCCACGCCATCCTTTTTGAGAAATTTTAGAATTGCCAGTTTGATTAGAAAAACCTTGATCTCCAAATCCTGATGAGGCCACAACTTCATACGTTAACCAATCTTTTTGCAATTTGCCAAATATTGCAATTCCAGGTTCACTCCAAATGTTTGGAAGAAGGATTTCTTGTGTTAGAGAAGGGGCGGATAAATTTAATAATGGTGTTGCATATAAGCTATTCCTTCTCCCTAATGGAATACGTAATACGCCGGCTTTAAAATTTATATAATCATCTAATGCTGCAACAAAATAAAGATGCGCAATGGAAATTTCATCAGTATTCAGAAGTTGGATATCAGCTAACAAAGAGAACGTATCATTCCAAGCCATTCGGGCTTGTAAACTGACACAAGATAATTCCCAAATAGAGTTTTCGTCAGCTTTTCCAACAATAGAATCTTTATTATCTGAAACATCAATATCTTGCCAACGAATATCCAAATAGCCACCTATCCAAACTTGAGATTGGATCAATTGATGATAAAATTTTGTGAGCTGATTTTCCGGAGACTCTCGTTGCAAATCAGCAATAATACTATCGTAAAGATGTTCTTGTGGTTTAGTGTTTTGAGAAATTTTTTCTGTTAATTGCTGTTGAGTTTGTAAAGATTTACGTAACTCTAAAACTTCTTGGGTTAACATCTTTACTTGTGTTTCAAGCTGTTTTACACGATCAGGAAGAATATCTTCATCATTTTTTTGTGCTTGTTTTTCTTCTTGTGCAAAAGAAAATAATATAAAAATGAAAAAAAATAATAACAAAGAAAAAAAATTTCTAGGCATAAATAATGAAAGGGCATTGCTAGAAACAATGCCCCAATCCAACTAATTTTCTAGTTTGTTCTAAAATTTTCTATTTTACTCTCAAAATATTACCATTATCTTCAACAATTTGGCGATACCATTTTTCGCTATAACCTGGTTGTTTTACTTCAGGATTACGTTCGCCTGTTTTTTTCTTTTTAATATTGCCATCCATATATTTTAAGAACAAATATTTATATAAATCTTTCCAAATGTGAGTAACACGCATACCAGCGTTAACAGAATAATCTGTTAAAAATTGGACTGCTAAATTTGCATCTTTTTCTAAAAGAGTGCAAGCAGCTTGATCAATAACAGGAGTATATGCAACAAATTTATTCTCTAAAGCTTTTTGGATGCCTTCAATTTCAGGATGAATTACATTATATCGTGTATAGCAAAAGTTTGCTACTTGATTGAATGCCCAGAATGCAGAGGTATCACTGAATGTCATCATATCGCCGTTGCCAACTTTATGAGATTCAGGAACTTCTGTCATGCTTGTATACATAGGAACATAGACGCTATTTGCAGCATCATCTATACCAAACCAAATAATTCCGCCAACTTTGTCCGGCAACCAAGAACGAGATTGAGAGATAAAAGAGAACCCAGTTTGTTGGGTGGCAGTAGCTCGTTCGTTGCAATATTCAACGCCAGCTACTTTCCAAGTTAAAGGACGCCAACGATACGGACATCCATAAGAACCAGCACCAGCATCTTTAGTCATGTCAAATTTTGTGCCTTCAAGATGATCGCGCATAAAAGCCATCATATCTTGTACACTGATTTTGCGCTCTGGTTTGATCCAAAGAGGCATACGATTTTTAACATTCGAGCCTTCAACATAATCCAAATATTGATCCATTTGGGAATGTACTTGGCGGAACATAGCCCATACACGGATTTCGCAAAAACGGGCACCAAAAAAATCTACAGGATAATAAACATCAGAAAAGCTAAAATTTTCATCTTTAGCGTCTTCTGGATATAATTTTTGAGAACGTGCAAAAGAAATAATGTCTTCAGCATATACACATTCAATAGTGGATTCAAAAATTTTATCAAGATTTTTGGTAGAGATAGAAGTTACACAGTTTTCTAAAGGGAATGTGGTAATACGAGGATGATTAGCATGAGCAGAAATATATCCATCTGGAATACGAAGTGCTACCCAAACAGCTCCACGATCTTTTTCACCTTTGCCAATAATTTCCATAATCCAAACTTCATTTTTATCAGCAATTGAAAAAGATTCTCCTGTACTGGCATAACCATATTCCATCATTAGCTCTGCCATGCACTTGATCGCTTCACGAGCAGTTTTAGAACGTTGCAAAGAAATATAAATTAAACCACCATAATCCACAATAGGAGGATTTTCAGTGGGGCGTTTTTCTAATTCTGCTGGCCCACCATAGGTAGTTTCACCAATTGCAACTTGATATTCGTTCATATTACCAATAACATTGTATGTCTGGCTAACTTGTCTAATCTTTCCCATATACTTCCCTGTATCCCATTCATAAACTTCTAGCATGGAACCTTCGGGATAATTTGCTGCTGGCCAGTGATATAACTCGCCATAGAGAACATGAGAATCCGCAGCATAGCTGATCATTGTAGAACCGTCTGCAGAAGCTCCTTTTGTGATTAAAAAATTGGTGCAAGCAAATGCTGAGGAAATTCCCACAAGAAACATAACAACAATGAATAAAATCTTGTTCATAAGAATCCTTTCTTAGGAAAAAAAAGTGATATTCTTTTAGATTAAGAAAAAAAAATGATAAAGTCAAGGAAAATTGGAAAATTTTTATATAAAAAAGTATTTTCGAAAAAAACCTTGACTTTAAGTCAATTTTATAGAAAATAAAAACAAATTTTTATAAAAAAAAATTATGAGGCAGCATTTTTTTATGCTGAATGGATATTTTATGAAATCATTAGTATTAGCCGAAAAACCAAGTGTCGCTAAAGAATTAGCTCGTGTTTTAAACTGTCATAAACACAATAAAGGGTATTTAGAAGGTTCAGAATATATAGTAACATGGGCATTAGGCCATTTGGTTACTTTAGCAGAACCAGAAGAATATGATCATAAATATAAAGAATGGAACTTAGATTATTTGCCCATGCTACCAGAAAAAATGAGACTTTCTGTCCTTCGAGAAACGGGGCATCAATTTCACACTGTTTGTAATCTTATGAAGCGTGGAGATGTGGATGAATTTATTATTGCAACAGATGCTGGCCGTGAAGGAGAGCTGGTTGCACGTTGGATTATGAAATTAGGTGGATGGCGTGGTAATTTTAAGCGACTTTGGATTTCTTCTCAGACAGACCAGGCAATTAAAGATGGTTTTCGGACTTTAAAATCCGGCCATGCTTATGATAATTTATATCAGGCAGCAGTTTGTCGTGCTGAGGCAGATTGGTTAATTGGCTTAAATGTTACACGTGCTTTAACATGTAAATTTAATGCTCAATTAAGTGCTGGAAGGGTACAAACACCAACCTTAGCAATGATTATACGACGTGAACAGGAAATTAAGCAGTTTCAACCCGTAGATTATTGGATGATAGAAGCTAATTTTGGTGATTATACTGGATACTGGCGCGATCATAATGGAAATGGACGAATTTATCAACAAGATAAAGCCCAACAAATTTTGCAAAAAGTTCAAAATCAGCAAGCCATTATTCAAGAAGTGCGGCGTGATATTAAAACAGAAGTAGCTCCGCTTTGTTACGATCTAACAGAATTGCAACGTGATGCAAATATTCGTTATGGTTTTTCTGCTCAAAAAACACTTAGTCTTGCACAAAGTCTTTATGAACATCATAAAGTTCTTTCATATCCTCGTACAGATTCAAGATATTTAAGCAGCGATTTGATTCCTACATTTTCTCAACGTCTTCAGGCTATCAATGTTGGTCCCTATCAAAAATGGGTGCAGAATCTCTTGGGTCAACGATTAAATCCAGGAAAGCGTTTCATTGCAGATGATAAAGTTTCGGATCATCATGCCCTTATTCCAACTGAACAAAAAGCAAATTTAGAAAACATGGATGCTGATGAGCGAAAATTGTATGATTTGGTGGTACGCCGTTTCCTTTGTATTTTATCACCAGTATATCGTTATGAACAATTGACAATCATTACTCAAGTGCAAGGCGAAAATTTTTATGCCCGCGGTCGTGTTATTTTAGATTTAGGATGGAGAGATATTGCAATGTCCGCGGCTACTCGAGAAGCTATAGAAAACCAAGACGATTTGCCAGAACAAACCTTACAACAAGAAGTCAAAGGTAATGTAAAAAAAATCGTCAATGTACGTTTAGAAAATGCAAAAACTAAACCACCTTCACGTTATACAGAAGCATCTCTTTTAGGTGCTATGGAAAGTCCGCAGCAGTTTATCGAAGATGAAGAACTTCGGGAAACAATTAAGGAAAGTGGATTAGGAACACCCGCAACACGCGCCGAAATTATAGAAAAGTTGTTGTATAATTTTTATATTGAACGACAAGGCAAAAATCTTATTCCTACATCTAAAGGAACTCAGCTTATTGAACTCGTTCCTGCAGAATTGAAATCCCCAGAATTAACAGCCGAATGGGAATTGCGACTCAATAAAATTGCTCGTGGAAAAGAAGACTCTGCAAAATTTATGGCTGAAATTCGCCGTCATGCTACAGAACTTGTTAATCGAGTAAAGGAAGATACTTCTGTTTTCAAAGTTCAACTCACAAAACAAAAATGTCCAATTTGCGGCCAATTTATGCAAGTCTTTAACAGTCGCAAAGGAAAAACTTTAATTTGCTCCGATCGAAGTTGCGGATTCCAACAATCTGAACATCAAGATAGATCCGGAAGAACTTCTTACCGCGAAAAAATTATGACAAAAAAACTCATAGAAAAATACACCGAAAGCATCCCCGCAACCACAAACGTTGGAGACATACTCAAAGAAGCCCTCGCGAAAAAAGAGAAAAAAAATTAAACAAAAAAAGATAGCGTATAAGTTAGATATACGCTCTACAAGAAGTTCTACTTTATCTCTTCCTTTATGAGAGACTTTCCTTAGCTGTGTGATGTCAGTAAAAAAATTTGCTGACTTGATGCTAAAAAATGCCATGTTTTTACGCTATTTCTTTTTGGACAAGGCTTTCGAGTGGAAAACGTGGCAGATCTAATTTACTAAATCTTCGCCAGAAAACCCCAGCCTTCAGGCTGTGGGATGAATGGGGGAATTTTTTTATTTTTTTATTTTTTTATTGGCAAAACTATAAAAATAGTTATAATATATTCATCTAATAAAAATAATAAATGAAATGATAATAAATATGGAAATACAAAATATGGCAAAGAAATATAAAAGTGATTGTCATTGCATATATAGCTGTCAATACCATATAATATTTTGTCCCAAATATCGTCGTAAAGTACTAATAGGAGAGATAGAAAAAAGGCTAAAAAATTTGATTTTGGAAAAACAGAAGGAATATTTATATAAAGTAATGGAAATGGAAATAATGCCAGACCATGTACACTTATTGTTAGATGTGCATCCTAAAATCGGTGTTTTTAATACTGTGAATAAAATAAAAGGATATACATCAAAAGTATTAAGGGAAGAATTTATAACACTGAAGAAAAGGTTGCCTTGTCTCTGGACAAGATGGAAATTTATTTCATCAGTTGGTTCAGTAAGTTTAGAAGTTGTAAAAAAATATATCGAGGATCAAAAAAATAAATGAGCAACCTATCGTCAAATAATAGTAGAA
>CAZPDM010000068.1:0-24415 GCA_964585305.1 uncultured Planctomycetota bacterium | reverse complement strand
AAATTAAGGAGATTTCTCTTGTCCTCTATTTCTCGTATTTTTACTTCCCATTGGGGTACAGTAATTACAGGTGTTGTAGTAGGAATTCTAGCTCCTCTGCTTGTTTTTTGGGGTAACCCAGGAAATATGGGCGTCTGTGTTGCCTGCTTTACACGTGATATAGCAGGTTCTTTAGGGGTTCACCAGGCTGCTGTAGTTCAATATATTCGCCCTGAAATTATAGGGTTTTTATTTGGTTCGCTTCTTGCAGCGTTATTATTTGGTGAATTTAAACCCCGTTGCGGTTCTTCTCCATTTATTCGTTTTTTTCTTGGTGCATTAAGCATGATCGGGGCTTTAGTCTTTTTAGGTTGTCCTTGGCGTGCTTACTTGCGATTGAGTGCAGGCGATGGAAATGCAATTTGGGGAATTTTAGGATTATTTGTAGGAATTTCGATTGGCATTATTTTTTTACGAATGGGATTTAGCCTAGGTCGCAATCGCCCTGCTCCAAAAGCCATGGGATGGGCCATGCCGGCTTTCATGTTAGCTCTTTTATTATTGCTTTTCTTTGCACCACAATTTGGCCGCACTTCAGAAGGAACTCCAACAGGCCCGATTTTCTTTTCGGCAAAGGGTCCTGGTAGTCAACATGCTCCTATTTTGATAGCATTAGGAATTGGTCTTATTGTTGGCTTTCTTGCTCAACGCAGTCGTTTTTGCACAGTAGGAGCAATACGCGATATTATTTTACTACGCGATGGCCATTTATTTTATGGTGTCTTAGCGTTCGTAGTTGCTGCATTTTTAACAAATTTTATCCTCGGCTTTGTTCATCCTGGTTTTACTGGCCAGCCAGTAGCTCATACTAATACTCTTTGGAATTTTGGTGGAATGGTACTTGCAGGATTAGCATTCACACTTGCAGGCGGTTGTCCAGGTCGTCAGATATTTCTCGCAGGAGAAGGTGATGGAGATGCTGCAGTTTTTTTCCTTGGCATGTTATTTGGCGCAGGAATTTCTCACAGCTATAATTTAGCGAGTTCTCCAGTCGGCCCAGGAATTTATGGTCCTACAATGGTTGTAATAGGCTTAGTTGTATGTGTTATCATTGGGCTTACTTTCAGAGATTCTAAATAAGAGGAGTTTAGTATGGCTGAAAATATACAAATAGATGTTCAGGGCCTTTCCTGCCCACAGCCTGTACTCAATGTTTCCAAAGTGCTGAGTAAATTAGAAAATGGTGTTGTTGAAGTTTTATCTGATTCTGAAACTTCATGTGAAAATATAACACGAATGGCACGTAAAACAGGATGGCAGGTAGAAATTATCAAACAAACTTCCGAGATATTTAAAATTATAATAAAAAAATGATTTATCTTGATTATGCCGCCACGTCGTGGCCAAAACCTAAACAAGTATTACATGCTATGGCAAATTTTCTGGAAAAAGCTGGGGGAAACCCCAGCCGATCCGGCCATAGTCTTTCCATAGCGGCCGGTCGCATTGTATACGAAACAAGAGAATCTCTTGCTCGACTCTTCAACGTTTATGATCCTCTTAATATCATCTTTACCAACAATTCAACTCATTCGCTGAATATTGTAATACAAGGCTTGCTCAAGCCTGGCGATAAAGTTGTTACAACAAGTATAGAACACAATGCGGTGATGCGGCCTTTGCGACATTTGGAAAAAAAAGGAATTCATCTCACTATTGTACCATGCCGAATAGATTCATCATTAGATATAGAAAAATTTAAACAATCACTAGAACCTGATACACGCATGGTAATTATCAATCACGCCTCAAATGTTACAGGAACAGTTCTTCCTATTGAACAAATAGGAAAGCTAGTTCGTACAACCCAGGCTTTTTTTGTAGTAGATGCTGCTCAATCGGCAGGACATATTCCTATAGACATGCAAGCCATGGATATAGATTTTTTAGCATTTAGTGGACATAAGGCCCTTTTAGGTCCTCCAGGCACGGGCGGATTAGTTATATCAAAACAATTTGATATAGAACAATTATGCCCGCTCATTTTCGGAGGGACAGGAAGTAAATCCGAATCGGAAGAACAGCCCAATTCCATGCCTGATCGTTTTGAAAGTGGAACAATAAATGGCGTAGGCATTGCTGGGCTTGGTGCCGGAGTAGAAATAATATTAAAAAAAGGCATTCAAAATATCCATGAAGAAGAATCTGAAATTGTAAAAAATTTAATAGATGGACTTGCTAATATTCCAAATGTAAAAATCTATGGACATACTGATAATCAACTCCAGTCAGGAGTAGTTTCTTTTACTGCAAAAGGGGCAAAAGTATCTGAAATTGGATACCGTTTAGATGAAGAATTTAAAATATTATGTCGTGTAGGACTCCAGTGCGCCCCTGCAGCACATCGTACAATTGGTACTTTTCCCGAAGGAACAATACGCTTTTCTGTTGGACCAAATACAAATAAAAAAGAAATAAAAAAAACATTATCAGCGTTACAACGGATACTAAAAAAATGAGTACCTACGGAGTGATTTTATTTCATACTTCTTCAAAAGTATTCCAAACCGAAAAACTTTTCAATCAAGCCAAATTAAAATTTAAACTTATTCCTACACCACGAGAGTTTTCAAGTGATTGCGGAATGGCGATTAGGTTTGATTGGAATAATCTTTCTCAAATAAATAACATACTCAATGAAATGAATATAGAAACAGCCGGAATACATAAATTCACATAATATCAGTTTTAGAGTTTTATATGATCTTGATTAGTTTTGTTAAGCTACTATGTCAGTTTGTAAACAAATGGATTTATCTTAACTTAGAAAGGGAAACTATGTTCCTCGAATTTAACTTCAACGTTGATGCCAATATGACAGCTTTGATTGTGGCGATTGGTAGTTTTGTTTTTACATTATACCAATGGCTTATCAACCTTAATTCCCGTCGTCCCAATTTACGACTTGTACGTTTCCAACCTGCTCAAGTACTCCTTAACTATGATTACAAAGATTTTATTTTATACATCCGAACTAATTTTATTCTTGTAAATTTAAGCGACCTTCCCAATTCTATTTTAGATATGAAATTCTATTGTAATATTTCTGGCAAATGGTACGAAGGAAAATATAGCAATAGCCAAGATATTTTCCCTCTATTTGTTCAAGGCCATTCTTCTGAAATTGCTGACAAAGGCCGCAATACTTTTTCCGTTTCTTTCCCTATTTTCCCTACTTTAGAAGAAATTAAAAATGCTAAAGTTCTTGTTGAACTTTATGATCAATATGACAAAGTATATAAAATCAAACTAGATTCCAAATGGGTTGCGAAAGCCTCTAAACTTCAAGTTCCTTATTTCAATAAAGAAGAAGTTGAGTTAGGACAAATTCCAAGTGGCGATTCTGTTTATCATATTGTATACAATACCACTGGTAAAACTCTTGGGTTCTATGAATTCTCTAGATATGGACAAGGACGCGGCGGTAGTTACTTTACTTTTGAAGTCGTAAAATCTAAAACTGCAGAAATGAAAGAAGAAAATCGCATATTCTATACAGATGTTGGCCAAGCTAAGATTTACTTTGCGAAGACAAATGGCATAGTCAACACAATGGAAATCGAAATCGAAGGCAAACCTACTCAAAAGATCGAATTACCAAAAGAATTTTTCAACTAACATTTGCTAATTATTGAAAAACATCAACAAAAAAAGGCGCGAAAATTTTCGCGCCTTTTTTGTTGGCTTAGAGATTTATTTTTTCAAATAAGTGTTATTCTCGTGGGAATTGGAGTTGAGCTTGGGCAGCTGCAAGGCGTGCTACAGGTACGCGGAATGGGCTGCAAGAGACATAATTGAGACCGATTTTATGGCAGAAGAAGATGGAAGATGGATCGCCACCTTGTTCGCCGCAAATGCCGATTTTCAATTTACCGCGAACACTGCGACCTTTGGTAACTGCCATTTGCATAAGTTGTCCAATACCTTCTTCATCAATGCTTGCGAATGGATCAACTGGATAGATTCCCATTTCAACGTATTGAGGTAAGAAGGATCCGACATCATCACGAGAGAAACCGCAACCCATTTGGGTAAGGTCATTGGTTCCAAAGGAGAAGAATTCCGCTTCTTGAGCAATTGCATCTGCGGTTAGGGCAGCACGAGGTACTTCAATCATAGTGCCGATCATGAATTCTAGTTTTTCTAGACTGTATTCTTTTTTGACTTTCTCGGCTTCTTCAAGAATGATTTTCTTTTGGTTGATGAGTTCTTTGACATGGCCAACAATAGGAACCATGATTTCTGGAAGAACTTTAACGCCTTGTTTGGTCAGTTCAGCAGCAGCTTCGAGAATAGCGCGAGCTTGCATACGGCTGATTTCAGGATATACAATGCCAAGACGGCAACCACGATGACCAAGCATTGGATTGAGTTCGTGAAGTTGTTTACCGCGAGATTCAACTTTTTCCAAAGGAATGCCAGTTTGTTTGCTGAATTCAACAGCTTCGCTGCCTTGTGGTACGAATTCATGCAAAGGAGGATCTAAGAGGCGAACAGTAACTGGAAGACTTTCCATGGCTTTGAAAATACCAATGAAATCTTCTTTTTGGAATTTGAGAAGTTGCCATACAGCTTCTTCTCGTTCTTGTTTAGTATCAGCCATGATCATTTTTCGCATGATGGTAATACGATCTGGTTGGAAGAACATGTGTTCTGTACGAACAAGACCGACACCTTCTGCTCCAAAATGACGAGCTTGTGCAGAATCTTTAGGGCGATCAGCATTAGTACGAATGCCAAGTTTACGAACTTCGTCACACCATTTCATAAAGGCTGAGAATTCAACGTTCTTTTCTGGATCCATTTCAACAACAGGAATTTCACCTTTATAAACGGTACCTTTTGTACCATTAAGAGTGATGACTTCGCCTTCTTTTAAAACTAAATCAGTTGGTTTGCCAGCTTGATCAAGTGGGCCTTTTCCAGAAATACTGATTTGGCCTTTTGCAAGATCAATATGGATTGATTCACAGCCAACTACACAGCATTTGCCCCAACCACGAGCAATCAATGCAGCATGAGAAGACATACCACCTTTAGCAGTCAAAATACCTTGGGAAACGTGCATTCCATCAACATCTTCTGGAGAAGTTTCATGGCGAACAAGAATAACTTTAACGCCTTTTTTACCAAGTTCTTGAGCTTTATTGGCGGTTAATACGATTTGGCCAGTTGCGCCGCCAGGGCCTGCTGGCAGACCACGTGCAATAACGCTGAATTTCATTTCTGCTACAGGGTCAATCATAGGATGAAGTACTTCATCTAATTGGCTGGGTTTTACGCGGCTGATAGCTGTTTTCTTATCAATTAAGCCTTCTCCAACCATATCTACAGCAATTTTTACTGCGGCTGGACCATTGCGTTTTCCACTACGAGTTTGCAACATATATAATTCGCCATCTTGAATGGTAAATTCAATATCTTGCATATCTTTGTAGTTGTTTTCCAAAGTTTTGCGAATTTCAAGTAACTTTTTGTAAGTATCTGGAAGTTTTTCTTCCATAGTTGGCATTTTTTCATTAGCAAAGGATACACAAGATTTGTTGATTGCATAAGGTGTACGAATACCAGCAACAACATCTTCTCCTTGTGCATTAGGTAGCCATTCGCCATACATAACATTTTCGCCAGTACCTGGGTTACGTGTAAAAGCAACACCAGTAGCAGAAGTTTCGCCCATATTTCCAAAAACCATAGATTGGACGGTAACAGCTGTTCCCCAAGTATCTGGAATTTTTTCTATTTTACGATAGGATTTTGCTTTGTTGCCATTCCAGGATTGGAATACAGCACCAATAGCTCCCCATAGTTGAGCGTTGGCATCATCTGGGAAAGCCTTGCCTAATACTTCTACAATTTTTGCTTTGAAAAGTTCGCAAAGTTTTTTAAGATCTTCAACTTGCATATCGGTGTCAAGTTTATAGCCTTTTTGTTTTTTCAGTTCTGTCATGATTTTTTCGAGTTGTTCACGAATTCCATGACCTTCTTTTACTTCAACGCCTGCGGCTTTTTCCATGACAACATCACTGTACATCATAATCAAGCGGCGATATGCATCAAAAACAAAACGTTCATTTGTTTTGCCGTCTTTATCTTTAGTTTTTTCAATAAAACCTGGGATAGTTTTTGAAGTAAGACCTACATTAAGTACAGTCTCCATCATACCAGGCATGGATTGACGAGCACCAGAGCGTACTGATACTAACAGTGGGTTTTGAAGATCGTCAAATTTATGCCCCATAGTTTCTTCGGTCTTTTTCAAGGCTTCTGTAACTTGATTTTGAAGTCTTTCAGGATATTTGCCTTGATCCATATAAGCAGTACAGACTTCTGTAGTGATGACAAAACCTGCTGGTACGGGAATCCCGAAACTAACCATTTGGGTTAAGCCCGCGCCTTTACCGCCAAGAATATTTTTAATTTCTTTATTATCGAGAACAATACCTTCGTTATGTTTTCCACCGAAGCTATAAACGTATTTCTTTTCGTCGGCCATGCCAAAAACTCCTTGTTTTTGAACAAATTAAATATATTAGAGAAAATGTTCACTCTGTTCCATACAGACGAAAATTTTCCTAACTATAGTAAATAATTGGTTTTCTTTCTTTTGTTCCAGCAAGAAAAAGAGAACCAAACTTATTTTTAATCGAAAATCTATTTAACATAAACTTGCTTAGTTGTCAAATCTAAAAATAAATTTTTTGATAAAAAGCTGTAAGTATAAAAAGATACTATGGTTATATTTTATCTATAATATAAGATTTTTTTGTTAAAACTCTTATAATTTTTTCTCAAAAATTTTAATCAATTCCGATTCTTCTATTAAGCGAATTCCTAATTCTTTTGCTTTTTTTAGTTTAGAACCAGCATCTTCACCAGCAAGCACAAAATCTGTTTTTTTTGAAACACTTTCTGTAGTTTTTCCTCCTTCCTTTTCTATGATTTCTTTAAGTTCAATGCGTTTCCATTTAGAAAATGAACCTGTAATTACAACAGTCTTATCTTGCCAAAAAGTAGGAGGTGAAGTTGTTATAATATTATTTTTTACAGGAATCTCTTGTAAAGGTTTTTGTAAGTTTGTCTCTAAATCGTTTTGGAGTGATGGCAAAATGGGAGTAATTAAACCAACTTCTTCCAAATTTTTCAGCAATTTTCTGCCAGACTCACAGTGGAAAAAATCGTAAAGTGATTGCGCAATTGCTGGCCCAAGATCATCAATTTGCATAAGTTGATCCACAGTTGCTTCAGCAAGAGTATAAATATTTCCAAATTTTTTTGCTAATATTTTAGATATACGTTCTCCAACATGCCGAATATTAAGCCCTGTTAATAACCTAGAAAAACCTTTATTTTTACTTATTTGTATGGCATCATAGATTTTTGTTGCAGAACGTTCTTTAATATGCTCAAGAGTTAAAAGGTCTTTTGTAGTTAGCCGATAAATATCACTGAAATTTTGGACAAGTTTTACATCTACTAATTTATCAATCAACTTATCTCCCAACCCTTGAATATCCATAGCATTTCGGGAAACAAAAAATTTTAATTTGGATTTTAATCCACCAACACAATCGGGATTTATACAACGGATATATACACCGTCATCATCTTGACGAACTACTCCATTGCACAATGGACATTCTTTGGGAACTGTGATTGATTTCTCTTGACCAGTACGACTTTCTAAAATAACTTTTAATACTTGAGGAATAATTTCCCCTGCTTTAACAACTGCTACCATATCACCAATACAAATATCTTTCTGTACGATATTATCGTAGTTATGTAAACTTGCTCTGCTTACAATAGAACCAGCTAATTGTACAGGTTCTAAAACTGCAACAGGTGTTAGTGTTCCGCCTTTGCCAATTTGAACAATAACATCTTTTAAGCGGGTAATTGCCTGATCTGGTACAAATTTGTAAGCAACCATACAACGGGGAGCGCGAGAAGTAATTCCTAATTCTTGTTGTATTTTTAGATCATTAACTTTGATTACTAAACCATCTATATCATAAGATAATTGACGATGCCGGCCTTCCCAATCTTGACAAATTTTTATGACTTCGGAAATGCTGCTGACACGTTTACGTTCTGGATTAACAGGGAGTCCCCAATGTTGTAACAATTCCATTGCTTCGGAATATGTCGAGCAATTTAAATTATGCTGTCCTAATCCATAAGCAAAAAAACTTAGTTTTCTTTCAGCAACAATTTTAGGATCGAGAAGTTTTAATGTCCCCGCTGCTGCATTACGCGGATTTGCAAAGATCTGTTCATTATCTTTTGCAAGTTGTTGATTGATTCTTTCAAATTCTGCGCGTGGAAGATATACTTCACCACGAATTTCTATTAAATCTGGAATATTCGTAAATTCTTTTTTTGATGTTATGCTATTACTTTGTAATAATTCTTCAGTTTTTTTAGATTCTGAAAAGAAGTCTTCCTGCTCTAACTTTACAATTTTTTTAGAATTTTTGGAGTGTTTTGTTTTCTTATCTTTAATACTAGTATTTTGAATTATATTTTCTTTTGTATAGGGTTCTAATTTTAAAGGAATACTACGAATTGTTCGGACATTTGCTGTAACAATTTCTCCTACTTCCCCGTCTCCACGAGTAACTGCCCGAATTAGTAATCCTTTTTCGTACCATAGCGAAATAGCTAAGCCATCAATTTTAGGATCAATTACATAATCAGAAACCGAACGTTTTAAAAGTTTTTCAATACGTTGATGAAATTCTTGAATTTCTTCTGCAGAATATGCTTTTTCTGTAGAAAGCATAGGAATTGTATGTGTGAACTTTTCAAAAGAAGAACTAGCCTGAGGAGCAACTCGTTGGGTAGGAGAATCTGGAGTGATCCACTCAGGATATATTTTTTCTAAGTTTTCTAATTGAGCAAATAGCTGGTCATACTCAAAATCTTCAATTTCTGGTTTAGCTTCGATATGATATTTTATATCATGATAACGAATTTGTTCACGCAGTTTTTGTATTTGTTGGAAAACTTTTGCTTTATCCATTAAATTTACTCGGCAAAAAATTGCATCTTTGTTTCTGCAGCTTCTATAATATCATTATGATTCAATCTAAGATAATCATTTACATTTTTACCATTAACGAGTAAAGAAATTCCTTTGGGAGGAGAAATAAAATAACCATTAGGACGATGGCTAATAATGAAAACAACTTCTTTATCATATTGCCCTTTAATTTTTATATCAACACTTGGTCCTTTGCCTGCAACAACTAATAATCTTTGAAAGATTACATTTTCTTGCTCTATTCCTCCATCTAATATGATAACTCCTGCTTTGGTAGCATTCATACCTTGTCGAATATCATCTTTTTTCAAAGGTCTTGTTTTATGATCGGAAAATTTTATTGTTTCTTCAGCAGATGTTTCATCTTTTGTATCTGTGTCTGTAGGTTCAAAATGTATAACATTATCAATATTTTCGTGTTCTATAAAAATAAGACTATGTTTTCCAATAGTGATTTCATCTTTATCTTGAAGTTTAGATTGTTGAATTTCTTTATTATTGATTAAAGTGCCATTGCGGCTGGCAAGGTCTTCTAAGATATAGCCCATATCTTGCTTGCTAATACGAGCATGTTTTCGAGAAACTCCCAGGTTATTGATGATAATATCATTTTCCTCAGTGCGGCCAATAGTAATTGGATTTTCGCTGACGGGTATTTCTCTTAAAACATTATCGCGAAATTTTAACACCAATTTGGGCATTTTATATCTCCTGTACTTTTGTTAAATGAATTGACGAAAGTTTTCTACCGCAAATTCTTGTGCTATTATAAAAAAAAAATTTCAAAAAAAGTTCCCACTCAAAGCATGGGAACTTTTAAAATTATTTTGCCCATACGGCGTAATTTGAACCGGAGGCTACTAAATTCCATCCTGTACCAGGATTCCAATCTCCTGGGCCAATTTTAACAGCAATTTTGTTGTCAATAGTAGCGGCATATTTGCTAGAATCTGCAACAACAATAGTAACTTTGCTTTCAGCATGAATACCTTGAGCCTTACGAATCCGAATTAAATCATTAATTTCTTGTTTAAGATTCCAATCATAATAATGAACCCAATATACACAAGGAACACCAGGATGCGTTAAAATATATGCGTAACCTTGCATAACTTTATCGGAAGGGAAAGGCCAATGATTTTGACCACCATTTCCACCTGTGCTTGGACCGGTATCATGATTATCTAAAAAGGTTACAGATTTTGCTGGCCACCAACCAATTAAACCACTTGGTTTTCCTTCACTATCACGCAATCTCCAATATTCTTGATAACGAACTGCTTGTTGTAAAATACCTTTTGTGGTAAAATCAAAAGCCATGGATTTGCTTTGGGCACTATCTAACCAGTTACACAATCTTTGACGATGTGGATTGGAATTGTTCAAATCAAGATCATCCCAATATTCGCCAACAGAAAAGTATGGTGTTGTCTCATCATTGTATTTGGCTACATAGCTTCCTGCATATCCTTTACTATAATCATATCTCCAACCATCATACCCAATATTAGCCTTCATCCAACGCAACCAATCTATAATGCTTTGTTGAATATATGGTTGAGTATGATCGATATCACGAGCTGCGCTATATCCTTCTCCTGTATCCCAATTACCAGCAGCTCCCGACCATTCATCGTTTTTGCATACAGAGTCCGGTCGCCATGCTGGTTCAGTAAAATCCGCCCAATTTGTTGTTCCTACTCGATGGTTAATTACAATGTCAGCAATTGCTTTTACTCCATAAGAGTGAAGACGGGATATTGCATATCGCAATTTTTCTTCTGTGCCATATTGGGTACTTTGTAAATACCAACGATGTGGCAAATATCCTTCATCACTTGCTGCACCACCAGATGGTGGAAACCATACCATATTAAATCCAGAAGAACCAATATCACCAGCTTTTGCTGCAATTATATCCCACCACCCAGAAGTATGAGATTCCCAATGGAATCCTTGAAGCATAACGTCTGTATTAACGCCATCTTCTATTTGGGCTTGACTTGATAGAACTATCAATAATGTAATAAGAAATAATATGGAGATTCTAGACATAAAAATCTCTCCAAAGGTAAAATAATCATCTTGTTCAAGATTTACACAAGATAAAAGAGTAAAAAAATTATAGTAAAATACTTAGTTAACTTACATTAACAAATGTTCACGTTAGTTTGATTTTAACATAGTATTAAAAAAAATTCAAGTTTTTTCTTAAATTATGGAAGTAATTTTCATGGAAATAATCTTCTTATGTTTTTTTAGTTTTTTAGCAGGTTTTATAGATGCCATTGTTGGCGGAGGTGGACTAGTTCAAGTCCCAGCTTTTTTTGTTACATATCCTAAAATGCTACCAGCTTTGCTATTAGGAACAAACAAACTTATTTCTGCTGCAGGAACAGCCGCAGCCACATATCGTTATGCTTGTAAAGTTTCAATTCCTTGGAATATTGTTAGCCCTGCCATGATTATGGCATTCTTTTTTTCTATGTTTGGAACTCAAGTAGTAACTTGGTTAGATCCAAGTATTTTTCGACCTTTAATTATTATTCTTTTAATTTTCGTTGCTATTTATATTTTTATCAGTCCTAATTTAGGAACAGAATCTCAGCCTAAGTTTACACCAAAAATTCGTATGTTTGTTGGGGTTTTATCTGGTGCAATCATTGGATTTTATGATGGATTTTTTGGCCCTGGAACAGGCATTTTTTTAATGTTTTTATTCATTAGAATATTTGGCTGTGATTTTTTAACTGCTTCAGCAAGTGCAAAAGCAATCAATTTAGCTACTAATATTGCTGCTCTTATCTGCTTTGGTTATCAAGGAAATATATGGTACAAAATTGCTATGCCTTTACTTTTTTGTAATATATTGGGTGCAATTGTGGGAACTCGCCTAGCTATAGATAAAGGAAATCGATTTATCAGAGCAATATTTATTCTTGTTGTTGTAGGAATGATCGCCAAACTTTGTTATGATAGTTTGTTTAGCTAAAAATTTGAAGATTGCTAAATAACTGAATATTAAAAATCGGCAAATTTTTAAAAATTTTTTTGCCGGTTTTTAATATCAACTATTCTTATTATCTTAATAAGACATTTTTTAGGGGGGAGCTGTGCATATTCACAAAAATGGAGAATATAATATTTGCTTTCAAGATGCGAATCAAAATAGTTATTTTAGTAATGAATGTTTAGCTGATATATATGGTTTCATAATGTCAATATTAGGAAAGCTCGCATTTGTAGTGGATATTAAGCCTATTGCGATTAATATATTAAGACTTTTAGAACAACAATCGATTCAAAAAAAATTACCAATAACAAAGGCAGAAGAATATATCTCTGAACAGATCAATATTCAAGCTAAATGTGAACATGGAGATAATTTTTCAAAATGCTATCAAATAGCTCAAGAAAACCAATCTTTTCAATTTTCTTTGAAATGTAAAGTGAATCTTTGTTCCTATATCCATCAGCTTTTTTTTAAGTTTTATCGGAACAATTATTATCATTTTCCATCCCAAGAAGAAGCTATAAGTTTTACCCAAGATTTATTAGAAATACTTGAGAAATATGGAAAAAATTGGGACGAAGAAAAATCTAAAAGCGGCAAGTCATATATTAAAACTATTGTTCAGAACGAATTTGTAAAATATGTGGCGAATAGGCATCCTACTATATCGTTAGAAAGTACAGACAGCACAGGAAATAAAATAGATATATCTATAGATTATCGTAGTAAACATGAAGAAGATGGAATATCTATTGTAGAAAATCTAGAAATTAAAGAAGTTTTAGAACATCTTAAAGAATATCTAATTCAAAATTGGTGGCCTATTATAGTATATTATTTGCAATCCAAATTTTATACACCAAGAGAGATTGAAGAAAAATTAGCAATATCTGAGAGTATACAAGCAAAGTACTATCACAAAATATGCCAAGAAAATCCTGAGTTACTTAATTATAAAAATAAAATTAAGAAAAATTGGCTTCCTATTTTGGTAGCTTATTTCAGAATCATAGAAAAGCGTCCTAGTAAAGAAGTATTTAAAGAACTTGAGATTCCAGAACGAACACAAAGATATTATATTCAAAAAGAAATTTCCAAAATAACAATAATGTTAAAGTAGAAAGGATTACAAGATAAACGATATGAATACTAAAGCAAATGGACTAAAGATTCAAAAAAATCTATTAGACCATATAGAGGCAATTAGTTTTTTACAGAATTCATGGGAAATAAAAAAATATTTAACAGAACAATACTCAGAAGAGAAAGAATGTAAAATTCTTAAACTCCGAACAAAAATTCTTTGGTTTCATTGCGCACTTTTGAAATTAGAAGGTTTTGAATATCTAGTTAAAGAATATTCAAAAGAGATACAAGAAGAAATGGAGGATTATTTAGAGCTTTATTACTATAGTAAAGAAGCAAGCTCCAGTAAGTATGAAGAAGAAGTTCAAGAGGAAGAAAATAATTATTTGCAAGATTATTATCATGAAGAGCCTGCTAAAAGAGTTTGTTGCTTTTAAAAAAAGTTCTGGCTTTGCATGAAATGATCCTATCTTTTTTTTAGTTTATACGCAAATTTTATGAAAATGAAAAATATTTTTGCCGTTTTGAGAATATCCTGACTATATAAATAATAACATTTATAGCGATTATCTATCTACCTTCAAAATTGTTGTGATTCATCACCTTTGAACTTCCTTTTTTATTTGTAGCATTAGAAGTACAAAATTTAAAGGAGTAATAAATGAAAAAAATTTTATGTTTAATTTCCGTTTTGAGTATGATGTATCCCATGTTTATCTCTACTATTAATGCTCAAGATCAAATGCCTCCCGTTAGAATTTCATTATATAAATGGGATTGCCATCCTCGCATTAGTTTTAATGATCATTTGCAACGAGAGGATCATTGGTCATGGTTTTGGCCTGTTTTACGAATAGAAGATTCGATAGGCACATATAACGATATAAAAATGTTAGTGCTTTTCTATGGGGACGAAGTTTTCCTAGAACTCAATGAACATCAATTGAAAAGAGCTAAGGAGAATGGAGAATTCAAAGTGATACAAGATATACCAATACTCACTTTAGAAGGCTTTATATTTCGAGAACAAAGAAAAGGAATCAGGGGAGCACAAAATTTATTTCGCGAAGATCATAGGCCTGGAAAACATAGAAGTACTGCGACTCTTGCAGCGGTGGCAAGGCGGCATGGAGCACAGCATAATGTAACATTCAAACTTCAAATAATATATAAGGGCGGTATTCAAAATATAACAATTGAGGGGCCAAATAGACGAACATGGGATGATTCTCTTGACTTTGAGTGGAGATACGATGAAAATGGGAATCCGAAGCCGGGAGTTCCAAGTCTATCTAACGAGAAAAGTAAATTTTAGAGACTTTTTTATTGGTTATCTGGTTTAGTCCAGGTATTTTCTTGTCGAAGCCTCATGGCTTGCCATGAGGTATGTCACCAACTATCATGAACAATCAGAAAATCTTTAAATGAAATTGACAACCCAAGAAATTAAAAAAAATTTCTAATATAATTTTCATCAAAAAAATAAGGTGAAAATGTTTTTTTTAAACATTTTCACCTTATTTTTTTTTCCAGTTTAGTTTACTTTTTTGATTTATATTCTAGTGTATAAATAGGCGCGAGTTTTTCGTTTCCACCATATTTGTTCATATAACGGCCAAAACTCTTATCTACAGCACTTACATTAGCACCGAGTTTATGAGCTTGGACTTTATAATCATAAGAATGTTGATAAAGATCTTTGAAACTTTCTTCTCGTAAAATATGAGGGGTAACAAATAAGTAAATATTTCGTTTACGATGGTTGACAATGCGAGTTTGGAAGAAAAGTCCAAGAATAGGCAGATCGCCTAAAAGAGGAATTTTTTCAATAGTTTCGGATTGGCTGTCAAAGGTAAAGCCACCAATAGCAACTGTCTGCCCGTCAGGTACTGTGATAGAGGTTGCAATTTTACGAATACGTTTAGGCGGAACACCACCAATAGAAGTTTGAGACTTATCAAATTCATCAATAGATTGTTCAATTTCAAGTCTCAAATAATTTGTTTCGCCGCTAATATGTGGAGTAATGTTTAAAGTAGTTCCAGCTTCTTGGAAGCCTGAAAAACTTTCTGTACGGGAGCCGGAATTGTTTTCTGTCGCGCTTTGAGATGGGGCAGCATCTGCAACTTTGATCTGAGCTTTTTCATGATCATTGGTCAAAACACTTGGCATAGATAAAATCTTAAAATTGCCTTCTGTTTTGATTGCTTTTAATATAGCTGGGATGGTAAAAACATCTTTGTAATTCATCAGAGCAGTAAAGCTGCGGCTAAAATCAGAACGAGTGGGAACGGGAACTTTACCAATTTTTTTTGCATCGGTAAATTCTTTGGTGCTGCTATCAATTTTGCTGGCATTTCCTTCGTCATCTACTACGACAAGATTAGAAAATCCAAAATCAGTCCCACCGCCAAATGTAACTTTATCGTCTTGTGCTGATTCAGCCCAGAATAATTCGATTCCCATCCCTAACATATCTTCCGGACTAACTTCGATCAATGCACCTTCAATAAGAACTTGTGGACGACGTACATCAACTTGTTTGATGATGCTTTCAATTTCACGCCATGTTGAACTATCAGCTTGCACAATCAAAGAGTTTGTTTGTGGTTCTGCTTGAATTGATGGAGTAATTGAGCGATTTGCTCCTGCCGCAGATGAAGTTTTTCCTGTTTCACCCAAAGCCTTTTGTGCTAATCCGCCGCCTTCAAGTACTTTTGCCAAAGTTTCTTGAAGTTTAGTAGCGTCAGCATGTTTCAAACGAATGTAATGAATATTGCTAGGTTCAGAGTCTAAATTTTGATCTAATTCTGTTACTAATTTTTCAATTTGTACCATTTTTTCTTGATAGGCTTGAACAATGACTGCATTTAAGCGTCGATCTGGAACAATTTTGATTTGATCTAATTCTGGTCCAGTACCAACAGCAGCACTTGCTTGTTTTTGTTTGGCAACAAAATCATTGAGCTTTTCTGCAACATCATCAGCAGTTGCGTTTTTAAGTTTGATTACTTTAAAAGATTGCTCTGGACCTTGTTGATCCATAAGTTTGATTACTTCATAAACGCGTTTTACATTAGGAGCAAAATCTGTGATCAAAATGGTATTTGACCCTTCAATGCCTCCTAAATTACCACCTTGTGGGTTAGAAATACGTAAAGCGCGTAATGTCGTTTGAACTTCACGAGCTGAAATATAATTCAATTTAATAACCATAGTAATAAATTGATCATCACTTTGTACTTGATTAAGCTCGTGTTCGTGATAAAGTGTACGTGTTGCAGTCCACGGACCAACAATATTTCTTTTGATTTTAATCAATTCTTGATCGCCAGTGCCTGAAATTTCCAATACAAAACCATTGTATTCAATAACAGATAGAAAAATTTTATATAGTTCGTCTTTGTTAACACTATTAGGGGAAATTAGGAAAATCTTACGGCCTTTAAGTGTATTGTCATATAAAATTCTTTTATTGGTAACTCTAGCTACCAACTTAATAAATTCTTCTAGCTCAATATTACTCATATTGACATCAGTTTTATCTTCTTGAGCAAATACTTGTCCTAGAAAACTGATGGCTAACAATAGGGCAACTAAGCATACTAGTTTGCGTTGTCCCATTCTCTTTTCCTTCCATAAAAACTAACATTTTAAACGGTTAAATATGCTTTGTATTATTATAGACCTAATAAATTTTTGTCTATAAAACTATTTTATCAAAATAGTTTTATTTTTCAAGTGAAAAATCTATCTACTTTATTTAAAATCCCAATTTTGGGGATTATAATACTTTTTACAATATTCTGCAAACATTTCTTTTGAGATTGAGCAATCATTCCAATTTGGAAAAGAAATATTGTTTGTACAACAGTACAACCAAGTTCGTTGCCATAAAATGGCCCATTGTGTATGGGATAGTTCATTTTTTTGACAATTTTCTAAAAGTTGGTATATTTTTTTTTGATAATTGATATAAGAGGAATATTTAGGGATTGAGATTTGTATTCCTAATTTATTTTTTTTATACCAAGTATTAGCTTGGTATGTTCCCCCTGAATTTACAAATTCTTTAAATAATATCTGGCTAAGATGTACAGATAGAATCTGGCCAAGAACCTTATCTGTTTCTGAAATAGGAATATCTGCTTGAATTATTTCAACCGAATGATTTTTTTCAAGAATTCTTTTATTTTTAGGAATAAAGGATTTCGTGCTAATAAATAATCTTGGATTGCTTTTAAATAGCAAAGTTTGCTGAAATTGTCTTATTTTATCAAATATTTCCTCACTATTAAAGGAGGAAAATTCAGGAATATTGGTAGAAGAAAAAAGTGATTTTTCTGCTTTTAAAACTTGAATTTCTTCTTGCAAATCTTTTTGTAAAATCTTAAAAAATAGTATTTCTTCTAGCAAACGAGATAATGCTAAATTATCTTGAATTGGATAAGTGCATTCTATGATAATGCAGTTGGGACGGGTTTGAGCTGTATAAAGATATTGTGGGTAAAGTATACGAAGATGCCGCAGAATGAGGTGTTCCCAAACATGCGCGATTTGAATTTGTTGATAGGGATATGTTAATGCAAGAGAAGCAATTGTCCAATCTTGGTATTTTGAGAACGAAAAAATTGGGAAAGAAAGGGACGTTTTAACAGGAGTTGCGCACCCTAAAATGAGCGAAAACACTATAGAAAAGATTACTATATGATTGGTATATTTTCTCATTTTGAAGGAGATTCATCTTTTTTAATTTCAGGGAATTCAATTTTTTTCTTTGGACAGTTTTTTTCATATAAAAAAATAAATCGTTCTTGTTCGGTTGTTTCTATAGAACCGGGGCGCAAATTACGAATTTGAAAAATAGCATCTTGAGCGGGTATTCCAAGGCTGACAAAATAACATGCTAGCATTGTTCCCGTTCTACCTTGTCCAGCATAGCAGTGAAAAACAACCCCGCGTTTTTCTTTTATCATTTTATTTACGAATTCAACTGTTTGATGGGCTTGTTCTATAGTAGGAACAGAAAAATCTTGAACAGGTATATGTAGATACTCAAACCCATTTTGAAATAAAATATCTTCTGAAAGAGTTTCTTCTGTAAAACTAACAATTGCACTAATTCCCTTTTCTTTAAGAATATTTAGGTTCTCTTGAAGATTTGAGCCATAACCTGGATAAGACATTCCAGCTAGCCATTTCGGAATAACAAAACTAAAATTTTTCCAACCCATAAATTTCTTTCTATTACAAAGTTGTTTTTCTTAAGAAGAAAGTGTTTTCAGTCAATATTTTCTTATAAATTTTTAAAATTTTTGTTTCTCTAGCCAATCTGCAATTTCTTTTGCTTGCTCAATTTGTGTAATATCCCAAAAAAAATCTCGAATACGTTGTCCCATTTCTTTTGAACTAAAGTTACTTCCATGCAGTATACTAGGAATAGTCGAAATAAACAATTCATCCATTGCATCTGAAAAGATCTCACATTTTACAACTTTTGCATCGTTTAAACTAAGGCCAAGTTCAATGCCTCCCCAAGAAAATCGTGTATCTAAGGTAATATCAAATTTTGGAGCATTTCCGAATCTCCATTCCCAGGAAGCATAACGCTGATATAATTTTTGTAAAACTTCTGCATCAAATTGAGCATCATCAAAGTATTTTTCTGAATACCCACCATACTCTTTTTGAAAAGAATCATTCAAAGCTTGTTCTACTGTTTGAATTGTCAAGCCTGGAACAAATTCGTTTAAGTTGATTACTCGAGAGCGTACTGAAGATACTCCTTTAGATTTGATTTTATCTTGAGATACTTGTAAATAACGTGTTAATTTTTCTAAGTCTGCTGAAACTAAAATTGTTCCATGATGAAGGGCTTGTTTAGATTGATAGCAAAAAGCATTTCCCGAAAATTTGCGATCTTGAACAACTAAATCATTTCGTCCTTTAAATTCTGCAGGTATCCCTAATGACTGCATTGCATTTAAAATGACTTTTAACTGCCTAGATAAATCGTACATTTCTTTAGGGATAATAAATGTAAAATTTAAATTTCCAAGATCATGGAAAACCGCTCCACCGCCTGAGATTCTACGCGCTAAATAGACATTTTCTTTTTCTAAAAGAGGAATTTGGCACTCTTTCCATGGATTTTGGTTCTTTCCAATAACAATGGTATTTTGGTTTTGCCAAAGATAAAAAATTATATGGGAAATATTATTTTGAGATATGGAGTTGAATAAATATTCTTCTCTAGCTAAATTTAGCCAGGGATTATGTGTTTTTGTATGATATAAAATAGTTTTCATAAAAAAGTTATGAAAATATGTGATTGCAATAGTTGCAACCACATATTTTTTTTATCAAAAAATTCTATTAAAAATATTTGTTTTGAATTTTGTCAATATACTTTAACCAACATTTTTTCTATAAAGTTTTTCCAACACCTAGATAAATATTGACACCTATCATAACAGAAAGGTTATATAGTGAAAGATCTCCACTGAATTTGCTATTATTGTCATAAGGATAAAAAGTCATCCCAGGACTAGTATAATTCCAACGTGGTTCAAAAAATACGCTTACATCTTTATTAAGATAATACTCAACACCAATGGCTGTCATAAAAGAAAATGCTGATCCATCTAGATCTAGTAGATCAGAATTATCATGTATGGGAAAACTAGCACCTAAACCACATTTGATATAGGGTGCCATCCAAGTATCTCCCACTTTAAAAGGATAACGGAACTCTAAAAATGCTAGAACAGAGATAACATGGACATCACAAATATCCTCTTGTTTTGTTTTTCTTCGGGTAAGACTTTCTATTTCAAGAGACATCCCCTCTATTGGAACAATATGATAATCAACAGCTATACCAACAGAAAAATAATGAAGTGGTTTTGGCATACCAAGTTTAAATTCAAAGTTTACTATAGGAGCGGGCCACAAAAATCCTTGATCTAAATCAGAATCTACAACTCTTGCTTCCAAGCCTTCCCATATTCCTGTTTTTTCAAAATCAAATTTAGGAAATGATGCAGAATATCCTAAGCCAAAACGAATCCCTGCTGTATACAAGAACATTTCTTCATTTTGTTGAATTTTTTGGGGTTCTTGTGCAACTGCAACAGGAGCTGAATCAATAAATCTAAGGCTTTCTCCACTTGTAGTATAATCAAAATTTTGTGCTGAAATTATATTAAAAGTTGCTAAACATAGAAAAATAATTACCAATTGTTTCATAAAATTCTCCCCAATTTCTTATGAAAAAGAAGTTTTAAAAAAAACTAATAGTTTTTCATATTATTACATAATCGCAGCTATCTTTCAATAAAAAATATTTTTTTCTTCAACATCTACTATTTTTAAGAAAAAATGCCATACTATAAAAAAATTGCTATTGAAAAAAAAAAAGAAATAGATAGAATAAGCAAACTTAACTTCTGGCCTAATAAGCCAAATTTTTTTAAAAAATTTCCATTTAGGTACTATAAGCAAAATTCTATAAATGTTTTTTTCTCTTTAATTTATTATAAACAAATGCTATCACACGAACAAAAATTATTAAATTTATTATCTGAATTCCGAAAAAATTTTTGGGGACAACAAGAACTTTCAGAGATTGTAGAAAAGACAAATGAACTACTTGAATCCTTTAATCCACAATCTTTTTTCTTGTTTCTTCAAAAAAAAATAGATCAACCAATGGAATTGCTACTAAGTAGCCACATTCCTAAAGAGAATTGGCCCAATATAAAAATATCTGGCAAACATCACCCTATTGATTGGGTATATCGACATTGCCGATTTAAAATTTTAAGAAATTCTAAACAAATAGTCTGGCCATTTTCCTCATTCCAGAAATTGTCGTATTGGATATTAGCTCCTATTCCTATATTACGAGACACACGGGTTTTTCCTTGTCCAGTTATTGGTGTTCTTGCTGTAGCAAGCAATTTGCCATTACGGCTATCTAAATTTTTTGTTGCAATTCTTGCCAATCATATTGGCATGGCGGTTTCTCAATCGTGGTTATATCAAAAAGCTACATTAGATTCATTATGTCAAATCTACTGTCGTGGATATTTTCTTCAAATTATCGCGGATGAAATTAGTCAGACACAATTAAATCGGCAATCGTTTTCTCTTCTTTTAATGGATTTGGATCATTTTAAAGATATAAATGATAATTTTAATCATCTTGCTGGCGATCAAATTTTGCAACAGTTTTCTTTCCTCTTACAAAAAATTTTACGTCCACAAGAAATCCCTTGCCGATATGGTGGAGAAGAATTTATGCTTTTCATTCCGAAAAATTATAATTTTGCAATGAATCGAGCTGAAGAAATACGGCAAGAAATTGCTCAACATAGTTTTTTTTTACAGCCTGACTTTAAAAAAATTAACCTTACTCTTAGTATAGGTGTTTCTATGCTTAGAGAAGGTGAGCATCTAGCGGCTTGGATTGATCGTACTGATCAAGCATTATATTTAGCAAAAGCCTCTGGAAGAAATTGTGTTATTGGCAGTAATTAAAAGAATTTTTATTTAAAAAAATTGGAGGTGTTACAAAAAGTTTTCTTTAAGTAACGCCAACTATGATCCCTACCACTCCTTATTTAGATCAAAATCCTAAAATAAAAAAAAGTCTAATTTATTCGATTATTGATGGAGTTTTTTATTCAATAAAAGTTGGGTTAGGCGCAAATTCAATATCTCCTTATGCTGTATTTTTAAAGGCTACAGACACCCAGCTTGCACTTTTAGGTACACTACCTCAAGTTTTAGGTTCCATCATTCAACTAGTTTCTCATCATTTAATTTTATGGCTACAATCTCGTAGGTTTGTAGTAGCTTTAGGAGCAAGCCTTCAAGCTATTACATTTTTTCCTATTTTGTTAATTTACTTTTGCAATCCAAATGGACGTGTAAGTTATTTAATTCTTTGTGCAATTTTTTACAATATTTTTGGTAATATAATTACTCCTATATGGAATAGTTGGATTGGAGATTTAGTTCCTGATGAAATTCGAGGTGCATATTTTGGCACTCGGAATAGAATCATGGAAATTGCAACTTTTTCTTCTATGATTTTAGGCGGTTTTATTATCAAAACTTGCGAAAATTATTTTAGCAATATTTATCTAGGTTTTGCTTTTGTTTTCAGCATTGCCTTAATTGCACGCTTTGTCTCTGCTTATTTTTTAAAATTAAAATATGATCCTTCTTACACACCTCTTCCCACTTCAGAAAACACTTTTGTTAAATTTTTGCAATTACTCCCAAAAAGTAATTATGGTTCGTTTGTTCTTTTTATGTGTCTCATCAATTTTTCTATTTATACAAGTACAACCTATACAACAAAATTTTTAATTGATGAGTTAAATGTCAGTTATTTTTTGGCATATATTATTCTTGCTATTGGCACAATTAGCAAATGTTTGGTATTACCATACTGGGGGCAAATTTGTGATGAATTTGGAACTCGAAAAGTCCTTGTATTAAGTGGTTTTCTTATGCCTCTAGCTCCAATACTTTGGTGTTTTAATGGACCAATATGGTATTTTATTCTGGCGCAAATATATTCTGGGTTTGTCTGGGCAGGTTTTGAACTTTCCGTATTTAATATTTTTTTTGATATGATTGATCGAGATCATCGTCTAAAATATATTTCATACTATAATGTAATCAATGGTATGGCTATATTTTTAGGTGGCTTATTTGGTGCATTTGCAAGAAGCCATTTCTTACTACCATATACAAGTCTTTTTGTTATAAGTGGTCTTATGAGGTATGCTATCTATTTTATTTTCATTCGTAAGATCCATGAAGTAAGAACTGTGCAGAATATTTCTTCACCCAAATTACTTATTCATTTATTCTCTAAAATGAAACCGTCATTTCACCCACCAAATCCTCCTAAGAAGGCTGCCTAAATTTATCTAAAAAATGGGATTTTTCAAACAAATTTCAAATTTCCTCGTTATTTTTAATAAAAACAAAAAAAATAATTGAAATTCCTATTTTTTTATGATAAAATCCAACCATAATTCAAATATTAAATTACGCAAGGGAAGGCAGGGATAAACGCTATGAGCCCAAATATATTAAAATTTGATATTGGAACTCCGGAAGAAATTAAAGGACGAGCCTTCTTTTATTTAGATACCGTTGGGGAAGCGCGAAAAAAACTCCTTTGCTCCTTGGATATTAATGGAACATCTTTGAAAGAATCCCTTCGAGAAGAAATTCAATCTGGAAGGCTTATTCTTCCTGAAGTTTTTGAGCCAATCTTTATGAAAGATACTCCGCTTAATAAAGAATTACCTTGGGATGAACTTCAAGAATTGACTCAAAAAGATTTTCGTGATTTAATTTCCCTTTCAAATGAAGAAATTGAGGCAGATACATTGTCTCAAATTTCTTTGGAGCAAGCAGTATCTCAATACACAACAATATATAAAGAAAATATTTATTTGAGATTATTACAGGAGTTTGTACACGAATTATTTCATAAGCGTCGTACGTATGAACCTCAAATAATTTATGCTGCACTTTTTCAACTGGCCGCTCAAATTTGGAAAATGAGTCGCGCACGTCGCGAACAAGATAATGTTGATCTTGAATATTTTTATAAAATAATTAGTGATTTTCAAAAAAAGATTCCCTACCTAAACACTAAAAACGTTGCAGAAATAATAAAATCTGGCACATATCAACAGTGGATTGAAATGGCAGATTCTGTAGATGTCTTGTATCTTACTTTAAAATTATATAAACCTGTTTCTTCAGAAACATCTCTGTTATTTAAAGTTAAGGCTGATTGTTTAGAATGGCTTAAACAAGAAATACCTAATCTTTATCAAGAATATTTTGTCGCCTTATTTCATGAAGATTATGAAAAAGCTGTAGAATTAAAGTCAGCTATTGATAATCGTGCTTTATGTAAAATATAATTCTTGGGGACGTAAAACGTCCCCTTAAATTTTTCTAGTTTTAATAAAAAGTGCGAGAAATCGCTAACCCTTTATTTATGGCAGAGAGTATGTCTTTAAAAGCATTAAAAGCATTGGATAGAAAAGAATGAAAGCTAAGCTACGTCGTTATTTGATAGTTTTTTTTATTGGAGTTATATCTATTCTATTTATACTTTATGGGAGTTATAATATGAGTGCGAACTGTTGGCTATAAGTCCTAACTAGATAACTAGTGAGGATGAAAGGCTT
>CAZPDM010000067.1:20003-24552 GCA_964585305.1 uncultured Planctomycetota bacterium | reverse complement strand
AAGCCTTTCATCCTCACTAGTTACCTAGTTTAGATTTATAGCCAACAGTTCGCACCCATAATCAACAACCTTTCTAATGAATTTCTTGCAAAATTTGAAAAGTTTTTTGAACATTCCTATCCATAGTAAGTTCTTTAGCCGTTATCAATGCATTTTGTCCCATTTTATCACGCAAAGCATGATTTTGCATTTGCTCCAAAAATTTTCGCAATATACAGCTATCTTGAGAATTTTCCAAAATATAACCATTATGATTAGAATGCGATGAATTGGCTTGGATAATTTCAGATGCCCCATTTTCGAGAGTTGTAATAACAGGAGTTCCTGATGCCATTGCTTCTAAACAAACATTAGAAAAAGGATCATACCATGTTGGTAAAATAAATATATCACTATAAGCATACCAAAATGGCATAAGATTACTTGATCCTATAAAGAAAACGCCTTGTGTAATATTTTCTTTTTTTAACCAAGCCTGCCATTTTGCAATTTTACCACGTCCTGCCACAATAACAATAGACTCTTTTTGAACTAGAAATGGTTTTGCGGCAAGTAGCAAAGTTCTCAATCCTTTGCGCTCCCAATTGTTGGCTGCAAATAACCAAATTTGGCCATTAAAATTTATACCTTGTTTAGCAAGCCATTCTTGACGAGATTTTTTTTCTAATGGATGGAATATATTAGTGTCCACTCCATTATGAACCACATGAATACGATTTTTAGAAAGTGGATAATACTGCTCAATGTGTTGTTTGACTAAAAAGGAATTCGCAATAATAACTTTGCAATTTTGAGAATAACTATAAATCATCTTCTCAAGATGGAATTGAGAAAACCTACCTGATATGAAGGCAGATATGCATCTCAAAATTGGATTAGGATATTTCAAATGCTGCCAGTGAATATGAACACCATCTCCTGCTCGATAAGCATCAATAGGAAAACAGGGCACTAAAGAATATATAATCGAATTTGGAATTTCTTTTTTAGCATATTTAGCAATATCTGGAGTAATCGCAGGGATAGGATGATGGATAACATTTTCCAATGTAATACCACTAAATTTGGGACAAAAAATATGAATTTCATGTCCTAATTGTGCTAATCCTAAAGTTAATTGCAAAGCATATCTTTCCGCACCGCCAGATTCAGGAATTAAACTTTTTGTTAATAAGGAAATTTTCATAAAATTTTGCCTAATATAGAATTTAACGATTGCAATATTGTACCAACTTCTCGGCTAATTCTGTCACAATATCAATCCCACATTTTTGATATGCTTCGCTGATTCCAGTAAAACCAGGGCATCCATTGATTTCTAAAATCATAGGACCTTGAGAAGTTCGCAAAAAATCTAAGCCAGCTAAAACCAAACCACTCGAACGAACAGCACAATCGCAAATTTTTTTTTCTTCTGCTGTTAATATTGTTGGCTCTGTTGTTGCTCCAATATGTACATTGGTACGAAAATCATATTGTGAAGAGCGCAAAATTGCTCGCCAAAGAACATTGTTAAAATACAATACTCGAACATCACTTGCAGGCGTTGAACCTAGATATGGCTGAATCATCAAAATTTCATTTCGATTCAAATTCCAAATATAATCAAACATTGCATATACTTGAGCAGCATTAAAAGCCTGCAATACAGCTTGCCCTCCTGATCCAAAAATATTTTTTATAATATATGGACCAGGGCCAATTTTTTCTAAAACTTCTGAAATTTGATCTCGGGTTCGAACAATAAATGTTGGAGTAACTGGTAATCCTAACCGTGATAAATTCTGTAAAGTTTGTAGTTTGTCTCTGGTTTGAATGATAGCATCTGGAGAATTAATAACAGGAATTGTAGAACTAATAAATTCACGTGAAATATAATGATCTCCTGCATGGGGAGCTTTTATTGCAAAGCGTAAAAATGCGAGTTGATATTCGGAAATATTAAATTTTTTTCCTTGATACCAAATTTGACTACCATTCTGATCAAATTGGCAAACAAAGTAACTATTCTTTAGAATATCAAGTGTAGCTCCATATTGCTGGCAATATTTTTGTAATTTTGTATACAGAATTGGTGTCACGGTTTCCGAAGGAAGAGAATTCAACAAAGCAATTTTAATCACCAGCTCTTTCTCCTTCATCTTTTACATATTGAGCAACAATAATACTTGCATCATCATCTCCATCTTCCATAGCTTCGGATAAGACTGAAAAAGTTAGACGAGCAAGTTGATTCTTCCCTTTTTGAAAGATATTTTCTAAAACATCTTCAAATGATACAATCTCTTTATTTGCAAAAATTTCTCTATTTTCAATAGCAGCATAGACACCATCGCTGCATAATACAATGTAATCATTTGGTTGAATAGTCATACAACGAAATTGACAAGGATCATGCTCTGGCTCTATGCCTTGGTCAGTAAATTTAGCATGTCCTACACACATTGCTAACGTATTATCATCATCGTATCCTAATTCATATTCAGGATATAAAAAGGAAAGAACATGTGGAGTTGCATCGCAAGTTAATATTTCAGCAGCTATTCCAGGACGTATTATATATGCGCGAGTATCTCCTAATGAAGTTGCAATAAGCTGATTGTCTAAAATGCAAACTAAAGCTACAGAAGCAGCCATAATAAAAGATACATTTTGTGGTGAAATTTTAGAATTTTCTGCAAGAGCAGTTTGAACAATTTTATCTGTAGCCTCATATAAAATATTTTGCATCAATTCCATCACTTGTTTTGTACCAAAATCTTTTGGAACAATATCAAACACTTTAGATTGCGCAACTTGAACAACAATTTCTGCTGCACGATCCCCAGAACCATAAAAAGAATTTGTTACTCCATCTGCAACCAAAATCAATGAAAATCTATGATCTTGAGAGATGTGCCAAAAAATTCGATCTTGATTTCGCCGTTGGAAAGCCTCTGAATTGTGAAATACATTTTTGGGATACGATAAATATTTTCCAATACTATAACCAGCAATAGCTAAAGAGATAGATTTTTCTTCTCTTTTTTTAGGAAATTCAACTTCATTTTGTAAAACAGTTAAATATCGTGTAGTTTCTTGGATGCTGATATTTTTATATTCTTGAAAATTAGCAGAGATCTGACAAAAACGTATTAAACTATATGGGACATCAGAATTAAGAAGAATTACTCTTGAAGGATAAATCTTAAAAAATATATCTTCTGGCATATCATTATTACTAAATCCAGGATCAATTAAAATAGTTAGCAAAACACCAACGATTCTACCACAAAATGTTTCTAACTTTTTTTCATCATCCTTAATGGTTTTACGAATACTACTAAAAAAATTTTTTAAAATTGATTGTGCGGAAGATTGTTGATAGAAAAAAATTTTATTTCTATCAATTTCATCTTCAATAAAAACAAGAAACTTTTCTAAAATAAAATAAATGTTCTTTTTCTTTTGAGAAAAAGCTCTATCAACATTTTGAACAAACTCAAGGCACTTTTTTATAATATTTAATATTTCATTCTGTTTTAGAATTTTTCTAGTAGGGATTTCTGATGATGAAGAAGTCCGTTTCATTTGGGTAGGGAGAGGAAGTTCAGATATATTCATCTTCAATAAAGTATCAACTAAACTTAGTCTTGGTGGCTGTGATGAAGATGAAAAAGAAGAATTTGGAAGAGATATTGGAAAAATACTATTTGATTCTTGTTGAATTGTAGATTCATCAGAGATTTTTGTAATTTTACGAGTAGGAATATCTGGATTGGAAGACAATTCTAAAATAGAAGGTTTATCTTGTTGCAAACTTTGCTTTTTTTGTTCTTTTTTTTCTTGCTTATGAGTTGCAGACTTTTGTTTCTCTGCTATTTGATTTTCAGATGGTTTTGCAGATTTTAAATTATTTTTTTTTACTGTCTTTTTAGACTTAGATTGATCTAAATTTTTTTTATTTTTAGACGGTTTCATAAAATACCTTAAAATATCTTTTAAGATAACAATTTTGCATAAACAATCTTAATACATTCATCTTGAATCACTTTAATTTCATTCTTTTCAAGAATTTCTTTCGCCTCTGCATGAGTAATTCCTAATTGCATCCAAAAGGCTTTTGGTTTACTTTTTAATTGCAACGTTTCTTTCGCAATTGGTAAAATGAAATCAGAACGTCTAAAAACATCAACAATATCAATAGAATCAGGAATTTCTGCTAAAGAAGTATAGGACTTTTCTCCTAAAATTTCTGAATATTTAGGATTTACAGGTATAATTTTATATCCATGCTGCTGTAAAAATTCTGCCACATGATAACTATCCTTTTCGGATTCTGCAGATAATCCTACAATTGCAATCGTTTTTGATTCTTTTAATAATTTAATTATTTCTTTTTCCACAAAATTATCATCCATAGTTTTTATCTCCGTTTTTAGAACAAAAACCTTCGAGTTTCAACTATTTTCCTATTTAAATAATAACAAATTTACTTCTAAAGTCAAGTATCTTTAAAGCCTATTTCTCAAAGAGAGCAAGAAAATTATTTACAAAATAAGGAAATTTT
>CAZPDM010000067.1:0-19903 GCA_964585305.1 uncultured Planctomycetota bacterium | reverse complement strand
GCGAAAGCAAACATTCCAACTTGAGCCTTTGCTTTGCCAATATTCCGAGAGGCAACTTGAGCAATCGGTTGTTGCCCTAAAAATAAAATAAATTGATTACCTTCCGGACGAATTCCTAATACTACGGATAGATTTTTGGGCCAAAATTCCAATCCTGGTATACTAATCGCATTCCAATTCTCTAAACGGCCTGAACGACTATATGTATAGCCTATTTTCCCGTCATTTGTTTTGCCAAAGTAAATAGCTTCATTTTCCCATTGCCCATACCAAATACCAAGAAAAGCTCTATTTGAATCTTTACTTTCTACATCGCTTTGAAATAAAAAAAGGCTTTGAGGTTCTACACTTCGCCCTAATAAAGAAGGAACATTCCCTTTAAGATTCATCCCTGAAAACTGAACTTTTTGATTACGCAAAGAAATCTCTATTCCATCCTGAGCTATTTCTTGCCAACGTCTTCTTACAGGACCATCCACACGACTAAAAGCATCTTCCCAGCTTACTAAATTTTTATTTTGCATAATCAATGCTTTATTTTTTTGGCTATATTCATCCTTAGGAGATTCTAAAAGAATAGTTTCAAAATCATTGATTGATTCTGTCAAAAGATTTTCTTGGTTATATATCCAAGCCCGTAATTTTAAAGAATGAACATGATTTGGCATAATTTGAAATGCTAATTCTAAATGTTTTCGAGCAATCACTATTTCCTTTTGCAACAAATAACTTTGAGCTAAACCAGCTTCCAAATCAGCGTTTTGATTCGGTTGCCATAAACGGTTTTTTGCCTGCTCTAAATAATTTTTGGAATCAGTAATCTGATTATTTTGTAAAGCAAGAGAAGCTAATTTAAGAAACGGTAAACTAAAATCGAAATTCAGTTCCAATATTTTTTGATAATATAACATAGATTGAGAAGATTCTGCACATTCTGCGGCTAAATATAATGTCCATATTTCTTTAGAATCCGCAGCCATCCCTGCCTTTATCCATGACTCAAAAATTTTATCTTGTGGATTTTTCTGGTATAGCCAATAACCTAATACTGTTTTAGGAATAGCAGGAGCCGCGACAACTGCTGGCTGATCTAAAACAATTTTTTCCAATATTTCAATAGCCTGCTCTTTTGCTCCACTTGCATAATATACTAACGCTAAATTATATAAAGCCCAACTTTCACCTAAAGATATAGCTTTTTCCAAAAAAGAAACAGCTTGAGTTGTTTTTTTCTGTAAAAATAATGATACTGCTTGCAGATTATAGACCTCTGCTGTTGGTGTACGAATTTTTTGACAAAGTTGATCGCACTCTTCTAAATTTCCCTGATATAAAGCATATTGAGCTTGCCAATAAAAAATTTGATCTTGAGTACTTACATCATATTGAGTTTTGAAGTAACCAAGTATCTCTGCAATTTTTTTCCAGTTATTATTTTTGGCTGCAATCTTCATAGCATAAAACCAAGATTGTGGCTTAGAAATAGTAAGTAACATTCCGATAGCTTTTTCATCTAACCCTATCTTGGTTAAAATATTGCATTCTGCAATTTTTAAAGAATCAATATTAGCACATTTCTGTTGTCCTAAAAGATAAATCTGATATGCTTGCTCGATTTGAATTTTTTTTTCCAAATACTGACCAAATGCTAAATATACATCAGCAACATCTGGAAAACGTTCTAATAATTTAGGAAAATAATTTGCAGTAAAATCTTCTACTTCTAACTCTTGACTAGCAACTAAAAGATCGATTAAACTTTTAGGATCATTGTTGACTTTTTGCCAGTAATTTTGTAAAACTTCAAGTAAATTTTGACGGCGAACAAGTTTAATAATGTTTTCTTTTGAAGCAGATAAATTCTGATTTTTAGTTGTGATAATAATTTCTTTTTCTGTTTCGTGAAGAATTTTACCTTGATATTCTAAACCATTTTTAAATACTATAGAGTCATTTATACGAACTTGGGATTTTAAATCTATTGATAAAGTGCTTAACTTAACTTCTGGTTCTTTTCTCAAAATTTCTAGTATAGAACTTGTAGTACGAATCATATCACTAGATAAACCAGGCATATTATCTTGGGAAAATCTTTGCCAATAAATGATATTTGGTCTTGGAAATGTTGGCATAAAAATAGAAATTTCACTTTTCCAAACCGGCAAAGGGAATATTTCTGGAAGCATTTTTTTCTTTTCACTAATAGGACGAAAAGGTTGTCTTGAATTCTTAGGGGAATACTGCTCATATTCTTTTACAAAAATCATAGAATTTTCCATAACTCCTGTTAAATTAACATTTTCTGATGATTCATTAGAATAGTTAGCAGTAGTAAATGGTTTATCTCCAAAAAAGTTACAAAAAATAGATATACTTATCAAACAACTTAATAAAAATATTATTTTTTCTTGATGTTCAATCATATCTCATTATCCTTTTTAAATTTAAAGGTATAAACAATGAAATTTTTTTTAATCATTTTAATAACAATTCCATATTTAGTTTTATCTGGGTGTAGCATATCTGGTTTTTTAGATGATTCCTTAGAAAATTTTCAGACTGTACTTCAAGAAAGTGAAAATGCACGTCTTATGGATCGTGGACTTCCAACTTTTATTATCACTTTAGATACACTACTCTATAATGATAAAGATAGCATTGCTCTATTACGAAAAGCAGCACAACTTCATGTATCTTATGCTCTTTCTTTTGTAGAAAGCCAAGATATTTATTCTGCAAGTCTGCATTACGCCCAAGCAAAAGAATATATGACTCGCATTTTCTTAGAAGAATACGAATGGGACATCAATAAAATTATTGGGAAATCTGAGCAAAAACTTATTCATAAACTCCAACAGATTGAAAAAGATGAAGCCCCTGATTTATTTTGGTTAGCAATGAGCTGGGGATTATGGATCAACACAAAACGTGATGATGCTGCAGCATTAGCACAATTTCCATATATTCGTGTAATGATGGAACATACTCTAAAACTTATTCCAGAATATCAAAATGGTCTTCCACATTTATTTTTTGGTGTTTATTATGGTAGTGGAACAAAAGCACTTGGCGGAGATCCAGAAAAAGGAAAATATCATTTTGACAAAATTATAGAAATGACACAAGGAGAATTTTTATTACCAAAAGTTCTTTGCGCCAAAACATATTGTTGCAGTGTTCAAAATCGCAAAATGTTTCAACAGTTATTAACAGAGGTTATTAACGCTACACCTTCCCAAAATAAAGAATTTACATTAAGCAATTCTATGGCAAAAAAGCAAGCCCAAGAATTATTAGATAAAATTGATGAATATTTTATCCCAGAAACACCTACTTCAAATGAAATAGAGGTCGAAATTCCAAATACTTCAGAAGATATTTGGTAATTTAAAGAATATATTTTAAAAAAAGGCATTCTCTTAAAAACCACGAAATATTTCTTTATTTTAGAAAATAAAAGAAAAAAGGCAACAAATTTAAGAAAAAAGAAAAGTTAAAAAAAAAGATCAGTTGAGTTTATCAACTGATCTGATATAAATATTATCAGGCCTGGAGGGAATTGAACCCCCAACATATAGATTTGGAGTCTACCGCTCTGCCAAATTGAGCTACAGGCCTTCATTTAATATGGCCTTTATTATACATTTTTTCTTTAAGTTGTCAAGCAAAATTTAATTTTTTTTTATTTTTTTATGGATTTTTCAAAAAAAAGTATTTATAATTCAAAGAAATAAAATTATGAAATATCTATTTCCTCAAAATTTAAAAGAAATAGATTTTTTCTTTTAAAGATATGGCTTTGTCCTATCGTAGCAAGTTGTGGTTTTGCTTAGAAGCAAAATTGCGAAAGGATTTCATTTATGCCGACATATAGTTATCGTTGCGAAAAATGCCAACATTCATTTGATGTATTTCAAAAAATTAGTGAAGACCCGATTCGGGTTTGTCCTAAATGCCAAGAAATTTCGGTAAGACGAGTTATTCATGGTGGAGCTGGGATTATTTTTAAAGGCTCTGGCTTCTACTGCACGGATTATAAGAATAAAAGTTCTTCTTCTTATAGCAGTACTCCAATAAAAGCTGATAAAACTGAAAAAACATCAGATACCACTTCTTCTACGAATGAAACTGTAAAAACTGCTTAAAAAAACGCCCAGATTAACTGGGCGTTTTTTATTTTTAAGACATTTTTTTATCTTTTTTAGAATGTTTTTGCTTGTTTCCAAACAAAATTATTAGTAAAATTAAAAGAGATTTTTAGCATAAAATATAGAAAATTTTAAAAAAATAATTTTTGGACAGAAAGGGGATGAAAATATTTGTTTTGCTGACATTTTTTTATGCAAACAAATTATTGACATCAAGAATTTTGTATGGAAATTAAATCTTGGCAACTCGAAGAGATTGTCGAAAATAAATATAAAATAAAAAGTATTTTAGGGCAAGGAGAACAGGGAATTTCTTATGAAGTAGAGCATTTTGATTGGGAAATGTCTTTGCGTTTAAAAGTATTTTCTCCAGAATATTGGCAGCAACATGCAAGACAAATAAAATATACTTATGACCATTGGATTGCATTAGAAGGTTGCTACAATATATCTCATGCTTTTTATTGGGATTGTTTACAACAACAACAATGTTTAATTAGCGAATATATACATGGAGTTTCACTTTTAGAATACCACCCCAGAATTATAGAAGTCATAGAAGCATTGGATATTGCTATTCAAATTGGATACGGATTAAAAGATAGTCACGCTGCAAGATTGATTCATAATAATTTAAAACCTACCAATATTATTATTGGGACACAACATGTATCCCTGCAAGATTTTATTGGGTTTCATATCGATTTACAATCGAATCAAGAAAATATAAATCAAGAAAATATTCGTAAATGGATTGTTAATAATCAACAAACAGATTTTTTTCAATATGGAAAAATATTACATTATATCTTTTATCAAAAAAAATGGAACCCAAATAATAATATCTCCGATCAAGGTAATTGGGAATCTGAACGTGGTTGGAAATTACCTGATGAATTACAATCAATTATTTTACAATGCTTAAAGGAACAGGAATTAAATTGGGATATTATTATTTTAAAATTAAAAAGATTGTTTGAAATGATTTCTAAAGTTTCTTACAAACGAAGTAATATTATTCCCAGTCGAATTCAAGTTGAAAAAAATCATAAGCAGGCTATTGCCTATTATGAATCCAAAAATTTAGTAATGGCACATAATCTTTGGACACTTTCTATTGAAAATCATCCATGCAGCATCAATGCCTTATGGAACAATTATCTTTGCAATTTACGAGAAGGCATTGCTTCGATGGATCTACTTATTCGAACACTGGAAGATTTGACAGCATTTGAACATACTCAAATTCTTTATGCTCAAAGTGAATTAGCTTTAGAAATGGGACTTCATATTCAAGATACACTAGAACGAGTAGAATCCAGTCAGTCTAATAATCTTGAATTACTACGAGTTAAAGGTGAAATATTTTATCGAATTCGTCAATTTGATGAAGCAATATCTTGTTTTGAATCTCTCCTCTCACAATCAAAAAAAATAAATAACGAGCCTCAAAACCAAACTCAGTGGTTTGGAGTTCCACAACTTTATGATAAAGACGACCATTATCGTCTTGCTATTTCTTATTATGCGCAAAAAAATTATGAAAAAGCACGAGAGATTTGTCAAGAAGGTCTGACAATTTACCCTAACCACAGCTTATTACACTTGGTTGATGCAACAATTTGCTACACACTTGGGAATATAGAAGAATCTAAACAAAAATTTCTAACAATACAAGAAAAGTATTCCAGCTCTTTCTGGAATATGCTCCACCTTGCAGATTGGTATGCAGGACGTGGTATTTATCAAAATAACAATAATACAGATAATTATCAAGCACGATCTCTTTACCAAAAAGCACTTACAATATGCCCACATAGTATTCGTGCAATCCAAGGATTTAAAAGTTCTGGAGGAAGTCAATTATCGTCCGTAAATTCCTATTGTTTGCAATTTAATGAATGGAGCCAAATTCGAACTTTATCTGGACATACTAGTATCATCACTGCATTAGCAATGACATCGGATGCCCATTGGCTTGTTTCAGGAGATTGTGATGGAAATCTTTTTTTATGGGACGCAACTTCTGGAACACTTACAACAGGCTTAATTGGCCATAGTAAACATATCACTTCACTTGCTATTACAAATGATGGAAAGAAAGTCGCTTCCGCTAGCTGGGATCATACTATCCGTATTTGGGAGATCCCATCAGGAGCTTGTCTATGGGAAATTCAAGGCCATAATGAAAGCATCACAAAAATCTCTCTTAGCCAAGATGGACGGTACCTTATTTCTGGCAGTTGGGATAGCACAGCTAAAATCTGGGATTTAGAAAATCGATCGTTATATGCTACATTAGAACATCCTGATGTTTGGGTAAAAGATGTTGCATTATTTCCCAATAACGAGCTTGCAATTACTAGTACAGAACAAGATGAAATCTGTATATGGAACATTGCTAAAGCTGAAATGCTTCAACGTATTCGTGGTTTAAGTTTTTGTTTAAGTAATGATGGCCAGTCTGTTATGATCAGCTATTATAATAGTCTTGAACTTTGGGAAATGCCCTCGGCAAAATTGATAGATTATATTAAAATTAACAATAAAGAACTTATTGTGGCTGTAAGTCGAGATAATTCTATTTTACTTACAAAAGATGAAAATGATTTTATTTCTTTTTGGGATTTTGCTTACAAACGAAAACTAAATATTTTGGCCAGTGATGAAGCAACATGTTGTGTCATGAATCCAGATAACCAATATATGGTTACTACTTATAATACAACAATATATTTTTGGGAAAATATTGCACAACGTCCTTTCCCATTATTCCGACATACCCATTTTCTTCCAGCAATGATCCATGACAATTTAAAAAATCCAGATCTTGTGGAAAATACATGTCGGCAAGCAGAACTCCTTTATGAACAAAAAGAATATAAAAATTCTTTTATACTATATCAATCTTTGCTAAAAATGCCAGGATATGAAAATTCTGAGCTTCTGTTTGATCGAATGAATCAATGTGCATTAAGACAACCTATCTTACGCAAAGAAGTCCAAAATATTACACTTCGTTCTCAAATACCTATGATAGGTTACGCAACAAGTTTAGCTTTAGCTTGTGATGGACGCATTGTTTTAGCAGGAAATGACGACGATCCTATTCGTCAATGGAATTTAAAAAATAGCTATGTATCTCATCGTTGGGAGGGCCATAGACGTTGTGTTTCCAGCATTTCTATGACATCTGATGGAAGCATGGCCTTATCTGGAAGTTATGATGGAAGCGTAATGTTATGGTATCTTGACGCTCCAGATTATAACGAAATTTTAGAAATAGGAAATACTTGGGTAAATAGTGTTGCTATCCACCCCCAAGGAAAATGGGGAATAGTTGGAACTCGTGATGGACGTATTATTCAATGGGATTTAAACACATTAAAAAGCAATCTTCTTTTAGATACTAAAGAATCTAATCCCGTTGTTAGTACCTTAATAAAAGAAAACATTGCTTTAATCTCACTCAGAGATGGGACAATGATTATTTGGGATCTCGCACAAAATAAATATATTGCTCAACATCGTCCGCATGGTAGATATATCACTGGTTTTGATGCTTCACATACAGGACGTCTTATACTTTCTTCTTCACGACTTGGCTCAATTTTATTATGGGAATCAGAAACCGGAAAAATACTCAAAGAATTTAAACATGAAGGAGAAGTTGTTAAATACATCCGTTTTTGCTATGACCGCTTCTTTATTTCTTTAGCAAAAGATGGCGGCTTACGAATTTGGCACCTAGACTCTGTAGAACCATTGTCTTATTATTATGCTCATGATAATCCTATAACCGCAGCCTCAATCAGCGAAGATGGAAGATTTTTAGCAAGTGCTGATGAAGCAAAAATTCTTAAATTATGGGAATTAGAATGGGAATGGAAAATTTCGTAAAATAAGAAGACGCAGATAAAAATTATCTGCGTCTAATCATATCATATTAAAAATGCTTTGGGTGTTTAATCATATTACGCACAACATACCACACCACAACAAAAGCAAATCCAATGATAAAACCACTAATATGAGCAATAAAGCCAATGGAGTGAATTTTCATATAATTTCCCAACCATTGCAAAAATAGCCATATACCAAAATAAAAATAAACGGGAATTTTAATTGGGAAGAAAAGGAATAATACTTGATATAAAGCTGAACGCGGGAAAAGATAAAGATACGCACCCATCACTCCAGCAATTGCTCCACTCGCACCAACAAGAACAGAAGCATCTCCCATATATTGAATTTGAAAAATAGATGAAAGAATTCCTGCCATAAGATAAAACAACGTAAATAAAAATGGTCCCATTCGATCTTCTACATTATCTCCAAAAACCCATAAAAAATACATATTTCCAAGCAAATGTAGCCAGCTTCCATGCAAAAATAGACAACTTAGCAACGTAATCCAATGTTGAGATACAGAGGCTCCCCAAGAAGTTAAAACAGTATCTAAGTTACCAAGTAATGTTGCGATTAAATGGATAAATGTACAAATTACAATTATACTGAGTGTCATATAGGGAAATCTTTTTCGAGGCGGATTATAGACTTCTACAGGAAGATTTGTCAATGCTGCAAAAAGCCAAACTTGTGGCTCAATCTGAGCCATAGCAACACCTTCTCCTAATTCTTTAGCTTCTGCTTTCTCATCACGTTCTTCTTCAAACTGAAATTGTGGTAAGGGTTTGATTATCCGAGGTAAAGGGACATCACTTTTAGGAACTGGATATGCTCTAAAAAATCTATTTTGAGAAACAGAGGAAATATCCGGATTCTTTACAATCGATTTCATCGCAAGCATTCTTTTTGCTGCAGCCTCTTGTTCCATAATATTCATGCGATAGCGTATAAATTGTCTAGTTTTTGGAAGTTCCCCTTGATCAAACCATACACCATGACATTGGCAGCACTGATCAATAGTAATTTCAACAGAATCTCCCAATCCCTTATCATGTTTAAATACTTTTCCATCCATTTCAACTAAACATAATGGACAGGTTAATTCACTTTTTTCTTGCTTGAAAAGATTGCGAGAAAGATTAATCATACTAGGGAACTTTTCTAACGACAGCAGCTTCACTAAACTATCTCCAAAATACCACGTCCCATGGCAATTTGGACAATATCCTAAGTGGATATTTGTAAGAATTTCAATACGTAATTCTGTTCTATCGCGTGGACAGTACAATGCAACTCCCAAGATTATTCTCCTAAATATTTTCATCAATATTTTTCAATAGTATTTTTTTTATTCTATAAAAAAATAAAATTACTTGCAAGAAAAAAAATAAAAGAGGATATTTTATGAAAAATTTTATCTGGATAAGATATATTACAATTATCAGTATATTTTTTTTCTGCTGTCAAGGATGCTCAACAACATCTGAAAATGTTGCTTATTATGAAACTAAAGTTAATAACATAACAAATTATCCTTTTTCTGCAATTATCTATGGAGATACTCGTAGTAGACATAGCCTAGAAATCTGGAGAGATGATGCATCAGTCTTTAGACAAATAGTTGCCAATAAAATTGCTGAAGAAAAGCCTGCCTTTGTTATTCATACTGGAGATATTGTTCTCAAAGGAAGCCGACAAAGTGATTGGGAAGAAATCGATCAGGTTAACGCTAAAATTAGAGAAGGGAAAATTCCTTTTTTTCCATGTTTGGGAAATCATGAATATACAGGAAATAACGTAGATGCACTAACCAACTATTTTTCACGATTTCCAGATTTGTTTGCACAGCATTGGTATTCTTTAAAAATAATGGGAGCTGTTTTTCTTATTCTTGATAGCAATGATGATGAATTAGAAGAATATCAAAAAAATGCACAAATTCGTTGGTGTGAGCAAACATTAGCAGAAGCACAATCAGACCCAAATATAAAAATTGCTTTACTTTTTACCCACCATCCTCCCTATACAAATGGAAGTTATCATGGGGATCACGAATGGATAAAAAAAAATATAGTGCCTCTTATGAAAAAATATTCAAAAGCTAGAATTATGTTTTCCGCACATTGCCACACATACGAGCATTTTTATTTTGATCCTATTCATTTTATTGTTTCTGCAGGCGGTGGCGCGCCACTATTTTTAAAATCTGAAGTCAGTGAAAATCGTCATCAAAATCTTTACATCGGAAATCCTAGATTTCACTATTGCTATCTTACTTTTTATCAAGATCATTTAGATATACAAGTAAAAATGTTAGATGATGAAAAACAATGGTACGAACAAGAAAAAATTACACTTACCTATTAAAAAATTAGGAAAATATTTTTGTTCTCAAGTAAACAGATTAAGGAGGGAAACATGGAATATAAACTACAACAAATTAAAATAAAGCTACAACAAATAAAACCATGTTCTTCCAAAAGAAATCTACTGCAAGTTTGCTTACAAGAAGCTAAGCAACGCGATTTCCCTTTTCAAGAAATTGCTCAAATTCTGAAAAAACAAAATAGTTCTATATCTTGGGTATTAAAATTAGCAGCTGGTATAGTTTTATTTGTTGCATTATGGAGCAATTATGAAAATTGGAATTTCTATAGAACTAATTTTTCTATAACAAAAAACGCAAAAGCAAATTATATTAGTAATGACTATGATATAAAACTTCCTCATTGGGAAAACGCTAAGAAATATCATTATGCTAAAGAAAGAAATATATTTTTATACTATGAAATTTAAATTTTTCAAAAATTCTAGATTTTAACTAACACAACCTTTTCTAATAATTCTTGATACATTTCTTTTGTGAATTGAAGTCCGCCTATTAGAGAATTCGCAGTACCCGCAGCTACTCCTGAAATTAAGGCTTTTTCTCGATTAAAAGATTCCAATTGAGTAGGAGTTTGAATATTCTGTTGCTCAAGTTCTATAGCAATTGCGGCAGTCATAGAATCTCCTGAACCAACGGTATTCACTGCTTTAATCTTAGGAGCTTTTGCCCATAAAGTCTGTTCTTTTGTACACCATATTGCACCTTTTTCTCCCAAACTAACAACAATATTTGCACAACCTTGTTGAATTAAATCCTGGCAGTAGGAATTTAACGGGGAGAAATTCTCATTATTTAGAATGTTTTGTATAATTGTTTCAGCAGATGGTGCCAATTCTGCAATCTCATAAAGATTTACTTTAATAATATCTGCACGCGCTTCCATAGCATGAAGCAAAGATAATTTACTAGCATCTACTAAAGAAATTCCATTATATTTGTGAATTGTTTTTGTTAGATCTCCATAAATTGTAGAAGGAATTTTCTGAGGTATACTTCCTGACATAATCACTAATGGAGTATTGGCAAAAATTGTATCTTGACAAGATAAAAATTCTGCAAGCTCTTGAGAACTTATTTCAGGACCTTCTTCATTTATCACAGTACAAGTATCCTGTACTGTATCAAGTAAAATAACACATATTCTATTTTCACGCTGAATATTAATAAATTTATGAGAAATATTACTAATTTCTAAATCATGCAAAATAAATTCTCCAATATATCCGCCAATAAATCCTGTTACTAGAGGATTACTTCCTAGTATTTTACTCGCTCGTGCTACATTGATTCCTTTTCCACCAGCTTGAGCTTTGATCAAATGAGAACGATAGATATTACCTGTTTTAAAGTTTGCAACTTTATAAATTCGATCAATAGAAGGATTCAAATTTATAATTAAAAACATTTTAATTCCTCCAATTTCCTAAATTTTAATTTAGTTTATTAGCAAAAATCAAGCCATTATTAAATAAAAAAAAACAGCTAAATTTAAGATTATTTGCACAAAAAAATTTGACATTATTTATATAGTATGATACACTACTTTTAGTGAATGATCTCTTTCTGCTGCATATAATATCTTTTCATTTGCATAAGTGCTAGTAGAGAGAGATTGTTGCTTATATAAAATAATCGTTAGCAAATTTCGGAGTATAATTTATGGTCGAGCCAAGCGAAATTAAATGGAATGAACTATCATTCTCGCTCACCCCTACTCGCACAATGTTTGTAAGTACTTGTAAATCTGGTGAAAATTGGGGTGCAGGACAATTGCAACCTTACGGAAATATTTCTATTTCTCCTGCTGCAGGAGTATTAAATTATGGGCAAGGAGCTTTTGAAGGACTAAAAGCTTATCGAACTAAAAACGAAAGCGTAATTTTATTTCGCGTAAGGGATAATGCAAAACGTTTAGCGGAAAGTTGCAAACGTTTATGTATGCCAGTAGTCCCAGAAGATATGTTTGTTCAAGCGGCTGTTGAAATAGTCAAAAGCAATATTGACTATGTTCCACCTTATCATGCAGACGCTAGTGCGCAAGGATCACTATACCTTAGACCTTTAGTATGTGGGACTGGAGCTATTCTAGGCGTCAAACCCGCACCAGAATATACTTTTTTAATATATGCTTCTCCGGTTGGTCCATATTTTAAAAACGGATTTCAACCAATCAATCTTAAAGTCGACAACCATTATCACCGTGCTGTTATTGGTGGAACAGGCGGGGTAAAAGCAATTGGAAATTATGCAGGGGGCCTATATCCAGCTAAAATAGCCAAAGAAGAAGGCTTTGCTGAAGTACTTTATTTAGACCCTCACCAAAATAAGTACATTGAAGAAGTGGGTGCTGCTAATTTCTTTTGTATCAAAGAAAAAACTATTTGTACACCAGAACTCAGCGGTTCTATTTTACCAGGTATTACAAGACGTTCTGTTTTGCAAATAGCTGAAGACCGCTTTGGTCTTAAGATCGAAGAACGAAAAGTAAGTATCGATGAAGCTCTAGCTGCTGATGAGGCATTTGCTTCTGGTACAGCGGCTGTAATTTCTCCTATCGGCTCCATCTATATTGATGAAAAAAATCATACTATTGCAGATGGTAAAGTTGGAACATATACAAGAAAAATTTATGAAACGTTGCTTAACATCCAACATGGTGTTGAAGAAGATACGTATGGATGGATGCTAAGAATATCTTAATATGCATACAAACTCGGATTATTTATATAGCAAATCCGAGTTTGTTTTTTTTCATATAAAAATTTAAACCCAAAGCCAAATATCTTGAATAGGAATTCTTCCTTCTTGAATTAAATTTATAATCTGTGTTAAAATTGAATTGCCAAAATCTCCTAAATTATTTGCCATATCATAACGAGATGGGCTATTCGCAAGAAGTTCACGTAAAAGTTTATCTGCCCAAATTATATCAGTAAGATATATTTCTCCTTGATAACCACTATTTCGACAAGCTGAACATCCTATGGGCTTCATAGTTGGAGTATCTCCAAGGGACGGTTCAAATTGAAAAAGTAATTCAGGAATAATACTTGGTCGGCAACATTCAGAACATAATAATTTATTATGAGAAAATACAAGAATTCCTCGTAAAATATGTGATAATAAAATTTCAGGAATTTGGCGCATAGCAAAACACAATGTATCAATACTACTCGTAGCTGGAATAGATAAAAAAATTAAACGTGGACCGGAAAGATATGGCCAAAGTTGAGTAGGAACTGTACCTTCAATATAAACTATATCCGGACGATCTTCTAAAATATTTTCCCAAACAAATCTAGAATTAGATAAATCAATCTGAATAACATCTTGAAGAGTAGAAGTAATACCAATTTCAAGGGACATAACTTTTTTTTGTTGTGAAGCAAATTCATTTAAAAAAATATGTGATAGTTTTCTTATTTCATGAATATCAGGATTCGCTAGTAAAAATAATCCTTGCGGCAAACTTAAAATACGTTGCAATTCTTCTTTATTAAAACTATAATTTACCAAATCTTTGATATTAAATTGTGAAGAAGTATTCTCAAACCCAATAATAATACGCTCTCCCAAATTTGTACGAATTAAAGTAAGTCTTAATGGTGTTGATTGTCCTTGAACATTTGCGAAAAATTTTTTTTGATAAATTTCTTTTGTTGCATCTAAAATTCCTGCTAATCCTTTAAAATGCTGAGCAATAGAAGAGCAAAATGTTACAGGAACACTTTCTTGTTGCTCTATTTTACCTGCAATGCGATAAGAAATAATCAATTCTTTAGGGCACGGCTTAAAGTCAATTTCTTCGGCCATAAGATTGTGAGCTTCATTGATATGTCTTGTTACAAAAAGAACAGCACCAGGATCGTCTGCAGGCTTACTAGGAGAGTCTAAATTCTGTACAGAAGCATTCAGAGAATATGATTGAAAACAAATTTTTAAAACTTCCATAATAGAACTAGTTGTTGCAATAGCAAAATTAACATTATCAGTTTCATTAAAAAGTTCTAATAATTCATTGCGGGTATTCATATCAAGCGGATTACTCATTACAATTATAATTTCATCGTTTTGAAATAATGGTAATGCTCGGCATCTCCAAAGTGTCTCTGCCGGGAAAAATTGGAGCTTTTCGCGATCCACCATATCAGGAATAATTTCCATAAAGGGTAGGCCTAATTCATTGCTAATAGCAAATGCGATTGTTTCTTCTGTTAATTTTCCAATCTCAATCAACACCATTGCTAAATCTTGATTTATATTTTTAGCATAAGTTTTTGCCTCATCTAAATCTTTTTTAGCAATTATTCCTTGATTTAAAAGAACCTGTCCTAAATCGTCGCTTGCTTCATCAGAATACATATTCTTTCCTTAAAAAGACAGACCTGTTCCCATAGAAATACGATGAGAAATCCCCCTATTCCATTCTTGTTTGCTAAAACGATAGGACATCCCATAACTTATTTGAATACTTATCCATTTCGTAATAGCATATTGAGCTGCAACACCTGTGTTAATTCCATTTAGAGAGTCATATTCTTTATATTCAATGCGCTCATATCCAACATTAAATCCTGCGCTAAAATCAGGAGTAAAGTTATGATTGATCTTTAAAGATACGCTGGTGTTATAGCTCAAATCTCCTGAAGCGAGAGCATATTGAATACTTCTACTTACAGAAAATCCCCAATTCGTTTTATTTGGAAAATCCCCAGCAATCGAAATAGACAGATCAATAGGAATTCCTAAATTATCTTCACTAAAAGAATATCCAATAGAAAAATTTAAACTGCGAAACCATTCAATACCTTCCACATTTTTATTGTTTGGATCACGCAATTGAAAATTAAGATGAATTGGAACACTGTAATTATCACTTCTATAAGAATTACGCCATTGGATTTCATGATTGATGCCAACGGAAATTGAAATTTGGCGAGTGAAATAGTAGCCTATTTGAGCATTAGAATATAAAGATTCGCTATCTAAATCAAAACTACTATAGCGAAAATATTGACGATTATTATCTGGATAGCGATAAAAATTATATCGAATACTACCACTAACTCCAATATAATGAAAAAGTTGATAATTAAATGATGTTCCAAAATTATTAGAATAACTCCTAACCAATCCTGAAAATTCCAAACTTAAAGGATCCGAGCTAACAAGAAAATTTTCAAAAAAGCTAATGCTCCCATCTTTTCTAGGGATATTAATATTCATGGAAAGAGAATGCCCTGAATCATCGTATTCAGAATGGCCAATATAATTTTGATAATTAAATCCATAATTGAAGTTATAGTTATACCAAGGACGTTGATCGGCATGGGATATTGAAAAAGAATGCCCTAAAATCCAATATTTTCCATCATCTCCAGAAACTTTAAATACATTTGTATCATAAGCTATACTTTCAGAAATTTGAAAGTGAAAAAGGCGGGAAAGTTTATATGGTGGTACTCCAGCACTTTGAGAATATAAAAGATTAGGGACTAGAACGAATATGATTAAATAAAAGCAAATTTGAGCAAACATAACAAGCCTTAATAACTTTTAAGAAGGGGAAGAAAAACCTTAAGAAATAATATAGATTAAATTATATCGAAAGAAAAAAAATTTTCTATGAAATTTTAACAATAAAAATTAGTGAAATATTTTCTTGAAGAAAATAAGAAATATGCTTAAATAGCAAAAAATATTTCAAAAAAAACACTACACTTTTTATACTTTAGCTCAATTTTTCATAAATTCTCTTTAAAAGAAAGATAGAAAAATGGACAAAGAACACACCCCAGATCCTAATAATCTTAACGCACAAAGCAATATGGACACTTTTTTTTATGAAATGAATAACCAAAATTCAAAAGATGATAATTTACCAAGTACTGCAACTGTAGAAAAATTATCAAAATCTTCTTCTATTTCTGATTCAAAAAATGATGAGGTTGATTCCTCTCAAAGAGCAACTAAAAAAGAAAATATCTCGGAAAACCCTATACAACGATACAAAATCATCAGTCAAATTGGCAGCGGAGGAATGGGGAAAGTTTATAAGGCTTTTGATAATGAATTACAACGAACCATTGCAATTAAAGTAATACTAGGAATGGCCAATGAACAACAAGCTGAAAGATTCTCACGAGAAGCAAAAGCTATGGCACAGTTGAGACATCCTAATATTATTTGTTTATATGAAGTTGGGGCATTACAAGAACAACCATATTTTTCCATGGAACTTATTGAAGGAGGATCATTAAAAGATCTGATTAAAAAAAAGAAACGATTGCCTGGAAAGCAAGCCGCTGAAATTATGGTTAAAATTGCGCAAGGGATCAGTTATGCTCATCAACAGGGAATTATTCATAGAGATATTAAACCTGAAAATATTTTATTACGTGAGAATGGCGATCCTGTTATCATGGATTTTGGTTTAGCAAAATTTATGTCAGCTAAAACACGACTTACAAAAAGTGTTGCAGTAATGGGAACATTGGCATATATGTCACCAGAGCAAGCAAACGGAATCAATCGTGATGTAGATGATAAAACAGATATTTATGCTCTAGGTGCAGTTTTATATGAAATGCTTACAGGACACCAACCTTTTATTGCAACAAACCAAACAGAATTGATGATGAAAATATTTAATGAACTTCCTCCACGTATGAATCAAGGAAAAATAAGGATCTCAGAATCATTAGAAGCAATATGTTTTAAGTCTATGGCTAAAAATAAAAAAGATCGTTATACTTCTGCTGTAGAAATGTACCAAGATTTAGAGCGTTATTTAAAAGGAGAGCCTGTTCTCGCACAATCTCCCAATGCCTGGATGTATACAACAGCTTGGTTAAAACGAAATGCTAAATTATTGATCATAAATACTGCTATACTTACAACAATTGCAATTATATTAGGAATTTACTTTAGTACACCTCCCCAACCACCAGATTTTGAATTTAAACAACCTCCTCAATTTATCCCATCTAATTCTAACCCTAATGAATTAAAGCCAAACAATTCTAAACCTCCTAATGAACATAAACCTCCTAATGAGGCAAGAATAAATGAACATAGACCTCCTAATTGGCAAAGACCACCAAATTCGGAAAAACCTGTTATAAAAGAAAAAATTCCATCTCAAAGCCCTTATCTACTTCCCAAAACTACAAAAAGTGATGACTATCCTAATATTTTTGCAGAATTTTCTGTTTCAAAAGAAGGCTTGATAATCAATAAAATTGAAAAAGAAAATTTCATTTATAATGGACTAGAAATTGACTGGATAGGTAATCCTAAAATTTATTATACTAGATTTAATATACCACAAATGAGCTTTTTAAAATTTATGTTTTATCTGGATCAAAGCCCAAAGGAAATAGTATTAGAATTAAGCCATCTTTCTTCAGCAGGTCTTATAAAAGATGAACCCGGAGGTTCTCCTATCAATATTTTAGTTAATGATCAACTCGTTGCAATAAAACATAGTCCTTATTCACCAAACTTTGTTATAGAATTTTTTGATATAAAAAATTTTGTACGTACGAATGCTTTAAATTCGATAGATATTAGGTATATAGGAAAAGAAATGGGAACTCATTATTGGCTCAGAAGTGCGACAATTCGCGCAAAATAATCTGCATAATCTTTGGGAGTAATATTTTGAACTTTTGGAAATTTACTTGCCAATATATTCTACAATATAAAAAATGGTATGCGTTAGGAAGTCTATTTATTTTTTTTACACAACTTTGCATATCTTTAATTATTGAATATAGTCGCCATGCAATTGATGCTATGAATTCTCCAAATGCTTCGTCTGATATGATCATACCGTATTGTATTATGATATTGCTTTTAGCAAGTATAGCCTTTTTCGTACGAGTTTCCACACGCCTTTTATTTTTCATCCCTGGACGAAACATGGAATATAAAGTACGAAATGACTATTTGCAAATTCTTCTCGATCAAGATCGCAATTTTTTTCAATCACATGAAAGTGGAGATATTGTTAGCCGTAATGCTAGCGATGTACAATCAATTCGAGCTGCTTATGGTTATAGCCTTATGCAATTTGTATATGTGATCATTACTTTAGGTCTAGGCACGACAGCAATGCTACGACTTAATTCAGAAATAACTCTATATTTAGTAATTCCTATTCTACTAGGATTTTCTCTTGTTCAATGGCATGTTCGATATATATTTCAGGATCTAAAACGCAGCAATATTCAACTAGCAGAAATTTCTTCCTTTTGTTTATCTAGCTTTCGTAGCATTTTTATTTTGCAGGCATATCATGCAGAAGCTGCTATCACTCAAAAATTTTCTCAACTTAATCAAAATTACTTTGCTACCCATCTCAAAATCGCTTGTACTTATGCTATTATTGCTCCTATAGTAAGGCTAATAGGAGAACTCGCAACATTTATTATTATTTTCTTTATTGGGCCATATATTATTGAAAAAAAAATGTCATTAGGAGAAATTACAGGTTTTTTAGGCTATATTGCAATGATTATGCCACCTATCATGTCATTAGGTTGGAGCATAAATATGCTGCAACGGGCAATACCAAGCATAGATCGAGTTATGGAAATTCTTTCCTTACAAAAACCTTCTACTCGTAATACACCACTATCATCCTTTCCTCATAAGGAAAATTTAATTCTCGAACAAACTGTCCACCTTGTTGTATCAAAACTTTCTTTTTGTTATGAATCAGCATCTAAACATCGTGTTACTCCATTTGCTTTACAAGATATAACTTTTGATCTTCCAAACGGTAAAGTTTTAGCAATCATGGGAAATATTGGATCTGGAAAAAGCACTTTAGTTGAAACCTTGCTACGTCTAAACAAATCACCTAAACAATCACTTTTTTTAAATGGAAAAGATGCTAATGACATTGATTTAGAAAAATATCGAAGTTATTTTTCCTGGGCAGGACAACAAACATTCCTTTTTTCTTCAAGCCTTCGAGAAAATCTAAATCTAGCTGTTCCTAGTTCAGAATGGAAAAAAACTGGCTGGGATAACCATTTACTAAAATATCTTGATATTGTACAATTCGATTTATCAGAAAAAATATTTCCAAATGGCCTGGATACTATGGTAGGAGAGAAAGGAATTATGCTCTCTGGAGGGCAAAGACAACGTATTGCTCTCGCACGCTGCCTGTTGAAACCAGCAGCAATATATATACTAGATGATATATTAGCTGCCGTAGATTTTGAAACTGAACAAAATATTTTAAAACGATTACAAGAATGGCATGAACAAAAATCCATCATTTTAATTTCCCATCGCTTAACCACAATTTCCTGGGCAGATGAAATTTTAGTGATGGATGATGGAAAAGTATTAGCACAAGGTTCCCATGACTTTTTATTGCAAAACTGTCCATACTATCGACAAATTTGGGAGCACCAAACTATTCGCGGCCACTTTGATTGAT
>CAZPDM010000066.1:0-24692 GCA_964585305.1 uncultured Planctomycetota bacterium | reverse complement strand
AAGGATATAATATTTCAGATTCTAAAATAAAGTGTTCTGTTTCGGATTTGCTGGCAATCCAAGTATATCTTCCGCTTGTACGCCATAGTATAGCAGTTCCATGCCAACTTTCTGTTGGAATTTTTTTTCTAAAACTTTCTATTTCTTTTGCAGTGTTTAGATCGTATAGGCATGGCTCGTTTTCGCTTTCAAAGTATAGTGTACGACAATCTGGGGATGTGCTAACGGATTTCATGGGTTTAAGTAAAGCTAGTTTATTTTGTAGGGGATTTGATTGGGGTAAAGAAAGTGTTAGAACTTTGGGTCTGTGTGTAGGACAATAGCCTGGGGTTGCTAAACGTACTTGGCATTTTGTTTCTTGGCATTTATATTGATGTTGAGTACAATAGCTATTATTTAAAATGCGATTTTGGCAAGTTTTTTCTAAGCATTTATATTTATGTTCATCGCAGTATCCTGCCGCATTTGCTATTCTATTCTGACAGTTTTCAACTGTACATTTATATTTATGATCCGGACAAAAGCTGCTGCTATATTCATAACGGACAGAACAATTAGGATATACGCATTTGTATTGGTGTTTTTTGCAATAAGAATCTTCTTCTTCTAAACGAGCTTGGCAATCTGAAAAAAGGCATTTATATTGATGTTGAGGGCAATAGCCTTTTTCTTCCAAACGATTTTTGCATGAACTTTCACTGCATTTGTATTGATGTTGTTCGCAATAGCCATTATTTAGTGCCATTCCACGGCATTTATAACTTTTGCAACAGTGTTCCTCGCAATAATCTTTTCCATATTGTTTAGGATTTCGACAGTCTTCAACTTTACAAAGATGTTTGTAACAATAATTGCGATTGAGTTGTCTCGGATTAGGACAATCTTCAATTTGACAGCAGTGTTTTGAGCAATAGCCATATTTGGATTCTTTTAAATTGGCGCATCCTGGAATTTGGCAGCTATGTTCGGAACAAGCATTTCCGCCTTCTTGTTTGCGGTTTAAGCAAACTTTGCAACTATGTTCCGTACAGTAAAGGCCAATATCATTTCCCATTTTTTTACGTAGGTTAGTGCAAGAAGGCTCTGTGCAACTATGTTCTCGACAATATTTTCCGTTATATTTTTTTAAGTTTAAACAAAGTTCGCAACTATGTTCTACACAATATTCTCCTGTAACTTGCCCTAAGACTTTTCTTAAATTTGTACAACCTCTTTTAGAACAAGAATGATCTTCGCAGTAATTTCCATTTTCTAATTTTCTTTTTAAACATAACTTGCAACTATGGCTATAACAATATTCCCCATAGCTTTTATTTATATCTTGTTTTCTTTGGTTTGTGCAATTAGGTTCTATACAGTTGTGATTCTCACAAAATTTGCCATTTTCCTTTTTTTGATCGAGGCATATTAAACAAGTATGATCTTCGCAATATTCTCCACCATCTTTTTTTCTATTTTTGCAGCCAAAAACTCGGCAATTATGAACGCTACAATAATTGTAACCTGATTTTCTTTGATTGGAGCAACCTGCAACTTGACAAACTTGATCTTGTGATGCTTCTGGAACTTCTTCTGCTGAAGGTTCTTCTGGTTTCGGTTTTTCATCGATTGGTTCGTCTTCAAATTTTTCGCCAGTTGGATCGTCTTCAAATTCTTCATCGATTGGTTCGTCTTCAATTTCCGGTTCGTCCTGGCCTCCCTTTGAAAGGGAATAATTTTCTTGAGAAATATCATTATTTATTGTGTTTTCTTTGCTATTATATTGATCTAAAAGAAGTTCTTCTCGAAATTCCTTTTTTAAGCAATTTGGGTAATCTTGTGCCATTACAGAGCAGATTAACATAAAGAGACAAGAGTATATCATTCCCTTTAACATATTACTTCCTTTTTTTAGATATAAAATTTAAAATGTGAAGGGTTTAATTTTCAAATTTTTAAGTAAAAGTAGATTTTATAGCTTTATTTTATCAGAAAATCTATGAGATACTATTGCAAAATTCCAAAAATTTTGTTACAATCATGCCAAATTTTCATGTCTTGATTTTAAGGCATTTTTATGACTACAAAGAATATTCTAGTTTTGATGGGTGGAAGAAGCAGCGAACATGAAGTTTCTCTTACTTCTGCAAAATCTATTCTAAAAAATATGGATCGGAATAAATTTATTCCCGTTCCAGTTCTTATTGCTCGTGATGGGCAATGGTTTTGGTTAGAAGATGCTAGTTTTATTTTGGAAAATAAAAGCAAATTATTATCTGAGCAAACAAATTTAAAAGAACATGGGAAGCCATGCTTATTGGACTACACCTATCAAAAAAGATTGATTCATCGAAATGGGACGGAAATTTGCCAACTTGATGCAGTATTTCCTGTCCTACATGGGCCTTATGGGGAAGATGGCACAATTCAAGGTTTATGCAAAATAGCCAATCTGCCTTGTGTCGGTCCGGGAGTTTTAGGTTCTGCTGTAGGTTTGGATAAAGTAGTAATGAAAGATATATTTTTGCGATATGGTTTACCAGTATTGCCATATATAACTTTTACTCGTTTAGAATGGAAAACACAATCTGAATTATTTATAGATCGTATCAAAAAAGAATTAAAACTTCCTGTTTTTGTTAAACCTGCTAATTGTGGTTCTAGTGTTGGTATTACCAAAGTTAAAACTTGGGAAAATTTATATAGTTCTGTTGAAAATGCAACTCGATTTGATCGTAAAATTGTTGTAGAACAAGGAATTGATGTTCGCGAATTAGAATGTGCCGTATTGGGAAATGAAAAGCCGATGGCATCGCCAGTAGGCGAAATTCTTCCTTGTCGCGAATTTTATGATTATGAAGCAAAATATTTGGCAGATGGAAGTAAAACTGAAGTTCCTGCTAATATTTCTGATGAAATTCGTAAGCAAGTACAAATGTTAGCAATTGCTGCATTTCGTACATTAGATTGTTGTGGTATGGGCCGTATGGACTTTTTTTTAGATAAAGCTACTCAAAAAGTTTATATCAATGAAATTAACACTATTCCAGGATTTACTTCTATCAGTATGTATCCTGCTCTTTGGAATGCGGCTGGTCTTAATTATAGCAATTTGATTAGTCGATTGCTTGAATTGGCTTTTGAGCAATTTCAAAGTGAACAAAGTGAAGTTAATTTATAGGAATCAAAATCATGACAAAAGAATTTTCTTTAGGCGTAAGAGCAGATTTGGATAAAATTACGCCTTCTTTGACTTTAGTATTAAAAGCTAAAGTTGATGATATGAGAAAACAAGGTATTCATGTCATATCATTTACCGTAGGAGAACCAGATTTTCCTACTCCTTTGCATATCAAACAAGCTGGAACAAAGGCAATTGAAGATAATTTTACAAAATATACTTCAGGCCTGGGAATTCCAGAATTACGTGAAGCTATTGCAAATAAATTTCGACAAGAAAATGGATTAGATTATACTGCAGAAAATATTATTGTTAGCAGTGGTGGTAAACAAGCGATTTCCAGTGCAATCATTGCTTTGATTCAACCAGGGGATGAGGTTTTAATCCCACGTCCATATTGGTTAAGCTATCCTGCTATGGTAATATTAGCTGGTGGTGTTGCAAAATTTTTAGACACTCGTCCGGAAGATAATTATTTGCTAACTCCAGAAACTTTGAAAAATTCGATTACTTCTAAAAGCAAACTTCTTCTGCTTAATTCTCCAAGCAATCCCGTAGGCTGTGTTTATAATAAAGAGCAATTGGCTGCATTAGTCCCAATTATATTGGAAAATAAACTTGCTGTTATTGCTGATGAAATTTATGAAAAATTACTTTATGATAAAATAGAGTTTACTTCATTAGCAAAATTTTCAGAGATAAAAAAACAACTAGTAGTAGTAAATGGTGTTTCCAAATCTTTTGCTATGACTGGTTGGCGTATTGGTTATGCTGCTGCTGAACCGCATATTATTAAAGCTATGAATAAGGTCCAAAGTCATCTTACTGGAAATGCTTGCTCTATTTCTCAAAAAGCAGCTCTTCATGCTATTACTACAAATCTTAAAGATAGTAGTGAGTTGCAAAAAATGCAAAGTATTTTTGAACGGCGTCGCAATTTAGCTTATGATTTGATTCACAAGATTCCTGGATTACCTTGTGAAAAACCACAGGGTGCATTTTACTTGTTTCCAAAATGCGATGGATATTTTGGAAAAGTTACTCCTAAAGGGAAGAAAATTTTAAATTCAGTAGATATCTCTACATACCTTTTAGATGATTGCCATGTTTCTGTTGTTCCTGGTGCTGATTTTGGCATGGATACAAATTTCCGTATTTCATTTGCAACATCTGAACAAGATATTCAAGAAGGAATGCGTCGTATTGAGCAAGGTTTATTGAAGCTTCAATAATCCAGATATTTTGCGTTATCCAATATAGAATATTGAAACGTTTTTAGAAAAGATTTGCCAAATATTGGATAACGCGTAGGGAGAAATAACATGCAAAACGCGATCAAAGGAATCCTGGTAGATCGGGATGGTGTTTTAATTGAAAATCGCCCGGATTATGTGAAGTCAATTTCAGAAGTACAATTTATTACGGATGTTTATGCTGCAGTAAAAAAACTTTGGGACGCAGGATATATAATATGTGTGGTAACAAATCAAGCGGGTGTCTCAAAAGGTTTATATTCTTATCGTACTGTTCATGACATCCATCGTCATATATCTTATACATTTCATGTAAATGAAATTAATCGTTTGTATTGGTATGTTTGTCCGCATCGTGATGAAGACAATTGTGAATGTCGAAAGCCTAAGCCCGGTCTATTATTGCAAGCGATGAGTGAGCATTGCTTAGAACCTGCTAATACATGGATGGTTGGCGATAATCGATATGATATTGCAGCAGGAAAAGCCGCTGGTTGCAAAACAGCCTTAGTCCAAACAGGTTTAGGAAGTAAACAAGTTTTTAATGAAGGATGGCAACCAGATATTATTATTCCAGATTTCCCAACTTTTGTGGATAATTTATTAGGAAATAAGATTGCTGTTGCATCTCTAGATTATTTTTAGAAAGCATTACAACATGATTGATAAGAAAAAATATGAACAATTACGAGAAGATTATATTTTAGCGATTCGCGGAAATGTGGAAGATAAATATCGCATAGGCGATTTAATTGAATTACCAAAGCACGGTGATATTGTTATTATGGGTGATCTGCATGGGAATCGCTCAAACTTTCGAAAAGTTGTTGCAGCTACAGGATTAGATACCCATCCGCATCGACATTTAATTATACAAGAACCTACCCATACTTATGAAGTAAGTCGGGATTTGAGTTTTCTTTTAATTGATGAAATTGTCCAATTAAAAAGAAGATTTCCCCATCAAGTTCATACTATTTTAGGAAATCATGAGCTATCAGAATATACAGGGCGGGAATTATTAAAAGGTGGAATTTGCTATAATATATTATTCCGCGAAGGAATGAAGCAGGAATATGGCGAATATTTTCAAGAAATTCGTGATTTAATGTATAATTTTATGAAGACTATGCCACTTGCTTGTATTACTCCTAGTCGAATTTTTATTTCTCACTCTACACCAGAAATGAAATATATTCCATTATATACAATGGATTTTTTCCGTCAAGGTACAACTGGAGATACTAAAAAAGACAAATTTTTAATTGAAAAACTTGTTTGGAGTAGAGATCTTAGCGCAGTTTCTGCAGATGCCTTTGCTAAACAAATAGATTGTGATATTTTTATTGTAGGGCATACTGCTTGCAAACGAGGCTATCAAATTCCTAATCATAGGCATATTATTTTAGATAGCAAAGGAACTTTTGCAGTATCACTTCACTTTAAGCTAGATCGTTCTTATACACATGAAGATCTTAAACAGAAAATACAATATATCAATAGAAAAAATGTAAAAGAAATTCTTGAAAAAATTAAAATGAAAAACAGCCAAACTCCAGCAAATTCCGATGTTGCTAATTAAAATATTATAATTGATTGGTGAATAACCAATGAGTTTTTTGTGGAAAAATAAAAGTTAAATTCAGTGTAAAAATTTATGCTTACTCCATTGGTAGCAAGGCTGTAAAGGACATTATTTTTTATGTTAAAAAATTGGATCTATATATTACTTCTAGGATTTTTGGGATTATTTTTGTCAGGTTGTAGTACAACAAAAGAACTCGATTTGTGGCCTATTGTATTTTATGAACACAACGCAGAAAAACAAGAAACACGCTTAGATTTACTAACCTCTATTTATTCTTATCAAGATAATCCACAGATGAAGAGTCATGCGTTTCGTCCGTTATTTGTCAGCGAATCTCCTAAAGATCAAGATGTTACAGAATTGATGTTTGCTTGGCCTTTTATTTATTATCGAAAAGAACCCGATGATACAAAAATTTGGGTTCTACCAGTATATTATTATCGGGATATTCGACGTCCTGATTTTGGTGAACGAGATTTTGACTGGTTTTTCTTGCCCTTTATAACCCTTGGTGGTGTGGATACCAAAGAGGGTGCATATATGTATATGACATTCTGGGGCAATATTAAAGGGTTACTTGGATACGACGAAATTACCATGACACCATTTCCGTTTTATGTCAAAGCGCGTGATGGGGAATATGTTACACGTGGTTATCTCTGGCCGTTCTTTCGCTTTGGGGATGGTGGTGGTAAGCACTTCCGTTTTTATGCCTTTTTATATAGTGAATATGATTTTGAAGGAAAATTTCAACGACGTTCGTATCTCTGGCCTTTCATTCATTATAATAAAGAAGATTTGCATAAAAAATATCCTATTACAGAATTTATGATCTTCCCATTTTATGGGCAATCTACGAGCGAAGTTTCTACAGCGCGAAGTTTTCTTTGGCCACTTTTTTCTTACTCAATTAACGACAAACTTGGCTATAAAGAATATAATTGTCCTTGGCCATTTTTTAAAACAAAAACAAGCCAGAATGTTGAAGAATTTCGTATATGGCCATTTTATTGGAAAACAGATAAAAAACTTGATCCAACAGGAAAAGAAGAAGATTTAGTAGTAATGTGGCCATTCTTTTGGCATCTTAAAGGAGATTACCTTACTTATCAAAATGAAAGCCTTTATGCTTTGCCATTTTATTGGAGTACCTGGCGTAAATCTAAAGAAGAAAATGCTACAGAAACAAAGCGAGTAAAAGTTTGGCCATTCTTGTCTTATAGTAAAGCTGAAGATGGGACAGTTCGTTATCGAGGTCCAAGTCCTTTTTGGTTTGAAGATTATCTTCCTTACGGATTTGAAAAATCTATTATTCCTTTGCTAACATTGTTTGATTACAGCAGTGGTCCTCAAGGAAAAAAAACAGTGTCTATGCTTGGTCCACTTTATCAATATAAAGAAGATGAGGAAAATTTGTATCATCGTTTTTTGATATTTTCATATAAAAAAGTACAAAGCCAAAAAGAAGATATGCGAAGATTTTCTGTGTTAGGTGGTCTTATGGAATATAAGTGGGAACAAGGAGAAAGTGGATTGAAGTTTTTCTATCTTCCTCCACTTATCTCTTGGGGAAAGAAAAAATAAAAAAAACCTGCCAAATATTGGCAGGATTTTTTTATACTAGTCGGGTTCCATCTTCTAAGCAGAATTTGTTTCTAGGATCGCGTGGGTATTTAGCACCACATGTCGGACAAACAAGGGGAACTTTTGGAAAGTTTATTGTACCAAGTACAAACGAATGATCGATTTCTATTTTATTTGTTAATTCATTGCTTAAGTTTTGTAGGAGTTGTTCAGGTTGTTGTTTGAAACTTTCTTGCGCAAAAGATTCTAAGTATTGTTGAGTACAGACTAAATTTCCTTCTTTAACATGATTGCGAAAATATGAATGGGTAAAGAAAAGCATAGTTTGTGGTGGTTGATAAGTAATTTTACGTTGTTCTAAGAATATTTCTTTTTGAAGTCCTAATGGCATTCCTGGCGTGAATAAAATATTATTGCCACTTCCTTCTAACATAATAATGCTTGGTGCATGAGCACATGAGTAAAATATATCATTATTATAAAATCGAAATAACATTGCGTATATAGGAAGATGACCGCAATTTTGAATGATATATTGGTTAAAGTCTTTCAGTATTTGATCGCAATCTTCATCAGAATCCAGTAACATTTCAAAAATTCCCTGAAGCCAGGGAATAAGGCGATAGTTCGGATACGGAATCAAAGTTTCTGCCCAGAAAATATATATTCCTCTTTCATTTTCTTTGGTAAAGAATGCTAAACTGTCGGAATCGGTTCCTAATATATTATAAGAAAATTTAATACGTTCTTTTACAGCAAGTCTAGGTTTGAGTGTATCCATAAATGGGGTGCAGAAACCTAGTTTCTCATTTTGACAGTAAGGATGAAATTTTTGTTGCAAAGGATGGGGATGATGACTAAAGAAATAGTAGCTATAATTTTCCAAACCAATAATGTCCCCATCTTGTAGAATTTCAGTATTAGCAACTATTGATCCATTATGTCGTAATTCGATTGGTTCTTTTTTTCTTAAAATATATTCGCCTTGTACATTGCAACTGATACTAAATTGAGCATCTTTTAGAAGAGTATTTTGATCTAAAGGAGAAGTTTCTCCTTCAGCACTATTTTGCGCTTCGTCAATTACTACAAGTTGCTGCTCCGAATTAAATCCAAAGTTAATTATAGCAACTTGTTCAGAAGCATTTGTTTTTCTGAGTTCTTTTAATTTATTGGGAAGTATAATAATTTGGCTAGAAATAAGAGAAATAAGCTCTGCAGAGTTATGTTCTGCTAAGAATTGAGAATTATCTATATCTTTGTTGGGAATACTTAAATCGATTGCCTCTATATTTTCTTTTTCGGGTTCAGAAGTAGAAATAGGTTTCATGGGTAATTTTTTTCTACCGAAAATTTCGCTTGCAATATCTGGTTTAGCAATCATAGAAGGTTCTGGCAAAGGAGGAATCTCTGTTGGTTCTGGAGCTTCAGGATCTTCAGAAATAAGAACAGGTTCAATTGTGAATACCTTTTTTGTTCCGATATTCACTTGAGGTGGGTATTTTTCTTGTTGTTCAGCTTGTATAGGGAAATCTCCAAGTGGTAATTTTTTTTGTTCTATTGTTGCAATTCCTGCTTCTGGTATATTGGAATCATCATCTGAATCTAATCTAAGAGCTTTTTGAATATCAGGGGATTCAATTTTATCAGGTTTTTGGATTTTTCGTAACAAGTTTTCTGTCATTTCAATGACACTTTTTTCAGATAATGGAATTGGCTCTAACTCCTCTGAAATGTTTGGAGAAGTAGGAATTTCCTCAGGAATTTCTTCTTGTTCTACTTGTAAAGGTTCCTCTATTTTTTCTTCTGGGAGTTGCACTTCCAATTCTTTGGAAAGAATAGACAATGGTTTTACAATACGATCATCAATAGGAATAGGTTTTACAACACGTTCCAAAGTTTTAGTTGATAAAGGAGAAGATTGGGTTTCCTCTTTTATCATTTTAGGCATTTGCTCGGTAATCTTTCCTATGGGTTCTTCTTTGGCTACATTCGCAATATTTGATAGTTTGCTAATAATTGCAGGATCTTCTGTATTGATGAAAGAAACTTTTGCTATTTGGCCGCCAAATTGTACTTGATCTTGATCGTTTAACATTGCTGGAATATTAGAAGATAAACGATTTTTATTGATATAGGTACATTTATTTGTACTAACATCTACCAGATAAAAAATTCCATCTTTGCAATATATCCAAGCATGAATATGAGATACTGTTCGATCATTTAGAAAAATTTTTGCTTCTTTATCTCGGCCAATAAGAACTCGTTCTTGTTCAAAGACATGAAATTCTTTATTATCTTTAAAAATAAGCTTAACTATTTTCATTTTTCGTCCTTATAAATTAAAGCCATTCTGAAAATTCGGCAACAATTTTTCCTTTCTTTAGTACCATTCTAATAAGATTATCTCCAAAGTGATATGGCAGATAAGAATAATTTTTGGCTTGCCATATAATAATATCTGCCTGTTTTCCTGGCATTAGGCTGCCAACTTGTTCTTGTTTCCCAATTGCGCAAGCACTATTGATTGTTGTTGCAACTAAAGATTCTTCTGGAAGCATTTTTAAATGCATAGCGGCAATAGTTAAGACGAGTTGCATATTTTGGTTCATACAAGAACCTGGATTAAAATCAGTAGCTAAAGCAACAGCCATTCCAGAATCAATCATCTTACGTCCAGGTGCATAGCGAGAAGAGCCAAGGAAAAAAGTTGTCGCAGGTAGTAGAACTGCAATTGTACCAGCTTTTTTCATTTCTTCGATGCCTTTATCAGCAATCGCAACTAAATGATCTGCTGAAGTTGCATGTATTTGTGCTGCCAATTCAGAACCGCCAGTATATGCGAGTTCTTCTGCATGAAGTTTAGGCAAGAGTCCAAATTTTATCCCTGCCTCTAAAATACGTTTACTTTCTTCAATATTAAAAACATGATCTTCACAAAATACATCACAATATTTTGCTAATTTTTTTTCAGCAATAAGAGGAATCATTTCGGAAATAAGTAAATTGATATAGTCTTCTCTACGATCACGATAATCATCTGGAACTTCGTGCGCACCTAAAAAAGTAGGAACAATATCAAGAGGAACTTTCTGGCTTAATTCTTGCAAAATTTCTAGCGATTTAATTTCTGAATCTGTGGAAAGTCCATAGCCACTTTTGGCTTCAATTGTTGTAGTTCCAAGTTGCAAAAATCTCATGATTCTTTTATAAGCTAATTCTTTTAGCGTTTCTTTATCAGTTTGTTGAAGTCTTCTCGCACTGTTACGAATTCCACCGCCAGCTTTAGCAATTTCTTGGTAAGTACTCCCACGAATACGCATAGCAAATTCATTTTCTCTTGTTGCAGCAAAAATAGGATGAGTATGAGGATCTACAAAGCCTGGAGTAACTAAACATCCTCCTGCATAAATTGTATGTTTTGCATGATATGATTTTTGAATTTCTTGTTGCTGATCAATGGCTATAATATTTCCTTTATCAATAGCAATTGCTACGTTTTCAAGAATGCCAAGTTCCTTCATTTCCGAGCCTATTCTAGGACGATTTGGCCCGGAAATAGTTACTAACTGTCCAATATTTGTTACCATTACATCAACTTGTTGCATAGTTTTTCCTTCTTTATGACAATAATTTTTAATTATTTTAACATTTTAATTATAAAAAAAAATGCTATAGCAATTGCTATCCCTGTAATAAAAAAGCATAATATAACTATAAGATTCTTTTTTAAAATTTCTATTTTGCTTTTCCAAGGGGAAAATGGTTTAGCTATGGTACTTAAACCTGCAAGAATTGCGCGGATTTCAACCGCAAAAACTGTAGCATTGGCATAGCGATCTTTAATATTAAATGCCATTGCCATCATAACAACTGCTTCTACTTTTCGAGAAACGTGAGGAGCAATTTGTCTTAATGGTACGAACTTACCTTCTGCAACTCTACTGATTGTATCCATAGGAGAAGAGGCTTGATACGGGGGCATCCCTGATAATATATGATATAATAATGCTCCAAGAGAATAGACATCACTTTGAAAATTTATTAGATGAGTTTGCCCACTTGCTTGTTCCGGAGACATATATTCCGGAGTTCCCATAATTGTCCCTGTGCGTGTTAATTTTTTGAAAATTTGGTCTCGACATGTGGCAATTCCAAAGTCCATTAAAAATGGGCGATCATTTTTATCTAAGATAATATTAGATGGTTTTATATCACGATGTATAATTTGAGCACGATGTGCGCAAGCAACTCCTGCCGCAACTTTTTCTATAATTTCTAATGCCTTTTTTTCAGAAAAGAAAAAATTATTTCGTAAAATTTTATCAAGAGTTTGCCCTTCAATATAGTCCATTGTATAATAAGGACAACCATTATATGATCCAACTTCATGAATGCTGACTATATTAGGGTGATGAATTTGGGAAGCTAGCTCAATTTCTCGAAAGAATCTCATCATATTTTCACTTTGTTCCGCATCATCTTGGCTTGGCATAAGTACTTTAAGAGCTAGAGGAAAATCTATATCGGGATGTTTTACTTGGTATACTATCCCCATCCCTCCTCTGCCTAATTCTGCAAGTATTTTATATGGGCCAAAATTTGGAGGAAAAAGTGGTAACTCTTGTTTTGCAAGAGCAACTTCATTATTTGCAGAAGACTTTGCTCCAGAGGAAGCCTTTTGAGTTCCTTCAGAAGGTAAAATTTGCCCACATTTATTACAAAAATATAATTGTTCATTTTTATAATTGACAATTTCATTTTTTTCTTGGCACTTTGGACACGTAATCGTAGTATTAGGATGTTCTTTTTGCCAAAGGCTATGAATTTCTGCTATTTGTTGTGAGGTGAGATACTTTTTATAAACGAGCATATCTTCCAAACGATGGCCTTGTGAGCTTTTGGCCAATTTCATACATTCTCGAAGTTGAGATTTTGTTGCCCATTCACGTATTAAGCATTGCTGTGCAATAAACAAATCTAAAGTATCTGCCATATATTGCCTTTTTCTGACAGAAATATTTTTTTAACTTTAATTTTTAATTAAAGTATAGAAAAATTTTACTATCGTTATTTTAAAAAAAAGTTAAAATATCTAAAAATAGATAATATATTTTAACACATTTTGCTTGCTTTCGTCAAGCAAAAGCCTATATTTTTAGCTAAATTTCAAAGAATAGCTGAATAGACTAATGTTTTCCTATCAGCAGCATATTTTACAAGGAGAATTTTTGATGAAGAAACGTTTTTTTTCTGGAATCCAACCTACCGGTGAAATCCACATTGGAAATTATTTAGGTGCCATCCAACGTTGGGTCGAATTGTCTAATAATCCTGAATATGAAGGAATTTTAAGCATTGTAGATTATCATGCTATGACAATTCCTTATGAACCTGCAGAAATGACTCAAAAAATTAAAGAAGCTACTACCATGATTATGGCTTGTGGTATTCAACCTGGCAATACACTGTTGTTTATTCAAAGCCATGTCCCACAACATACAGAGTTGGCTTGGATATTTAATTGTAATTGTACTATGGGAGAATTATCACGGATGACCCAATTTAAGGATAAATCGCAAGATAAAGGGGAATCTGTTTCAACCGGTTTGTTTACATATCCTGTACTCCAAGCTGCTGATATTCTTTTATATAAAGCACAATATGTGCCTGTTGGTGAAGATCAATTGCAACATCTTGAACTTTCTCGTGATATTGCAAGACGTTTTAACTCTCGATTTGGAGAAGTATTTCCAGAACCACAGCCGCTTATTAGTCAAGCCCGCCGTATTTTAGGTATTGATGGCGAACGAAAAATGTCCAAGAGTTTGGGAAATACGATAGCTCTTTCTGATACACCACAAGAACTTTGGAAAAAGTTGTCTGTAGCTAAAACAGATATTCGTCGAAAACGTCGAGAAGATGCTGGGATTCCAACTGATTGCAATGTTTATACATCATACCATCAATATTTCTCTAGCAAAGAAGAATTAGCAAATATTGATGTAGAATGTCGTAAAGCAGGCATTGGATGTATGCAATGCAAGAAAATTTTGGCGGCTAATATAGAAAAAACACTAGGCCCAATTCGTGAAAGATATTTTGAATTAAAGAAAGATTTTTCACAAGTTGAGTCTTTTATTGAAAATTCTGCTCAGAAATGCCGGGCTATAGCCGCGGAAACTATAGCTGAAGTTCATAAAAAAATTGGTATTAGATGGTAATCTAATTTTTTTTACTGTTTAATTTGAATGTCTTTAAAAAAAAGGAATTTATTATGAAATCTACTATTATATTAGCATGTTTAGGAATTTTAGCCCTTTGCATAGGTTGTGAAAGTACTGCTCCCTTACAGAAAACTGTTGAACAACAGCAACAAACAATCAATGAAATGAATAGCAAAATTTCAAAAATGGAAGCTGTTATAACACAAATGCAACAGGATTTAAATACGATTAAGCAAGAAAATACCACAGTGAAAGAAGATATTAAAAAAGTACAACCTGGATATGTAGAAGGGACTTTACAAGAGGGTAGTTATTAGTACTTTAGTTTGTTTGCAGCCATCTTCTTTTCTTTTTAAGAAAGAATTGGCTGCCCCCCAAAAATAAATCTTTTGCTAGTGAGTAAAAAAATGAGAAAAATTATTTTTATAGTGTGTTTATGTTTAATCGTTTGTACATGTATTTGGTGGTGGCAATCTGGTTTATCTCAACAGACCATAAAACCACAACAAAACACCTCTTCACAGCAATTGCCAGAACAACAGAATACAACAGTTCCTCTAACAGTAACAAACCAGATTAGTTCTCCTCAAATTATTTCAGATAACTTTTTACAGCTTGCATATATTGCATATCAGAATCATAAATTTAGCGAAGCCGCAACGCAATTTTCCTCATTTTTACAAAAAAATAAAGACTCGTCAGAAACAGAAATATTAGAAGCAAAGATTGGGCATATTATTTCATTATTACGGAATTCGGACGGAGATTGGCAAAAACAACTAAGTATAAGTGGAATCATAGAGCATGGCTATTGGCAGGGAAAGGCTTTTAGTTATTCTCAGTATTTAAGTGAGTCTAATATAAAACATTTGCAACAGAAATTTATTACAGAACTTGCCAATTCAAAAGAATTAGTTATTGTAGCTATTTTAACTCAACATTTTTGTGAAAATTATTTAACAAATGAAGAATATTCTAAAGCTATTTTAGCTATTTTACAAAATAGTTCTACAGGGATTAAACAAAATACGTTAACTATTCAATATCTCCATGAATACTGCCTTTTTTTAGGTTGGCAGTTATTAAGATTGGGATATTCTCATGCTGGGTTTTATCTTTTTTCTTCTCTGTCTTTATACGATCCAATTTTGAAAAAAGAATGTCAATATGGTATGGCTTTGGCACAAATATTAGATCCTACTTTAGGAAATATTTCACAAAATTTTGTTGATTCTTTAGAATTTAATTTTGAAACTCGTAGTATTTCTCTATTGAGAACAAGTTCTATTTTGCAGGAATACGAAACAGCTATCAAAAAAAATAAAGAGCAATGGAAAGATTGGACTTTATGTGATATGATTTTTATGCTTGGTGCTACAGCTCCAAAACCTTTTGAAATTTGGCAAGAAGGATATAATTTTATTTTAAGTCAAATTTCTAAACATCCAGCGGAAGCTCAAATTATTTCAGATAACTTACAAAGTCGCTTTGAAATGGCGATTGCTTGGAGTAATTTTGTTCGCGATAATTTGACACAAAGTATAGAAATTTGGACACGCTATGAAAAAAATTTAGATGCTAAATGGCAACAAGAATCTAAATTAGGACTTGCTCTTGCTTCTTGGAGGATGGGGCAGAATTTAGCAGAAATAGCTCCCAAATTAAATAATATTAATTTAGAAGCTGATTTTTTTTTAGCAGGATATAAAGTTTCTTTTTATCGCTATACTCATCGTCAGGCGAATAAAACACAATTTGAAAATCTTTGTTTGAACGAAGAAATTAAGATAGGTTTTCTTCTTATGGATGTTTTATCAATATTAGGAGATGGTCGGGGTGCATATAGCATTTTAGGACATATCATACAACTGCAGCCTGATTTACAATATCAATCTTTATATGAAGCAGAAGAAAATAATTTGCCAAAAGATCCTTATGCGGAAAATCAAATTTGGGAAAAATTGGATTAGGGAAAAATTATGAAAAAAAACTTTTTGATTCTTTCTATCTTGCTCCTTTGTTTTTTAGGAAATATTCAATCCCAAGAACTAGTTTATGCGGAAATGGAATTTCCCTTAAGTTTTTTAAGTTATCTTCGGGATTATCGTTTCAACCCCTTGGATAAGTTCCAGACAGAAGTCGAAGGACGCATTATTGAATTAACTTGCGATCCTTTAGTTGATATATATGAAATTACATCTGGCCAACAAGCATATCGTCCTTGTTTAGCTAATTGGAGAAGCCTAAACATTGGAAATCGAAAAACTTTAAATTTTAATTTAAATGATGTTCCTTGGGCAAATGCTACACGAAAACCAACGTGTGAAGATATTATATTTTCATTAGATTATCGAAAATTAAATAGATCAAGTTGGCAGGTCGCTTCTCCGCTTACTTTAGTAGCCAAAAGTCCTAGTAGTATGGATACATATTATGCGGATGCTTTGCAAACTGAACCATTACCTGGTGAATTTTATTTTCCGCTGGTAAATAAAATGAGTTTTCGAAATGCCAATAGTCCTTCCGAAGCAATTCCTGATAAAGCTCAATTTCGTTACATGGGATGGGGGCGATATTATATCAATCGTGTAGAAGAAAATAAATATATTCTTATGACAAGACGTCCCGAACATCCTTATTATCAAAATCTAAAATTACCATCTAATTGTAAACCTTTGCAATCAATTCGTATGCAGGCATTTCCTAAAGCTTTATTAACCAGAAATGAGCAATTTATTGCAGGGCGCGTACATCTTTTATCAAGTGTTACTCCTGCAGAACGTGGATATATTTTGAATTCCGCACCTAAAACACAAGTCTCTACATATTCGGATGATTCTTCTACGGGTTTTATGTTTAATTGTCAAAATCCCTATCTTAAATTACCAGTAGTTCGACGTGCGCTAAATTATGCTTTCCGAAAGAAATTAGCTCTTCAAAAACTACTAGGGGGCGAAGGGGAATTGATTTCTGGGCCAATCCCTAAACGCAATTTTTTTTATAATTTAATGATCCCTCCTTATAGTGATGACGCTAAAAAAGCATTAGCTTTATTAAGTTTATATAGAGAATGGGGCTTGGATGTCTTTGAGCGAGGGAATAAAGTATTTATTGGAACAGATTGTTTAGTTCCAGAAAATGAATTTCTGGAAAACGACTGGATTCAAAGCATTGAACGTACAAAAATCGAATCCATCCATGATATAGCTCAAGCCTTATCAGATCTTAAACAAAATGTTTTTCGTGTTCAGATCGCCAGAAAAGATCGAATCTTTGTAAAACGATTGCAACGTGGTATACAATTGAATCTTGGCCAACTTCAGAGTCTTAAAATTAGTTCGGATCAAATTCAAGGATTTCCTAAACTTACTTTAATTGCGAACAATCCTGAAGGCAAAAATCCTTTGATTAAAGAAATTTGCGGAGCATTAAAAGAAGATTTTGAAAAAATTGGAATTTTTATTGTTATAGATTATCTTGACAACGAAAAATATTATCCTAGACTACAAAATGGCAAGTTTGATTTAGTTCTACGCACCACTAAAATTACCGGGACTCCTAGTTTAATGCGCATGTTTTACAAAAATCCGAAGGAAACATCGGTGAGTAATAGCAATTATGGGAATTATTACAATTCGCAAATCAATACTATGGCTATTGAAACCAGAGATGCAACGAATATAGAAAAAGTTCGCAATATTTGGAAAAAAGCTCATGAAGTTTTACACAATGATCCTCCTGCAATCTATCTTTGGAGTCGTAATCATATTATTTTATATGATCCTCGACTTCAAGTGATAACACCTAATCCTGAATATAATATTCCCTATGGATATACAAAAATCAATGGTCTTATCAATATTTTTAATGAAGCACATCTTTGGGCATGGAAAGAATAGAAGTATTTTCATCTTTTTAAGAAAAGCAAATTTCATTCCATAGAAAAAAAATGATAAAATTTCTATTTTCTGGAAATTTTTTGTTTGCAAAATACTTTTTTTCCATCTACAATGAATTTGTATGCTGAACGCATACAAATTTCCTATAATTAGGACTTTCTAACATTCAAATCTAATTTCTCGAAGTGAGAAAGGAATTTTATGATTCGTTTCATGTTCGTATTGGTAATATTGGCCAGCATGCTAATGGCTGATGAAATTTTCTTGAGCCGTGATGGCCAAGATACTCAAATTCGAATTGTACAAGACAATCTTAAAGTTCGTGGCAATGCTTCTCTAACGGTAGAATGCCATGTTCGTTCTCTTGAAGCTAGCGAAGTTCAAACTCCAGCTGGTACTTTTACCCACTTATATATTCCTGGTTGGCAAACTAGCAATAACCCAGGTGCTCCAGAATTGCCAGTTCTTAGCAAACTTATCCAAGTTCCTATGGGCGGACAATTGAGTATCAACTTGCTTTCTTCCCAAAAAATGGATGGCGAAACCCGTGAATATGGCATTGCTAATCCTCTCTATCCTAATCAACCTTCTATTCGTAAAGACAGCAGCGAAGTTGCCTTTGCTTATAATCCAGAAGCCTATCAACAACGTTTCAGTGGCAATTCTATTGTCGCTATCGAAGAAGTTGGCATGATGCGCGATATGAGACTTGCATTAGTCAGCTTTATGCCAGTACAATATAGCCCAGTAGATGGCAAAATCATTTTCCACAACAATATTCAAGCTGAAATTGTTGTAGAAAATGCTGATATGCAAGCTACTATGGAACTCAAAGGCAAATGTGCCAGTCCATATTTCAAAAATGCTCAAGTTATTACTCCAGAATCTTTACAATATACAGCTCGTGAAAATGCAGTTGGCTATTTAATCGTAGCCCATGAAATGTTCAAAGGCGACAGCTTTTTAGAACAATTCATCGCTTTCAAAAGCCAAAAATACAACGTTATTGTAGAATATGTTGGAACTACTACTTATGATGCTGTTCAAGCTACAATTAAAAAAGTTTTTGATGCAAGCCATCCAACATTCTTATTGATCGTTGGCGATCATGGTCAAATTCCTGGCAAATCTTGCGGAAGCCACTATTCTGATCTTTATTATGCCAGTACAATGGTTGGTGCTGCTAACGACTATATGCCTGATATGCTTTATGGCCGTTTCTCTGCAAATAATGCAGCTGAACTTCAACCACAAGTTGTCAAATCTATGGCCTATGAACAAAAACAATTTGGCAATCCTAATTTCCTCAAAACTTATGCTCTAGTAGCTGGTTGGGATTCTGGTTGGGCAGTGAAACGTGGTTATCCACAAATTCGTTATGCCTATGAATATTATTTCAATGAAACTAATGGCTATCAAAAAACAGTTACATCAGGGACAGGTTCTGATCGAAATGTTTTCTTAACTACTAAGAGCCAAGACAGTACTCAACAAATCGTTGCTTTGGTTAATAGTGGTGTAAGTTTCTTCAATTATACTGCACATGGAAGCCAAACTGATTTCTCTGATCCTAATTTCACTATGTCTAATATTGACAGTTTAAAAAACTACAACATGTATCCATTAGTAGTTGGCAATTGCTGCTTAACAGGCTCTTTCCAACAACAAACATGCTTTGGTGAAAAATGGCTACGTGTTGCTGATAAAGGTGCAATCGGTTATATTGGCGGTTCCAATTATACCTACTGGGATGAAGATTTGTGGTTTGGTGTAGGTAATTGCGCAATTACTACCAGCATCAATTCTGGAAATTCTCCAAAGAAAGAAGATACTACACCTGGTATGTATGAAGCTGGTTTTGGCGAATATGCCAGCAATATGCCTTTTAAATATGCTGTCAATGCTTCTGTTATGGTAGCCGGTAATTTAGCTGTTCAAGCTTCTACTAGCAGTCGTAAAGAATACTATTGGCAAGTATATCACCTATTTGGTGATCCTTCTCTACCTTGCTATTGGGCACACAAATAAGCCTATTTAAGATTTAAATTGTTAAAGCCTGGTTTCTAACCAGGCTTTCTGTTTAAAAAGAAAAAATTAAAAATTGCAGAATTTTTATGAAGTCCTATCACAAAAAAAATATAAATGAAAATTTTGTTTTAGAGATAATATTACAATATTTGAAGCAAGTTCATTACCAACGTAATACTAGATGTATTATTGCGTTATTCCATGTATTTTTATTAGTGTTAACAATCTGGATGATTGCTGTAAATATTTTGCAATATTATGAATTAGAAATAGAAAAAATAAGCTATTGGGTTATTATCCCCATTTTAGGAATACTTACTACTATTTTTTTTAGGCATAAAAATAAATGGACAAATTGGTCAGCGGCTTATTATTTAGATATTTGCTATCATTTTCAAGATAGAGTTAGTTCATGTTATTCCATGCTTATACAAAAAAAAGATATTTCTCCATGCTTATTAAAAGATACTCTATTTCATATTGAGACTTTGCCCCAAAAGTTGCCCAATCTTTTTGTCCCAAAATATCAGTGGATTTCTGGAAAAATTACAGTAATTCTTTTGCTTTCTTTGACTGTACTTATAATTTGGACATTCTGGCCAGAATATAAAAGTCCTGAAGAAAGAGCTTGGGAGCAAGCCATTCAGATTAACCTTAATCATGCAAGCATGCTACTTATGTCTGAGGATTCTGCAATTGCAAAAGAAATACAAAAAATAACAGAGAATGTTTCTTCTAAAAAACAAGTATATCAATCTATACAAAATTTAAAAAAAATTATTGCTATTTTGCAAAAAGAAAAAAATTCTTTAGATAGAAAAAAATTGGATCGCCAAACATTTAATGTACAATTATCTAGTGAAGAAACATCAAAAGAAAAAGACTTTACCAATAAAAATAATAATATACACCATAATAATTTTTCTCGTTTATTAAACGATAGCATGAAAGATTCAGAACTTGTGCCATCAAACCACTTTTCTCTTAAGAAAGAGAAATCATTGCAAATATTACAGCAAACATGGAAAAGTTGGCAGGAAAAACAGACTAATAAAATTCCCAGCTCTAATACAAATTTTTCTTCAAATTCTGACGATTTTGCTCAGCAAGAAAGTAGCATTCTTCAATCAATTTTGGATAATTTTTCTCACAATAATAATTTTTCTCAATTAGATTTTGAGGATAAATTAGAGATTCAGAATTCCACATCTTCTTTTATCTGGAGTAGGGAAAATACTTCTTATTTACAAGAAACTTGGCAAAAGGCATGGTGGCCAGATGAATATAATCCTACTATACAAAAATATTTTCAGCAAATATCATCTCAGCCATAGTTCTGTGTGTGTACAAGGAAAGGCTTAATTTTATGAATCCTAAGCAACCAGTAAAACCATTTCTTAATATTGCTCAAAATGAAAAATATCCTAATATTATAGATGCAAATTTGTTAATAGATAAAGATGTTTTACGATATGATAGATTGCATTGCCATTTTGTAGTATATCCATTTGCACGTAAAATTTCTTCCGAAAATATTGCAATGCATCCTTTTGCTGAATATAGCAAAGATATATCAAATCGCAGAAGTTCTGTTTATTCAGAAATCAGAAATTCTGCCCCGCAATTTTTTGGGTTATTTTTAGTGGCTATCCTTCTCATCATTGTTTTCATATTAGCACAATATGAGAGAGAAATAAAATATACAGAAATTATTATATCTCTCTTTGGTGTTTATATGATTGGTAAAGATTTCTGGCAAGATATTGAAGGATTTCTGGAACGTATTACTAAAAATAGAAATTTAAAATATCAAGATCCTTATTATGCGTATGAATTACAAAAGAATACTACCATGATGAGATATTCTAATTTAGCTAAAAAAGAGCGATATGGATATTCTACAATTCTTCCTGAGCGTATGGATTATTTGATCGCAAGCAATTCATGTACGATTCGCCTTTTATTTGATGTAGAGGATTTTACAAAATCTAATACAGAACGCAGCCATATTTTCTCTGTCCGTATTACGCCTACTGAACTTATGGATGAGTTAGCCAAATATGGTTATATGATGGGTGTTAAGATTGCACTTAGTAAGGTTTTCTTCGGAATTGAACACGGTTACGAAATGTTCCAATCCATTAAAAATAAAGAAGCTGGATCTTTAAACGATGAATCAGAATGGTTAAAAGATGCTGTTGTTGTTCGCAAGTTTTGGAGCATTGGAAAAATTTTCTATCGAAGCAAAATAGTATGTTTAGAACAAAGAAAACTCGTAGATTTTAATCTCCCATAACAAAAAAAGCATACACAAATTGTGTATGCTTTTTTTGTTATTTTTTACTAAAAAAAACAAATAATTTTTGCCAGATTTTTTGAAAAATATTTTTATGAAATTTTGCCAATTGTACCCGATTTCCTTTATCATAGTACCAAATTTCATCCATATAATTTTTCATTAGTAAAATGCCACGTCCATGTTCGGATTCCCAATATTCTTGGCTATCTAAAGCAATTAAATTTTCAGGAGAAAACCCTTCGCCTTCATCTTCTACACGTATAGCCCAATGCTTCTTGTCTATATAAATAGATATTTCAACATTTTTTTCAATATTTTCTTTATTGCCATGTCGAATAGCATTTACAAGAACTTCATCTAGACACAATCGCACCCAAATTTCATCTGAATTTTGGATAATCCGTCTATCTTTTAAAAGTTGCAAAATATCTGTTATTGCCGTGTTTTTTTGAGATAGATCACTAACTAATTTGGTGTAAAAAATTTTTGTTCCATACTGACGTGGCGGTTGTGTATGGATTTGTAGCGGGATTTTTGTCATTATTCTTTTTATCTCTTTCATAAAAAAGTGATTATTATCATTATTTTTAATGGGCAATAAATTAGAGAAAAATTTTTTATCATAAGAAAGTTACTTGTGTGGAAGTTTTTTTAGGATGCAAAAAGTAATGATAATATAGAAATGCACCAGAAAGTAGAACAAAAGACCAAACAAATCCATATAAAGAAATTCCGCCAAAAATAAATCCAATTATTTGGGTAATTTCTAAAAAAAGTGCAGGATTATAGCTGTCAGGAATTGTGGCAACACTAAAAGATTTTAATAAGCATGTGCAAACTAATGTTGTTGAAGATAAGAAAAAAAAGATGATCCCACAAATGAATAATAATTTAGGAATATCTATAGAGACTATGTTGATTTTTAGTGGGAATAGGCGAAAAGGCTCATGTTTACTAGTTAATATGATTTCTGAAGATGTTATTGTTTTGCTTAATGGTGTAACTGAAAATATAAATTCCGCAGGTAAATCGCAATCATTGATTGAAATTCTTTGAGGAACAATAACACATCCAGAGATTTTTGGAACAATTTCCCATGTTCGATCTTTTTTAGAAGACCCTAAGAATAAAATTCTTAAAGGAAATTCTTGTGAGCATATCATTCTAGTATAATACTCTATTTTTAATGTACGTTGACTTTTAGTACTTTCTTCTCCAGTTTTTTTGATTTTAATTGTATGCAATCGTTTTGCTGTAGAGAAAGCTTTTGTTTCAGAGGGCAAGTCTTCAACATCTGCAGGAAAGATTTCGTCATCATTATCTTCAATACTAGTAGGTTTTGATATAGGAGTAATTGGTGCTAATTTTTGAGGAGATTTACTATCAATTGCTTCATGAAAAGTTTCAATGTCTGAAGATTCTTCTTCTATTTGAGATATCTTAGGTGGCAATGGTAAATTTTCATTAGGAGCTTTAGTTATTGCTGCTGTTTCTTCTTTTTTAATATATTCTTTTTTTATTTCTGAAACTTCAGATATTTCTTTTTCCCAATCTGGATTGGAAAAGAATGCTCGTTCTGATTCCGGGAAAAAAGTAGAAAGTGCGTCGGATACTGTTGGGTGAATATGAAAGAAATTCGCTAATCCCAATATCTCAAAAAGATGCAAGATTTTATTTGAAACATTGACTAATTTAAGAGAAAAATGGTTCTGCTCTAATTCTTCTTGAAAGTTAACTAGTATGCCAATTCCTGTGCTATCCATTGCTTCGACTTGAGAAAAAATAAGTAAAACATTTTTAGTTGGTTGCTGTTGAACCATTGAAAAAAAGTCACGGATTTGATTCGTAAGATTTTTATCAAAACATTGGCCAAGAGTTATTTCAAGATATCCAAAATTATAGCGATTGATTTTTTTCAGTTGCGTAATAAATGTGGTAGTAAGCATTTTTGTAACCTGTAAAAAAAATAGCCAAAGGAGTCAAAGATATATTGACTCCTTTGCTGGGTTATTGTGCCTACAAATATTTTTTTATTGAAAAATAATTTATTTTCTTTTTTTGGTCATCTTCAATAATTGGCCTTTATTAGGAAGAGGGAATACTTCCAAACGATCTACTTTTTTAGCAATTGTTAATAATCTTGGGTCTTTAGGGCCGCCTTGTACAAGGAAAGGATTTAGAGATTGAATTCCCAATATCATTTCTGCAGTATCAGCAACTGCTAAAATTTGGTAATTTTCTTGACCTTGGTTGCTTTTTTCTACTGCAACTGTCAAAGCATTATCAATTGCTAAATTAATTTCATCGTTAAAAACTTGTGAAAAACCCATTTGCTGTGCTAAAGCATTAACAGCGGCTTTAACGCCAGTTGTATACATATTATCACAGGGGCATTTTAATTCCACAACTTTTGAAGATACAGTGGAGTATACAGTTTGTTGTCCATATTCGTTAATTGTGATATAGCAACTGCATCTTGGGCATTTATAATTGCCCTGAGCAGGAAATTGAACTAATCCATTACAATTGCTACAAGCAACATCATAGGGCCAATTTACTGGAACTGCTGCTGGGGCTTCAACGTCTCCTTCAGCACCAATTTCAAATCCTCCTCCGCCAATTTCAAATCCTTCGCTAGATTCTTGAGCAGG
>CAZPDM010000065.1:13639-24967 GCA_964585305.1 uncultured Planctomycetota bacterium | reverse complement strand
TTGGAAGGGGGGAAAATGCAGAGGTATAAGACCAAAGCATTACCTATCCTTATAGAATACACCTGCTGATAAGGATGCCAGCTCAAAAACATCTGGCGGTCCTACTCCGTTAGGAAAAACCCAAACTCTAAAAAAAATTGTTCCATTAAATAAAACAATTGCATTACGGCAGGTAGATCGCAAAAAAGCACAAACGGATAGACTTCCTGTTGCTACTGCTCGAAGAATTGATCATTTTCCTTTACCCGTACCATGTGTATTTTGCAGTAAGTTACTACTTGTTTCTTCAGAACATGCAGGTCGTTTGGTAGAATGTAATATTTGCAAAAAACGTGTAAAAGTTCCTGGGCCGGAATATTATTTATTAGATAAGCAAACCAATGACATGCAAGGACCTTTACATATCGCAGAATACAGGCCTTTAATTGAACAAAATAAAGTTACTTCTGAAATGTTTATTTCGAGTGATCAATCTACATGGGTAAAAATTGCAGATAATCAACAAACTTGGTTGATGCTATTAACGCAATACTCTGGTTTACCCAAGATCCGAATCAATGCTTTACATCATATTGGTGATCAAGAATTTTTGAGCAAGCTTGTTGCAAAAGAAAAATCAATGGATGTAAGGAAAGCTATTATTTCTAAAATTACTCATGTAGAGTTACTAGCCCCTTTATTAGAATATATTGACGACGATCAATTTTTGTTAGCTACTCTAAAAAAGATAGACAATCAAGAAATTTTAGCAGAATTTATTAGAAATACAGAAAAACAAGAATTTATTAGTTATGCGATGGAAAAAATAACTGATCAAAATGTTATATTAGAACTTGCCGAAGATATGGATGTGAAAGTCCGTTGTGCTGCTATTCCATATATCCAAGATTGGGAATTTATAAAGAAGATTCTTCTTACTGAAGAAAATGCAGAAATAAAAAAAATAGCATTTGATCAAGTTACAGATCCCCAAAAATTGATTGAAATTATTTTAGAATGTTCTGATGGGCAAATTCAACTTAATGCGTTGGAAAAAATTGATGATCAGAAAATTTTGATCGATCTTTATAATAAAAGTACAGTTGTTCCTATTCAAGTTGCTGCTGTTCGTAAAATCACTATCCAACCAACACTAGCACGTATTCTTAAAAGCAAAGCTCCTTCCGATGTACGTAAAGCTGCGATGTTAAACCTTGAAGAGCCGGAAATGATTAGAAATATTGTTTTGTCTGATCATGATCGTGAAGTACAAATGGCAGCAATCAATAAAATTCAAGATAGTAATGTACTAGAAGAAATCGCTCGGTGCATTCCAGATGAAGATTTGCGTGAAACAGCCTTGCAAAGATTACCTCCAGAATTACTAGCTAAAATCGCATTAGAAGATGATAGTTTAGAAATGAGAAAATCTGCTGCACGTAAAATTTCGCAGCAAACCCTCTTAGTAGATATTTATAGCAAAAGTAAAGATCCTCAGATCAGATGGATGAGTATTTTACGAATGACAGATCAAGCTCTTTTAGCCAATATTGTTTTGACAGATTCAGATTCGATGATATGTCGTTTAGCAGAAAGTAAAATTCTTCATCCCGATCTTTTGCAAAAAATTTCCCAAGAATCAAAGGATCCTGAAGTAAAAACATCTGCAGAAAGCAAATTAGGTAGAAAACCTCAAATTGAAGTGCCGGAAGTGCGGCCAGTAGAAACTGCTCCATCTGTTGCAATGCCTGCTGCATCTGTCGCAAATACTTCAATACCTCAAACAAAGGTATCTGTTTCAAATATAAATCAACCTGTTATATCCCCCAATATAGGAACTGCTTCTTCCCAGAATATAAGCAATCCTGCAGCTTCTTCTACTAATGCTACTCCTCCGGCAGTTGTTCTTAAGGCAGATGCTTCATCTTATGATGCAGTTTGGAAAGCATTACAAAAGGCTTCAGAAAAAGATCGGAAAATAATCATCCGGTATTTTGCTCCCATTGCTTTGCAAAAAATTACTAAAGAACAAGATATGGCAAGAATATATCATGTTGATATTGTTTGGAGCAAATTGACACAACTTGTTGAAGCAGATAAAAAAAATCTAGGGAGATATATTGCTCCGGCTCTTATTGAAGAGTTATTAACTCAATAATTTCTTTACTATTCTAATTTTATTCCGCTTCGTTCTATAATTTCTTGGGTTTTCAAGTTTTTGGTATCCCAATAATAAAATTTATCCCCATTTTGATCGCGTGATTTTTGTAAAGCTAAACGACAAAATTTCCAAAGTTCACCACTGTGAAAATTAAAATCTTTGGTGAATGGAACAAGTCCTAATGAAATATTGAACTCTGGAAATATATTTTTAAACCAATTTTTCCAACTTTGTATCAGAAAAATACTCTCGGATAATGTTTGTTCTGGCCAGATTATTACCAATTCATGGGGAGAAATACTGCCAAGAATATTTTCTGGCGGTAATTTTTTTTCAAAATCTTGAAGGAATATTTGTAGCCTTTCTTCTGGTAATTTGGAAAAATCATAAAAATTGTCAAAACTTAAAATAGCCATATTAAATGATATATTACGAGTTATATATTCTTGTATTTTTCTAGCAATACTTTGGAAATTGTAAACTTTTCGTACACTATCGTAATTTTTGCTATACTCTAATAATTGTGTATACTGGTGCCGATTTTTCATTAAACCAATCCATTGCGCAATATTTTGCAAAATATCTGCGTTTGCTTGGAATAGTGTTTTATCTTCTACAAAAGAGCATTCTGTTTCACATAATTTTATATGTAGTATACCCATGATATTGTTTTGAAAACTTATAGGCAAAGCAATTTCTCCAGAATTTTCTAATAATATATTTTTTTCCCCGCGTGCGAGTTTAGATAATTTGTGGTTTTTATTAAGATGGAAACGATGTAAGGGATATTCTCCTTTAGAATAGGAAAGTTGAAGGTGTTCGCCTTCTATCCAGAATATTGCTGCTGAAACATATCCTAAGCCGTTTTCCTGGCATAATAATTCAATGATATGTTTTTCAAATTCTCTATTATTAGTCAGGTTTTCTAATTCATAACAAAATAGAGGAAGTTGATTAAGACGTTTTAATAATACATAAGTACGCAATAAATTTTTTGCTGTTTCTGCTGTTCGATTTTGTTCTTGAGCAATTTTATCTCGTAGTTCACGTTCAATTTCCTTATGAATTTGTATGTCATGGAAAACAAAAAGTAATGTTTCTGCATCAAGACATTGTATAAATACTTCTGCCTCTTTTGCGCCATTATTTTTAGTCATTAAACGTAAGTTAACTTCTAGATGTTGAGTTCCATCGCTATGTTGGAGACGTGCGAATATATTTTTAAGATCTTTTTTATAAATTATATTGCTCCATTCATTTTTATTTTGTTGTAATTCTGTTAAGGTATATCCTGTCCAATATTGAAAAGCAAGATTGATTTCTTGCACTTTCCAATTTTCTTTTTTAACAACTGCCATTGGTGTAGGATATGGAAAAAATTTATTTTCTTTATTCATATTTTTTAAAAAATTGAAATTCTTAAATATTGTATTTTCGATTGAAAATAGTTGTTGAAATAATTCTTGCCAGTTTATGTTATCCATAAGAACTTTTCTTTCTGATAAATATTCTCTGAAATATATAGCTTTGGAGAGAACAAATGCCACAAAATTCTGCCATTCAATCTTTTTATAGTCATTTAAAATTTTTTCTTTTGCTTATTTTTCTTGTTATGTCCTTAGGACTTTGGTGGAATAATACTGAAAATATATCTATTACTCAAAATACGCTAGATAAAATATATAGTAAGATAGAAGAACTTGATAAAAAATACTCTGAAATTAAAATAGAATTAGAAAATTTGAGAAGAAATCAAATAATATTATCAGAAAAAATTACAGATGAAAAAATTACAGCTTTTTCTGAAAAAAATATATCGAAAGAAAATGATAATTCTAGTGAAAAAGTATTATCTAGTGCTGATAAATTTTCTGATTCTTCCTTAACAAATTTGTCTGTGGCAGCTAACATAAAAAATGATCTAGCTGCAGATGTTAAATTAGAGCAACAAAAAGATGAACTAATATGGCAAGTCCAACCGAATTTCCCTAATTTACAAATTAGAACAACGTTACGTCAAAATAACCATCTTCTTGCTTTGAATGTTCTAGGTCAAAATGGAAGTTGTAAACTTAATAATTTGGAAAATCCTGTAAATATTATTATACTCTTGCAAGATAACAAGGGAAATAGACATCAGTTGGAGCAAACTTGGTTACCACAAAATATAGTGTTGCCAACTCTTTCTACAGCAACAAAACCAATAGAAATTTGTAAAAATAAAAATATGATTGTTTTAGATGCTAATATTCCTAACATTAGGTTAACAGGGCATCTTTTACTGCAACAAGGTCATTCTACAGATATTTGGGGAATAGAAAATCGTACAGGGCAATCTTTAAAAATATCTTGCCATCCAAGTCATATATATCAAGTAACTTGGAGAGAGAATATACAAGAAGCCTTTTTACCTTGGAAAAATGAAAATTGTACTTCTAAGAAAATTCAACTTCAAATCAAGCTTGAAAATTCTCCAATGTCTTTTCAAGAAAATACGTACTATCAAATAATAATAAACACACAATCAACGAATGAAAATATTCCTATATTCTATGATTGGTTTTAGTAAAGAATTTTTTAACAAAAAAAGGCCAGAATATACGGCTTGGGAGAAAAATAAATGGAAAATTTTAAACAAAATTTTTTAGTTGGAATCATATTTTTTGGATTTTTAATTTTAGCAGGTATCTTTACTATTGTTATTAAAGATTTAAGCCTGTTAAAAGGCTATCAAGGTACTATGGCAGTTGTTTTTAGCCGTGTATCGGGCCTTGAACCAGGGCATAAAGTATTAGCCTCAGGTATGGAGGTTGGGCAAGTCCGTAATTTAGAGTTAAGAGAAGACGGAAGTGTTAAGGTTGATATTAGCTTAACCAAACCAATCAAAATTTTTGATGATGCAAAAATTAGCGTAAAAGATGCCAGTGCATTAGGTGGAAAATATGTAAATATTGAAGTCGGAACGCCACCAAAAGAAATTAGTGAATCTGCAAGCCAAGAAGGAAAATTTATGAAAGGCGAAGCACAACCAGGTTTTTTAGACGATCCGAATTTACGCGATGCTTTTGCTTCGATTAAGAATATTACTAGGGATATTGAGCATGGTAAGGGAACAATTGGGTTACTTATCACTCAACGTGAAATTTATGATAATATAGAAAGTGCTACAGCAAATATCAAAGATATTACAGCACAAATTCGTAATAATCAAGGAACAATTGGTAAATTATTATACGATCAAGAAATTTATAATAAAGTAAACAAAATTGCCAGTGATGTACAAGATATTACTGCAACTATTCGTAGTGGTAAAGGCACAATTGGCAAACTTATTAAAGATGATTCATTACATGAAAACCTTCGTAAAACTATTGCAGAGGCAAATAAAGTAATGACAAATCTTGGAGATATTTCAGATAAAGTAAAACGTGGAGAAGGAACAATTGGTAAATTATTTTCAGATGAAAAAGTTTATAAGCAACTTGAATTAGCTTTAGGTGATGCACGTACCATGCTACAAAATATCAATAAAGTTGCTCAACAAATAAATGAAGGGCAAGGAGTAATTGCCAAACTTTTGCATGATAAAGAAATGGGAGACGATTTAAAAGGCACACTTGCTAGCGTTCGTGTAGTTGCTGATCGATTAAAAAATGGAGAAGGCACAATTGGCAAACTTTTAGCGGACGATACATTATATAAAGAAATACGACGTATTGTTAAGAATTTTTCCGATTCTATTGAAGATACACGAGAACAGGTTCCAATTAGTACATTTACAGGATTATTATTCAAAGCATTTTAGCTAAAAAAAACATCCAAACTATCGCATGGACAAATATGACAGTCTAAATGTTTTTGACAACTTAATTAAATCTCTCTCAAAATCTCTTATTTTTATTCTTGCAAATATTTCTAAAAAATTTTAAAATGGAAATGCTAATTTTTCTATGATAATGACAATTTCTTGTACTTTCATTTATAGAATTTTTTGTGAGGCTTTTATGAAAATTTTATTTTTATTTACTGGAATTGCTACCCTTTTTGGGATTTGCTATCTTCTTTCTGTAAATCGTCGTGCAATAAAAATACGTCCTTTAATTTGGGGTATCTCATTACAATTCCTTTTTGGAGTTATTGTCCTTTACTGGGCACCAGGACGTAAAGTTTTACAAACTGTAGCAGATGCTGTAGGCAGATTTTTAGGATTTGCTACAGAAGGCAGCAAATTTTTATTTGGGAATTTAGCTGATGGATCATTTATTGGCACCTTTGGATTCCAATTTGCTATTATTGTTCTTCCTACTATTATTTTCTTTTCAGCAGTAATGAGTATTCTTTACCATTATGGAGTTATGCAAAGAATTGTCGCTGGTATGGCATGGTGTATGGCTAAAACAATGGGAACTTCTGGATCAGAGTCTCTCGTTGCCGCGGCAAATGTATTTGTAGGACAAACAGAAGCTCCATTGATAGTTCGTCCGTATATTTCTAATATGACAATGTCTGAAATTAATGCTGTTATGGTTGCTGGTTTTGGTACTATTGCTGGCGGTGTAATGGCAGGTTTTATTCAAATGGGTGTTAATGCAAGCTTTATTATTACAGCATCTTTTATGGCAGCTCCTGCATCTTTGATGGTTGCAAAAATATTATATCCTGAAACGGAAACTTCTGTTACTGCAAAGGAAGTGAAAGTCATTCTTAATATCCCAACTAAAAATGGTCTTGAAGCTGCTGCAAAAGGGGCATCAGATGGTATGCAACTTTGCCTAAATGTGGCTGCAATGTTGGTTGCATTTATTGCTTTAATAAAACTTGTTGATGCAACATTTGCAACATTAGATTATTGGGTAGATTTTCGGTTGCTAGGTGGATTAAGAGACATTCATACTGGCGAATATATTGGATATGTTCCAGGTAGTTTAAAGACAATCTTTTCTACTCTTTTATGGCCTTTAGCATGGTTATTAGGAGTTCCTCAATATAATTGTGGAGCCTTTTCATATTTAGTTGGTATGAAAATTTCTCTTAATGAATTTGTTGCATACAGTGAGCTTAGCACTTATTTTGTACAACGTATGGATTGGCTTGCGCAAGTTTCTAATTGTGGATTTACTAGTGTTGCAAATCAAGTATTGCAAACTGCAGAAGTAGTTTCTATGCCAGAATTTTTGAGCAGTAAAGCAGAAGCAATGGTAACATTTGCTCTCTGTGGATTTGCTAATTTCTCATCAATAGCAATTCAAATTGGTGGGATTGCGCCAATGGTATCTGCCGACCAACAAGATTCTTTACGACAAAGACTTTCTAGTTTAGGAATTCGTGCTATGCTTGGTGGTGCAATCGTATCTTTATTGACTGCCACTATTGCAGGTGTTTTGCTGTAAAATAGAATATATAGAATATGGCGTGGGAAATCCACGCCGTAAAAGATCTTACCAGCGTTTGCGAAGGAATTTTTATGAGCGATATAAAGAAAGAACCGTCACAGAAATACGAAAAAAAAGATAATTTAGCCAACAAAATAAAAAATAGTCCGCTGGTTTCTATCATAGTAATTTTAGGAATTGTTGGAATATTGTTTCCACTGTTGGGCTGGATGCTAGAAGTTGCTACTCCGATACATAGCCAGGATTTGGAAAAGTTGAGAGAAGATCTTGTTAATATTCAAAAAGTTTCCCAAGATATCCAAAAAGCTATGGAAAGAATTATTTCAACGGCTGGACCAGCGGGAGATATTCGGGCTTGGCGTTTGAATGACTATGAACGAGATATATTAAAAAGACTAAGTCATGGACAACGTAGCCATATTGCAACTATATTTAGTCTTTTTTTATTTCTGATTCAAGGGACATTTTTTGTTTTAATAGGAATTTTGCTCGAAAGAAAAATTATTGCACCACGTCAATCTTTGCTCAAAAAGCGAGAGATAGAATCTATCTCAAAAGATATTTCATTAAAAGAAAATATTGTTACTATCAAAGAAGAAATATCTGCTAAAGACACAAAAGATTTTGTTTTTGCAAATAATTTGAGTTCTACAAAGGAAACTGAAGTTTCAAAAAATATAACTGGAAAAGAAATTGTTGAGTCAGTAACCATTGATACAACAAATAAAGAATTATTAAATCGAGATGCCATATCGAAGGATCCTATTCCAAGTATTCCACCTACAGAAGTTATATCTAATACTAATTTGACTCATATTTCAGAAAATCCTATTTCTCAAAATTCTATTGAAAATAAAGAACCTGCTGATTTTAAATTAAAAGATATTTCTACTTTACAACCTTCTAGCAATAGTAAAAATCCTGATGAATAAGATTTTTTTCCCTAAACGGAGTTTTCAAGATGCACGCAGAATTCGAGCAGCAGCGAAAAAAAATTGAGCAAAATTTAGCTTCCTATTTGTGTCCAAATACCAAATATCCTCATATTTGGGAGATAATGAGATATAGTGTATTAGCGCGTGGGAAACGCATCCGGCCTATTATTATGCTAGAAGTTGCTAAAATTATAGGAAATAATCCTGATATTATTTTACCATCAGCATGTAGTATTGAATATATTCATACTGCTTCCTTAATGCTTGATGATCTTCCTTGTATGGATAATGCAAAAATACGGAGGCATCAACCTGCAAACCATGTAATGTATGGAGAAGCTAACACTATTCTATCAGCAATTGGGCTGATTTTACATGCTTTAGATATTATACAAGCTAATGCAAAACAATGTCAACTTGACGCGGAAACACTTTGTGAAATGATGGCTTTTGTTTATCGTCATTTAGGATTAGCGGGGATGATTTTTGGACAAAGTTTGGATATAGCTAATACAGCCAAAACATTAGAAAATATTCAAATTATAAATCAATATAAAACAACTGCATTATTTGAAGTAGCAATATGGATCGCAGGGTATCTTTGTCATGCAGAATCTTCTATAATGAAATTATTGCTTGATTATATTCATAATCTAGGCCATGCTTTTCAACTTGCAGATGACATGCAAGATTCGCAAAATTCAGCTGGGAAAGACACTCAACAAGATTATAATAAACCAACATTTTACAAAATTTATGGAAAAACAGCTACTCTACTTGAAATAAAAAAATATACAGAGCAAGCAAAAGCCGCTATTTCTTCATGTTCAAACTCGCAATTTTTATTGTGGTTAGCAGAAAATATTAGTTCTTCCATTGTCTAATTTAATAGGAAAAAATTATGTGGTACACCATTAAAAATTTTCATCAACCAAATAGTTTATCTCAAGCTATCGAACTCTATAAGTATCCAGAAAGAATTTTTATATCTGGAGGATCTTATTTAGTTGCACAACGTAATGCTCAAACTCATGAACTCATCAATATACACCATCTGCTAGGCAAAAAAATATGCGTTACAGAAAAAGAAATTATTTTAGAAGCAGGTGTTACTTTACAAGAAATTGCTGATCAATTTTCTCATACAATTTTAGGCGAAATTGCAAAAAAATCTAGTTTTTCAAAAAATATTCGTAATCAACGGACAATTGGTGGAGAAATTGCTCAAAAAAATTTGCAATCAGATTTATATGTTAGTTTTGTAGCATTAAATGCTATTTTAAAAATTTCTGATGAAAAAGAAGAAAGTATAAAAGATTGGAATGGAATTGGTATTATTACTAAAATTATATTGGATACAAGAAAAATTTCTCAGTTAAAATTTTTCCGTTATACTATCATGCCTTCAGCTGCTCCATTTTTGATTTTTGCAGCAGTACCAGAGAAGGCAGGATGGAAATGCGTAGTTGGTGGAAAAGTTAGTAAAATGCAAGAAATTATATCTAATGAAAATACAGAACAAATGATCCACTCAATGAGTCAAGAATTGGCTCAAAATATTGGGGAAGATCAATATGGTACAGTCGCATATAAAGCACATTTAATTAAATTAAGTTTTCAAAATTTACAAAAATAGTCAAATTATCCGCCTTAAATTTTAAGGCGGATAATATATTGCATATTTCTCGAAAGGTTTTTATAATGAGATTTCTGTTTTTTTTTATTTTAATGAATGTAACCTTATTGGTAATGGCTCAAAAAACAAACGAATTATGGAATTTTCATATACAAGCAGAAAAAACTTTGGATAGTTGGAAACAAGAATTTCAGCGTGCTGCTGAAGATCTAGAAAATATCAAAGTTCAGTATCATAATTTAAATTTATCAAGTTTTCTTAGCACAAAAGCACAAGATGGTTATTATGCGTATTTTTTATTAGATGAAAAGGTAATTAAAGTTTATTATTTTTCTATATCAAACAATTGTTCTTATTTAATTTCTTCTCTTGAAGAAAATATTATTGGTAAAAATTGGGGAACTCTTTGTTTTCAGATTTTTCGTAGAACATATCCTGTGCTTATAGAAGTAAAAGATGGGCGTGGACAAGGAAGTTCAGATTCTGGGATTATGGAATCACAAGGATATTACTTGGAAAATTTTCTTTTAGGAAATACTGCTAATAATCAAAAAATTACCGTTGCGTATCTTGATGAAGAAGAGGAAGAAATTGGTTTTCAGGAACAAGGATTTATTGATGGAAAATATCGACGTGCTTGGTTAGATCGTTTAGGACAAATTTCTTTAAAAAAAACAATCAAATTTCCAGAGAATTCTGAGCAGTTTATTGTAACTTTTTATTATGGTTGGTCAAATCAAATTCCAGAGAATATTTATACATATTCTGTAGAAGAATTTCAAGAGTTACAACTTCGCAGAACTTTGCCAATTACTATTTTAGTAAGTCATAAACGAAAGTTTTATCAAACGTTAGTTATTCAAACTTTTGTCCCTTTTGGTGATGAAGTTATTATTCCTCAAAAAATTTTGCAATTGGAAGCTGATACTCCTATTATCGGAATGGAATTAAAAGGCCAGGAATTACAAAAATTGCATCTGAATCGAATGGTTGCAAAGGTTGAATTGAAAGCCCTTAATAACGAAGACAAAGATCTTAATACTCCGGAAGAAGGCGCGGGGAGAATAGAAATTTTCCGAGATGATGGCTCGCGTGTGATCTATCGTGGTCGTTCTAGTTTTCGTCCTAATAGAATTCCGAATGTTGCCATAGAAGCTGGAGAATATATTTTCAGCTATAAGCCGTTTTATTCTCAAAAATATATTCAACAACGACGCAATATTA
>CAZPDM010000065.1:0-13539 GCA_964585305.1 uncultured Planctomycetota bacterium | reverse complement strand
TTCAGCTATAAGCCGTTTTATTCTCAAAAATATATTCAACAACGACGCAATATTATTGTTGGCCAAGATACAACTGTAACTTTTCGTCCATATAAACGTATTCCTTATATCTTTTATGAATTTCAAAATAGTGTTTATAGCAGCCTTGGGAACTCTTTTTCTACAGAAGAAATTGATTATCGTATCCGTTCTTTAGATACTCTTACTCAATTTTTGGATCTTTTAGAGCAACAAAAAATTTGGGATCAAGTTGGTGAAAATTTTCTTAACACACTAATTGAAGTTTATGAACAGTATGAATCTCAAATTTGGGAACAAATTCCTCCGGAGCATCCGCATCATATTACTTTTTATTTCGATATGGCAGAAATTTATTGGCGACGTAGTAATTTTTCTCAAAAAGAAAAAAGTTTGGAAAAATCTTTACAGTTGTTGATGGGAGATAATACGACCTTTTCAGAATTTTGTAAGACTTGGTATTTTAAAGATGGTCGTTGTATGGATATAAAAACTTTTTCTCAAAATTTATTAAAAGAAAAACCAGGGCTTTTAAGTAAAGTCCGTACAAAATGGGACAGATATCGTATTATTCATAGTCTGGGTGCAATTTTGTTAAGCTATTATAAAAATAACTATTTGGATATTTCAGATGATACTTGTAATACTTTTTGCGCAACAGCATTAACTCTTGCTTTAGGTTTTAAGATGAAGGACGAGCGAACTAGAGCTTTAGGAGAAGAACATCCTGGCTTAGATTATAATATTGCTCAGATGATAGCAGAATTTCTTAGTTTAACAAAACAACGTGAGACAAATAGTCAAGGTTGGACTGCACAACAAAAAATGTTAATTGGCACATATTTAAATGATTCAGAAAGTAAACATAGTTTATATTCTGCGTTGTCATTTTTAGAAGCTCTAGGGGAAGAATTTAAACGTTCAGAAAGATTTGAATTACAAATTATTTCTAGTCAAACTAAAGAAGAGATTACTTACAACTGCCAAACAACTCGTCGTCAGGAATTAGAAAATTTTCTGAATGAAATATTAAGAAAATGGAAAAAATAAAAAGCTATAGATTGTTTTTTTGTAGGATAAAAATATGCCTTTAAAAATATTTTCTAAGAAAATATCTTCCTTGTTATTACTTTTGATATTTTTCTTTATTGCTTATAGTTTTGGCCAAACAAATCCTTTTGAATTTGACTGCCCGCTGGCTCCTACAATGGATATAACTGCTCCCGATTCTATAGATATGGCAGAAATTAACCAACTGAAAAAAAAGATTAGCGATGGGTTGCACAAACCAAATTTGATTCAATATCGCGAAATAAATTTTGATCATGTTGGTGTTTCGATGCCTCAATGGTCATTAAATGGTGAATGGCTAGCTGTACAAGTAAAAACAAGCTCCTCTAAAATTCCTTATCAACTTCATTTACTTTATTTTCCTAAGCATGAGTCTTCTATAAGTCAAGAAAGTTATCAACGTTATATTATTGAAGATCAAAATAAAAAGAGTATATTTTATTCTTTCCGTTGGGCACAAAGACAAGAAATTTCACAAGAATTTTGCTTAATCAGTGGAGGATTCAGATTATATTGGGGAAAGGCAAACAATTCTTCTCCTTCAATTTTAGTATCTTCTCTGGCTCAAGAAAGTCTTATTACACAACCTAATTGGTTTCATACTAAAGATAAAGATTATATTGCCTTTTTGCAGGGGAATCAAATTTTTATAGGCGAGTTAACAAATGCTCCCTCTCGACAATTTAACAAAGTATGGGAAATACAACTTGGACAAACAAATCCAAGTATTCATGCAATCAGCTATTTTCAAGCCAAAATAACTCCAGAAGGGTTAGCAATATTAGTTTGTGGAGCATCTTCTCAAGGAGAGAATTTATACCTTGTAAAATTAAAAGACGACTTCAAAACTGTTGATAGTGTGAAAATTATTGAACAAGGTATCTTTAAATTACCAGAATGGAATAATAAAGGCGATCGTGCATTAGTTTATCGTGTACGTCGTGTTTCTAATAACGATGATGCTCAAGAGCTTTATTTATATTTATACGCCCCGGATGGTAGTGGAGATATACTAAGCCGTTCTCCGACAATTCAAAATCGCGAAAAAGAACCTGAACACGATTATGTTGGCCCAACATGGTCAGAATGGAATATTGATAAAGAACCTGTGGAAGGAATAACTCATTTTTTTAAACAAACTGATTATCCTCAACATTTTGCCATAATTTACTTTCCAATTGAAAAGAAACAGTTTGGATATCAAGTTGCTAAATTAGATATGGCAACGTTTCCTGTTGCGTTTGGACGTGGTCGTAAAATTGTTTTTGCTGGATCAAAAAGTTATCGTATAGCTTGGACATTTTTCGATGCAGCTCGTCAAAAGAATGTTTTATTTTTAGGCTTATTAAATTTCGCAACACGTTAGGCAAAACTTATGAAAAGTTGTGGCAAAAATTGTTTACATTTGTTTTTTAAGAAATTTTATGTTAAAATAAAGCTACTACTTTTTAAGTTGTTATTATCAAAAAAATTAGAAAATTCATAGGCTTTTTATTTAGAAAAATAAACATGGAACAAAATTTTACTTTAAAAAAGTTAGAATGTTTTTCTGGCCGGCCAGGCCCAATGGTATTTATTATTTTAGATGGAGTTGGAATAGGTAAAAAAGATAAAGGCGATGCTTTTTATTTGGCTAATCCAGCCAATATCAATCGCTGGATGGAAGAATGCAAACAAAAAAAACTTTATATTCAACTTCAGGCACATGGTAAAGCTGTTGGATTGCCAAGTGATGAAGATATGGGAAATAGCGAAGTTGGACATAATGCAATTGGCTCCGGGCAAATTTATAATCAAGGAGCTAAATTGGTTGAAGAAGACATTGCTTCCGGGCGTATTTTTACAACTCCAGTATGGCAAGAAATTGTTACAGAAACAGGAAAATCCGGGAATACAGTTCATTTATTTGGGTTGCTATCTGATGGAAATGTGCATTCTCATATTGATCAGCTATTTGCTTTACTTGATGGGATTGCAAGATCCAATGTAAAATCTGTCCGTGTACATCCTTTACTAGATGGAAGAGATGTAAATAAATCTGGGCTAGAATATATTGAAAAACTTGAACAAAAATTATCTCAACTTCATAAAGATTATGGAATCGATGCACGCATTGCATCTGGTGGCGGACGTATGTATGTAACAATGGATCGCTACTATTCGGATGTGAAAATCGTTAAACGTGGTTGGGATGCTCATGTTCGTGGAGTCATTGCTCCGACAGATATTCTTCCTAATTATCCTGGTTATTTTCAATCAGCGCGTCAGGCTATTGAAGCTGCTCGCCTTGTTTCTGAGCAGAAAGATGAGCCATCAAAAGATCAATTTAATAAGCCATTTGTTATCGTAGATGAAAAAGGCCAACCTGTTGGTAAGATGAAAGATGGAGATGCAGTTATAAATTTTAATTTCCGTGGAGATCGTGCTATTGAAATTTCTGAAGCCTTTGTAAAAAAAGATTTCCAAGGATTTGATCGTGTAGAATATCCAAAAGTAAAATATGCTGGACTTTTGGAATATGATAGCGAAATTCATCTTCCTCCTAAATTTCTTGTTTTACCTCCAAATATTACTAATATATCTGCTCAATATTTATGTGCTATGGGAATTAAAAGCTATGCTATTGCAGAAACACACAAATATGGACATGTAACATATTTTTGGAATGGAAACCGTAGCGGATATATTGATGAAAAACTTGAAAAATATGAACAAGTTCCGTCTGATTCTAATGATATGATTGAAGGTCATCCTGAAATGAAGGCAAATGAAGTTACTGAAAAACTTCTTCTTGCTTTAAAATCTAAGCAATATAAATTTTTGCGTGTGAATTATGCAAATGGAGATATGGTTGGACATACAGGAAACATTGAATCTTGTAAAAAAGCAATGGAAACAGTAGATAGCTGTTTACCCAAGGTAGTAGAGGAAGTATTTGCTCAAAATGGAATAGTTGTGATTTCTGCTGATCATGGAAATGTAGAAGAAAAATTAGATAATAAAGGCAAAGTAAAAACCAGCCACACACTTAATCCAGTACCATTTTTTATTCTTGATAGCAATTATCACAATGAATATATACTACATGTTGAAGACTCTGCTAAAAAACCAGGCATTGCAAATATGATGGCAACTTTAATGCAGTTGTTAGGTTTTGAACCTCCTGTATGTTATGAAAAGAGCCTTTTACAATTTTCTTGTAAAAAGTAAATAGAAAAATCGCTGGGTATTAAGTACCCAGCGATTTGATTGAATAGAGGAAAAAAAATAATGAAATGGCTAAAATATATATTATTTTCAGTTGGTATTTTAGCAGTAGCATGGCTAATTTATGAGGCAGGCCCAAATAATATTTGGAAAAAGATGAAGGAAATTGGGCCACTGGGATTGCTATTTATCATACCTTATTTGGCAGTTTATGTAACTGATACATGGGGATGGAAGTGGTCATTTTGCTCAAATGTAGAACTTCCATCATTTTGGAAATTAGTAAAAATTAAACTTGCTGGTGAAGCAATCAACTATACTTTACCCGGAGGCTATATCGGTGGTGAGCCACTGAAAGCCATTTTTTTAGCTAAACAAAAAATTCCACTTAGTCATGGTTTAGCTTCTGTTCTTATTGGAAAATTTTTGATGACATTAGCAGAAGTTGCGTTTATTTTAATTGGCTTAAATTTAGCTTTTCTGAGTTTAGAAAATAAAGGGATTTTATTAAGTGCATTGATCGGTCTTTTTCTTTTTGGAATAGCATTAGCTTTCTTTTTGCGATTGCAAAAACGGGGATTAGCTAGCTTTCTTAGTAAAGGTCTTAATAAAATCCAAGTTACTAAGAAGTGGATAGCTTCTTATCAAGAGGCTATCTCTCAATTTGATAATGTGCTAGCTCAATATTATAATGATAAGTCGAGAATGTTTGTAGGAGTAGCGTGTTTTTTTATGGGATGGTGTTGTGGGGCAAGCGAAATTTATATCTTTCTTACGTTGATGGGACAAAGTATTCCAATTTATCAAATCCTAGTTTTAGAGGCAATGTTTGTTACAATTAAAGGAATGGGGACTGTCGTTCCAGGTTCTGTTGGCATTCAAGAAGGCGGAATTGCAGGAACTTTTATGCTTTTTCACTTGGACAAAACACTAGGAATAACTTTTGGATTATTACGTCGTAGTCGTGAAATTTTATGGATTATTATTGGATTGCTATTTCTTTATCAAGAATGGGACAGTGATAAGATTTTAATGATACCTAGAAATTTAAATGATCAAGAAAATGATTCTGATGAAAAAGCAACGGCTTAGTAACTAATTTTTTTGTGGCATATTGTCTTGTAGGAAAATATATGGATTATACATCTGCTTTTTTTGATACTGAAATTTTATGGATACGAATGCGTCGTTATAATCGTATCTATCGAATATGGAAATTATTGCTTTTTTTTATGTTATGTTCACTGATTTTAGTTTTAGGCTATCGAATAATTCCGCAAGAAATGCCAAATATACCTTGGCTAATAGAAAAGTTAAAATATTTTCCCGATAGTATTATGGTTAATTTAGTAATTCTTTTTCTTATTGTTTTTTTTATGGCATGTTTTTTACGTCGTCGGTATTTAGGTATTGATCGAAGATTAGGATTGATCTATTATAGCCGTAGCATTTTAGGGACATCATCATATTACTTTGCTGAAGTAAAGCAAATTGAATCTGAAATAGATGTTTCTCAGATTTTAGCCAAACTTTCTAGCCGGCAATTTTTTCGTATTTATTTCCGATTTCATAACAATAAACATCTACTTATTTCTGAGGAAATAAGTAGCGAAAATTCTCAAAATCTTTGTCAAAGATTACAAAAAATATTTAATGTCGAAATTAAGAGTTTTCAAAAATTAGCAGATCGTCGTTCTGGAAAAATTCAGCTTGGTGATTATAGCATTATTAAAGAAATATCTCATGGAGGTATGGGAAAAATATTTTTAGCTAAAGATTTACATAATCAAATTGTTGCACTAAAAATTTTACCAAGTGAATTGGCCTCCCAATCTGATTGTTTGAATAATTTTTTACGTGAAATTCGCATATTAAAAAAGCTTTCGCATCCGGGGATTATTAAACTTTTATCTGTCGGACGTGATACTAGCCAAAATGTGTATTTTTATGCCATGGAGTATATTGAAGGAGAAACTCTTTCATCCTTTTTAAAAAAATCTTCTCCAACTTTAGAGCAACTTGTTATTATTGTAATGCAAGCTGCTTTTGCATTAGGGTATCTTCATCATCGTAAAATTATCCATCGAGATATAAAACCAAACAATATTATGATTCGAAATACTGGACAGGTTGTGCTTATTGATTTTGGTATTGCTTGTGATACTTCGCGTATCTTTAAGGGAAAAACTGTTATAGAAACTCCAGATGGATTTACACATAGTGTTGGAACATTGCCCTATATGTCTCCGGAACAACTTTCTAATAAAGATATTATTGATTATCGTACAGATATTTATTCTCTTGGTGTAACTCTTTATGAAATGATTACTAAACAACTTCCTTATAATGGAAATAGCCAAACAATGTATCGCTTGATCATGACAGGAACACCAGCAGAACCAAGGGAGATAAATCCAAATATTTCCATAGATCTTAATACAATTACTATGAGAGCCATTGAAAAAAATCCTAAAAAACGCTATCAATCTGCAGACGATTTTGCATCAGATCTTCATCGATGGATCCGTGGATTACCTATTGCCAGTCGTCCTGTTGGTAAATTAAGCAGAGTCTGGCGTACAATAAAAAGTTGGATAGGATGGATTTGGATTAACGATTAGGAAAAAAATAATCAAAAGAATGATTGCATTAAATATTTAATGCAATCATTCTTTTTAATGTCTTTTTGATAAAATATTTGACAAATACTTAAATAAATACTACAATCTTTAAATCTTTCTTTCCTAAAGAAATTTTACTTAACTTTGTTTTTCAAACAAAAAATTTTGTTAATAGTGGAGTTTAATATGAGCCGTGAACTTGTTTGTTATTGTTTTGAAGTTTCTAAAGAAGAAATTGTTTCAATCATTCGTCAACATAAAACTAGAACTGTAGAAGAGATTCAAAAGTATTGCAAAGCATCCATGGGATGCGGTTCTTGTCGTCCTAATATAGAAGAACTTATTGTTGAAGAATTTTCGAAAATGAAATAAGTAAACAAAAAAAGACAGGCTTACTAAGCCTGTCTTTTTTAATCGCGGATAAAAACTTTTTTAATTTTTTCGGCAATGGTTTCTTTGTTTCCAATATTTTCGCCGGAAATTTTTGCATATTCTTCGATAAGTTTTTTTTGGTCAGTATTGACTTTTGTAGGAATATCAACAATCACCATAACTAATTGGTCGCCTATCCTACGTCCATGTACATCTGGAATTCCCTTTTCTTTGAGGCGAAAGATACTGTGGCTTTGTGTTCCAGCGGGTATTTTCATATCAACTTTGCCATCTAATGTTTCTACAGATACTTCACCTCCAAGTACTGCTTTAGCAAAGCTAATGTGGATTTGTGTAAGAAGATCGTTATCTTGTCGTTCAAATATAGGATGTGGCTTTACTTCGATAGATAGATATAAATCTCCCCGTCCAGATGTTCCAGATTCACCTTCTCCACGTAATCTTATGGAAGAACCTGTGTCAACACCTGCAGGGATTTTAACACTTAGTTCTTTTATTTTACGGACGCGCCCCTCACCTTTGCAGGTTTCGCATGGAGTTTGAATAATTTGGCCTTCTCCACGGCATTTAGGGCAAGTTTGGGACATTTGAAAAAATCCATGAGACATTACTAAATGACCTGTTCCGCGACATTGTGTGCAAGTATTTTTTTTTGTTCCAGGTTTGCTTCCACTTCCTGAGCATGTTTCACAAATTTCATAACGTGGTACGCTGATAGTTTTTTCTATTCCACGAAATGCTTCTTCTAAACTTATAGTAACTGTAATCTCTAAGTCGCGACCACGCGAACGTGAAGAGGATCTTCTTCCACTTCCAAACATGTTAAATAATTCTTCAAAGATTCCAGCACCACCCCCACCATTTCCAAAAATGCTGCTAAAGTCTGCTCCACGGAAAATATCTTCGTAAGCATATCTTTGATCAATTCCAGAATGCCCGTATTGATCATAAAGATTTCTTTTTTGTTGATCAGACAAAACAGCATAGGCTTCAGAAATTTCTTTAAATTTCTCTTCAGCTTCTTTTTTTTGATCGCCTTGAACGCGATCAGGATGGTACTTCATTGCCAATTGCCGATATACTTTTTTTATTTCATCATTACTAGCATCTTTCGCCACACCTAATACTTCATAGTAATCACGTTTTGACGCCATTCTATCTTCCCTAAATTTTGACTGACTGTTTTCTGATTGAGTTTTTTTAGTACTTTGCGAACTAGTTTTTGTACTTTCATTCTGTGAACTAGTTTTTGTACTTTTAGCTTTAGATTTTTTTTTAGCAGCCATAAATTAGGCCACTTTCTTTAAAGTATAACAATATTAGAGAAAAGTATTTGCTAAAAATTTCCAATATATTTAAATATTTATTAGTAAGAAACTATACTTTAACAAAGTTTTTGAAATTTTTGTTAAAGTATTTAGCTATCAACCTCGCTAAAATAGCGAGGTTGATAGCTAATTATGTTTATTTCTTTTCTTTAAAGTCGGCGTCAATAATGTCGTCTTTATTGCCTTTTTTGTCGGATCGTTTTTCTTCTTGTGTATCAGGCTTTTGTTGGAAATCTGGGCCAGCTTGGAAATCAGGACCTGGACCTCCAGCTTGTGCTCCTTGTTTGTTGGTTTGTTTGTAAACTTCTTCTGCTAGTTTATGCGAAACTTTGCTAAGTTCTTCCATATCACGTTTGATGCGCTCAACATTGCGATCTTTAATTGCTGTTTTAAGATCGTTGATTTTGCTTTCAATGCTGCTTCGATCGCTAGCACTTACTTTATCGCCATAATCTTTAAGTGCTTTTTCTGTTGCATAAACTAGAGTATCAGCTTGATTGATAACTTCGACTTCTTGTCGTTTCTTTTCGTCTTCACCAGAGAATTTTTCTGCTTCACGGATCATTCGATCAATTTCTTCTTTATTCAATTTCTTAGGCGCAGTAATCTTAATAGACTGTTCTTTTCCAGTTCCTAAATCTTTCGCAGATACATTCACCAACCCGTTTGCATCAATATCAAAAGTTACCTCAATTTGAGGTACTCCACGTGGGGCAGGTGGAATTCCAACAAGATCAAATCTTCCTAATTCCACGTTATCATCCGCCATAGGACGTTCGCCTTGTAAAACCCGGATTGTAACAGCTGTTTGATTTTCTGCGGCAGTAGAGAAAACTTGACTTTTTTTGGTAGGAATTGTGGTGTTACGTTCGATAAGTTTTGTGCAAACTTTTCCTAAAGTTTCAATACCTAAAGATAATGGAGTAACATCTAGCAATAAAACATCTTTGCGTTCACCTTTAATGATAGCAGCTTGAACAGCAGCCCCCATCGCAACGCATTCCATAGGATCGATACCGCGTTCGATTTTCTTTCCTACATAATCTTCAACAAAACGTTGTACAATAGGCATACGCGTTGGTCCGCCAACCATGATAATTTTATCAATGTGTTGAGGAGTTAGTTTAGCATCTTGTAGAGCTTGTTCCAGCGGATGACGGCAACGATCAATAATAGGACGAACGAGTTCTTCAAGTTTTGCGCGATTGATGCTCATGGTTAAATGTTTAGGACCTGTGGAATCTGCGGTAATAAAAGGAAGATTTATGTCTGTTGTAATACTAGAAGATAGTTCAATCTTAGCTTTTTCTGCGGCTTCTTTAAGACGCATCATAGCCATTTTATCATTGCGCAAATCAATACCAGATTCTTTACGGAATTGGGAAGTTATGTAGTCGATTAAGACATTATCCATATCTGTACCACCAAGTTGAGTATCGCCCGATGTGGATTTGACTTCAAATACACCCAATGCCATTTCCATAATAGTAACGTCAAGTGTTCCACCACCTAAATCAAATACCATGATACGTTGTTCTTTTTCAGCTTTTTCAAGCCCATAAGCAAGACATGCAGCAGTAGGTTCATTGATAATACGTAATACGTTTAAGCCTGCAATTTTTCCAGCATCTTTTGTTGCTTGACGTTGGTTATCATCAAAATATGCTGGACAAGTGATGACAGCTTCTTCTACTTTTTCTCCAAGATAGCTTTCTGCATCTGCTTTGATTTTTTGTAAGATAAAGGCAGAGATTTGTTGAGGTGTATATTCATTTCCATATATTTTAAATTTGTGATCTTGTCCCATTTTACGTTTGGCAGCAAATATAGTTCCTTCTGGGTTAACAGTCGCTTGTCTTTTGGCAGGTTCGCCTACTAAACGTTGATTATCTTTAGTAAAAGCAACGTAAGAAGGGAATGCTTTTCCAGAAGCAACGCCAGCACCTTCCGCCGAAGGAATGATGACCGGCCGATTACCTTCCATGACAGCGGCTGCAGAGTTAGATGTTCCTAAATCAATACCAATTACTTTGGACATTAGAAGTCTCCTTTATATCTTTTACTATCAGCATAAATATTTTCTGCTGGAATTATTCTTGTTCTTTTATTTGTTCTTTTTCGTGTTCTTGTTGTTGTTTTTTCTTTGAAAGTTGTACTTTTGCAATACGCAAGACTTTATTATTGATAAAATATCCTCGTTGATATTCTTCAAGGATTGTATTTTCAGGAACGTCATCTTTTTCTATAATCATTAACGGTTCATGATAGTTGGGGTTAAATATTTTTCCTTTAACATCCATAGCAGTAACCCCATTTTTTTTCAACAGTTCTTGTAGATGAGAGAATATCATCTCAACACCCTTGACAAAAACTGGAGTATCCTCTGGCTTATTGGGAGAAGCTTTTAGGCTGCGTTCGAAATCGTCCACAATACCTAATAACTTGGCTAATACTTCTTCCTGGGCAAATCGCATTGTTTCCTGTTTATCGCGTTCCCAGCGTTTCCGAGCATTATCAAAATCCGCTTGTAGCCTAATTAAACGTTCCCAGTATTCGGATGATTTCTGTTTCAATTCTTGATATTCCTCTTCGGAAATAAGAACAGTTTTAGTCTTTGCATCTGTTTCTGGCGTAGTTTTATTTTCTTTCTTTTCTTCGGAATATTTTTTATTTTCCATGAAGCAACCCTAACTAAATTTATGAGTGATGAGTACTATCTTTGCCAAGGTTCATAATATAATATTATCAAATATTATGCCAAATAAATAAAAAATACAATAAAACATTTAATATCTTGTTATATAATATTTTATAATATCTATATTATAAAATTATTTCACTAATATTTAGATTTATGCCAAATTGGCCTAAGCATTTTTTCTGAAGAATGCCGTCTTGGCAGAAATATTTTTGTATATAAAAATTTTTGTTGATAGAGTTATGGAACAAATAAGTAGGTTGTCAAAAGTAAGAATTTATTATACATTTCTATCTCAATACTAACTTTAGCTCAGTAAACTTATCCATGCACGGATGTGCATGGTATGAATTAACCCGAAATTAACCCGCCATTTATAGATGGGAAGTCCAAAAACTTTTGTCTATTCATTTATTTTAGAATATTGAAAATTTCTAAAAAATATGATAATATCTACAAGTCTAAAAAAAAAATAATTTAAGGAGAAAAATATGGAAAGCAAGCCAGAGTCATTAGAAAAAGGCGGATCATTACAAATTTCTAAAGAAAAACTTCAAGATTTGCGCGCAAAATTTGACCTTATGAAAAAAGTAAGTAGCGGTACTCAAGAACAATCTAATTCTCAATCACAACCATACTCTTTTAATAAACCTATTTCTTCTGTACAATCTAGCCCTCCTAATATACAACCTATCAATATAACATCTTCTATTGTAAATACAAAGGTATATTCAAAAGCGACTGTAGAGGAAACTCAATTTCACAATCGAAAAATGGTTAGTGAGCCTAATATTGACAAAGAAACTACTAAAATACGTTTTACAATAACAAGAGAACCAACAATTTTAGAAAAAAGTGCTTCGGAGCCACCTCCTATAATTGGGAATTCTAGTAAAATTATTATGGCAAAAGAATTAGAAATATCAGAAATAGCCTCAGAATCAAAATCATGTTTTCAGACATTACCAATATTATTTGATCGATCCCAAAATATTTTAGAAAAATTTTTATATGAAATGAGACTTATTTGCCCGGATTTAGATTTTCCTCACTATTTTCATAAAGCACTGCAGTGCTTACAAATGGAATGTAAAAAAGTTAGTGAGAGTGGAGATTCAATATATAAAATATTATTTGATATTTTACAACACAAAATATATGTTATGGTTCTTTTTAACAACCAAGGAATACAGTGGAGTAATCTGAATATTTCAGAAGAGAATATAAAAAATTTAGAAAAACAACCTTGTAAAGTTTTTTATTTTCTTTTACGACTATTAGCTTTATTTTTATATGCAATAAATCATAAATTAAATAAAGATCAACGAGTTTTAATGAGTTTAAAAATATTACAAATATTAGAAAATATTAGCCAATTTATTAAAAAAGGGCAGCAAACTTGTTCTTTAAAGGCTATGTTTGCTTTTGCACGACATAATCCTTTATCTCAGAATTTTTCTTGTTATGCTTATACAGAAGGCGAAAATGCTCCTAGCTATCGTGAAGATATTTTTTCTGTAAATTCTTCGGAATTAGTGCCAAAATCTTCAGAAAGTATTGAAAATAGCTCTGCTAAAATTCAATCTTTACAAAAATCAGCAGCTATTTTTTATGGTGAATTAGCTTATATTGGTATTTATCAAGTATTTCAAATTTTAAATATGCAGCGAAAAACAGGTTGCCTTATTGTACAAGGAACTGATACAATTAAAATTTATTTAGATCAGGGAGTTGTTATACATTCAGAAGTGGGAGAAGTAACAGGAGAAGAAGCATTTTATCTTGTTTTAGCCCAAGAAAAGGGGCGATTTAATTTTATTTTAGAATCTCCTCCTCAAATAACAATGAACCATCCAATTGAATTTTTACTTATGGAAGGTTCTCGTCGTTTGGATGAACAAAAACGTGGCGAAAATACTTGACATCTACATAGTTTACGATAAAATAAATATTTTATATGTAAAGCGGTTTATAAATCGCTAATCTTTTGAAAGTCAACTAATAAAAACAAATTACGGAGGTAGCGGCTTTCATGTTTTTTTCAGCATGAATAGGTCTGAGTCGCTAATTTTTTATGGTTTGCCGTTATATTTTTTTATTTTCTGCTATTTTTTTGACCTTACTTGGTTGTAGCAATTGTTTTATTTTCCCTCCAAATCAATAACAGCCTATACCAGCAACTACTAAAGAAACAAAATCTAAT
>CAZPDM010000064.1:14438-25351 GCA_964585305.1 uncultured Planctomycetota bacterium | reverse complement strand
AATGCAGATATGGTGAATCAAGATTATTTGGCTATTCGTGAAGTTGCCATAAAGCTATGGGTACCTTTGGAATTGATAGGAGTAGATATGTCGTTGAATGGTCTGTATTTCTTAAATAGAAGATCATTAAGTTTTAGTTGACAGACTATTTAGTGATATATAATAAAATATTAAGAAATCAAACTAAAAAAATAAGTTCAACGATAAAGTTGAACTTATTTTTTTTAAGCAATAGAGTTTTTTAAAATTTCAAACCGTTGAGTTTTATTTTCTTGGTTTTCTCCAACATAAACAAATTGGCATTTTTTTAATACTTTCAGCGATGCAGTATTAGTTGCTGTTGTATGAGCAATAACTTTATTCACACGCGAATCTGCAAAAGCATTTTTTATCAAAGCCTGACTCATTTCAGTTGCATATCCACATTTTTGCCAAGATGGCATCACTGAAAATCCAATCTCAACTTCATGTTCTTTGTTTGGCGGACCAAAATATCCACATGCACCAATTAAAACCGAAGAACGGCTTTCAGAAAATCGACGGATTGCATACCAAGTATACCAACCAACTGAAGACGCGCCTTCTTGTTGTAATCGTTCTTTAAAAAATTCTTGTGCTCCGCGATCGTATTCTCCTGGAGGCCATCCTTCTTCTATTTTAGTATCTAGCAAAGAAGCTAAAGAATTTATAGAATCTATTTCTGCAGATACATATTCAAATGTTGCAGCGACTAAAACCAAATGTTCTGTAAACAATTCAATTGAATCTAATTTGCTCATCTTAACCCCTAATATTTAGACGAAGATGGGATTAACTTAGCTTGAGAAACCTTCCAAAGATCTTCCATTTTATAAGAAATAAAACTCTCTTTAGGAAGTTTTGCTTGTTGCCATATATTCCCAAATGTTTGATAAGCTTCATCGAATTTTTCACTCGTAATGCAAACACATGTTGTACGCTTTTTTTTACGATTTGTTTGGTCTATTCTAGCTTGCCATACACGAATGTTTTCAGATGTTTTAGGGATTTCTTTGCGGAAAAGTTCTAATTGTTCACGCATTTCAAAATTTTGGGTATCAAAAAATAAAAACAATGAATCTTTCTTTGTCCATTGCAACATTTTTTCATCAAATTTTTTCTGTCTGATACTCAAGATTAAATCAAGCCAATCACAATTCAACGATGCAGAAATGCTTAGAATGGTATCAATATCTAAATTTAAACGGACATCTAAAATATATGGGATTCTATAATGAAGAACATCTACTGTCAGAAATCCTTGAAAATTTGGCAGATGATTATACAAACCATCTACAATAGGAGTAATAATAGAACGCTCAATATTTTGATATTGCCGATAATCAAGATGACCATATTTAATATAACCACATTCAAAATATTCCTGATTGCTATGAGAATCAAATTTGATTTGTCTCACGTATGGAAATACAACAATATTATGATTCACAGTCCAGACTACAAAAGAAAGTATTGGGTTATCAATATGTTTTTCCAGGATAATTTTATTATTTTCTTCCTGTGATTTTTTCATTGTATTATTGACAAAATCATTAACTTCTCTTTCGTTATAGCAAACTTGTCGGAGAGGATCGAGAAGATCATCATTTTTGGCAACAATAGGGAACGGAGTGCGTGCTGAAACATAGTGCATTACACTATCTGGATTATCAAATACTGAATTCCCAGGTGTATGAACAGTCTGCCTTTTAAATAAATCTAACCAAGGAATACGGCTATGGTAAAAGCTTTCGCCATTTTCTATGGTTGGAAAAACAGCAATATTCTTATTATGGAAATACGCTACTAATTTGTGTGTAGCTAATTTAATTGAACCAAGAATTACTAAATGGATTGGAAGCTGCAAACAAAATTTTAAAATCTGAGCGTGATCATCTAAAGGAAGATGAAGTAATTGTGCATAAGAATTCATCTCATCTTTTTCAAGAGAGTCTTCTGAAAAAATGGGCAAATAGTATAACTTTTGCAATTTTGATGATTGCTTAATTTGTGAAGCTAAAATTAACTCTCTCAGAGAGTTTCCAATGATAAGTACATTTATTTTTTCTAAATCTTCAATTTTTATTTCTGGTATATCGTCTTTTATATTATCTTCATTATTTTCAATATTTTCTTCCACTTCATTTATGCAGAAATATCTGCATCCTCCGAAATATGGTAGCGTAGCAAATTCATTCCTCGAAAGTAAAATTGTCCATACACTTTTTTTCCTTGAATGATTAAGGGAATCCAATAACGATCGTCTGGCCACATATCATTAAAAGGAATTTTATCTAATTCAAACCACTGCGGACGCATTTCTTCAGATTCTACAGGATCTCCAAGGAATTTATCCGCACGAAAAACATGGACTTGTAAAATTTCTGTTTTTTCTTCAAACCAAAAATCTAGAATAGCACATTTAAAAAGAGAAATAGCATCAAGATTAGATTCTTCTTTTAACTCACGTAAACAAGCCTCTTCAATAGTTTCTTGTGGATGAACTTTGCCGCCAAATCCATTCCATAAACTTGCCCCAAATCCACGTTTTTTAAATCCCAGCAAGATTTGATCATTTTTAAAAATAAAACATAAAGTAAGTAACAAAGTTATACATCTTCCTTGCTATCTGCTATTTTATCTGAGGAAATCGATTTATCCTCTTCTAAATCGTTATTTAAAAGAGCCGGGGCTTTAACTGTTGCTACAGTCGCGCTACTTTTAGAAACTTTTTTGGGCTTACCTAGCCATTGCAAACATTTTTGTAGCCATTGTGTCCAATGAGCTGGATTTGTTGAATTTGGACGTGGTATAGCAGGTAAATTTTGAAGTCTTGCTACATAGTTATTTATTTTTTCTACTGTTTCATAAATGGATGAAATCTTTTCATCCACAGGAGATAATTCTAATATACGACGGGCTTCATTAACTAAATCTAAATTATAAGGAGATTGTTGCCGAGAAAGTGCTAAAAATTCTGTAACGATTGCTGTTTTTAAAGTATTAGCTTTTACTCTAAAAGTATTAGGAGAATAACGTCCTGGGTGTATATGAACAAACATCTTGGGATCTTCGATCATTCTTAAAGTAAAAATACTTTTATCACTAAATTCTAAATTCAGATAATGACCACGACGTTTAATTTTTCCTTGGCTTTCTATGAATTTTTTATAAGATTCAAAATCAACAACTTGATTTTGCTCCATAAAAGCTAAAACTTCTCTTTTAATATTATTTGCTGTCAAATAACCTTCATAAACATCAACAACACCATTATACGCACGATCATTTTCTGTATTTATGACCAATGCATCTAACATACTTTTTAATCCATCTGTTGGTTGATCTTTAAATGATATAATTTTTTCGCTAATTGTTCCAAGGTGATGTTTTTCACTATTGAACAAGATTCTTTCCATAAGGCCTCCTTTTTTTCAAAAAAGATTTCTCAAATCATAACTATTTTTTCTTTTTCTTGCAAGAAAAAAACCAAGAAAGCATCCACAATTTTATTTTAAATTCGGAGTTTCTTGGTTTTTTCGTAATTTTTATAAAAATCTTAACGTTTAATTTGCTTCACGTCGGAATTGGTAGATTCTGCGATTGTGCTTATCCCAAAGTATTATCTTGATAGCTTGTACACTATAACGAGAATATTCTCCTGTACATTCAAAGGCTTGGCCTCTCTTCAAGATATTTTCTGAAATTGGGTAATCTGTGCCATCATTCTTTTCAAGAACAATTTGTATTCTATGACCACGAGGAGATATCATACGGGCTTGAATTTGTAAGCGACCTTTTTCATCACTTTCCGCCCAAGTTCTCCAAAGAATAATTTGGAAAAATTTAGAATCTAAAGTATCACTAGTAATAGAAGTAGAAACATTTTCGTTATAAGAATAGGGAGAATCTGGCTCTGGAGGTTGTGGTGGTTGTTGTGGCTCTACATTGATAACATTGATTTTGGCTTTAGCTTTAATATTGTTTTCAGTTGTAATTTGAAGAATAAATTCTCCGGGTTGATTGCCGGCAGTATAAATTCCATCTTTCGAAATATCTCCACCTTCCGCTGACCAAGTGAGAGCGCAGGGAACTTTATTTCCATCAGCATCATAAGCTGAAGCAAAAAACTGGTTCTTCTGCCCAGGATATAAACTAATTTCATCAGGAGTTAAAACAAGTTTAGCAACTGATCCATGAGTAATTGTTACCCATGCTTTTGCAGAAAGATCTCCCATATTGGCTTCAACTAAATATTTGCCTAAAACTGGACCAGCTTGGTATGTTCCGTTAGGCTCAATAATTCCTCCACGCGCAGTCCAAGTTATAAGAGATGGGCGAACTTCTATTCCTTTTTGGTTATAGGCTTTTACAGCAAATTTTATTATTTTTTTAGGCGAAACGAAAACATTGTTTGGAACAATTTCAATAGAAGTTGGTCTATTTATATCATGGACAATTTCAATAGGAATAGTTGAAGTAATACGTCCTACTGTAACATTTGCAGAATATTTACCTGGAATATCTCCAGCAATATATGTTCCATCAGCCTGGATAATCCCGCCATTAGCACTCCATAAAGGGAGGATGTTATGAACGACATTACCAACACGATCAAAAGCAGTAATTTGAAATTTTATAGCTTGACGTGGCCGTAAAAATCCTTGTTGAGGATTTATTTCAATACGAGCAATTTCAGCATCTTCAATGACGATTTTAGTAGTAGTACTAACGCCTTGAGTACTGGCTTTTACATAATATGTTCCTGGAATTCCACCGGCGATATAAATTCCATTATTATCAATTTTTCCACCACTAGCTTCCCAATATGGAGAAACAGGAACTGTATTTCCCATTCCATCATAACCTGTTGCGAAAAAGCGTTGTTCCTTATACGCGCCAATTTTAGCATCACGAGGATATATCTGTATTGTTGAAAGAATTCCGCGTAAGCTCACGATATTAACAACGGCTTCTATAAAAGCACCGGTACTAATATCTTGCGCCCTTACTAAATATGAACCAGGGGCTGCGCCTGCAGTGTAATATCCGTCTGGAGAAATTGAACCGCCAGAAACTCTCCAATTCGGAACAAAATTTGTTCTTACTTCTTGGCCATAAGTATTATAACCCCGTACTTCAAAACGTATAGTCTGCCCAGGATTTAAAGTAGCATTGCTAGGATAAATTGTCAAACGTACAATTTGATTGATATTTGGTAATTGAGTCGTTGAAGAACTGCCACCTTTGATTACTACAACAGCAGATCCTTGAACACCTGTTCCTCGATGTGTTGCCATAACCCAATTTACGCCATCATTATTTCCAGCGGTATATACTCCATCCTGATTGATTGCTCCGCCTGTACATGACCACTCTACAGAAAATGGAGTTACTTCTGTATAGCTACGATTGTAAGCACGTGCAATAAAACGATAACTTTGACCAGGTTTTAAATCTACTTTGTCTGGCAATACATCAACAGTAACAATTTTACGATCTTCTTGTGCTTGTAATGGTATTGCAGCAATTAAGCTCCATAAAATAAGAAAACAACATAAGCATCGAATCATTGTATATCCTTTCTTGAACAGAAGAATTAGCATACAGGAAGTAAGTCGTCAAAAGTATTTGGACTAAGAATTTATTATATATTCTTATCTCAGTACTAAATTTAGCTAAGTAAACTTGTCCATGCACGAATGTGCATGATAGGAATTAACCCGCCATTTATAGATAGCAAGCTTTAATGAAAAAAAATTTGCAGCGGTGGGTTCAATTCCTCACAATTGAATTTCAAACACATAGTTGGCATATTTTTTAGTCCAAAAACTTTTGTCTATTCATTTAGTAATCTTATTGTGCATTATAGAAGACCTTGAATCAAATCGCAACGAAAAAATTTTTAAAAGAAATTTGTCTTTAACTTTTCCAACGTTTTTTAGGAAAAAAATAACTCAATACTTTTTTTCCTTCTGTCAACAAATCTGCAAAGGTTCCTTCATTCATTACTAAAAAATCTGTTTTAATTTTTGACATTTCTGTTTCTGTAAGATGATTCTTTAAATATTCTTCTTTTCGAGCAAAAATATGGCTTTCCATGCGTACCATAATTCCATTATGCTTACGTAGCATTTCTGCCTCACGTTCTAATCGAACATCTCCAACAATAACAAATTCGCTATTTTGCTCGCGAATTTTTATTTCCGTAACTTTGACCAAACAAAGCGGATCTATGGAACGAAGAGCATCTCCAATCTTGCACAAAAGCTCTCTATCGGACTTACTTAATTTCCCATGAATCGCACCAATATCACGCCCATAACACTCACGAGCTACCTGTTTAATATAATCTGCAAAATTTACTACACTAGCAGAATACCCATTGATGCTTAAAAGATAGATCAAAACATGGACAAAGGTGGTTTTTCCTTTGCCCTTTTCACCCGTAATACCAATAATATATTTGCTATGACGCATAATATCAAGCCCTAAAAACAGTTAAGAAAAAAATATATGCAATAGCATATTTTTTTTATACTATGCTATTTCGGCAAAACGGCTTCTGTTGTTTGAAAAAGAGCCATTACCATTCGTGCGCGAATTTTGTCTATAGGCTGAACTAAAATATCTTCTTCTCGTAAAGGCAAAATAAAAATATATTGCTGGTCTTCACTCATCCCTTTAACTTGGCCAATCTTTAATGGTTGCTTTTCCACACTTTGATAGAAAACCCAATCGCCTATAATTAACTTCCGCCCAAGTTGAATCTTCCAATCTAATAAAATATAGGAACCAGCAGGAAAATCTCCCACAGCAACAGGCAATTGCATTAAACTAAATCTTTGATAAATAAAAGCTAATAATAAAACTATAACAATTAAAAGACCATACCGAATCCAACGAATAATTTTTGTTATACGCTCTAATCGTGGGTGCTGAGGAACAGTCTTTAAATCCGGAACATTTTGAATATCTTGGGCATTTAAATCATTCGGAGGAAAAACTTTTCTGGATTCTCCCATAATAAAATCCTCCTAAAAGAAAATTTTTTGACAAAATAAAAAAAGCAAAGTTTTTCAACTTTGCCTTTTATTTTTATGGGCGGAATGGGACTTGAACCCATACAGTTATTTACATAACCTCCGGATTTTAAGTCCGGTGCGTCTACCAATTCCGCCACCCGCCCAGAAAAAATATCAAATCATCATCAAGGTGGCATTCGGATTTGAACCGAAGAATAACGGATTTGCAATCCGTCGCCTTGAGCCTCTTGGCTATGCCACCAAAATTTTAAGCTATTTTACCATTTTTTTGAAATTTGTCAAGAAAAAAATTCATATTTTTTATTATTTTAATAACATTATGATATATATAGACTTAATTATTCTAATAATAAATATCCCGCACGCTACCAGCAAAACTTTAGAAAAAAAAATGTGTAGCGTACGGAACTCAATTTCTCTATTTTATTTAATACAAACAGCTCTAACCATTTTAAGATCAGTAATTCCTGAAAAGACTTTCAAAATACCATCTTGTTTAAGTGTAGTCATTCCTTCTTGGACTGCAACTTCACGTAGCTCATCTACTTTAGCACGAGTTTGGATCAATTGTTTAATATGATCGCTATTTAATAAAAGTTCGTGTACACCCATACGTCCTCGATAGCCACTTTTATTGCATTTAGGACAACCGATAGGTTGTTTAATTATCAAGCCTTCTTTGTAGGGAGGGCAATATTTTGCATAATATTCTTTGCCAAAGTCTTCACCAAGTTCATCATACTCTTCTTGTGTGAGAACATGCTCCTGTTTGCAATCCCCACAAAGTCTTTTTGTTAAACGTTGAGCTAAAACACCTAACAAAGCATCACCAAAATTAAAAGGATCAAGTCCCATATCAATCAAACGAACAATAGTTTCTGGCGCGCTATTCGTATGTAAAGTACTTAAAACTAAATGTCCTGTTAAAGACGCTTCAACACCCATTGCAGCAGTTTCATGATCGCGCATTTCTCCAACCATAATAACATCTGGATCGGCACGCAAAAATGCACGCATAGCACGGGCAAATGTATAACCAATTTTTGCTTGTACCTGTACTTGTCGTAAGCCTTTTTGAGTAATTTCAACAGGATCTTCTGCTGTCCAAATTTTCATATCTTCTGTATTGATAAAACCTAAAGCTGAGTGCAAAGTCGTTGTTTTTCCAGAACCTGTAGGACCAACTACTAAAATTAAACCATAAGGAAATGCAACAATTTTTTTGAATTCTCGTAAATTACGTTCAGAGAATCCCATACTTTCGATAGGCATAGGTTTACTTGCAGCTAAAATACGTAAAACAGCATCTTCATTTCCACCAACAGTAGGAATTGTTGCTACACGCAATTCAATATTTAATTTTTTATAAAAATTCTTAAATGCAATTTTACCATCTTGGGGTAAACGTCTTTCTGCAATATCCAAACCCGCCATCAATTTTAAACGAGAAATAAGTGCGCGTTTAATTTGATTTGGTACAGTTTGATAAATATAGCAATCACCATCTGCACGAAAACGAATGACTGTATCTTCTCTACCATGATATGGTTCAATATGAATATCAGACACGCCTTTTTGATAAGCATCGATAATAATTCTATTAGCAAGTTTAATAACACCACGATCTTCTGGATCATCTGTCCCAGGTTTGTCTTCTTCTTCAGATTCAGCTTTTTCACCTATTGAATCAACAACAATTTCATCAAAATTTATTGAAGTAGCTTGCTGTAAAGCCTTTTGAATTTCTTCAGGATTTTCTTCTACTTCTACTTTCTTTTTAGAATCTGCTAATCTTGCTGCAGCTGCACTTGCAGGAGCTTCAGGAATAAGATACTTTTGCTCAATAGCTGTACGAATATCTTCTTCTGCTGCAACAACAAGATAAATATGACATCTTGTCAAAATTTCTAAATTCTCTCGAACAGCATGATCCCAAGGATCTGTTGTTGCAATAGTAATAATATCGTTGATCTTAGAAATAGGAAAAGCCATATATTTTAAAGCAGTTGCTTTATCAAAGAGCTTAAATATTTCCGGTTTAGGAACAACTCGAGATAAATCAATAGGAGGAAGATCGCTTTCTATAGCACTCCAATTCAAAAGTTCCTTTTGATTAAAAAGTCCTTTTTTTATAACTACATTAAAAAAAGAATCGTTTGTTGTTTTTGCTTGTTCTTCAAGCATTTTTATTTGTTCAATATTGATTTTTTTTACTTTTATTAACATCCTTTGCAATCGGCGATCATAGCCTTGTCCCATGATTTCTCCTATAAGAATAAAAATTATAAAAAAATGAGTAAAATAAACCAAATATCTTTTATCTTATGAGTAAATATACTCATTTATTCTTAATGAGTCAAATTTTTATTAAGAAATATTTTATGTTAAAGAAAATTCTTGCAAATTCTAGAACAAAAACTATACTGGTAATATAGAAATAATTTTATAAGTAAATAATAAATTCTTTACTTTTGGCAACTTACTTATATTCCAAAATATATTTCTTTTAGGAAATTTTTGGCGAAAAATTTGTGCTTGTCGAATATCGACAGGCTTACTGGAGAAATTTGCCATGCAAGAATATATCCTGGCTATTGATCAAGGAACAACTGGAACAATTATCGCTTTGATAGATTATTCGGGGCAAATTATTGCTAGCACAAAACAAGAATTTTCTCAAATTTATCCACAACCAGGCTGGGTTGAACACGATCCAGAAGAAATTTGGCAAGTAACTTTGGCAGCAATCGAGCAAGTCTTTAAAGAAGCTAATATACAACGAAATCAAATTCATAGTATTGGAATTACAAATCAACGTGAAACAACTATCTTATGGGATAGACAAACTGGACATGCAATACATAATGCCATTGTTTGGCAGTGTCGCCGCACAGCTCCTATTTGTCAAAAATTAAAAGAACAAGGGAAAGAGCCAATAATTAAGCAAAAGACAGGTCTAGTATTAGATGCTTATTTTTCTGGCACAAAAATTGCTTGGCTTTTAGAAAATGTTCATGGTGCTAAAGAAAGAGCTAAACTTCGTAAACTAGCATTTGGAACAATTGATACTTGGCTCATTCATAAACTTACATCTGGCCAAGTTCATGCGACAGATTATACAAATGCTTCACGCACTATGATCTATAATATCCATCAAAAACAATGGGATAGCGAACTTTTAAATATACTTAATATTCCCGACAGCATTCTTCCTGAAGTATATCCATCATCTTATTTTTTTGGCATGACTGATTCAAAATTTTTCGATGGAAAACGTGTTCCTATTTCAGGAATTGCAGGAGATCAGCAGGCAGCTTTATATGGGCAAGGATGTTGGGCTCCTGGTATGGGAAAAAATACTTATGGAACAGGAAGTTTTCTTTTAGTAAATATTGGAAATAAAGCAACTCTATCCCAAAAAGGATTGCTTACAACCCTAGCTTGTGATGCAGTTGGAAAACCTGTTTACGCATTAGAAGGCGCAATTTTTACCACAGGTGCGGCAGTACAATGGCTACGCGATGGCCTTAAAATTATTTCCAAGGCTTCTGATACAGAAGCCCTGGCAAAATCCGTTCCAGATACTGGCGGTGTATATCTTGTTCCAGCATTTGTAGGACTTGGCGCACCTTATTGGAACAGTGATGCAAGAGGTGCACTTGTTGGCCTTACACGTGGAACAGGCCGTGCAGAAATATGCCGTGCAACATTAGAAAGCATCGCATATCAAACTCGCGATATCATTGAAATAATGAATGAAGAATCTGGCGTTGTCTTACACCGTTTGAATGTAGATGGTGGTGCAAGCCAAAATGATTTTCTTATGCAATTCCAATCAGATATACTAGG
>CAZPDM010000064.1:11982-14338 GCA_964585305.1 uncultured Planctomycetota bacterium | reverse complement strand
TTGTAATGCAATCATTATTAACTCAAAGTGATACTTTACTTGCATCTATTTTTGCTGAAAATCGAAAGTATCTTTTAGAACATGAAATATATCAACTTCTCAGCATCTTAAACATTTCAACACCCAAATTTGCTTTAATAAAATCTCCTGAAGAAATTACTTCAGAAATATTAAATCAATTTCCTGGAAATCGCATAGTAGCTAAAGTCGTTTCTCCCAATATTTTTCATAAGACAGATGTTGGTGGAGTCAAAATTATTACCAAAAATATTGACGAAGCACGTCATGCTTACCAACATTTTTCTCAAGTATGCTTGGAACAAAAAGCTAGTTTAGTTGGAATGATATTGTGCGAATTCGTAGAATATTCTGCGGGTGTTTTCGCAAGTGAAATACTTTTTGGAATTCGCTGGAGCAAAGATTTTGGGTTAATTATCACTGTTGGACTAGGTGGAGTTGAAACTGACTTACTAGGCCAAATTGTGAAAGAAATTTCTAATGTTAAAAATTCTTTAGTAGCAACAATTACTAAAGAAGAATTTGAACAGCAAATTACAAATACCCTCATGTATAGAAAACTTACTGGAAAACTACGTGGCAGCAGACGACAAATAGAAGACAAAGCATTTTTAGAACCACTTTGGCAATTAGTAGAATTCTCAAAATATTATAGTCCTTGGGGACAAGGAAAAGCACTCTTAGAAGAAATGGAATTTAATCCTATGGTTGCCAGCAATGGCCGTCTTCTAGCCTTAGATGCAAAAATACGTTTTACAGAAATGCAAAGCATCCGACGAAAACCAAATCTACAAAAAATAAAAAAATTGCTTCAACCAGAAAGCCTTGGAATTGTTGGAGCTTCCAGTAAAGCCATGAATATGGGACGTATTATTTTAAATAATATTATCCAAAATGGCTTTGCCAAAGAAAAAATATGCGTTATTAAAGATGGCATTGAAATATTGGATGGTTGTCGTTGTGTTCCAGAAATTGCCAAAATGCCTGAAAAAGTAGATACTTTTATTATTGCTGTCAATGCAGCAGAAACTCCTAAAATTATCCACGAACTGCTAGAATATAATCGGGCAGAATCAGTGATTATCATCCCAGGTGGAATGGGAGAAAAAGAAGGTGAAGGCCAAAAAATTGAAGCCAATATTAAAGATATTGTTGCTAAAATGCCTGACGCTCCTGTATTAGTTGGACCAAATTGCTTAGGAATTCGTTCTATTCCTGGTAAGTACGATACATTTTTTATTCCCGAACATAAGATGCCCAAAGGACGTCCATTACCTAGTAAAATGGCGATGGTCAGCCAAAGTGGGGCATTTATTATAACCAAGCTAAATAAACTTGATATTAACTTTCACTACGCTATTTCTACTGGAAACCAAATCGATCTTGGCACATCAGATTATCTAGGCTATTTTATGGAAAACCCAGATGTTAATCTGTTGGCCTTTTATGTAGAAGGATTTGGATACCTAGATGGGCTTGCTTTTGCTCAATATGCAAAAGAAGCTATTGCAAAAGGAAAAAAGATAATCGGCTATAAAGCAGGAAAGACAACTCAAGGACAATCCGCAGCATTAGGACATACAGCTTCTGTTGCAGGTGAATACCAAGTAAGCAAAAATGTTCTGAAAGATGCAGGGGTATTTTTAGTAGATACTTTCCAAGAATTTGAAGACAGTATAAAATTATTTTCCTATCTTGATTCTAAAAAAATCCAAAGCAATCGCATAGGTTTAATCAGCAATGCTGGATTTGAAACAGTTGGCATGGCAGATAATTCAAGCCCAACAGACGCAGCATTGGAAATTCCTAAATTAAATTCTCAAACGATTGCTCAAATTGAAGAAATCTATAAAAAAGGAAAAATTCAGGAAATTGCAAATATTCGCAACCCTCTTGATATTACTCCTTCTGCAAATGATATGGTATATGAAGAATGTGCCAAAACTTTGCTCCAAGCTGATTATATTGATGCAGTCATTGTCAGCATTGTTCCATTTTCTCCTGTAGAAAATACTTTGGCGGCAAGTCCCCACCATAATGAAAATATTGAGCTTGAAACAAGTTTCCCTAAACGACTTATACGCATAGCTCAAGTTTCTAATAAACCTGTCATCGCAGTTGTTGATGCAGGAAAAACTTATGAACCATTAGTTACCATGCTACAAGAAAATAATATCCCTGTATTTCGTAATGCAGACCGTGCGGTTACGATGCTAGCACGATATATTACTTACCGTTTAAAATCTGATAAGTAATTATCGTTACAAAAATTGGCATGTGGAATATTCACGTGCCACCATAATTTTTTTTTCATCTATTTTAAAAAATATTAAAAAAT
>CAZPDM010000064.1:0-11882 GCA_964585305.1 uncultured Planctomycetota bacterium | reverse complement strand
TTAAAAAATTTTAAAAAATGAAAGAGTATAAAAATAGATGTTTTTTACTTTCTGAAAGGAACTAGAAAATACGAATATGGAAAACTCAAATATACCCGAAAAGCAAGCAGAAACAACATCTGAAACAGCAGATGAATTTGTTATAGTAAAACTTTGCGAAAATAAAAAAGACCCACGTGAAATCAAAGTAAAGTGTGGAACTTTACTTCATGATTTTTTTCAAAACAATTGTCCTCGAACTTCGGGTAATCCGATTGTTGGAGCTAAAATCAATTTTGAACAAGTCGATCTTTGGACAAAAATCCAAAAAGAATGTATGATCGAAGCAATTGATTTAACAAATTATAATGGTGTGCGCATTTATGAACGCAGTTTAGTACTTTTACTTTGGCGTGCAGTTGAAGAACTATACCCTGCTTGTCATCTAGAAGTACGACATTCCATCAGTCGAGGTTTATATTGCGAAATACATGGTATGCAATTACGCTATGACATTGTGGAAAATTTAGAGCTGCACATGCGTAAACTTGTAATGAATAACGAAGAATTTCACCGCAGAGAAATGCCTCTAGATAACGCAATTGCTATCTTCGAACAACGCGGTATGCTAGATAAATCAAGACTTCTGCAAAAACATGAGAAATATAATGTTACGATTTACCAATGTGGTAATACAATCGGCAGTTTTTATGGAAGAATCGTTCCCTTTACTTCTTATCTTCGTGGCTTTGCCCTTACTTATTATCCTCCTGGATTGATCCTACGTTTCCCCGATAAAGAATCTCCTGATACTGTACCGCCATTTGTAGAACAAAGCCGTTTATTTCAAGTATTCCAAGAACATAAAAAATGGGCATCTGTTCAAGAAGCCAATGACATTGGGGAATTAAATTACATTATAGACAACAGTAAAATCTCTGATTTAATTCGTGTTGCTGAAGCAATCCAAGAAAAAAAGATTGCTCAAATTGCAGATCAAATCAAAGAAAACAGTGGTTCTATCCGAGTCATTCTTATTGCCGGGCCCTCTTCATCAGGGAAAACAACCTTCGCTAAACGACTTGCAGTGCAACTCAAAGTTAATGGAATTACAACAGTTCCAATTTCCTTAGACGACTATTTCAGAAATCGAGATGAAATGCCTTATGATGAAGATGGGGAGCAAGATTTTGAAGGAATTGATGCAATCGATACCAAATTGCTCAACGAACATTTGCAAAAACTAGCCGACTGGCAAGAAGTGCAAATGCCAATATACAACTTCAAAACAGGAAAACGCGATGATAAAAAGCATTCTTTAAGAATTAAACCTGGTGAAATATTGATTCTGGAAGGAATTCATGCTTTAAATAACAAGCTGACAGAAAAAATTCCTGAAATACAAAAATTTAAAGTTTACATCAGTGCTTTGACTGTTCTTAATATTGACTCTCACAACCGTATTCCTACAACAGATCTACGTGTTATCCGCCGTATTGTTAGAGATCACAACTTTCGCGGATATACAGCCCATCAAACACTGCGACGTTTTCCTTCTGTAAGACGCGGCGAAAATCGAAATATATTCCCTTTCCAAAATCAGGCAAATATAATGTTTAATTCTGCAATTATCTATGAACTTGCAGCTCTCAAACCAGCAGCAATGCCTCTATTAAAAGAAGTGCCTTCTGATGTTCCAGAATATTCTGAAGCACAACGGCTCATGACATTCCTTTCCTATTTCCATGAACTCCCCGAAGATAAAATCCGCGAAATTCCACCAACTTCTATCATTCGAGAATTTATTGGCGGCAGTTCTTTTAAATATTAAGCAAAAAAATGGTTGTTTCATAAAAATAGCGTGGGAAATTTAAACTCCCACGCCATTTTTTTGTATAATTTTTATTATGGGTAAAAATATGGAAAAAATATTGATTACAGGAGTTGCAGGAGGATTAGGAAATTTAATCGCTAGTAAGCTATGTACAGAGTACGAAATTATTGGCATAGATAACCGCCCATATCGCCGTTTTTGGAAATATCCAGGAGAATTTATTCAAGCAAATTATACCCAACGAACTTTTAACGAAATTTTTCACAAACATCAATTTAAAAAAGTATTGCATCTTAGCAGAATGCGCGAACTAAATGCGATAGAAAATGCCAATCATTTTAACTTTCTATTATTACCTGAGCATACTCACTTCAATCTTATGGCAACATCTCATCTTTTAGATTTATGCGGGAAATATGATGTCGAAACAATTCTCATACTATCTACATTTCATGTCTATGGCGCAGATTCTCAAAATCCTGTCAACATCACAGAAGATCATCCTCTTTTTGCAATTCAACAAAAATGTTTTGCTGTTCTTGAAGCATTAGAATTTGATCACTTAGCCACTTCATATCTTTGGAAAAATAGAAATTCTCGAACAGTTATTATTCGCCCTTGCAACATTGTTGGTCCACATATCAACAACACTGTAACAAAAATGCTACGAAGTAAATTTATTCCCCACCTGATGGGATTTGATCCCATGCAACAATTCATCCATGAATCTGATTTAATTTATGCTATTCAACTTATTCTTGATGATCCTAAACTTATGGGAATTTATAATATTGCTGCAGGAGGAGCAATTCCAACAAAAGAAGTTATTAAATTACGACAATCAAAATCCATTTCTATTCCCCATCATTTTGCTTCTTCCTTTCTTAATACTTTATTGATATGTGGAATAGGATTCCCAAGTTCTCTTATAGATTACTTTCGGTATCCTGTAATTATCTCTGATAAAAAATTTCGTACAGAAAGCGGCTACCAGCATAAAAAAGATGTGATAAGCACCTTGGAAGAAATATAGAAATTTCTTCAAGTCTTCTGATATTTATCAAACCTACTTTTGTTAAGAAAAATGCGTTGGAGAAAGATGTATGTATGAAAAACAAGGAAATGGCGATGCTTCTTCAAGATATACAATCATTAGCCAGATTGGTAGTGGTGGCATGGGAAAAGTATATAAAGCTTTTGATCACCATTTACAAAAAACGGTTGCATTAAAAATGATGTTTGAACAATCTGATGAAACAGAATCCGAACGTTTCTTACGTGAAGCCCAGGCAATGATACAAATACAGCATCCCAATATCATTGCTTTATATGAAGTAGGTACTTTTCAAGAAAAAAAATTCTTTTCCATGGAATTTCTTGAAGAAGGCTCTTTACGAGATTTACTCAATCAAAAAAAATTCTTGCCACCTCAAGAAGCTGCTGAAATCATGTTGAAAATAGTACAAGCAATGGCATATACCCATTCTTGTGGTATTATTCATCGAGATTTAAAACCTGAAAACATTATGTTTCGATCTAAAAATGAAATTGTAATTATGGATTTTGGAATAGCTAAATGGAGCAAAACAGAAAGTACTTTAACAAAAACTGGCGTAGTTCTGGGAACATTAAATTATATGTCTCCTGAACAAGCTAATGGGATAAGAAGCGAAATCGATAAAAAGACAGATATATACGCATTAGGGGCTATTTTTTACGAAATGTTAACAGGACATATCCCTTTTGAATCTTCTAGCCAAACAGAATTATTATGCAAAATATTTCAGGATATGCCCAGACAAATGAAAGAATTCCATTTACATATTCCAGAATCATTAGAAAAAATATGCTTAAAAGCACTTGCTAAAAACAAAAAAGACCGGTATAAAATTCTATCTCAAATGGAAAGAGATATAGAAAAATATCTAAAAAATGAAGCAATTCATTCTAAATATGAAATAAAAACAAAAAAAATAAATAAATCAATATTAGCAAAAATTGGCATTCCTATTGTAATCATCATTCTCATTGCAGCAACATATTTTTTTAACAACCATCCTGATAATAAAAATTCTGATAATAAACTGCCTAACAAATCTTATGATAACGAATTATTTTCTTATCTGGGAGAAAAAACGTATACCTGCAAAAACATTACAAAAATAGTAAAAGAATATCTCCATAAAAAAACAGGATTAGAATTTGTATTGATTCCAGGTGATACATTCATAATGGGAAATGACAACGGAAATGATATTGAAAAGCCTGCACATCAAGTAACATTATCTTCCTATCTCATCAGCAAAACCGAAGTAACACAAAAAGTATGGAACAAAATTATGGGAGAAAATCCATCTTTTTATAAAATAGGAGATCAACATCCTGTAGAATGTGTACTTTGGAATATGGCACAAGAATTTTGTTTAAAAACAAAACTAAAATTGCCAACCGAAGCACAGTGGGAATTTGCTGCCAAAGGAGGAAAGAATACACTATATTGCTTTGGAAATGATGAAAAAGAACTATCGCAATATGCCTGGTATAATGGAAAAATTGAAGATGGACATAAGGAGGTGTCTTTAAAAAAACCAAATGCGTATGGGCTATACGATATTCATGGAAATGTTGCAGAATGGTGTGCAGATACTTTTTATGTTTATACAAAGCAGCCCCAAACAAATCCTTTTTTTCATGATACTAGCTTAATTCATGTATTTCGTGGCGGCAGTTGGCAGGGAGATAAAGAGACAATTTCTTGTACCTATCGTTCCGGTTTTAATCCTGAAGATACTGCTGTAGATCTAGGTTTTAGAGTTGTTGCAGATATACCACTTGAACTTGAAATACTTTTGAAAACGCAAAAATAAATAAAATTGTTAACGCTAAACAGACAAACTCAAATAGTTTGTCTGTTTTTTTTGCAATTATTGCAATTCTGATAATTCTGCAATCATTTCATTTGCTGATGCGTAGCGTTGGAGAGGATCTTTTTCAAGTGCTTTCATAATAATATAGCTTAATATAGTAGAAATATTATTATCGAATTCAACAGGAGATTGGGGACGTTTTTGATATACTTGTTCGCAAATGTTATCAAGTCCTGCTTCAAAAGTGAATGGGAAACGTTTTGTCGCCATCCAATATAGGATTGCTCCAATAGAATAAATATCACTGCGTCGATCTACTTTGGGCAAATTTGGAGAATCAGAATCTACAATATTATGCAGTTGTTCCGGACTCATAAACATAGGGGAAAACTGCCCTTCTAGCATTTGCATACCAATTTTCTGCCGATGTAATGAGTTTAGTCCTAATTCGCGAATATAAGGTTGTTGATTATATAGTAAAACATTTTCCCAATCTAAATACCCATGAATCATATTTTGGCTATGCGAATAAGCCAATCCATAAAGCAGTTCAAGTCCAACAGCAACAGTATCTTTTTCTTCGGTTTGTATACGAGGCCAAATTTGACGCAATTCCTCTGCTTTATCCAAATACTGAGTTACATAACAAATTTGTCCTTGATAAGAACTCTTCCCATAAATGCTAACAATTCCAGGGTTATGAAGAGAGCTTGCAAGAGAAATTTCTTCTTCTAAATTTGGGCATTCTTTAGCAGCATCTTTATGAGGGACTCTCATAAGAAGTTGCTCTCCTCCAGCAAGGACCTGATATGTATCGATGATAAGGCCACTAGCAAGACATCGAACAACTCGCAAATTACTTAAATCTTTTGTGTGTTTTACGGAAGGCGTCGAAACTTTTCCCTGCTCAACCCATTGATTGAAATCATTATTTTCTTCTGAACTTAGATAATTAGACTCGATGGGTTTTGTAGGTGCAGCAAATATATCTTGAATGTTAGTTTTAATTTCAATATCTTCTTTATTTTCCTCTTCCATAATCACTTCAGATTCTTCAGGAAGTTCTGCAGGAACACTTGCTTTTGGTTTATTTGAAGCTAAACCAACGCTAGGAATATTTTCCTCCTCTGCATCATCATCATCGTCATCCAAATCAAGCATAATTGTAAATTCTGGAGATTCCTGTTTTGCTTCAGGTTTTAATTGAGATTCTTTTGCCAATGCAATATCTTGTTCTACAGCAGGTTGAAATTGACTAGATACAGGAATTTCTTCCTCTATAGTTTGAATAGGGATTCCTTCGGGATTTTCTATTTCAAAGTTATTTTGAACATCTTTTTGAATTCCTACTTGCTCAATCGGCTCAGAATCATCATCCATCATATCATCGTCATCCAGATCAAGCATAATTGTAAATTCTGGAGATTCTTGTTTTGCTGGCTTTGCTGGTTTTATATCATCTTTATTTTCAATAGGTTGTATAGAAAGTTCTTGAGGTTTTTCTAACTCTAAATTTTCTGCCGAAGAAATTTCAATACTTGAACTTTCTTTTTGAATTCCTACTTGTGCAATCGGTTCATCTTCATCTGCATCATCATCGTCATCATCTAAATCCAGCATAATTGTAAATTCTGGAGATTCTTGTTTCTTAGCAGGAGGCTTCTTACTAGTTTCTGATGATGATTTATCAGCAATCTCTGTCGGAGTTGGTAAAGATGTTTTAGCTGGGACAGAAACAGCAGGTTTAGGAGGTTCAGAAGTTTTAGGAAGTATAACAGGAACTGTAGGTTTAACAGGAACTTCAGGTTTAGAAATAGGTTTAGCAATAGATATTGCAGGTTTAGATGGCAAAGGCGGTTTAGAAATAGGTTTGGGAGGCTCAACAGCTTTCGGAATATTAGATTGTATAGGAGAAGAAAATTTAGAAGGCGGTGAAACAGGAATATTTTTTGAAGAATTTGCTGGAGAACTTGGTTTAGAAGGCATCTCTGCTAAAGCTAGCACTCTATCTGGAATAGAAGCATCTTCCGCATCTCCAGATATATCTAGTAATGCAACACTATCGTCGCTGTGATAAAGTCCATCATTACTTTCTTTTTGTTCAACATGTTGTTCAATGGCTGGAACGCTTTCTTGCTTATGTTCTAATGATTCTATTTTGGGATATAGATCTCGTGCAGGAGGCTTTAGTTTTCCAGTAGAATCGATCATTCCTGGTAAAACCTTTTTACTATCGATTTGTTCTTCATCGGGTTTTGATTTTGTAGGTGTTTTAATTACTTTAGATTCTGTTTCGCCGGGTTTGGGAACTTGAACCATCATTCCACATTGTTTACATTTAAATTTCTTTCCAATGTCTTCATCAACAACTCGATACATTGTATTACATTTATTACAATGAACAGTTCTATTTTTTACCGGAGTACGAACTTTATCTAATTCAGCCTTAGTAATAATTTCTTCTTTAATTAAATAATTTTCTAAAATAACTTTTTTATTTTCTTTTCGCAAATCCTCAACTTCGCTTAATAATCGTTGCATTTCAATACGAGAAACTAATCCTTTTTTTATCAATAACTTTGCTAATTCAATTTCTTTATTTGTTGCCATAAAAATCTCCATCCAAATATCTAAAAGCAATTATGGCTATTTTGTTGTCAAAATAGCCAATTTATTGATCAAGCATTTTTTTTGAAAATTCCATCTATCCAAAAAGTTTTTGCCACCATCCATTTTTGCCATCACGATACCTTCTTAGATCATCTGCAAGATCACGTGCAGTTTTATAACGTTGAAACGAATCTTTTTTAAGACATTTCAAACAGATAATATCTATTTTTTTTGAAATTTCTTTATTATAACTACTTGGTGGAGACGGATCTAAAGTAAGTATATTATGATAAATCTCAACTGTATTTTCTCCGCGAAAAGGATTATGATTTGTCAACAATTCATAAAAAACTACACCTAAAGAATACAAATCACTGCGTGGCCCAACTAATCCCAATTGCCCACGAGCCTGTTCTGGTGCCATATAGTAAGGAGTTCCTAACATAGTGCCACTACGAGTTACCATAGTAACACTTTCCATACATTTTGCTAAACCAAAATCCGTAATTCTTGGAGTTACCCCTTTTTCCAATAAAATATTGGAAGGTTTAATATCACGATGGATAATGCCTTCTTTATGGGCATATTGCAACCCATCACAAATCTGAATAACTATATCAACAATTTGTGATAAAGAAAGTTTTTTCTTCTCTGTATAGTCTGATAATGGTTGGCCCTCAATAAAATCCATTGTAAAATACGGAATTTCCTTTTCAATACCTACATCTAAAACAGAGACAATATTTGGATGTTTAAGTTTACTTAATGTTTTGGCTTCACGAGAAAATCGTTGCTTTGCCTCTTCTGAATTACGAAAGGCTTCTCGTAAGACTTTCAAAGCCATGATTTGGCCGGTAGATTTTTTTTGAACCCTGTAGATAATTCCCATACCGCCCTGAGCAATTTCTTCGAGAATTTCATACCCAGCAAAAATATCTTCTTTTGATGATAGTGTCCCTTGGACATGACCAATATGTTGACCAATTTCTTCTTCAATACTAGGGACATAAAAAACATTTTTACAATGCTTACATCTCAATTTTTTTCCTGGGGTAAGGTTCATCAATCTAAATTCTTTTTGACAACCTGAACATGCAAATGTTTCATTAGGAACTTGATCATAAAGTTCAAAAAAAGTAGCAATAGGGATTAAACGTTTTTGGATAACTAATTCCGCAAAAAAAATATCCGCTTGAGCTTTTTGAGCAATTGTGAAAATTTGAAAAAGAGTTTCAGCAGAAACTAATGCTTTTGTAAAAATAAGGCGACATAAAGCCAAATCTTCACCTCGAATATCGCTGTTTTCTTGCCTAATCTTCGCAAAATATCCCAACGCTAACCGTTCCAATGAATGATCGTTTATTCCTTTTTGTTTTAAAATAAGGGCTAATGGCCGTTGGCTTTGCTCTTGAATATCAAAGCATTCTTTAAGCTGTTCCTTAGTCAATAGCTTCAGTGCAACAGCCTGTCTCCCTAGCAAAAGTTCTTGTTTGGTGTACATTTTTAATCATTTCTATCAATATAATATTTTACATAAGCTTTGGGTAGAGCAAAACTTTTTACTAGATTTTTATCTTCTAAAGGAAAATAACGATATAATTTTTCGAAAAAGTCCTTTTAAAGAAAATGGTTCGCTACGAATAACTAATCTTTCTCCCTGGGGATTGAATCGATATTCATATTCAAGAGTGTCATCAAGTTTTTTAAAAGGATTTTTTTTACGCTCATTTTTTGATAGTAATTCCTCTAATTTTTGTACTGGTTGCATCATACGTCCACATCTAGGACATTTACGAGTTGCGCCCTGTGTATCTTGAGGAACAATATATTTTCTACCACAATCGCAATGATATTCAGTTTTAGTAATCTCTTGATTTTCAGGCATAAATCCCTCCAGTATTTAGGAAAAAATTTATTCAATTATATCAAATTTTTAAACTTTTTTCCTAGAAAAATAGTAGAAAAATGCTAAACTTTAAAAAAATCTTAAGACTTTGTCAATATTCTACAAAGAAAAAGCATAGAAAAAAATAATTTCTTAGAAAGAATATTTTATGAAAAGAAACATACTTTTTTTTCTCTATTTTATTCTTATAATTCCCTTATTATTAAGCCAATCTATACCAGAAAATCAAAATCATTCTCAAAAAAATCGTCTTATTTTCTTGGGACTTGATGGATTGGATGCAGAACTTACTCAAAAGTGGATGCAAGAAGGTTATCTCCCTAATTTACAAAAATTAGCTAATCAAGGAAATTTTCAACACCTTGGTACATCTAATCCTGCACAATCTCCAGTAGCTTGGACAACTTTAGCCACAGGTACAAATCCTGGCCAACATAATATTTTCGATTTTTTACGGCGTGGGGAAAAAAGTTATCATCCTCGATTAGGTTTAGCAGATGTGGAAAACATAACTATATCGAACTATTGGATCAATCTAGTAATTGCGAGCATAATAGGAGCTATCTGTGGATTATTTTGGTTTTCTATTCCTATATACAGAAGAAAAAAAATATACATAAAAATTATATCGGGCACAGCAATTTTTATAGCTTTAACTACTTGGATTATACTAAATTATAACTTACCTCATCAAATTCCCTGGCCTAAAAGTTTAAAACACGGAGAATCTGTTTGGAGAATTGCGAGTAAAAATAATATTACTACAGTCATATTAGATGCTCCTATGGATTTTCCTGCAGAATCTTTACCAAATGGACGTTTATATTGTGGATTGGGTGTTCCAGATGTTGCAGCAACCAATGGAATTTGGTTTCGATATTCTACTTCAATCACAAATCCTATTCCTACTGAAACAGGCGGTTGGAAAATGCCCTTACAATATAAAAAAAAGTCTCTTTGGGAAGGAAGTCTTCCTGGCCCCAAAAATTTATTAGCAATAGAAGAATATGAGACAATACAACAAAAATTAAAAAACACAACTGACTTTATTACAATAAAAAATTTGAGAAATCGATTAAATGAATTAAAGCCATATATTACTCTTCCATTTTCTGTCCAAACAAAAGATGAAAAGTCTTTAGAAATTGTTTTTGGTGATATTCGAGAAATTGTAGAACTTGGGCAATGGAGCAAATGGCTTTCTCTGACATTTGCCATGAATAAATTGATCAAAATAAAGGGAATTGTTCGCATTCGAGTTTTACAAATCGATCCTTTAGATATTTATGTAACTCCGGTACAATTTGATCCAAATGAAACACCGATAAATATTGCAATTTCTGCACCTAAAAACTTTTCTAAAATAATTGCTAAAAATCATGGAATATATCCTACTTTAGGATGGCCCGAAGCAACCAATGCTTTAAAAGATCAAGAAATTCCAGAAGAAGTATTCTGGGAAGAAATGAAAGACATTTACGAACAACGTCGTTCTATTTTTTTATATGAATTGCAACAAAAAAAAGATTGGCAATTGCTCATGGGATTTTTTTACGCACCCGATCGAGCTAGCCATATTTATTGGAGATTCATAAATCCTAAACATCCTCATTTTAAAGAACCAGAATACCAAAAATGGAAAGACGCTTTACTCAAAGTTTACCAATGGTGCGATCAGCTTGTAGGAGATACGTTAAAATTTTTGGGAGAAAATGACAGGTTGATTGTAGTATCCGATCATGGTTTTGCGGCTTTTGACTGGGAAGTCAATTTAAATACCTGGTTATTAGAAAACGAATATCTTGTTTTAAAAAAAGACTACAATACCGACAAACGATTTCAAATTAACGATATGTATGAAGCAGGAACATTAGGACAACAAGTAGATTGGGAAAAAACACGTGCCTACAGTATGGGATTAGGAGGGATTTATTTAAATTTAAAAAATAGAGATATTCAAGGTATTGTCGAATCAGGAGAAATAGCTAAAAAACTAACAGAAGAAATACAACAGAAGCTTCAAGAACTGAAACATAATGGACAAAATGTTATTCAAGGTGTGTATTCTAAAGAACAAATTTATAAAGGGCCATTTGTTTCAGAAGCTCCGGATTTGGTAGTTGGGTTCAAACGAGGTTATCGTGTAGCCTGGCAATCCACACTTGGCGCGGTTTCTAAAAGTATTATAGAACCTAATAAATTAAAGTGGAGCGGAGATCATTGTTCCATTGATCCATCTTTAATTCCAGGAATTTTATTCTGCAATCATCCTTTAAAAAATAAAGAAAATCCCCATTTACTGGATATTGCGCCAAGTATTTTAGATTATTTTAATATAAAAATCCCTTCAAATATGGAGGGTGAATCTTTGTGGAAAAAATAGCCATGTGCTCTGACATATTCTTCGCCATAAATAAATGACTGGTTCTTGAAAAACCAAAGGGAGTTCAACTTTCCCATAACAACCAAAGGCCGTTTGAAACGGCCTTTGGTTGTTTGCAAAAAAATTATTTGCTTCTTTTTATTCTTTTGTGGTATACTATATTTATTCTACTTACTTGATTATAATTTTCCGTTTTTACGGAGGTAAAGATATTATGACTACCACAAAAAATAAGAAAAAAGTTTCCATTTCTTCTTCTAAAAAAAATCAATCTACTCAACAATCTAAATCTACCAAGAAAAG
>CAZPDM010000063.1:21328-27000 GCA_964585305.1 uncultured Planctomycetota bacterium | reverse complement strand
TTTAGCAGTCGCTAAATCTGTATTTGTTAGCTTTTGTTAACAAAAATGTATCGGAACAGAATGTATAATAAATTTTTAGTCCAAATTTTATTTTTATTCTTTTTTTAGATAAAAAATCGTATAATATAAAAAATATTCTAATTTTTTAAATATTTTAAAGATAATCAATTATTTAAATTAAAATGTACGTAATTTCTTTTAGTAGAGTGATTTGAATATCTTCTACCTGATTTTATTAAAGTCTTTATAGTGAGATATAACATGGATAGAGACTTTCATTATTATGGTTCTTATTTAGCTGCTAGAGCAGCAGGTTTTGAGCATGATAAATCCCTTAAAATTGCTACGGCTGCTCAATTTGTTGACGATTGCCATGAGTCAATTGTTTATCTATGGAAATGGTTTCCTTCTAAAAAAATTGAACATAGATTTGCAACAATTGATTTGAGCAAAAATAAGACCTATCAGTTTTGGCCGATACTCTCAGGTATGTACGATATGTTAAAATGGGCAGGTGGCACAGGAGCAGAAGGAAACCGATCTGTATGGGTACCGTTTCATTTTTTGCCAGGAAATTTTACGACAGGAGAGGCAAAACATGGAAATCCTATGCAGACTAATTTAGAAAGACATGTTATTAGGTCTTGGAGAGCTACTGAATATGAAAAAAGACCTGATATTGTTAAAAAGAACTTTCCATTACTTTGTCGTCCTAATAGTGATATGTCGCAAGATGTTATCAACAATATGGTAAAAATGTATAATAGCATAAAAGGAAGTTCTGAAGATTTAGGTTTGTATATTCTTGGTTCTGTGATGCATGTTCTTGCGGATACTTTTGCACATCAAGATTTTACAGGAGCACCTGTAAGTGATATCAATGATGTTTTGAATGCTACAGGGCAAGAAGCAGTTTTTACAACCAAAGGTTCCTGGGATGGAATTCAATGGAATCCTGATGAAAAAACTTATAAAAAAGTAGCATGGGCAAAAACTGGAGGCGTATTTTTTGATTCCATATCAACCTATCCTCCTAAAGGCACTGATAATTCGTATCTTGGTCATGGAAGAGCAGGCCATCTTCCTGATACATGCTGTATTGTTTTTAAATACATTCCATCATGGAGTACCAATTTTATTACACGAAATAATCCTGAACAATATTTAGAAGCTTTTTTAAATATGATGACTGCACTTGAATGCGCAAAGAATAATAGCAAATATACTCCTTTAACTACAGAAGAATTAAAAACAGCTAATCTTGAACACTCAATAGTCTGTAAAATAGTAAAAGATACAATTACATTAACTTCAACTGAAGATATGGGAGGAGTATATGTAAAAGGGCTTAATTTAGATGCTCCAACAGTTTTTAAAGCCTTTGAAACGCGATGGACAAATAAAATTGGTTCAATATTTAAAGGTGATAATATTGCCATTGGAAATTATGAGTCTTTAAAGAAAAAATGGTGCGAGGATTTTGTTAAATATTGTGGCGAAAAATCCATAAGCATAGACAGGATAAAAAGTGATGGATTTTTTTTATTTACTTGTGCTGCTAAAATTCACTATCGGTTTGTCTATAACGCACTACATGGCTTTTATGGTCCTAAAATGCTTCAGGATGTAAAATTTGAGAAATACTACGATCCTCATTACAACATGCTAGATGATGTGTTAGGTACTTTGGGGAGTACTGGAATTTTTGTATCTGCTCCATGGCGTATTAAATCTTCTGAATTTCTTAACAATGCTATGCGTGAAACAAAGAGTCCTGATTTGATTACAGGCCTTGAGTTTTTGAAAGATACAGTTGTAAATGCTTCCTCCTTACAAGCAGCTTTTAATGATCTTGCTCAAACTATAAAATTTTGGTTATTTCAAGAAAAACTAGAATTTGATTTTTTTTCTAATCAAAAAGTAAAAAATGAATTACTTAATTTATTTTTCTATCTATGCGAAGAAATGGCAAAACTTCCTGTACAAAAAAATTAAATGCCTAAAAAAGCATCCAATTTAAGGATGCTTTTTTTAGGCATTTAATTTTTATGCTTTTTCTTCAATGCCTCTTTCTTTAGCTGTACCGGGGATAGTATTATCAAGTATAAGTGCGCACATTGCACCCACAGCCATTTTAGATGATAAGACTGCAACTACTATATCCCAAATATATTTATACGTGCCAGATTCTCCAAATAAATTACGGTTTTCAGGGCCAAATTTTGCCATCCATGAACCAACACCTAATCCCATTAGAATGGAAAATCCAATAATCATAAGATTTCTTTGAGAATTTAAATCGGCTTTGGATAGAATTTGAATTCCTAAAGCTCCAATAAGTCCAAAAAGGGCTATATATAAACCGCCAATAATTGGAGATGGAACGGATGCTATGATGCCACTTAGTTTACCTAAAAAACTCATAACAAGGAGAATTGCTGCGGCAGTTACAATAACATATCGAGAAGCTACACGAGTAAGACTTACAATTCCAATATTTTCGCTATAGCTTGTACTTCCTGTGCCACCAAAAATACCGCAAATAATGCAGCCAAGCCCCTCTGCTCCAATACCCTTGTTAATTGTTTTTGGAGTAGGCTCACCTTTTTCTTCTAAACCACTAGCTTTTGAAATGGAATGATAATCTCCAAAAGATTCAATGATAGAAACTAAATACGCAGCTAAGATGGTTAAAAAAGCTGACAAATTAAATTCTGGCATTCCATATCTAAATGGTTTGGGAAAGTTTATCCAGTTTGCATTGCTAATTGTTGATAAATCAATAGCAGCAGGGTGATTTGCTGGGAAAATACCAAATAAAGTTAAAGCAAAGCAAATTAGATAAGTGAGTACCAGACTTAAAAAAACTGGAAAAAGATTGAGCCAGCGACAACGTAAAACAAGTGCAAATACAAAAATTCCTACTACAACAAAAATGGAAACAGGCCAATATTTCGCAGCATTAAAGCTAACTGCAACATCAGCAAGCCCAAAACCAATAAGCATAATGGTAGGTCCGATTACAACAGGTGTAATCATTCGTTTTAATTTTCCTACAAGACCGGAATATCCTAGTACCATTTCAAAAATGCCACCAGCAATCAAAGCTCCAGCAAGAATTTGCATAATAGCATTTGATGTAGCATTAGCTGTTTTTACCATAGTAACAAGAATTAAAATAGGTGCGATGAATGCAAAAGATGAGCCTTGTATAATAGGTAATCCTGAGCCTGTAACACGCCAAAGTTGTAATGCGGTTGTAATGGCCATACCAAAATAAACATTGCTAATGAAGATAGCAATTTCTTTGGAACCTTGGCCAAAAATAGCTGGGCCTATAAGGAGAGGAACAAGTGTTGTCGCCCCAAACATAGTTAGGACGTTTTGGAGTCCTAAGAAAAACAGTTCTTGTGGAGGAGGACAATCTTCTAAACGATACAACATTTCCTTTTTTGAATCCATAAAAATTTTTGTAGAAAACCATAGTCCTCTTTGGACATAGGAATTCATTCTCCATTTCTAAAAGAGAAAATTATAAAATATCCTACGCATCGCGTAGGATTTTTTCTGTAATAATTTGTTTTGTTATGTTAAAATTTAGCAGGTGTAGCAGGAGGTAAATATTTCATTTTTTGAATAAAATTTTGATTTAAAATATAAGATAAATTAGGACGTTTTTTGATTACATTTTGTTGATATAAAATTTTACTCATATCTAGCCAATCTTGAGTAGAAATATATCCTAATCCATTTTTCTTAGTATTATCATTAACCATCAATTTTAATACTTCGCGTAACATATTCGTTTCATGTTCACGGGTGAGTTTTGAATCTTGTCGAAGCATAATATTCACTGTTTCTTGAGGATTTTCCATTGCCCATTGCCAGCCTTTAAGAGAGGCGTTTAAAAATTTTTCGACAATTTCAGGATTACTTTTAATATAATTTTCCTGAGCAAAAATTGAATCTTCTGGGAAATTAAGCCCATAATCGCTGTAACTTAAAATTGTAAGGTCTTTTTCTTTTATTCCTCTTTCATACAAAGTCATAAGTTCATTATATGTCATGACAGATGCAACTTGTACTTTATTATCAATAAAATCATCCATTTCAAAACCTTGTTGGATAATTTTTACATCGTCTTCTCTTGAAATACTGTACTTTTCTAATAGAGCTAAACATTGATATTCATATCCATTCATCCAGAGAGAAATAGTTTTGCCGCGTAGTTTTTCTGGGGAAGTAATTCCTAATGTTTTTTTCGAAACTAACTTTAAAGCACCAGTTTGAAAAAGGGTTGCAATACATTGAATAGGAATGGCTCTGTCGTAACTTTGCAAAACTTCCTGCGCTTGCCCTACACCAAAATTTGCACGATTTTCTTTGACAACTTCAAAGGGACGTACTTCTGGCCCGCCAGAAATAATGGTAACGTTCAGTCCTTGTTCTCGATAGAAGCCTTTATCAAAGGCAGCATAAAATCCTGCAAATTGCGATTGAGTTCGCCAGCACAAGCAAACACTGACATCTATTAAAGAAGGATGATATTCCGTTGTTATATTTATTTCTGGGCTTACAGGCATTGTTAAAGGTTGTTCAATTGTTGGCACTATAGGAATTATTGATGTTTCTGAAGGTTGATTTGTGGTTACTTCTGATGGTGTTGAATCTTTTGGAGTTTCTGGTGTTATTGATGGTTCAGGGGATTGTGTGCTGCAACTAATAACTAAGACCGCTAAAACCATAATTACAAAAAATTTGCCATGATTCATAATTTCAAACCTTTCAAATATTTTAGCAAGATGGAAGAATGCCTCCATCTTGCTAATTTTTATTCTTCAATAATAACGAGTCTAAATCCTATTTCATCATTTTGAAAATCTGGTTTTTCTTCTCGAATTACAAGTTCATCACAAGTTTTCAGACATTCTAATCGAGAACGCCAAGAACTGTTGAGTATTTTTTTCTGCTCCTGTCTTATATTGTCTGAATCCCATAGCCATTCTGAAACGTTTCCAGCAATATTATAAACACCATATTTAGAAGAACCAATTTTATATTGATCTACAGGGGCAGTAAAATTATAGCCATCTCTTTTAGAGAAAAAATTTGCATGTTTTGCTGCTTCAATTTCTGAATCGTTTGATGTGCCCCAGGGAAATGAATTTGGATTATCGCCTGCTACTTTGTTTATTTCTTTTAAAGTAGGCAATCGAATGGTTGTTTGAGTGCCGATATAATTATCTTTTTTAACGGATTTTAAAAGCCATTTAGCAAAATTGTAAGCATGATTCCATGAGATATAAACTACAGGATAAGAATAGTATTTTTCCTGTGTAAGATAGCCCTGTGGCATATTTGTACTGGAAAAAATATCTGAAGTAATTTTATTGGCTTTAAGATATGTAATATATTGAATATTGCTGATCTCATATTTTGAGATCCAAAATCCCTTGTTAGCATTTTCTTTAGTTGGAAGAATATCTTGGTCTGAATTTGGTATCCAAATCATGTCGATTTTTATATCGTTCTCAAAATAGAAAATTTTTTCATAATACCCATATTCATTTTTTTGTGCCTCAACAGGAGTTACTATAGTAGTCTTAGGAGGTTCAATAGGAGTTACTATAGTAGTCTTAGGAGGTTCAACAGGAGTTACTATAGTAGTCTTA
>CAZPDM010000063.1:0-21228 GCA_964585305.1 uncultured Planctomycetota bacterium | reverse complement strand
CAACAGGAGTTACTATAGTAGTCTTAGGAGGTTCAACAGGAGTTACTATAGTAGTTTTGGGCGGATCATGGATAACATTTTCAGGTTGATAATGAAGGACAAATACAAATTCTTTTTGGTTATCAGCAAAATCTATAGCACATATTCTGACTATTTGTGGAATTGGTTTTAGTTCGGTAAATTCTGCTCTTGCCTGTATTTTCCATTTCCCATCAAGTGGACGTGTAAACACTTCATCACCATTAACTAATACCTGTTTTATACCTGAAACTGTATCGGTTACTTCGATGAGTGCAACATAGTTATCTTTTTGAATTGTTTTAGTTTTATCTTCTTCAATTCCTTCAATTGCAATTTTAGGAGGAGTTTTGTCTATTGTAGTTTTTAAGAAAAAAAATGTGAGTAATCCGATAAAAAATAATGCTACAGTAGAAAAAACTGCTATTTTATTGAATGAAAAACTTGTTTGAGTAGGTGTGGAGGCTAGGGGTGAAACTGAAGTTGGAGTAACACTTATTGATGTGGAACTTTTAGTAGATGGATTTATAGATATAACAATCGGATCAAAGATATTTGCTAATTCATTAACCCGATCTGAAAATTCTTCAAATGTTTTTGCTCGGGTATCTGGATTTTTTTCCAGACAGTTCATAACAAAATCGTCTAGTTTTTTAGGAATAGTTGGTATGATGGAACTTGGTTTTTTGGGGCGTTCTGTCAACATTTTCATTAGCTGTGTTTGACCAAATGGAAGTTCATTTGTTAACAATTGATAAGCAGTTGCACCTAAAGAGTATAAATCTGCTCTCCAATCAATATTATTATTTGATTCCCACATCTCTGGAGGAAGATACGCAAATGTTCCAACAACTGCATGATTTGTTAATATTCCAATTTGTTCTTGTAATGCGGCTAATCCAAAGTCTGCAATTTTTATTCTCGAATCACCCAACTTAAATATGTTGGCAGGTTTAAGATCTCGATGAACGTATTTAAGGCCCCAATAGTAACAGCATGGAGAAACTAATTTTTTCAAAATACTAACTACTTCTTTGGAGTCTAAAGCACCTCGTTGACTTAATAAATTGGCAAGAGTTGTACCTTCTAAATATTCCATAACAAAGTATGGACGTCCATCATTTAAAATACCATAATTATAAGCTTCAACAATATTTTCATGATGAAGAGAAGAAACTATATTAAATTCTCTTTCAAAGCGTAGCTGATCTCTCGAGGGTGTACAAGAATCTGTTGTTGCATAAGAATATATATTTAGAACTTTTATTGCAACCGTTCGTGTATTTTTTTTATCCCAAGCTTTATAGACACTTCCCATGCCACCACGTCCGAGTATGCCTAGAATTCGGTACTCTTCTTTGTTTAGTAGTATTTTTGTAGATGGTACGCCGACAATTTGTGAGCTTCGAGGTGTATCAGTATGAGAGGAGTTTTCATCTGCCATTGTGGGCATATCTTGAGGCCGTTGCACTGCTTCAAATTCTGGTGTACCATCAAATTCAAGTTTTGCTTCAAATCCAGGTCCTACTTCTAGTTCAGGCTCGGCTTCAAGTTCATATTCGATTTCAAATTCTGGTTCAACTTCAAGTTTTGGCTTAAGGTCGGGATTAGATTCTGCTTTGACTTTAGGTTTTGGGGTTTCATTTGGATTTTTTTCCATACGTTTTCTCCAAAATGATAAGAAACATTAAAATTCCTCATGGCTAACCACGAAGCTGCTTCAACAAAAGGAGATTTATATAAAAATTATGTTTAAAACCTGATGAAAAATTCAACGTTATAAAATCTAACTGATTAGAGTTATTGAATATATTATTTCATTGTAATTTTTTATGAGATATGTTTCAACAAAAAAATTTTTTTGTTGAAACATATCTTCTTTAATGATTATTCTTTAACTGGCAACACATGAATAGCTTTGATAATCAGTTCTATTTCATCATTAGTTTTAAGGTTCATTTCTTCAAGGGATTCTGTTGTCAAAACTGATGCCATCTCTGCTGGTACTGAAATTTCAAATTTTACCAATGACATTATGTCGCCTTTTTTCACTGATTTAACTTTTGCTTTGATAGCATTTCTTGCGCCATATTTCATTTTATTCCCCTTTCAACTTTTAATAATTTATGTTATTATACTATCTTTATTGTAACGTATTTTTTTAGTGAAAACCAGTAAAATCTTTTTAACATTGGAAACTTTATGGACAAACCTATTTATTTAGATTACAATGCAACTACTCCTTTAGCTCCTGAAGTAGTTCAAGCTATGATGCCATATTTAAACGAGCATTTTGGGAATCCTTCTAGCTCTCATTGGTATGGAATTCAAACTAAACAAGCAATTGAAAAGGCTAGAAAAAGTGTGGCCAAACTACTTCATTGCCAAGCAGAAGAGATAATATTTACAAGCGGTGGGAGTGAATCAAATAATTTTGCTATCAAGGGATATGCTTTAGCCAACAAAAATCGTGGAAATCACATTATTACTAGCCAGATTGAACATCCTGCTGTCATAGAAGTTTGTAAATATTTGGAAAAACAAGGTTTTCAAATAACATATTTGCCAGTAGATCAAGATGGATTAGTAAATATAAATGATGTCCATCAGGTAATTACTTCACAAACAATACTTATTTCGATTATGCACGCTAATAATGAAGTAGGAACAATTCAACCGATTGAAGAAATATCTCAAATTGCCAAAAAACATCAGATTATAGTACACACAGATGCCGCACAATCTATTGGAAAAATTCCTGTACATATAGACACATTAGGAGTAGATTTACTTTCTATTGCAGGACATAAACTTTATGCCCCTAAAGGTGTTGGAGTTTTATTTGTTCGAAATGGAATTACTTTGGAAAAGTTTATGCACGGTGCAAATCATGAAAGTAATCATCGGGCAGGAACGGAGAATGTGCTAGAAATAGCAGGTCTTGGAAAAGCCTGCGAAATAGCGGAAGAAAATCTGGCTCAAAATATGAGCCATGCTATGGCAATGAGAGATCGTTTATATCATGGAATTAAAGAAAAAATTAAAGATGTAAAACTTAATGGTCATCCGATTAAACGTCTTCCCAATACATTAAGTATCAGTTTTCCAAGAGTTGAAGCAAATACTCTATTATCAGAAATTCAAGATACTGTCGCTGCATCTGCCGGAGCAGCATGTCATGCCCACACAGTTAATATTTCTGCTGTACTTACTGCAATGAAAGTTCCTATGGAATATGCGATGGGAACGATTCGTCTCTCCACAGGACGAATGACAACAATAATAGAAATCGATAATGCTGTTTCCTGTATTGTTACAGCAGTTGAAAAAATGGGTGGGAAAATCTCTGTACCAATTTCTTCTGAAAAAATTATGCTTACTCATTTTACGCACGGTTTAGGATGCGCTTGCAAACTTAGGCCACAATTGCTTGAAAAAGTACTTTCATCGATACCTGTTCCACATGATCCAAATATTCTTGTTGGCCTGGAAACCTCTGATGATGCAGCTGTCTATCGAATTGATGATAAAACTGCACTTGTAGCAACTGTGGATTTTTTTACTCCAATTGTAGATGATGCTTATCATTTTGGAGCTATAGCGACTGCGAATTCTTTAAGTGATATTTATGCAATGGGAGCAAAACCATTATTTGCATTAAGTGTAACAGGATTTCCTTCCCACCGTTTACCCATAGAAGTTTTACAACAAATTTTATCAGGTTCACACGATAAAGCAAAGGAAGCCGGAATTGCTATTATTGGAGGCCATACTGTAGATGATACAGAGCCTAAATATGGTTTAGCAGTGATAGGAATCATACATCCTGATAAAATTTTAAGAAATACTGGAGCACAACCTGGTGATGCTATCATCCTTACCAAACCAATTGGGACAGGAATTATTACAACTGCAATCAAACGTGGATTAGCTGATGAAGAAACCATCACAAAAGTAATTTCTCTTATGAGTACTCTTAATTCATCTTCTGAAGTATTTAAAGATTTTGATATTCATGCTTGTACGGATATTACAGGTTTTGGACTTCTCGGGCATCTCAAATCTATGGCTACATCAAGTAAAGTTGACGTTGAAATAATTCATTCCCTGGTTCCTGTTTTGGACCATGCTAAAGAGTTCGCCGTAGGCGGTATTATTCCTGGAGGAACAATGTCAAACTTTGAATTTGTATCCCCCATTGTGGAATGGGAAAGTTCTACTCCTGAATCTATAAAATACCTTTTATCAGATGCTCAGACATCAGGAGGTTTATTGTTTTCCCTTCCTTATCAACAAAAAGAATCCGTACTTAATTCCTTGCATAAATATGGCGTAACAAGTGCTACGTATATCGGAAGATTTACTCAAGAAGGTATTGGAAAAATCAAAGTAATTGAAAAATAATCGTGCTTTTTTGGGTAAAAAATTGCTTAATTTTTTTTATAAAAAAATGGGGATATACTTATGCTTCGTCGATTAATTTCTAATAGTTTAATTTTTCTTATGATAATTTCTATATTATTTCCTCTAATTTCACAGTTTAAATCTAAGAAAATTACTAAAGCAGGAGATTATTTACAATTTGCTCCTGTTGCTACCGCTTCTTCAATAATTTTAATCTGTGATTTAAAAGGATCTTTTCCATTGAGTTTAGGATTGCTAACAAATTTAGCTATTACCTATACTTTAAAATATTCAGTTTCAAAAGAACGTCCGAATAAACATAATACTCAATCATTTCCTTCTGGCCATACTGCTTTTGCGTTTCAAGCTGCAGCTTTTATTCATATAAGATATGGTTGGGTCTATGCATTTCCCATGTACATTATTTCTTCGTTTGTTGGATATAGTAGAGTACAAGGTAATAATCATTATTGGGAAGACGTTATTGCAGGTGCTATCATTGGTATATTGAGTAGTTTATTTTATTTAAAGTTAATAGATAACTTCAAATAAGAAGTCTATAAACCGAAAGGTTTTCTATGAAAATTAATTTTAAACTGATTCAATATAATTCTCCTGTAATTCTCACATTTACTTTGGTTGCTTTTATCGTCTTGTTATTAGGAATACTTTCTGGCGGAACGACTACATCAAAAATATTTACGAATTATGGAACTTCTATCTTTGATCCTATGCAAATTTTGAGAATGATCTTGTATGTATTTGGCCATTCTAATTGGGAGCATTTTTCTTCAAATTTTCTTCTTATTTTGCTCATTGGACCTATGTTGGAAGAAAAACATGGTTCCAAATCCTTAGCTATTATGATCCTTATCACAACTATATTTACAGGATTGATTCACATTATATTTTTTGACTCCGGGATTTTGGGAGCAAGTGGTGTAGTGTTTATGATGATATTGTTAAGCTCTTTTGCAAATGCTGAATCAGGCAAAATTCCTCTTACGCTACTTATTGTAGTTGCAATATTTATAGGAAAAGAAATTGTTCAAGGCATTACAGAAACAGATAATATTTCACAATTGGCGCATATACTAGGAGGTTTTTGTGGAGGAGCTTTTGGTTACTTTGCTATGGAAGAGAAAAAAAAGCGAGAAAAAAAATAATTTTAGAAGAACACAATTAACAAAATAGCCATCGTAGATTACGATGGCTATTTTATTTTTAGGGGATTTTTTCTTTAAATTAAAGCAGCAATAATTTGATTTAAGACCATCCAACCTTTTAATGTCGCACGAATATTATCATTGCTGTTGATTTCAATGAGTTTATATTCCTGCATGGTTTGCAAAATTTTAATATCTTGTTTAATGATGTTTTTAGAAATTCCTTCCTGAGTACGAAGTCCCAGCATAATTTTCTCTTCATATATATCTTTTCCTGACAAGATTTCCGCTTGATTAAATTTCTTGTCAATATCATTTTGGCAATCACAGAAGTCAGTCCAGTCTTCAAAACTAAAACGCCTTTCCTGCCAAAGAGAATGACTTTGCGGTCCGATTCCTATATATGGCGTACGTGTCCAATATTTGCTATTATGAAGAGATCGAAATCCTGGCAAAGCAAAGTTAGACACTTCATAGTGTTCATAACCATTGCTGGTTAAATAATCATGGATAAAAGTATATTCTTCTTCAAATTGTTCAGCAATTGTTTCTATTCCTAATTTAGCTAATGGTGTATTTTCTTCTATTGTTAAAGAGTATGTTGAAATATGAGGAACATGATAATCAAAAACTAATTTTTTTAAAGTTTTTTCTAAAATATTTTTAGGTATATTGGGAATTGCATAAATTACATCCGCGCTATAATTAGAAAAATTCTTGGCAACCCAAGCAAGACATTGTTCAGATTGCTGGGCAGTATGAATACGACCTAACCATGATAAAACTTGATTGTCAAGACTTTGAACGCCTATAGAAATCCGATTAATTTTAAGAGAATAATAATTTTCTAAATCTTTTTTTGTTATAGTTCCTGGATTTACTTCTAAAGTAATTTCTTGTGGTTGAGAGAAAGAAAAAATATTCGACATTACCTTAGCTATATGTTCAACAGGAAGAAGAGAGGGTGTTCCTCCTCCCCAATATAAAGTATCTAAAGAGAGTTGACTTGATTGTATCCAATTTTGAAAAATTGTTAGATTCCGCAAAACATGATTTAAATAAGTGTGATACGTTTCAATATTATGTTGGGTTAAAGAGTAGAAAGCGCAATACCGGCATTTTCTTTGGCAAAAAGGAACATGAATATATAAGGCGGGGGAATTATTTAGTTCCATATTTTTTTAGGAAAATTTTCCCAACCTTATTTTATAGTATTTTATTTTCTTTTATTGAAGTATTTCTTTTTTGCCAGAATTCTTGCCATTCCTGCAATTGTTTTTCATTGGCTTGTAAAAATGCTTGTTTCCAATAGTAGTGATCAAATAAATCTAAACTTGCTCTTCCCTGGATCAATCGAGCTGCATAAAGGGCTTCAACACTTGCCAATCCGCCATTAGGTAAAGGATAGATTTTACTAACACGAGGATAGCTTGTATTAAATCCTACTAAAGATCGTTTTACTAAAGAATTAAATATGGGAAGCTGAGCTAATTTTAATGCGCGTTTCCAAGAGGCATCTAAAAGTAAAAATGGCTGGTTTTCGTCTTCCGGACTTAAAGGTGGTCCATCAACATGCAAAAAAATATACCCCGAAAATGTTTCGGGGGAAATAGAGTTAATGTTTTCCGAAGAAAAAAATAAGAGGTCAGAGCGTCCTCGCAAGGGTTCAATACTGCATTTTTGCTTGGATTCGCGGTCTGTAATGACAATATCAGGTTTTGCAACAGGCATGAAACATCCTTATTTTTAGAGATAGAGAAAGCTACCAGCTTAATGCAGGCAGCTTTCTCTATATTATTACTGTATCTTACAAACTAAGAGACTAAATATTCATATTTTTTCTTAAAATCTTCAGGCGAAATTTTTGCTAATTTCGCAAGAGCATTAAGCATATCAAGATTTTCTAGATGGCAACGTTCCAGTCTGTTCATATAGCTACGAGCAACTTTATAGGAATCATTTCCGCCTTTACCATGAATATCTACTCGTCGAACAGAAGTTTTCCCTGTCTTAGGATCGATCATATCTTTAAAATATAAAGGTTCTAATTTGCCAGCAAAAACGCACATAATTGCATTTTCCTGATGTTTAGGATCATTACTTAAAAGATAATTTACAGCATGATAACCGAGTTCGCGGGTATATTCTTGATCAAATGGAATAGGGGAAGTGCAACGTAAAACATAACCAAGATCAACTGTAATAGCTCGGAATTCTTCGTTTCTTTTTTCGAAACGTTCTTCAATTTCTTGTTTGACAATCTTTCCAAGTTCTACATCAGCTAAAGGAATGTGCCCAAATTGATCCAATTTTATTCGTGCAATATTAGGTCCAATGGCTCTTTTTAAATCTTCTTCTTCCAGACATTCTGCAACGCCTTCTGCTATGACAAAAACGCCATGATTTTGGCCTTGAGAACGGCGTAAAAGGATAGAAGTTTCAAAAATATCGCCAATTTGTTGGATTTTGATTTTTTTACCTTCAAATTCTTCTGGAATAACAGCAAGTGCACCGCTAGCAGATTTATTGATACCAAGGGCAAGATGTCCTGCTGTACGTCCCATTACTACAACAATATACCAACGTCCTGTAGTTTCTGCATCAATGATAAGATTTTTTAGCAAACTGCTGCCAAGTTCGCGGGCAGTTTCATAGCCAAAAGTTGGCAAATTATGTGGCAATGGCAAATCATTATCAATTGTTTTAGGAACATGGGCAAATTTAATTTTATTAAGACTGGCTTCAGCAATTTTGCTCGCACCAAAAGAAGTATCATCTCCACCTGTTGTTACCATGTATTGAATATTTAAAGCATTCAACATTTTTACAGCATTAGGAATATATTCCGGATGTTTTTTATCGCCAGGATTAGTGCGGGAAGTTCGTAAAAAAGATCCGCCTTCATTATGTATTTTTTCAACATCTTTTGGAGTTAAAAGGCGTACATTTTTTCGCAATGCTTCTTCATCGCCTTTTACTAACCAACGATAACCATCATAAATTCCATAAATATTATGGCCACGACGGCAGGCTTCTAATGTTACAGCAGATATAACACCATTCAATCCAGGTGCTGGACCACCACCAACTAAAATACCAAAATTACCACGTTCGGACATAATAATTCTCCTAAATATAAAATGAAGATAAAGTTATAATATATTTCTATATAAAAAATTGAGTTGACTGCATAATTTTAGTTGCGAATAATCTTATTTTTTTATAAAAAAAAAGCAAGAAATTTTTTAAGAAAATTATGTTGCTCTCAAATATAATCTTAACTAAAAATAACAGAAATATCGAAGTCAGCATTTTAACCAACAAAAAAAACAAGCCTTGCTTAGGTTTGTTTTTTTTTGGTTAGAATAAAATTCTTTATTGCAAGTCGTTAATCTTTCAGTATTTTTAAGTAATTTTTTTGATATTCTGTAGTTGTTACTAGGTTTTTGATTTGTTCGCGGGCTAAGTCCATGCCAGAGCGGTCATTAACTTTTTTAGCAACATCGAAGAATGTTTTCCATATATCAATTTGCTTTTTTTGGTAGTTTTTGAGTGTGATCTGGCAGCCTGGACATTTGTTCATTTCATAAAGATCGTGGCAGGTGTTACTCATTTTTGAAGCGTCAGTTTTGACAATTTTGTAGAGGTTATAAATTTGTGGATTTTCAAGCAAATTTACATTTTGTTTGTTAGGTGGTAAGGGTTGGGGTTCTTCTTCATTCCAATTGCCACTGATAGGGCGTTGGTTGTTGGGTTGGTTTTGCTTGAGTATTTTCTTTATTTCCAAGTCTATTTTTTCAATTGCGATTGTTTGTTCTTTAAAAGAATCTTCCACATTTTGAAGATGATTGTGAGCTAAATTTTGTTTATTGAAGTATTCTAAAATACCAATTGCAGTTGTAGCAAGAAAGATAGAAGCTATAATAAGTGTCAATTCTTTTCGGATACGAACTAAAAATTTAGTAAGTTTTTGCACAGTAGAATAGTGGTAAACAGAAACGGGGCGATTGTCCATAAATCTTTGAATGTCTTCTGCCAATTCTCGCGCACTTTGGTATCTATCTTCTTTTTTGTAGGATAAAGTTTTCTTTAAAATACCTTTTAATTCCTCTGGAATTTTTCCCCAAAGTCCGATTTTGGGAATATTTCGTAATTTCCCTTCTGATACATGGTGCAAAATAGAATAAACTGATGTTGTATCAATTACTTTATACCCAGTTAATATTTCATACAAGATAGCACCTAGTGAATAAATATCTGAACGTTGATCTAAGTTTTCAATTTCCCCTTTAGCCTGTTCGGGAGACATATAATAAGGCGTTCCCGCAATTTTTCCTGTGATCGTTTTAAAACCGCCCTGGCTGCGTAAAGTTGAAACGCCATCTTTGCTAAGTATTTCCTGACCCTGGCCAATTACTTTTGCAAGTCCCCAATCCATAACAAGGACTTCTCCAAAATTTCCTAGCATAATATTATCTGGCTTTAAATCTCGGTGAATAACTTGTTTGGTATGAGCGTATTCTAAGGCATAGCAAATTGTTTGAAAGATTTGCAATATACGTCGCAACGACCAAGTTTCCTGGCGTAATTCTGGTTCATGTTTGATTTTTTCTAAGACTGACTGTAAAGATTCGCCTTGAACATATTTCATAATAAAATATATTTGGCCGTTTTGATTGAGTCCCATATCATAAATGGGAACAATATTGGGATGTTCTAATTGTCCAGAAATCTGTCCCTCTTCCCAAAACCTCTGCACAGTTTCCAAAGACTCATTTTTATTGGCATGTAGCATTTTAGCGGCAACCAATCTTTGAATATGGTTATCTTTCCACAATGCAACACGTCCCATACCACCACGGCCAATTTCTTTTATATTCTGATATTTTTCTAAGGAAGCAGTAGAATTCATGCTATTTAGTGGAATTTGCTCTGTTTGTTCATTCAAAAGAGCATCATTTGTACTAGGGAGGCGTATGCTGTTGGAAACCAGCTTCGGTAAAGTAATAACAGTTTTTGCAGAAGAAGTATTATTAAGCATTTCGGTAACCTGTTGGTCTTCTGGTAAACTATTTTGAAAAAAAGAATCTCCTAGTTCATAATTATTAGATGGCTTTTGTAATTTAGCAGGTGTTTGTCTTTGGGAAGCATTTTGGTGTAGTATCGTACTTGTTTCTGTACGCAAGGAATTATTTGGCTTATTGCTTTTAATTGTTGGAGGAAGTGGAGATTGGTTGGAAGTTTTTTGTGGGATTTCTTTAATCTGATTACGAGTAATTGGCAAGTTCATAAAATCCAATCCCATTGTTTCTATAGAAGAAGGCTCTTCATGTACTCCAGAATCCATACTTAAAGGCGGCATTTTAGGTTTATCCTTTTTGGAAGGAGCTTTAAGAATAGGAGTTTTTTTTATTTCTTTTTCCATTTCCGCTAAATCTTGTGCGGCTGTTACAACGCTATCCGAAAGTAATTCTGAAGTGCTATCAATGATTTGAGATGATGGTGCGGAAATTTTTAATAAATCTGCTGCTCTATCGTCAAATTCTGCGACCAAAACAGTATCATGGGTAAAGTTTTCAATGGTCTCTATTTCAATTACTTCAGCAACTGGCAATTCTTCACAAGAAATAGGAATAGCCATTTCAGCGGTTTCTGGAGAAACAGGAAGAGGATTTTTCTTAGCATCTTTCTCCTGTTTGGGTTTTTGCGGAACGTTCATTATTTTTCCTCCAATTATTTTTAATGGAAGATACTTTGTTGTTTAATCTTAGATTGAATACAATCAGATCCGCAACAAATATTTTCCTCTCTTTATATTTTTTTTAATATTTTCTTCTTTTATAAATAAATTTTAACATAATATTATTTTTTTCGCAAAAAAATAGCTATTTCTTTTCTAATTTCTCTTTTTGGTTTCTTATGTCCCTTGCATAATAACACTCCGTAAATTTCGTGCAGCTATTTCGCATAGTTTTTTATCTGTTTTATGAACAAAAATATTACCGTCAGAATAAACTCCGTGAATTTGCGCATCCTTAAAAAATAAAGAAAGTAAATATTTTCCCATCTCTATTCGATTGGCAGAATCAAATTGAGAAATATCTTTTTGGGAAGTTATGATAGATTGTATGTCTTCTTCTTGATCGATTAAAGATTTCATAAAATTGATGATGCGGCTTAAACGTAAAAGTGTGATAGCTTGTAAACGAGTTGTTGTATAATCTAATGGTAAAGCTGTTGCTCGAAGTAAACTTAATGAAGTTGGCAGTAATTTTTGTTGCTGGCAATGTCTATAATCTTTACTTGCGGGAGCAGGATAATAAACAGAAGTTCCGATTAAAACTTTTTGTTGGGCCAGATAAATCATATCAGATAAGGATTCTTCTGCTGATTGATTTGGTGCTGCGATAATAATATATCCTACAGCTTTAAGAGAATATTGCTTGCCAAATTGCAATGCTTTTTCAAAAGCAGCTTGAACATTTGGGCGTTGGAACCGTTCCAATTGTGTAGGAGAAATTGTTCCAAGAGAAAGATTCAAAGCTCGAAAACCTGCTTGCTTCATCTGTTTGATAATTTCTTCATCTAAAGTAGGAGGATATAATCCGTTCATAGCACGTAATTCCAATTGTTGGCCATAGAGTTGCTGTATGCGTGCTAATAACTCTAAGAACCATTCGCGTTCCATAGCAATATTTTCATCTTCAAAATCTAAAAAATTTGCTTGGAATTGTGATACGGCTAGTTCAATTTCTGACAGCACAGAATTCACACTACGCCGACGATATTTTAACCACGATCCAGAACTTACTGAACAATAGCTACAGCGCATCGGACAACCGCGACTTGCAACAACAACAGCACTAGAATTATTGCGACGTTGATAAAATTTATTGGCAACCAAATCTAAGGCAGGTAATGGATTTTGATCTAAATTTTCGACAATTGCAGGTGGAGAAACATGCAACGTTCCATCTAATTTACGAAAAGCAATGCCTGGAACAGATTCAAGTGGCAATCCTTGTTGTAAAGCAACCACTAATTTAGGTAATGAAATTTCACCTTCTCCGCGAAGGCAGTAATCAATACAAGAATGGGCAAGTAAAGTTTCTGGCAAAGCTGTTGCATGATGCCCACCTGCTACAATTTTTGCATTGGGGCAAACTTTTTTAGTAATCTCTGCTATCTTTAAAGATTCCTGGCTGTAAGCTGTGCATAATGAAGAAATCCCAACTAAAAATGGTTGATGTTCTTTTATACGCTTGCTCAGATATTCCCAACTGTAGCCAAAATGTTTGTATCCATAAAATAAATTATATGGAGAACGATCTGGAATATAATATTCTGAAAGATATTGCATTTCTTGAGGTAAAGGAATTTCTTTACTACGTTGACATGCCAAAGCATCTAAAATTGCCACGCTTATATTTTGCTGCCGCAATGCTCCAGCAATACAAGCCAGTCCATAAGGAATTGTTCGTTTTTCGGTCAAATAAAAATCTTCTATTGGTGGTTGAATAAGTAGAACTGCTATCATTCGTTATCCTTCTTTTGGAAAATTGTTATTTTTAAAAAATTTGTGATATAATTTATATATCAATTTCTTTTTAAAGAAAGGAAATACAATGTCTCAAATCAATTGGAGAGATTACATTAGTTGTAACCCAAATGTTCTTGTTGGAAAACCTGTAATCAAAGGAACTCGTATTTCTATAGAATTTTTAATTGGAATTTTAGGACAAGGTTGGAGTATAGAGCAAATACTGGAAAATTATCCTACTCTAACTCGTGATAGTATTCAAGCAATGTTTCAATATTTATCTGAATGTGTACAAGAAGAATACATTTATTCTATTCCTAAGGAATTTAATCACAATGTTACTAAAACTTCTTGCTAATGAAAATTTTCCTTTAGCTAGTGTAAAAAAGTTAAGAGAACTTGGATATGATATAGTTAGTATTGCTGAAAATTCTCCAGGGATAAGTGATCTGCAAGTTTTGGAAAAAGCTTGTATAGAAAAAAGAATAATTTTAACCTTTGATCGTGATTATGGAGAACTTATTTATAAACAACATTTCCCATGTCCTAATGGTGTTATATATTTTCGTATGGTTCCTCGCTATCCTGCTGAACCTGCTGAATTATTGTTACTATTTTTTAATTTAAAAAGTTTAGAATTTATTGGAAAATTTTCTATTATAGAACGAGAAAAAATGAGACAACGATACTTGCCATAGACTAAAAAAAATAACTCGCTTACCAGGGGATTGACTGGAAGCGAGTTATTTTTTTGCTTAAGTTCTTTTAGCTAGGGACTATTTCTTGTCTTCTTTAATCATAGATTCAACATCAGGGATGTCTTTTTTGCTGGCACGAATAGCCCAAACAAAGATGATAAATAGAACAGCAACGATTGCCCAACGCCAATTGCCAATCTTATATTGTTGAACAATAAGAGGAGCAGCGATTAAGCTGACTAGGTTGACAACTTTAATCATTGGGTTAAGAGCTGGACCTGCGGTATCTTTGAGAGGATCGCCTACTGTATCGCCAACAACGCTTGCTTTATGGCGTTCAGAACCTTTACCAGTGTTCTTTTCTGCACTGCGTTCTTCATCTTCAACAGATTTCTTCGCATTATCCCAAGCACCGCCAGCATTAGCCATAAATACTGCTAACATTTGGCCGCAAAGAATAGAACCAGCTAAATATCCACCTAATGCCTCGACTTCGAGAACAAGACCAACAATAAGAGGCATAGTAATGGAAATAACAGCAATAGGAATCAATTCTTTTTGTGCAGCTTTTGTAGAAATAGCAACAACTTTAGCATAGTCAGGTTTTACTGTACCTTCCATAATGCCAGGGGTTCTAAATTGATTGCGTACTTCTTGAACAATTTGATAAGCTCCACGGGATACAGATCGAATAGAGAGTGCGCTGAATAGCCAAGGCAACGCGCCGCCCAATAAGAATCCGATAAATACACATGTATCTGAAATTCGGATGGAATGAATGACAACAAAGTCTTTAGCAAGTTCGCCGGCTTTTACAAGCTGTTCTTGTACGTGAGCAACGTCTGCAATATAAGATGCAAACAAACTTACCGCAGCAATAACAGCAGAAGCAATGGCAACACCTTTAGTAATAGCTTTTGTTGTATTTCCAATAGCATCCAAATCTGCCAAAATTTGACGGGCTTTTTTGTTTTCTGGATCGTTTTGATCTCCCCAAGCCATTTCGCCAATACCGTTTGCATTATCAGTAATTGGACCGTAAGAATCCATAGCAACGTTATTACCAGTATGGCTTAACATACCAATACCGACCATGGAAACTGCATAGAGAATCATAATTGTAACAGTTCCTACTGGCCAGGTTGGATCAACAGGAGTACCTTTATAGAGCAACCATGCAGAAACAAAACTTGCAGAAATAAGCATAACTGCCCAAACGCTGGATTCCATACCGAGAGAAAAACCGGATAGAATTGTTGTTGCTGGGCCGCCGCCTGTGGATTTGACCACTTCTTTGACGGGTTTGTGTCGTGTATCTGTAAAGTATGCTGTCAATGGGTTGAAAGCTACAGCAAGTAATACACCGATAGCAGTCAACATACCAAGACGCCAATCGTTGGCATAGTAATGAGCAATAATGAATGCCCAAACGATTGTATTGATGGAGGATACTTCATAAGAACGGAACATAGATTCTTGAGCATCTTTGGCACGCAAGAATGGGATTGGTACTCTTTCCCAAATAGGGACGGTGAATGTTCCAAGAATAGAACTAATAACACCAATACCCCGGATCATTAGAGGATATACAATCCAAACTAAGCTGCCGGTAGCAATATAAAGAATGATACCCAAAATTAGAGAGGAAACGATGGTAACTTCATAGCTTTCAAAAATATCCGCAGCCATACCAGCGCAATCACCAACATTATCACCAACTAAATCGGCGACTACTGCAGCATTGCGAGGATCGTCTTCAGGAATATTTTTTTCAACTTTACCAACAAGGTCAGCACCAACATCAGCAGCTTTGGTATAAATTCCACCGCCAACGCGCATGAATAGAGCTATTAGCGTACCGCCAAAACCAAATCCAATCAAAACATCGGGTGAAGAACGGCCAAATATAATAAATATAAGTGTTCCACCAAATAGCCCTAAACCATCGGTTAACATACCAGTAATTGTACCAGCATAGTAGGAAATGGTTAAGGCTTCTGTAAAATTATGGCGTGCGGCTGCTGCTGTACGAACGTTAGCTTCAATAGCCATACGCATACCCCATTGACCAACTAGGATGGAGAATGTGGCACCCATCAAGAAAGCAAGGGTTCTGCCAATGGCAACAAATAACGCAACATAATTTTTGTCAGCTTGGGAAACGTTTTCAAGTGTTTTAACATTTAAAATAGTTTTTTGCGCTTCATCAGTTGGAGGCAAAACATAAATACTGAGAAACATAACAACTGTTAAAATAGCCATTGCTGGAAGAATTTTCTTTAATTGGCTACTTAAATAACTGTTGGCTCCGATTTTAATAGCGGACCAAACTTCTTGCATTTTCTCAGTACCTTTATCTTTGCGCATTACAATCCCGCGCAAAAGCCATGCGTAAATTAAACTGATAAATGCTGTAGCAAGAACACCCAAAATAGCCCATTGTTCTAAAACACTAAGGCCATGTCGGGCTAAAAATTCAAAACTCATGCCAAATTCCTGTCGTTCAAATAGTTAAGTTTCAATAATGGAACGAAAATGACTGAAATATTTTATCACAAGAATATCTTTCTGTCAATAGTTTATTAGTTTTTTTTTGATTTGGCACTAATTTTTCTACATAATTTGCGTATATCTTAATTGAGCAAAGAATTAAGCAAATTCCAGATGATTGACTTATTTGAAAGTAGAAAGAAACAAAGTATTTTACAGCAAAATAATTTGACATAAACGAGTTTTCGGTTTATTATATAAAGAAAATTTAAATATAAGGAGTCTTATAAGACTATGGATCAAAATAATTATGATTTTTTAGTTATTGGAGCGGGAATTGTTGGTTTAGCGACAGCAATGGAACTTGCTAACCGATTTCCCGATAAAAAAGTTGTAGTAGTTGAAAAAGAAGATGGACTAGGCCGCCATCAAACTACACATAATAGCGGTGTCATTCATTCTGGAATATACTATAAACCCGGTTCACTTAAAGCTAAGACTTGTGTAGAAGGTGTTAAATTGCTTAAGGCTTTTTGCCGAGAGCATCATCTTCCCTTAGAGGAAACCGGAAAAATTATTATTGCTACTCATTCAGCCGAAGTATCACGATTGGATGGCTTGAAAAAACGTGCTGAGGACAATGGTATAACAGGAGTTGAAATTTTAGAGCCTGAGCAAATTAAAGAAAAAGAGCCATATTTAAAAGGACTCAAAGGACTATGGGTGCCGGGAACTTCTATTGTTGATTATGAAAAGGTATGCGAAAAATACGCAGAAATTATAAAAGGACGAAATGGAGAAATTCGTCTGTCAGAAAAAGTAATTGGAATTAAAGTAAATGATAATAATATTATTGTAAAAACAAATAAAAGCAGCTTAACAACAAATTATTTAATTAACTGTGCAGGTTTATTTTCCGATCGGATAGCCATTATGGCGGGAATTGAACCTGGAATGAGAATTGTTCCTTTCCGTGGAGAATACTATAAATTTAAAGATGATAAATCTTTTTATGTAAAGGGATTGATATATCCTGTTCCTGATCCTAATCTACCATTTTTGGGTGTCCATTTTACACGCATGATTCGTGGCGGTGTTGAAATTGGTCCTAATGCAGTTTTAGCATTTAAACGAGAAGGATATACAAAAACTTCTTTCTCTCTCTGTGATATGGCGAATAGTTTGATGTATCCTGGTTTTTGGAAAATGGCTCTTGGTTTTGTAAAAATTGGGATCAATGAAATGACACGTTCGTTATTTAAACGAGCTTTTCTTAACAGTGCAAGAAAGATGATCCCTGATATTAAAGATGATGACGTTGTTCCATATAAAGCTGGTGTTCGAGCGCAAGCTGTAGGGCCAAATGGTGCTTTGATTGATGATTTTTATGTCAAAGATACTCATCGAATGATTCATGTTTTAAATTCCCCCTCTCCTGCTGCAACAGCATCGATTTGTATTGGGCGGCAAATTGTTGATATGTGTAAAGAAAAATTCCAACTCTAAAATGAATAGACAAAAGTTTTTGGACTAACTATAAACGGCGGGTTAATTCCTACCATGCACTGACGTGCATGGACTAGTACACTAGGATAAGGAAAATATGTCTAGCAATTTAGTTGACAAACCACTTAGTCCAAATACTTTTGACAGATCACTTAGAGAAATAATATTCGCAATAAAACAATGGAGAAATAATATGCCAAAATATATTTTTTGTTTTGTTTTCATTATCTTTTTTTTAGCAGCACCTTCTTTTGCCTATCTTATAACAGAATCAACAGATACTGTATCTCCAGCTCCGGAAACTAGCACATCAACAGAGCCAACTATTGTGGAAACCGGAACAGTTGGAGTTACATTAGAGACTATTAGCAATATAGAAAGTTTTTCTACTTCCCCTAGCATTACAACAAATACACCTACAACAACAAATACATCTACAACAACAAGTACACCTACAACAACAAGTACATCTACAACAAGTCTTCCTACTACATTTTCTACTTCGACAATAAGCCCAATTTCTTATGATAGCACAAGTACAAGTGTTGGTAGTCTGGTTCCTACAGGAAGTTCATCAACTACTACTTCTACAGGAACAACATCCAGTTTCGTTGATACAAGTACTATGCAATTAGCAAATTCTTTTGTTTTGTTAGATTCTATGACATATTCTAGTGAAACTCCTGAACCAAATACAATTGCCTTAATTTTGCTATGTGTGGGGTATCTCTTTTTACGCAAAAATAAAAAAAATATTGATTGCTAATTTGTAAAGAAAATTCAAAGGAAAATTTTTCATGCTTAAGTTTTTGCTAATTATATGTATATTGAGTTTATTTATTCTAGGGTGTCAAAATGTTAAGACAGAAGGGGAAATCCCTTTAAAAAAACCAGAAACACAACCAGCTTTTATTGTTCAGCCAGGAGATGTCTTAAAAATTGTAGTTTGGCAAAAAAACGATCTTACTCAAGAGGTTACTGTACGCCCAGATGGAAAAATAAGGCTTCTTTTGATTGGAGAAATGACAGCAAAAGGAAAAACCTTAGCACAAATCCAGCAAGAGGTTTCTCAAAACCTTAAAAAATATTTACAACAACCAATTGTAGAAATTTTTTTAATAAATCCTAATTGGGGAATTTATATATTTGGAGAAACACCTCGCACTGGAACAATTACACCTCGGCAAAATATTACTTTATTAGAGGCACTTATTTTGAGCGGAGGTTTTACCCCTTTTGCTGATAAATCTAAAATTGTGGTTATTCGTAGAGTTCCAGGGAAAGAAATTCGTTATCGTTTTGATTTGAATACATATCTTTCTGGAGAAGATGTAGAACAGAATATTTTTTTGCAACCTGGCGATATGATTTTTGTTCCAACTGTTCCCTTTTAAGGTAAAACACTTGGAGGCCTCTGAACAACTAAAAAGGATACATAAAGTATGGACTTTGATTTTTCTCCCAAACATATTTTTCGAATCATATTACGTAATTGGTGGATAATTATATTGCTCATGGCGATTTTTACTGCAGCCGCAGTATTTGCAACGAAATATTTACCAATAACCTTTCGTTCGGACACTTTAATTTTGGTCAAATCAGAAGGCTTGCCCGATTCTTATAATAGAACCACAATTGATGATAGTGTTCAAAAGCGGATAGAGAATATTAAAGATCAGGTTTTAAGCCGAAATCAGCTTTCTAAAATTATTAAAAAATACGAATTATATTATAAAGAAATTGAAAAGACTTCTCTTGAAAATGCCATTCGCATTATGCGACAGAATATTAAGCTGAAAGTATTTGCTAGTGTATTCCAAATTTCTTATGATGGGGAAGATCACCCCGAAAAAATTATGAAAGTAACTGATGAAGTTGCAAATTTATTTATTGAAGAAAACTTGAGATATAAACAGCAGATATATAACGCGTTTGCTTTTATGGATAAAAAAGTAAAAGAATCTCAGATTACTTTACAAAAATTAGAGGAAGAAATTAGCAGATATAAATACCAACATATTGGGGAGCTTCCAGAAAATCTAAATGGAAATTTCACCGCAAGAAGTAATTATATTGCTATGCTCAATACCACAGCAAGAAACTTATCAAAAGCTGAAGAAGAAGAACGCATGATGTCGAAGGAATTTCAAATTAAAATTGATGATATGATGGCCAAATTATCTCGCAAATGCAATCAAAAAAAATCAGATGCAAGTTTAAAAAATGGCGAGGAAACAATTTCTCAGGAAATTCAAGAAAAAGAGAAAGAAAAAGCGGCTTTAGAACAACAATATAAAAATTTGGAAGAGCAACTGCGCCAATCTCTAGGTGAATATACAGAAGAACATCCTTTTATTCAAAGTCTTCGAGTAAATATGAAAAGTTTGAGAAATCGCATTGATTCTATATATTTAAAACCTCCCTCTAAACCAACTAAAAAAGTAACTGAAGAAGATTATGAATATTCGTTAGAGATGCGTAAAGCCTTTAAAGATCGTATTGAAATGGCAAAAAAACTTAAGGCAAATTATTTGCAATATATTCTCAATCGTTCAGAATTATCTAATAAACGGGTAAAATTGGAAAATTTTAAAGGTGAAATTCCTTCTGATATAAAAAGCCAAATAGATAAACTTGAAAAAAAGATCCATGATTTGGAAAATAATATTTTTGATACAGCAAATGTAGTATTTAAGGAAGATACAGATTTATTACAATTGACAAAATTGATGTATCAGCAGTATTTAAAAATTGCTCAATTAGCAAAAGAAATAAAAGAAAGCCAATCTAAAATAACATTTTATGAGGAAAGAATTAAAAATACACCTGTTGTAGAACAGAAATTAGCAGAACTTACACGCGATTATAACAATGCTTTAAAGTCTTATGAAAATTTAATAAAAAATAGTGATCAAGTAAGAATACTTCGCGATTTGAAAGAAGAACGTCGTGGAGGAGATTTTATTGTTCTTGATCCTGCCTATATGCCAACAGAATCTGTTTTTTTACGAAATTTAATTGTATGTGTTGCTGGATGTTGTTTTGGAATATTCTTAGGAATTTTACTTGGTATTGTTTTGGATCTGCTTTATCCTAAAATTGAGGATATGGATAGTATCAAAAGAATTCTTAAAGAAAAAATTGATATTTTTATCTTGATTCCAAAGTTTAAGCTTCCTAAATCAAAGATGAAAGCTGTTGCTGTTCAAAATATATGGCCATCATTAGTCCCTGAAGGAAATGAAAAAAATACAATAAAATTTTCAGAATCTGAAAAAAATACATTAGCTCTTCCTGAACCTGTATATACAAATTCTGCTGCAAATATTGACTCTACTAACATTCCAGGTATAGCAAATATTCCAGGTGTAGCAAATATTCCAGGTGTAGCAAATATTCCAGGTGT
>CAZPDM010000062.1:6854-27305 GCA_964585305.1 uncultured Planctomycetota bacterium | reverse complement strand
AATTCTATTAAGTTTCCTTAATATTCATAGTTGCATTCGTGGCGCACAGTCATCCATATAACGAAGATATGGCTTAATACGAAGTACTTCTTTTGCATAATGATCCACCCAGCTCAAAATATAATTAGCAAAATATTGAGAAGTAAGATTGCCTATAGGAAGACCTATCTTATTTTCATTGGGAATGGAGTCAATGATTTGATCCAATAACCATAGCATATCCTTGTCTTGTATACAAGCCGACAACTTCTGTTTAAGTACAGAGTGTTCCACGCTATCATAAAATTTAGCAATGTCCATTTTTAAAAAGTAAGGATATTGTTTAGCATATTGTTTAGCCAATTTTAAAGCTCTGTGTATGCCTTTATCTTTACGACAGGCGTAACTATGATAGATAAAAAAATTTTCAAAGACCGGCTCCAATAAACGACAAATAGCATGATGAACTACACGATCACGAAAATGGGCCGCACTAATCAAACGCTTTTTAGGATCATATATCGTAAATTGTTGGTACTTTCTTGGTATATATGTTTTGTTTTGCAATTCTTGTTGCAAAGCAAAGAGATTTTTCTCTAATTCAATAAAAAAGATATTTACCTGGGGATTACTTTTTTTACCTCTTCCTGCTTCTTGTGCTGAGAAATAAAGATTTTCCCAACTATAAAGATTCGAATAAATCTTCGTTACTTTCTTCATTGTTATATTTTAACCATCCTCCAACCATGCGGCCAGCTTCATTGATTTTATTACTGGCAAACTGATAAGAATTCATGTTTAGATATTTTCTTTTAAAAGACAACCGTACAAGCACTCTCAGTATGTTTAAATTTGAGTTAATATTTTCCAAATATACTTTTTTATGGCTGTATCTTGCTTGGATAATATCTTGCATTATATCCAATGTTAAGTTTTCAAGTCTTACAGAAAAACTTACGCGAATATGCTTAGGAAATTTTTCTGTATGTTCCAACATCCAATCCGTAAAGTCAAACCATAATGAAAACAACGGCATATCATTTAACATTTTTCATCCTTAAGAAATTTTAGGCTCTTGGTTAGGTTCCGCAGTTTTAGTTTGATCTGTTTTAGACTGCTCTAGCGGAATAGGCTCAAGATTTTGTACAATAGTTTTAGATTGCTCTGTTTTAGGTTGTTCTGTTTGCCCAGCTTCAAAATTTTGCACAATATTTAAAAATATCTGGCCATATTTTTGGATAGTTTTATAGCCAATTTTCAGTTCATGAAGTGCCTCTATTTTTTTAGGGCGATTCCTGGCTATTTTAGCTAATTTCATATTATTGGCAATAGTATAGACAGCCTGATTTATTTTTTCTGCCTCTTTGGAACGAAATTCTTTCAACCTTTGGAACAAGGGCCAGTCTTCCTCCCGCAAAACTTTCTTATATTCTTCTTTTGAGTCGGTATTCTGTGAATCAGTATGTTCTGAACGTGTAGAGATTTGGCGTGTCTCTTTTTGAGGAATATATTTTACGACAATTCCCCAATAAGGATGGCTTTGATACATAAAAAATTGCTCTGTACAAGAAATAATGTTTTTATTTTTCATAAAATCGCGTAATTCTGTATCATCAAAATTACAATTTCCTGGATCAAAAGAAAGCGTAAAAAAACGATATTCCAAGATACTTGCTCCTTATATTTTCCTACCTTATATTTTCCTACTTTCCAAATTTTTCGGGCGTAAGCCCGATTTTTAAAATACATTCTTTATCCAAATATCTTTAGTATTCGATCGCCAAGCCTAAAAATTTGTTAACGGCAAGCTAAAGCTGCCTACAAATTTTTGGCTTAGCTAGCTATTGTAATGCGAAAAAAAATTTTTTCAAGGGAAAAACAGAAAAAAAATCAAGAGAAAAATTTTATGGCTTCAAAAAAACAACAACACGAAAACCCAAATCGTTGTACCGGCACGAAGGGGCACACCTGAAACGGTAAGAGGCCCGGCAGTAATCAGCCGTGTTGAACCAACTTCCGCCCCGACCGACTCGACCAGAACCAGTATTAGGGCCTACTGGATCGGTTGCAGCACTACTAGAATAGGTACCATACCAATCCTCGCACCATTCCCAAACATTACCCATCATATCATAAAGACCGAATGCATTCGGCTTCTTCTGCGCTACAGGATGGGTTCGCCCAATACTAAATAGACCACCGCCAGAATTCTTTTCATACCAGGCATATTCGCCCAGTTCCTTTTCATTATCCCCAAAGTACCACTTCGTAGTAGTACCTGCACGACAAGCATTTTCCCATTGGGCTTCTGTTGGCAATTGCAGACCAGTTTTTTTGCAGAACTCTTGGCAGTCATTCCAACTTACGTATTCTACAGGATAATTGTCTCCTTCCTTAAAATTCGATGGGTTATTACCCATTATTTTCTGCCATACGTCCTGGGTTACTTCTGTTTTGCTTATCAAATAAGGAGATAATGTTACTTTATGGACGGGCTTTTCATTGTTACTTTCATTACTTCCCATATCAAAGCTACCGCCTGGTATCAACGCAAATTCCATTCCGGTTTGATCGTGGCGATATTCTTCGACTGTGTTAGTTATTCCACCGCATGTATAGGTTTTCTTACTTAAAAATGTTAACCCTGGAATGGAACTTTTCGTTTTGGTTTGCGTTAGTTCGGCCAATTCTTTCTTTTGTTTTGCTAATTCTGCTTTCTTCTGTTCTGCTAATTGGGCTAATTCTTCTTTTTGTTTTGCTAATTCTGCTTTTTTCTGTTCTACTAATTCGATTTCTTTTTGCCTAGCTAACTCTGCTTTTTTTTGTTCTGTCAGTTGAGTTAGCTCTTTCTGAATCCTTTCTATTTCGGCTTTTTGCTTGGCTATTTCTGTTTCCGCTTCTACTAATTTTTTATCCTGTTCCGCCGATTTAGGATTCTTATTAACTTGTTCGAATTTTTCTATCTGCGTACTATTTTTACTGATACCGCCGCCATTTATTCTTTGAATTTCTTCTAAAAGTACGCCTGCATGGGATATTCGATATTCTCTTATCTCTCCCAGACATCTTTCCATTATATCTATTAATTCCAGTGATGGCTTCTTGGAAAGTTTTCTTAGCACACTTTTGTACATTTGCCCACTTTCTCTACTGTTGCCTACCAGCATATCATACAACACCATTGCCAAACTGTACACATCATCCGACGTATCTGGATCAAATAACTGTTGCTGTTCCGGCGACATATATCTCAATGTCCCATAGCCTCTCAGCGTTAACGTGTTCGCCTGCTTTTGGCTGCTTTCTTTGCAAGTTTCGTGGGCAATTATTTTTCCTATTCCAAAATCTGTTATTTTCGCTATTCCTTCTTTGCTAAGCAATATATTTCCTGGCTTGAGATCACGATGCACAATTCCCAATTTATGTGCATCTGCCATTCCCTGGCAAATTTGCTCAAACAACTGCAAAGCTCTTTCTAATGGTATCGGTCCGCCAAAACTGCGCAGATAACTTTCCAATGTTCCACCTTCTATGTATTCCAACATAATCCAGTACGGGTCTTTTTTCAGTTGCAAATCCAGCACTTCTACAATATTGGCATGATGCCCAATTCCTTTTAATTTCGTTATTGTTCTGGCTTCATGTTTCCATAATTCCTGGTAACTGGGTTCCAAACATAGTTTAATTGCCTGCAACATATTCGTTTCTTCTTCTCGTATTTTCCAGACTTCTCCAAATCCACCAATTCCTAGCAATTCTTCCATTATCCAGCCCAGTTTATACGGCACTTCATTTCCTACTCTATATCTGGGACGACGCCTTGGAATTAAACCAAGATAAAATTGCTCTCTTTCTGATGGCGTACTTGTCTCGGCTGCAAGTGGCAATGCTGTACTCGGGCTTGTTCCATTTTTCCTGGCATGGCGCAATGTCGCCGCAACTTTCTGCTTGATATTACTTGGCATCGCTACCATGATGTCCGTTACCGCTTCCACCATTTCTATTGATAATGCTCTGGCTCTGTCTTTGTTGATCAAAGATTCTTTGTTGGATAACGATTGTTTTTGCAGACCTTTATCATTTCCTTTTTGCTTTATTTCTGCAAATACTTCCAAAACAATTTTCTTCACAACTTCTGCAGAACATTCACTTGCTTCTTCCAGTTGCCGCACTCTATCTTCGATTTTGTGCATATCCTGCTCTGCGATGATATTTTGGACTTCCTGCCCAACATCATCTGCCACCTCTATTGGCGCGCCTAATATGGGAATTTGCTTCAACATGCTGATTATAGCTTTCCCCACTACCCGCAAAAAATTTTGCCCTAGATTTTCCATGTTTTCCTTTCCGCTAAAGATTTCACCAAAAACTTTCTTCCTATATTCTATAAATTTTTTACTACTGCAATTTTTCATCCTTTTAAATTTATATTATAATTTTTCAACAAACTAAATCAACAAAAAAATAAAAAAGTAAATGAAATGAAAGATGTAAAATGATAAAATGGTATGAATCGAGTAAACAAAAAATCATCAAATCCTATCAAAAAAAATTGATAAATATTGAAAAAAGGAGTTTTTTTTATGAAAAATTTTTTTTTAATATTTTTTGTGATTGTTATGACAACAAATTCCCAAGATATAGAAAATAAAAATACCTCCGGTTATGTTGAGGGAGAAATTTTACTTAAATTTGCTTCGAACAATCAAACAAAAAACGTTGATGTTGAGAATAATATATTAAAAAATTTAGGCCTAGAACTTATTGAATCTATTACATTAAATGCTTCGAATAAAAAAGAATATTCCCATACTAATAAAGAAAATTCTAACGACATTTCTGAATCAACAACAATTTTACGATTAAAATTTTCTCCAGATAAAAAAATGGAAGATCTTTTAAAAGAGCTTGATTCCAATGCAAACATTGAATATGCTCAACCAAATTTTTTATATACTATATGCAGAGATCCAGACGATTTATACTACAGGTCAAATTGTTTATGGAATATGAAACAAATTTCTGCACCACAAGCCTGGGATAAAAAAAGAGAAGCAAAGGATATTATCATAGCAGTTATAGATAGCGGAATAAACTATAATCATCCAGATTTAAAAGCAAATATGTGGACTGGACCTAATGGAATTCATGGATATAATTATCTTAATGACAACAGTGATGTTTCAGATGAATATGGCCATGGGACTCACTGTGCGGGAATTATTGGAGCAGTTGGAAATAATAACATTGGAGTTGTGGGAGTATGCTGGCGTACTCAAATTATGGCACTAAAATTTTCAGACGAAAAAGGAGAAGGGGATACTTCTAATGCTGTAAAATGTATTGATTTTGCTGTAGCAAACGGAGCTAAAATTATAAGTAATAGTTGGACGCATGAGGGCACATCATTACCAAAAAAGAAAGATAAAGCCTTGCAAGAGGCTATTGCGCTTGCTAATAAAAAAGGTATTATTTTTGTTGTTGCGGCGGGAAATGCGCATAAAGACTTGAGTAGCGGAAATATAGAAGATATTCATTTTTATCCAGCTAAATATTCAGATAGTCAATATAATTTGCCTAATGTTGTAACAGTCGCAGCATCAAATAAACAGGATAAGCTTGAATATCATAGTAATTATGGAGCAAAGCATGTTCATCTTGCCGCGCCAGGAGAGGACATAGATAGCACAATAGGAATAGGAATGGATTCTTATGGCAAGATGACTGGAACATCTATGGCCGCACCACATGTTGCAGGAGCTATGGCGATTGTATGGTCATATTACCCACATTATACCCACATAGAAGTAATCAATAAAGTTCTTAGCAGTGTAGATAAAAACAGATATTTTGAAGAAACTACTATATCTGGCGGTCGATTAAATTTATACAAAGCATTACTTGGCAAAACAACAGTTACAGAAGTTAGCAATCAAAAGAATGAATCTAAAGAAAGATTTCTCAAATTAGTAGAAAAATCATTAGATTTATTAGAAAGCGAAATTGATAAAAATAATATCGAAGCTGCTAGTAAAATAATAGAGCTCTATTTAAAGTATAAGCATCTTGAAAAAGAACAAGAATTAAAAGATAATGGGCAATAATTATCTTTACAAAAAAATATTTAATAAATTATAATATAAGAAAAAGCTTTGCAATCCATTTTTTACTGGTTTTGCAAAGCTTTTTATTTATATTTTGATAAAGATTTTTTTGTAGAAAAGTGGTGAGAGGAGAAGGATCCAGATTGTTAAATATGATAGTGCAAAGGCTAAAGAAGCAAGTTGGGGAATTTGGAAGGAAGCAAAGAAAGAAGAATATAACCATTGTTTAAAATTTCCAGTACTTGTAGGAATGGCAAAGAAAATGCGCATGAGAAGGCTTGAGGCAAAGAAAGCTACAATAGAGTTTGTGCCTAATATTAAGAAGGGAGTACTACCAATACGTTTTTCTAAATAATCTAAAAGATAATTACACATTGCCAAAAATTCTAAAGCTAAACCTGATGTATAAACGACATAAGAACTTGACCAAATTTTTTTATTAAAGGGAAAAGCGTAGTCTAATATTAAGCCTAGGACAATAAGTAAATTTCCGATAACAAACATTCCTATCAATTTTTTTTCTTTGCTTACTTTAGCTTTAAGCCAATATCCACATAATACTCCTGTCATTGTGGTTGCTATAGCAGGAATTGTACTTAAAATGCCTTCTGGATCGGGACGTTCGCTATAAAGATGTTTTCCTAAAAGTGAAGAATCAATCCAATCATGTAATCTTCCATCAATAGGCGCAGTACTTATAAAATCTGCAGGAACGTTAATAGTACGTATAAGAATCCAATATCCTATAATAAGAACAATTGTCCATAAAATCTGAAAATGCAACTTTGGAAAAAACATCAAAATTAAAGAAGAAAAAAGATAACAAAGAGCAATTCTTTGTAATACTCCAGGAATTCGAATATCTGTAGGAACGTCTATACAATTTAATCCATATAAAACCCATGAAATTATCGATATGCCAAGAACTAAATAGGCTGAAATTGTAAAAATGTATTGTTTAGGTGGCATATCTTTCAATTCTGGAATAACATTTTCTGAAATATCATCATCTCGAAATAAAACTTGTAAAGAAAAAATTATCCCTATCGCCGGTAGAATGATTTCAAATTTTGGTCCAGTAGTTCCTGGAAAAGCTGCCAATATTATTCCCAATAAAAAAAGAATAACACTTCGTCGTACAATATGCAAGAGAAGTTCAGGTAATTTAGTAGTTTCACTACGTTTTTGTAAAGAAAGTGTTATAGCAACTCCCATGATAAATAAAAAAAATGGAAAAATTAAATCTGTAGGAGTACAACCATTCCAATCTGCGTGTTTCAAAGGGCTATAGATAGATAACCAAGTGCCAGGATTATTGACTAAAATCATTCCAGCAATAGTCATACCGCGAAATGCATCTAATGAGATCATTCTATTTTTTTCAGGCCGCATTGTTTTATCTAAATACGCTGGCAATAAATTAACATTGATCATGAAATCTCCCTGAATAATTTGGACAATAATAAACGCGGGAAGTTTTCCCGCGTTTAGATAATTATCACAAAAATTATTTTGCTACTAAATTTTAATTAGTAACCGCTGATATTTCCATTTCCATCTAAGGAGAATGTTAAAGTGCCTTCTTGGTGTTGTAAAATAGTAGTTACTACCCAATTTACAAACATTTTCATGCCAGCAACTGGATTTTGGTTAGTTCCAATATTTACAATACCAGAATCTGGGATTTTAACGGTTGCGTTAAGTGTGTAGCCCCACATAACGTTCATCTCATCAATGCTTACTGTTGCGCAAGTGATATATTTGCCAACGTTGTTGTAATTGCCACTGTGATAGAAATGAACACGAACAACAATTTTTACGACTTCCATTCCATAAAGATTTTTGTAAAGGATGGTATATTGGCCAGTATGTTTTTCTCTCCATCCTGCCATTTGTTGCCAAGAATTGATTCCTTGTGGAACTGCGGCTGCTTGATCAATAGAAGTATTGACGACTGGTTTATTTTCCTTAACAAAGTCATAAATCTTTTTGAGAATATTGATAATTTGTTCTGGAGTAATTTCGCGAGATTCTACTGGAATGACTTCTGTTTGTGGAGCTGTTTCAGTATCATCACCATAACGAACAACTTCTAAAGATTGAACTTGGAAGTATTCTGGTTGCAAGAAAAATTCATTTGGTTTAGTATTTTCTGCTTTATATAAGGAAACTCGACCAATTTCAGGATGTTTGGCAATTGCGAAAATTGTTTTTGGTGTAGCGGTAAAAGATGCAGCTTGAAGAAGTTCATGCAGAACTAAACCTTGAACATCAGGATATTGGCTGCAGAATTGTTTAAACCAGAAATAAGATTCTTCTGCTGTAATTTTGTAAGCATTTGCTACTTGAATTCTGCTGCTAATTTCATCGCCTCGAATACCCCAAGATTCAATTGTTTCTTCTGGAGTAATTTGTTTTTGGAAGAAAGCAATAACATGGAATTTACCATCGGGATTTTGGTGCATTTCTTGGCCTAGAGAAATATCTACCATTCCGGCCCAGCTCAATAAACTTACGCAAAATAAAAAGAGAACTAATATGGATTGTTTCATAAAACAAACTCCTAAACTCATTTAAACTAGATAATTTATGTTAAAAATCAAGGAATATTCTTAGCATTTAAGACATTCTTAATGCCAGAATAATTAAAGTATACTACAATATTTTTATCCTGTCAATATTTTTTTGGAAGTCAAGAGATTCTTCAAAAAAATCAAATTTAAAATTGATTAAATGGAAAATACTTGCTATTAAAGATGTTGAATCCTTTTATTAAAAGGATGAGAAAAAAGTCTTGACCTAAGACATTTTTATCCTATAATGGCATTTTTATTATATTTTTTATTAAAAATGGAAGTATGTCAAGGCTTATATTTTGTAAGCCAAGACTTAGAGCAAATATGCAAACTTATATTGAAATTGAGGGAGCAAGAGAAAATAATTTAAAAAATCTGCATGTATCTTTGCCACATCATTCTATGATTGTTATTACTGGTGTATCAGGATCGGGAAAATCTTCTCTTGCTTATGATACATTATTTAAAGAAGGACAACGCAGATTTTTAGAATCATTATCGGCGTACGCAAGACAATTTCTAGGGGAAATGAGTAAGCCCAATGTAGAAAGAATTCAAGGGCTTGCCCCTTCAATATGTATCGATCAAAAAAGACATGGAACAAGTTCTCGCTCTACCGTTGGAACAATAACAGAAATTTATGATTATTTACGTTTATTATTCTCTCGACTTGGAACAGCTTATTGTCCGGACTGTAATGTTCCTGTATTAAATCAAAACTCTGATCAAATTACGCAATTGATTATTTCTAAATACATCGGAAAAATGGCATATATTCTGGCACCTATGGTTGTAGGTCGCAAAGGTGAATATCGAAAAGAGCTTTCTGAATGGTTGTCTGATGGGTTCGTTCGTATTCGAATTGATGGGCAAATTTATCGTTTAGATGAACCTATACAATTAGAACGATATGTCAAACATACTTTACAGCTTGTTATAGATCGCATTGATGTAAGTACAGAAATGCGTACACGTATTACACAAGGAATTGAAAACGCAATTACTTTAAGTGAAGGACAAGTTGCTATTCTTCTTGAAGATACAGAAGATGAAGAATCTCCGAATTTTTTTAAAACACCTTTGAATGAGTCTAAGCAAAAAAAATCTACTAAAAGTAAGCATATTATAGAAGAAGTTTTCTCTGTTAAATGTGCCTGTCCCAAGTGTGGCTATAGTCTTCCCGAATTAGAACCGCGTTTGTTTTCATTTAATAATGAACAAGGTTATTGCCGAGAATGTCGTGGACAAGGATTTTTAGAGCAATTTGATCCTAACTTAGTTGTTCCAAATCCAGAGCTTTCTATTAGAGATGGTGCAATTGCAGCAATGAAAAAAGATGGCAAAATTATTTTTTCAGACTTTGGATTGGAAGAAATTGAAAAATTGGCTAAAAATAAAAAAGTTGATTTAAGCAAACCTTGGAAAGATTTACCGGAATATTTTCGCAATCAAGTTTTATGGGGAGAAGAAAAATATAAAATTCCACAAATTTTAAATGAACCGGAAGACGAAACAGAAGAATTTGAAATTACACAAGCTGAATCATCTACTAAAGAAAAGCAACCTACAAAAAATGTGACAAGTACCCGAGATTTTCTTGGCGTTATTCCGGAATTAGAACGCATGTATTTTAGATGGCATCTTCCTCAACATCGTCGCTTTCTAAAAATTTTAGAATGCCGCTCTTGTGGAGGAACAAGATTGCGTCGCGAAAGTCGGCATGTTTTATTTCAAGATCATAATATATGCCAACTATCCAAAATGACTATTCAAGACCTTATGAAATTTCTTGATACGTTGGAACTTGAAAATCGGGAAAAAGTGATTGGAGATGAAATTTTTAAAGAAATAAAAAAACGTCTTCAATTTTTAATAAATGTGGGATTGCCCTACTTAACTGTAGATCGTCATGCAAATACATTAGCTGGAGGAGAATTGCAGCGCATCCGTTTAGCTCGTCAATTAGGAGCAGGATTGCAGGGCGTATTATACGTACTTGATGAACCTTCAATAGGATTGCACGCTCGTGATAATATTCGTTTAATACATACCCTGACTCAATTGCGTGACGTAGGGAATACTGTTGTTGTTATTGAACATGATGAAGAAACAATGCGGACAGCAGATCAAATTATTGATATTGGGCCAGAAGCAGGAATTCATGGAGGAAAACTTGTTGCACAAGGAAAAGCCTCTGATATTATGCAACAAAAGGATTCTATTACAGGAAAATATCTTAGCCATATAGAAATGATTGAAAGTCCTAAAAATCATAGAATTCCTCAAAAAAATTTCTTAACTATTTATGGCGCAAAAGAACACAATCTAAAAAAGATTGATGTTAAAATTCCACTTGGAGTTTTTGTTGCTGTAACAGGAGTCTCTGGAAGTGGTAAATCTTCTCTTGTTGATGATATTTTATATAAAGCTGTCAGCCGCGAACTGCATCAAAATAGTGAAATTCCAGGACAATATGATCGAATTGAAGGAATTGAATTTTTAGATAAAATTATTGAAGTAGATCAATCTCCTATTGGTAGAACTCCTAGAAGCAATCCAGTCACTTATATAAAATTATGGGATGAAATCCGAGAACTTTTTACAAAATTGACAGAATCCAAAGCTAGAGGCTATGAGCCAGGCCGTTTTTCTTTTAATGTTAAAGGGGGACGATGCGAACATTGTGAAGGAGCAGGCTGCCAAGAAATAGAAATGGAATTTTTGGCAAATGTACTTATTCCCTGTGAAGAATGTGGGGGAACCCGTTTTAACAGGGAAACATTAGAAATTACTTATAAAGGAAAAAATATTTCTGAAATTTTGGATATGACAGTTTTAGAAGCCTGTACTTTCTTTGCTAATCATCCTAAAATATTAAAACCTTTAAAATTGCTATGTGATGTAGGGATGGATTATATAAAACTAGGACAGCCTTCTCCAACCCTTTCTGGTGGTGAGGCACAACGTATTAAATTAGTACGAGAACTTTGTCGCAACGGAATTGGAAAAACTCTTTATATTTTTGATGAGCCTACAACAGGTTTACATTTTGCTGATATTAAAAAATTATTGTATGCTTTAAATCGTCTTGTTGAACAAGGAAATACAGTATTAGTTATAGAACATAATTTAGATGTAATAAAAGTTGCGGATTGGATTATTGATCTGGGTCCAGAAGGCGGAGATTGTGGTGGAAATGTTGTAATTACTGGAACTCCAGAAACTGTAATGAAATGTGAAAATTCTTATACAGGAAAAGCATTAAAAGATTATTTAAACCAACAATGGACAGAATATCATCCTGCAAAAGAATATGCAGAAAGCCAAGAAATAATTATATCTGGAGCGCATAAGCATAATCTAAAAAATATTAAAGTTATAATTCCTAAAAATAAACTTACTTTAGTTACAGGTGTTTCAGGAAGCGGAAAATCTTCTTTAGTTTTTGATACTTTATTTGCCGAAGGACAACGCCGATTTTTAGAATCACTTTCTACTTACGCACGCAGATTTTTAGGAAGACTCGATCATGGAGAAGTTGATTCTATAGTTGGCCTTTCTCCCAGTATTGCTATCGATCAAAAAAGTGTGGCAAAAAATCCACGTTCTACAGTTGCTACCATGACAGAAATTTATGATTATCTGAGAGTCCTTTATGCTAGAATAGGAACAATCTTTTGCCCCCATTGCCATAAAGAAATTCTTTCTTATACTCCTACTTCTGCTGCCCAAAAAATAGTGGAATCTTCTGCTGAAAAAGAAGGTATGCTGCTTGCACCACTTTATATGCCTGGTACACATAAGATATTTACATTAGAAACACCTGCTAAGTTACGAGATTACGCAGTAGAACTTCTATCTGAAGGGTTTAATCGCATTTTAATCGGAGGAAAACCTTATAAACTGGATGAATTGCCTAAAGATTTAGGAAAAAGAGTTCCAATTCATTTAGTTATAGACAGAATTACGCCAACTACATCTAATATAAGTCGAATTGCGGAAAGTCTAGAAGTTGCATTTAGATGGGGACATAAAGTTGCTATTTTTTATGTTCCAGGAAAAATGCCTATGTATTTTTCAGAACTTTTGGCATGTATTCCATGTGAATATTATCGGACAGAAGAACTTCATCCACGCCATTTTTCTTTTAATCATAATTGGGGATATTGTCCTCAATGCAAAGGATTGGGCATTGATGAAAAAACTAATGATCTTTGCTCAGAATGCCAAGGTGCACGCTTAAAGCCAGAATATTTAGCCGTTAAAATTGCTGGATTATCTATCTATGAACTGTGTCAATTGCGCATAGATCAATCCTTAAATTTTTTTAATAAAATCAAACTCAATAAAAACCAAAATGCTATTGCAAAAGAACCTATTAGAGAAATTATCAATCGCCTTAATTTTTTGAAAGATGTTGGGTTAGAATATTTAACTTTAGAACGGCGTAGCAATACTTTGGCGGGAGGCGAAGCCCAACGTATTCGTTTGGCAACTCAAATTGGCAATCAATTAGTTGGAGTTTTATATGTATTAGATGAGCCAACTATTGGCCTTCACCAACGCGACACTCAAAAATTGCTAGGGACTTTACGAAAACTTGTAGATTTGGGAAATACTATCGTTATGGTAGAGCATGATATTGAATGTATCAAATCTGCCGATCATATTATTGAATTAGGGCCTGGTCCAGGAGATAAAGGCGGAAATATCGTTACCCAGGGATCAGTTACACAAATTCAAAAAGTAGAAAATTCTCCAACTGGACAATATTTGGCAGGAAAAATACAAATTTTAAAAGAGTTTTCTCTTCCTTCCTCTCAAAATTTTCTTACCATTCATAAAGCAAACTTGCATAATTTAAAAAATATTACTGTCGCTTTTCCTACGCAAAGGTTTAGTGTTGTAAGTGGTGTTTCGGGCAGTGGAAAATCTAGTTTAGTTGTTGATATTCTACAAAAAAATCTACAAGAATTTAATCGTATTCGGACAAAAGTAAAAAAAGGCCAAAAACAGGAAATGGAAGGAAGTTATGGTTCAGGATTTGAAAAAATCACAGGATTAGAAAATTTTGAGAGATTCATTGTGATTGATCAAAGCCAAATTATGAGAACACCTGCTTCCAATCCTGCAACATATTGCGATATATTTACTTCTATCCGTGAACTTTTTGCTAATCTTCCAGGTTCAAGATCAAGAGGTTTTGATGTTAGTAGATTTTCTTTTAATCGGCCTGGAGGAAGATGTGAAGTTTGTGAAGGACGAGGTCTAATTGAAGTAGAAATGCACTTCTTATCTGATGTATGGGTAACATGTCATGCTTGCCAAGGAAAACGTTATCTTGAAGAAACATTAGCCGTTCATTATAAAGATAAAAATATTGCACAAATATTAGAGATGGATATTTCTCAGGCTTTAAAATTATTTGATAATCAACCACGCATTAAGAAAAAACTTCAAATTCTTGAAAATATTGGATTAGGTTATATGCATCTTGGCCAACCTATCAATACTTTTTCTGGAGGAGAAGCCCAACGACTTAAACTTGCTGCGGAACTTTGCCAACCTGAATTAGGACGAACATTATATATTATGGACGAGCCGACAACTGGCCTGCACGCTTTAGATATTGTAAAACTACTTGATGTAATCCATCAACTTATACAACAAGGACACTCCGTAATTGTAATCGAGCATAATCTCGATGTTATTCGTGCAGCAGATTGGATTGTTGATTTAGGGCCTGAAGCTGGAGAAAGTGGAGGAGAACTTCTTTACTGTGGTGCTTCTTCTGAATTTAGCAAATGTACAAAAAGTATCACAGCTAATATAATGCGTAAAGAAAAAAGAATTGCAAATCTTTAAACAAAATATGAAAAAAGTTCCCACATTTTATGTGGGAACTTAAAATTGGGGAGTGAATATGGAAAAATTTTCTCATCAACAATATTCATTTTCTAACGATGATTCGACAACTCAAGTTTTAAAAGATAAAGAATTTCGTGGCAGTAAAATATTAAGAACCGAAGAAATCCAAATGATGGATACAGTTGAAATAAAAAAAATGATCGAAGGAGATAACGTACAACTCAATGAAAGACTCGATCGACTGTATTTTAAAATTTGGATATTGATGCTATTATTTTTGTTTTATAGTTGCTTAGTTCCATTGAATATAAAATTATCTCAAGCCCATATTATTACAAATATTGAAAAAATGCGGCTAGTGCCTTATTGGCATGAGGGGAAATTTGAATCACTTACGGACATTGGTTCAAATATTTTATTGTTTATTCCTTTTGGTTTTTTAATGCTTTCCTTTTGGCATAAAAAAACACGAATCATCGGATTGTTATTCGCTATTATAGCGGGAATGGCTCTCAGTGCATTCCTAGAAATCATGCAATTATTTGTTACGATCCGAACAACATCAATCACAGATGTTTGTAATAATACCATTGGAACATTTATTGGTGCAATGATCTATCTATGTTTTAGGAAACAATTTGCAAAGTTTATTTTTCTCATGTTCATTAAGGAAATTCATAGTAATGTCTTGCAAATATATAGCCATGGGATTTTAGTTTGCATTTTACTATTAGGACTTGCTCCTTATCATTTTAATCTTGATCTTGGTGCTATCAGGGGAAATATAAAATTTATTTTGCGACATATAGAAATTTTTCCTCGATGGGAATATATGAGAGAATGTATCAACAATCTTTTTCTCTTTACCTTATCCGGTTTTTTTATGACTTTGAGCTATTATAAGAAAAAAAACTGGCTTTTATATATTACATATATTCTTTTTGCAAATTTCTTTCTTGTTTTTCTCATTGAAATTTCTCGCATTTTTTTACTAGTTAATTCTATTGCTATCCCTAAAATATGTTTTGCTTGTTTCGGAACTCTTAACGGATTATTGTGGGGATTATTATATTTAAAATCATCTAATTTAGTAAAAAACACTAAATATTTTTTTTATCTTATTTTCTGGTTATTTTTAATCTTTAATTACCTTTATCCATTTCAATTAGATCCTAATCCTGAATTCCCAAAAACTTCTTCTATGATTCCATTTTCTCTTTATTTTTTTAATATAGACCCACAACGCTCTCCTGTTAATTTTGGTAATAATATTGCAGATATGATTACTCAAATTATATTATTTTTGCCTATTGGGTTTGGTTTTTCTAGTTTTAAGAAAAAATATATTCAGATGTTTTTTATAGGATTTTTTGTTTGCTTTAATTTGGAATTTTGCCAAATTTTTATTAAATCACGTGTATTTGATATAACAGACGCAATGGTAGCTGGATTTGGTTGTGTGGTCGGCCATTCATTAAAATGGAGATTTGAAAACTTACTTAAACAAGCATCTTTTGATATTGATTCTAATTTAGATTCAAATAATTTAAGCACAACAACTGTAATTTCTGATGGAGAAGTTAAAACTGTAATAATTTTGCCAGAAAATATAGAAATGAGAGAGACTTCTATTCTTCCCAAACCAGTTATTGAACCAAAATATACAAAAGAGTAAGAAAATTTATATGAAAGAAAAAATATTAAATATATAAAAATTTTCTTGATTTTTTTTCCTTCCCTTATCATAATCTTTTTATCTGAATTAGATAATTCAAAAGTGTCAATTATCTAAAGTCTTTTTCTGGGTAACTAGCTATGGAAATTTCAAACTGCAATAATCTTTCTGGAAAAACTATTCATGACTTTACTCTTTTAGAATGCTTAGGATGTGGAGCAATGGGATGCGTTTATAGAGCAATTCAAAACTCTTTAGAACGCGAAGTTGCCATAAAAATTATCCTATTAAATTCCCCATCTACAGAAAGTCATGAATCAAAGGAACGGCTTCATCGTGAAGCAAAATTATCAGCATCTCTGGTTCATCCCAATATTGTTGCTGTATATGCAGCAGGACGTTTTGAAGAGATATTTTATATCGTAATGGAATATGTGAAAGGAGAATCTCTTCAAAAAAAATTAACTTCTATAGGGAGATTTCCAGAATTTGTTAGCTGGGAAATTGGATTACAAATATGTAAGGCTCTAGATGCTGCTTATAGTAAGGGAATTATTCACAGAGATGTGAAACCTGCAAATATTCTTATTGATGAAAAAAATGTAGTAAAATTAACAGATTTTGGATTATCTAAAAAAAATAATGATACTTTATTAACTCATCCGGGGACAATTTTAGGGACTCCAAGTTATATGAGTCCAGAGCAAGCGGCAGGTGCAAATGTTGATTTTCGCGCAGATATTTATTCTTTAGGAGCGACAATATATCACCTTATTACGGGAAATTATCTTTTTAGTGGAGAAGATATTTTAAATATCATGTACAAACATCGCTATGAATCGCCTGTTCCGCCAAGTATACATATTCCAGGACTCCAACCAGAGACCGAGAAAATACTTCTTAAAATGATAGAAAAAAAACCGGAAGATCGTTATCAAACATATACAGAACTTCAATTGGCAATAGAAAAATTGTTAGAAAAGAAAAATATCGTTTCTCAAGAAACAACAGGTAGCTTTATTACAAAAAGATTGCTTTCGATTAAACAACTTTTTCAAAGAAGTAAAGACGATAGTCAAATTAAAAAAACTGAAATAAGTCAAGCTATAAAATCATTAGAGAAAAAAGAAAATACTTCAAGCCAAGTATCAAAAAAAACAAGTTTAATTGCTACATCCGAAAAAGTACAAGAAATTCAACATAAACCAGATTTAATTCAAAAAGATAACTTAGAACCAACTATCCTTTTTGATGAAAAATCTAGCCAACAGGAAACAATTGATTTTTCTTCTTGTCCCCAATCCGAATCAATACCTTCAGAAAAAAGTACATGTAAACTTCCAATTTGGCATGTGTTAATTTGTCATCATGTTGTTGTTGAAGGAGAAAAGATTGCTCAAGAATTAAATAATACTGGGCGTTTTATGGCAGTTTCTGTATTACAGGAAAATGATGTTGTGATGCTTTTAGAAATTGAATTATTTCATCTTTTTATCTATCAATTTAATAAAGAATCTAATGACATTTTTTTCCATGAAAACTTGAGTAAAAATTTTCCTAACCTTTATCAAATTGTTATTGATAGCCAATTAGAAAAAACTATTTTTTTTAATAAAGATGAAAAGATTGCATTTATTAGAAAATTTGATATTTCTACTATTTTACAAATAGTGCAGGATTGGCAAATTTCTTAAGTCTCATAGTTTACAAGCTGAAAATATAGACGAATTTGGAGAAATTTATGGATGTTGAATTATTATACACAAGATTTTATCAGGCTATGAAAGAACAAAAATTTGCAGAAGCAAAAAGTATTATCTATGAAGCTCATCGTGAAGGAATGCCAGCAGGGCATATTTTGGTCAAGTTGGTAAATAGAACTTTAGATAATTTACAAAAAAATTTACAAGTTCAATCCGAACCAACACTAGAAAAAAATGCAATAGCAGCAATTAACTTCACAGAAATTCAACATAAATACTTCAACCTATTAATCAATGGAAAACGTCAAGATGTTCATAAAATCATAGATGATCTTCTTGCCCAAAAAATACCGGCCAGTGATATTCTATTAAAGGTAATTACTCCTTCTATGGATATGATTGGTAGTATGCAATCTCGCCAAGAGATTAGCTTATCTCAAATTTTTATTACTGCAAAAATAACAGATGATGTTGTCGCAAAACTTTTACCACTTATGCCAGCTCGATCCATGGGGTTGGGAAAAATTGTCATAGGGAATCCATTAGGTGATCATCATTCATTAGGAAGAAAAATTGTTACTACATTCTTACGTTTTTATGGTTTTGAAGTTATAGATATTGGGGAAAATTCTCCAAATGAAAAATTTGTAGAATCTGTAATAAAAGAAAATGCAAAAATAATTTTCATATCAGCCTTCTTACTTCATACAGCAAAAAATATTCCCGATCTAAGAAATTTATTGAACAGTAGAGGCTTGCAAAATATTAAGATTGTAGTTGGTGGAGCACCATTTAATTTTGATACACAATTATATAAACAATTAAATTGTGATGCGTATGCACCGGAAGGGTTATCTGCTGTAAAAATAGCTAAACAATTACTAGGAATTACCTATTAGCAAAATTTGGCCAAATTTTATCAGAAAAATAATAATGGTTGTTTAGGAATAAAAACAGCATAATAGACCTTTCAGTAAAATGTTTTTTTATCAAACAACCGGCATATTTAAATATATATTTTTCTGACAAATCAGGAGAAGAATGATGAACTCATTTGAGCAAATTATAGAAACGTTGGCATATCGTCAGCCAGAGAAAATTCCTGTATTGCCGGTATTACTTCTACATGGTGCAAAAATGCTTAATATGCCACTACCTGCTTATTTACAAGATTCAAATGCTATTATACGTGGACAATCAGCATTGTTAGAAAGATATGGGCATGATGGAATCTTTGGTGTTCCATGTTTTATTGCTGATATTGAAGCCTTTGGTGGAAAACTTGCTTATTCTGAATGTGGTTCGCCATCTGTTGGAAAAATGGCTTGGCGTACTTGGGCTGACATGGAAGCGGCAAGACCTGTCTTGCCTAAACAACATCCTGTGTTATCTCGAATTTTACAAACTACAGAAAATATAGCATCCATTTATAAAGGGAAAAAACTAATTATAGGTGGATGTATTGGTCCTTTTTCTTTACCTAGCATTCTAATTGGGACAGAAAAATGGATGGAATTATTATGGGAAGATGAACTATTACGTGGACCAATTATGCGACAATGTTTAGAAATATGCAAAGATTTTTGCATTACCTGGGCCAATGCACAATTGCAAGCAGGTGCTGATATTGTTGTAATAGCTGATGGAATGGCTTCCGCAACATGTATTATGCGTGAACAATTTGAACAATTTGCCTTACCTTATATTAAAAAAACTATTTCTGCTATCCAAGGGCCAGTAGGTTATGAGCCTTTGGGACGTATTGAACCTTTTATCGATCTTCTTCCAGATATTGGAGCCAAATTATTACTTTTAGAATGCGAAGATAACTTAGCAAATTGTAAAAAGGCTTTAAATGGAAAAATGGCTATTATGGGAAATATAAATAATATTCAGATGACTCATTGGACTAAGCAAGAGGCAATTCAAGCTAGTCAACAAGCCTTACAGCAAGGTGCTCCTGGAGGTGGATTTATTCTTAGCAATCAAGGACCTGAAGTTCCTTGGGATACGCCTGAAGAAGTAATTGAAGCAATAGTCCAATCTGCAAGAAATTGGCAGGTATAAAAAATGTGCTATAGGAATATAGCACATTTTAACATGTTTTGAAAGGCGGTAATAATGGCTAACGAAACTCCCGAAAAAGAAGAAAAAGGCCATATTTCTGCTGAAGATGAAGCCTTACTTAAGGATAACTCTTTATTATCAGAAAATATTGAAAATAAGAAAATTCAAGAAAAAAAAGTTTATCAAAATGATGACGAGGCTCTTTTGCATGATGAATCTGTCTTGCCTCAAGATAATATAATTGCTGCTGATTTGCCTCAGCAACAGGAAAACCATAATAATGATGACGAGGCTCTTTTGCATGATGAATCTGTCTTGCCTCAAGATAATGTAATTGCTGCTGATTTGCCTCAGCAACAGGAAAACCATAATAATGATGACGAGGCTCTTTTGCATGATGAATCTGTCTTGCCTCAAGATAATGTAATTGCTGCTGATTTGCCTCAGCAACAGGAAAACCATAATAATGATGACGAGGC
>CAZPDM010000062.1:0-6754 GCA_964585305.1 uncultured Planctomycetota bacterium | reverse complement strand
TAATAATGATGACGAGGCTCTTTTGCATGATGAATCTGTCTTGCCTCAAGATAATGTAATAATATCTTCTCAAAATACTCAAGACTCTTATTCTTCTAAAATAGAAGAACTTAACAAAATTTGGGAAGAAAAGTTCCAACAACAGGAAAAAGCATTTAAATCTTGGAAAGAAGAGAATACTACTCATTTTCAAAAAGTTTATGAAGAATGGGAAGAAAAGTTTCAAAGGCAATCCGGTCGTTTGCAATTATTAAATCGTCAGCATCAAGAAATCTCATATAGGCAAAAAAATTCTCAAAGTGAATATCAGGAATTTTTGCATAAATTTCAAGAAATTCAGGAAGAACAAACATTACAACATCAAAAGTTTGAAGAAAAACTTTCTTCACTTATTCAAAGCCTCGAAAAGAATTTCCAAGAATCTATAGAGGTTCAGCAAAATTCTATACATAAGAAATTTAGCGAGATACTAAAATATTTCCGATTATTTCAGAATGAAGAAAATATTATTCGTAAACAAAATTTTGAAAAATTTGCTGTTTTAGATAAAACATTACGAGAATTAGACAAACAAATAAAAATACAGAAAGAACAGCAAATATATTATGTTTCTCATGTAAAATTTTGGCTCATCTCGTTTTTATTATTTATTTTATATATTCTTTTAGCAGGATATATTTATTTTATAAAATAAAAAAAATAAAAAAAAAGCAGCAATTATTACCTTTAAATAATTGTTGCTTTTTCTTTTATTTTTTTAATAATTACTGCTTTTTTAGTTTGCTGAAAAGCCAGGAATAACAAATGGAGATTTCCTCCAAATTCCGGAATCCATATCAAAGTATGGTTGTATAATTGCATTTTTTATTTGCTCTGGAGAGGTACTTTTAGGATCGTAGGAAATACGACATTTAGCAATACCTGGACTTGGCCAAACTTCTATTTTTAGATAGCCTGTTATTTCATAATCATCATCACGAGTAATGAAATAAACAAAGAGATTCGCTCTTCCACGGCAAGTTAGATTTTCTACAGGAAAGGATATGATTGATACTTCTGGCGATGGTTCTCCGCGTACTTGAACAAATGATGGCAAAGGTTGTAGTTCATAAGCAATCACAGCACTTGCAATAATGATCATTGTTAGAGCTAATAACAATTCACGATTCCAAGGTTGAAAAAATTTAGAAACAAGTTTACTTTTTCCCAAAAAAGGAAATATGGAAAATAATTTTAAAATTAAAGAAGATTTTGATGGACCCCAAGAAAGGGTATCTTTCACTGGGCATGAATTTAAACATTGCAAACAGGAAAGGCATCTTGCGTGAGTAACTTCACTAGATTGCGAAACCGGAATGTCCATTGGGCAAACTTTATCACATTTGTGACATTCAATGCAAGTATCGGAATTTCGTTGAATTCGGCATAATCCAACACGGGAAAAAGGATTTAAAACTGCTGCAAATGGACAAAGCCAACGGCAAAAAGGTAAAGAAATAAAAAGAGAAAATAGAACAATACTTCCAAGTAATATATATGCTCCAATACCAATATCTTCCCCATGTTTAGAAATCAAAGCATAGCATGGATCTACACCACGAAACCACAATTCCCCAAAACGATAAGTATAATATAAAATTATACCTAGAAAAATATATTTGAATAGAGAAAAAAATCTATCAATTTTATAAGGAATTTTTTTGGGAGTAAATCCTATTTTTTTTCCCAGTCTTGAAAAAAGCTCTGAAATTGTTCCAATAGGACAGATATAGCCACAAAAAATACGCCGCATAAGTAAAGTCAATATAATAACTGCGAGGAGAATATAAAAATTAGAAATTCCTAAAGAACAAGGAAGATTTCCTTCTGAAAAATATGTATATAATCCCTCTATCCCGCCCATAGGACACCAACGCTCAGCATTGCCACCAATAATAAAAACAGCAATAATGGTTATTGATAGAAACAATAATTGTAAGATTATTCGTATATTACTCATAATTTTTCAATATTCCTCTCCTCAATTTAAAATTTTAGGATTCCATGTTCCCAAAGAATTTTTATTCCTATGGCAATTAAAATAATACCACCAATAAATTCCGCATAATGCCCAAGATGAGAATTTTCTCCAAGCCAGCTGCCTAAATGTAGGGCAATGACAGTTAAAAAGCAGGTGATTATTCCTATGATAATTGCAGGAAACCAAATAGAAATACCTAAAAGACATATACTTAATCCAACAGCAAAAGCATCAATACTTGTAGCAACAGAAAGCATAACCATTGTTAGTCCACGGCTGGGATCTTTTAAAAGCTCAACTTCCTCTTTCTTTGAAAAAGAATCTCTTATCATTTTTCCTCCAATTAAAGAAAGGAAAATAAAGGCAATCCAATGATCAAAATTTTCCATCCATTTTTGAATGCTCAAGCCTAAAAGCCAGCCTAATACAGGCATAGCAAATTGAAAAAAACCAAAATGCCAAGCCAATCTAAATGTCTGGCGTGTGGAAACTTTTTTTAGCATAATCCCCGATGCAATAGCAACAGCAAAGGCATCCATTGCAAGAGCAATTGAAATTCCTATAATTGTCAGTAAGTTCATATCAAAAGTTTTTCTATAAAATATCTATGAAGTTTTCTATCCGTTATTTTTTTTTCGTTTTCCAAATTCCGGATCAATTGGAAGAAAAGGAATAAGCAAAAAACCTGGAATTGTAGCAATACAAACCCAGACAAAAAATAATGGATAGCCTAAAAATTTTTGTATATATCCACTCATCATTCCAGGAAGCAACATTCCTAATGTCATAAATCCTGTTGCAATTGCATAATGAGCAGCCTTATATTCCCCTTTTGCGCAAGACATCATAAAAATCATGTAGCCAGTAAAACCAAATCCATAGCCTATTTGTTCTATACAAATAAAGGAAGTAATTAAAAAATAATCATTAGGCTGATAGTAAGCCATATATACATATAATAAATCCGGAACATTTATTGCGATAGTCATCCACAAAATCCATTTTTTAAAGCCATCGCGTGATACAAGAATTCCACTAAGAAGTCCGCCAGCTAATAAGCCACATATTCCAAAAGTACCATAGGAAATTCCAAATTGATCATTTGTCAACCCAATTCCGCCCACAGTAGTCGGATCTTTTAGAAATAACGCAGCAATTTTAACTAATTGGGATTCTCCTAAACGATATAATAGTAAAAAAGCCAAAATAATTACAATTTTCTTTTGCTTAAAAAAAGATAAAAATATTTCTAAAAATGGCGTTGAACTTTCTTTTTTGGTTGGAGAACTAGGGCGATCTCCAATTGGAGTCGGCAATACATGAGAATGCCAAAAAGAGAGGAAAAAAAATAAGCAAGCTATACTTGCAATTGCTAAACTCCAACTTTCTCCATTGCTATATTTAGCTGCTTGTAATTTCCCTACAAGATATGGCATTGCCGCAGTCCCAACTAATAAACCTCCCCTGAAAAATGTGGAACGAATTCCGGAAAACCATGCTTGTTGGCTTGGATTTAAACCTAAAAGATATGTTCCATCGCAAGCAATATCATGTGTAGCAGAAATAAAAACAATGCCAAACCATAATAGTAAAGATGGGTAAAAGAAATTTGTTTGTGTGATTTGTAGCATAAGCATTGCGAATGCTATTCCTAAAGCAACCTGAGTCCAACGCAACCAATTTCTTTTTGTCCCATAAAGATCAACAACAGGACTCCATAAAGGTTTAATTGCCCAAGGAACTGCAATCCAGCTTGTCCAAAAAGCAATCGTCTCATTAGGGACATTTAGATCTTTATAAATAAGAGTAGAAATAGTAACAGCCATTGCAGAAGGAACACCTTCACAAATATATGTTGTTGGTACCCACCACCAGGGAGATGTACGTTTTCCATTCGCATCAATAATCCCTGTATGTATACTAATTTCTTCGGCAGAACTAGATTGGGATGGTGAAGAATCCATGATGATACTTTCATAAAATAAATATTATAAAAACGAGATAAAATATTTGTAAAAAGAATCCAATATGATAAACTTTAAATATTCTCTTCAATTTTTAGATTTTAGAAAAGAAATTATTTCTTTTAAGGAGCTTTTTATGAAAAAAAATTTAGTGATAGGCGGCAGTATTGTTCTTTCTTTTATTACAGGCATAATCCTATACAATTTTGTCTTCGGAAGTGAGCAATATTATAAAACTATTGCAGAAGCAAAAGCCAATAACCCCAATAATGCCAAACCTATTTTGGTAAAAGTTACAGAATCATGGTGAGGTGCGTGTGTAAAGATGGATGCCGTGATGCAATCCAGCCGCGTACAAAAAGTATTAGAAAATTACCTTGTAGTAAAAAGTAGTGCGGCAAATCCTGAAATTAAAGAATGGAATACGGAATATCTTCCTACATTTTATATTCTTGATGAAACAGGAACAAATCATATTGAAGAACCTAAAATTGGCTTCTTTGGAGAAAATGCTTTTGTTCCTTTATTGGAAGAAGGATTAAAAAAATTTAAAGAAAAGTAATTTTAAAACTGGGATACTTTTCTTAAGAAAAATTTTTATGATAAGCGTTTCTTTAAATACAGCTCAACAATTGTTGCGTATGTATCAGTTTCCGCAGGAGAAGTATCCCCTTGTGGACGAATGTATAAAATTTTAGGATCGCGAAGACTATAATTTCCTTCACTATCTTTAACAATATCTTCAAATCTAACAGTAACAACAATATTTGGTAATATTTCAACACCTTGATTTATCCCCGATGCAGTTCGGACCTCAAGATTTTTCCCAGTAAAAAGATATTCTGCAGTAATTCTTTGGATAATTTCAAAATTGTTTTGTTGAGACAAGCCTTGAGCACTCCCAATTTGCCGGAATTCTTGAAAAGAATTACTTTGCTGAATATCTACATTTTGAAAATTTTTAGTAGCCTTACGAAGGCTGCTAGTTTTTTTTATCTTGTTATTTTTTTGATTATTTTGTGAAAATTCTTGAGAATCACGACATGCTAAAAGATAGGAACTAAAAATTTGAGGCCCTCTTTGACTGGTTGCCCAAATTGCGCCAACAATAACTAAATCTAAATGTAAATCGGCTTTTTTCTTCAACCAATCATCTGTTCGAATGCCTAGAGAATATTCTGCTTGAAAAGATTTTGCAATTGTACCTTCATGTCCTTGATGGCAGAAATAACGATACCATTTTTCTAATTCATTATAATTTTCAACCTCGAATCCTTCAGAAATACTAATAGGAATAGGAAGTTGTTGTTGAATAACAGGACCTAAAAGTCTTTCCAGAAATTGACGACGTTGGAGAAAAGGAAGATTAGTAAGATCTCGTCCATTTAAATATAATATATCAAATACAATATATTTCAATCGCACTACTTCTTGGCTATTTCCTTGGATATAGCGATATACTTCATAAACGGTTGCAGGTCGCTGTCCCAATCTTTCTATATCCATTAAAGAACCATGAAGCTCCCCATCTAAAATAAAAGAGTATGCTTGTATATATTTTAAAGATTGTTCTAGGCCAATGACTATATCAAGCCAATTATGTTTCCTACGGGTAAAAGCAGCATATTTATTTCTATTCCAAGCATTAGTTTCTTTATGCGTCATAAGACGAATGCCATCATATTTACATTCTGCCCAAAGAGGAAATTTCATTCGTTTACTATCTTCTATTGTGCCAGCTAAAGCAGGGCTAATGGGGTTTAAAGGTTTAATCACCATTTTTTGTAAACCGCTTATACCTTCGGTTTCTAAAATATGAGCAACTTCAAAAATATTACTTAAGGCAATTCCATTGCTAATAAGTTTTCCAGGAATGCGATAGACTTGGCCTAATGCGTCACTAATCAACTCAGTTCGATACTCATAACCAAAATTTAAACGTCGTAAAATAAGCCGTACTAAAAAATAGCGTTCTAATTTTCCACAACGTAAAAATAAATTTTGTAAAATATTTTTTTTAATATTCGTACGCTGCTTAGGAAGATTTCGTAAAATGGTTAATGCTTCTGAACATGAAATGGGCGGGTTTGATTTTATCAAAGGACACTCTTGAATAAAGAGGACGCCAATATCTCCAATTTTGGGAAGCGTCTGGCGCAATTTATAAGGAGAAGTAAGACGAAGTGAAGATAATATATTGATTAAAGTATCTTGCGCTATATGGCTTACTCCACCACAAAAGGGATCTCCCATCAACAAAGATATTTTTTCGGAAATGCTAAGACCAAGATTTTTTTGAAGAAAAAGAACAACAATCTCTCGATTAGAAAGCGTAGGCTTCTGCCAAGAAAATCCAAAAAGTTGAGCTATGCGTGAAGAAGTCATTCCACTTAAGGGAAGAAATAAACCTTGAAAAAGACTAAATAGCGGAATGGAGTCAAGAGCATTTTCTTTGGCATTATTTTTTTCTTGAAGAATAGAAGAGACAGCAAATGCTAGACTAATTGGGATTTGAAGCATATTTGAAATGTATTCGGGAGTAAGTAATTCTTGATTAAAACCAGATGATATAGATCGATAGCTAGTAATTAAATCCTGCTTTGCCAGCATTTCTTGAATGGTTGCCTCTGTTATAATATTCATGCCATTGCCTTAATTTTTTCTTTTTAGAGATTTTCTATAATGGGCAAGAAAAATACCTAATACAGTTAAGAAAGTGACATACCTCATGGCAAGCCATGAGGCTTCGACAAGAAAATACCTGGACTAA
>CAZPDM010000061.1:14144-27815 GCA_964585305.1 uncultured Planctomycetota bacterium | reverse complement strand
CAACAGGAGTTTCAACTTTAGGTTGTTCGACAGGAGTTTCAACTTTGGGTTGTTCGGCAATCTTTAATTGTTCTGGGATTTCTACTTTTTCAACATCCATCCCAAAATATTTGGCAGTAAGAGATTCGCCAAATGCGTTAGTAAGCATTTTTTTCCAATGATATTTTTTACCTACGCTAAAGATTTTTTCGCGTAAAAATTTTCCGACTTCTGGTTGGTTGATAAAAGTAACTTTGCTAAGATCGTCTTGTTTGAGAATTCTTTTTGCAATGAAATGTTTCATTTGAGAAACCATTAAATTGCCAAGCATATAGTTGTGATAATAAACTGGGGAAGAGGTAAAATGGATTTTTGCCGCCCAATCAGCTTTATTGCGGCCAGGGATATGAGTAACCATTTGGTATTTTTCTACTAAATCCCACCATAATTTATTAAGATCTTGATCAGGATTGCTGTAGAGCTGACGTTCGAAGTTATACATTACTAATGTCCAACGGCAGAAAATCAGTTTATCCATTTTATATTCCAGGTTTAAAATAGGTTCCCATTTTTTGAGAACATCTTCTGGAATACCAACCATTTTATTTAGCCAATTGATATTAGTTGTGCAGCCTTCCATCATCATTGCAATAGCTTCAGTTGTAAAAATATGAGAGTGTTCGCGTAAAATCCAAGGCAATTTTCGATCGATATTCATGAAATATACGCCATGTCCAAGCTCATGAAGAGTTGTGGACAGCCAATCACGATTATTGCGTAAAGACATCATGGTGCGAACATCGCCTTCGCGATCAATATCTGTGCAATATGCGTGTTGATATTTGCCTTCACGTTCATAAAGATCAGAACGTTTGAACATTTCAGTTACAGGTAATCCCATGCCATTATAGAAAGTTTCTACTATTTTTTTGACATCTTTGTCTTTTAAATATTCATCCATATCAATGCCGCCAATATCTTGTGTTTCCTGAAAGAAACGATCTTGGTAGTAATATGGATACATGGGTTCATTTTCTGCTAATCCATAATTTTGGCGTAATTTGGCATCAATAAATTTTTTCAGTGTAATAAAGGGTTGTTCGGTTGTTTTGGCCAAATCATCAAAAATGGCTTCAATATCTTTAGGATTTTGCTCAGATAATTGCAGACGCATTTCATAGAAATTTGTGAAACCCATAGATTGGGCAATTTTATTGCGAAGTTTAACAAGTTCGACTAATTTAGGAGCAATTGCTTCGCCAACTGTTTTAGATGATTCCCAGGCGGCTTTACGACGTTCTATATTTTTTTCTTTTTTGAGTACTTCTACAAGTACATTATCTGGAACTTTATTGCCTTCAAATTCTGCACGGAAAGTGTTAAAACCATTTTCTACTTCCGAAGATAGTTTTACCATTTGTTCCATTAACTGTGGATCCATCTGGTTTTCCATGTAGTCAAGGCAAAGTAGTTGAAGCTGACGACTTTGTAAAGGATCTTGAAGATTGCTCTTTAAAAATTCTTTGGCTTTAGAAAATGCTTCTTTATTGCTAAAAACTTTGCGAATTTGTAATTCACAATCAGCAGACTTTTGATATGCTTCTTTTTTGCCAGTACCAGTGGCTTCCCAATATGCTAAGTTCATTTCTTTAGCTAAGGGAGCAAGTTTGGCAGTTTCTTCTCGGAGAAAATTTTCAACTTCGTATTGTTCTTTCATCACATAAACCTTATAGCTAATTAAGAATGCCATAAGAATAATTGTCGCGATAACATATTTTTTCATTAGAAAAAACTCCTTGAATTTTTTTCCTTCTCAAGATAATTTTTGAATGCAAATTAGAGATTTTCTAATTTTTGAGCTATTTCTGGAAGGATTGAAAAGCGTAAAATTGTATTGCGATCTTGGCTTTGGCCCATCCAACGTTGATAATTTTTAGAAGGATAGGCATCTTTATAAGCAAGAGTGCGGGCACGTGCGGCTAAACTATTTTCATTTGATTGATGATCTACTATGCAAGTATGAATGGCACCAATATTATTACCTTCATAGACTATTTCTAAAAGTCGAGCTTGTTGAGGATAAGTTAGCAATGAAGCTGTTTGAATTTCCCAATATCCATGCCCTGGTTCACCAATTTGGCTAATCTGATGACAATGACGATGGCCTGCCAAATGAAGGATTATATTCGGGTAGGACATAAGTGTTTGCTCAAACTCATTACCAGAGATATAGGAATTGTCTTTTTCAAATGGTGCTAATAATTCAGCAAGCATTTTTTGCATTTCAGGATTGCGTCCGCAACGGCGAAGCATTTCTTCACGACCAATGGGCAGAGTTTTGATGCTTTTTCCAGGATGATGCGAAACTATAATTACCAATTCTTTTTTTGCCTTGGCATCTTCTAGTTGAGGGATTAAGAAATCTTTAAACTGCGTTTGATGAATAGCTCCAATAGCAGTTCCCAAGCGTAAAGCAGTATCTAAAACAACTACTTTAATTGGTAGATTTGCTTTGGGATAGAAGCTATAGTATCCATATTCCTGGTTAGCAATAGATTTAGGAAATCCTAATACAGGACGGAATGTTGGGGCATAGATATGTTGACGGATAAATTCATTTCCAGTAACCGGACGACGTGAATTGTCTGCAACAACATAACCAGGTTTGAAGTTATGTGGATCTGGTGGGTTTATCCAGGGCGAAAGGACTGCATTACTCCAATTACCAACAGGATTAGGAATTGTCATGCTTTCCATGACTTTTTTAGCAATAGCATTATATAATTCGCGAAATTGTTCTGGAACATTCCCTTGAACTAAAATATCATGGTTTCCAATTGCAGTATAATATGGAATTTTCTTATTTAATCCATACACTAAAAAAGGATCGTTGGAATCATTATTTGATCCGAAGAGAGGATCTTCATCTGAGCCAGTATCAGGATCAATCCTTCCGCCTTCAATCATTCGAATAAACCAACCAAGTTCATTATTTTGAGCATTGTCTAAACTATCACCAGTATTGATAAGAAAATCTAAGTTTGATTCGTTATGAATCGTGTTTAAAGTTTTTATCATAGAATCAAAAACTTGTAGAGTCAAGTCTTCATTAGGATAGTATCCGCTACGTACACCTAATTCTTCTAAGAATAATTCTGCAGCGGCCACACGCGCAGGAGATTCTTCATCAAGAATATGAGTATCTGTAATATGACCACAAAATAGTAATGTTTTGGGGTTAGTTCTTATGGGAATATTTTGATTGAGCAAGCTATTACGTATAAGCATTGCTTCCCCAAAAAGATTTTGTGTAATAGAATTTTGAATATCCACACCAGAGCGATGATGAAGTGTTGTCATTTCTAATATAGCTCGTAATTTGGGAGCTAAAGTCTGGTAGTCATCCAATAAAATTGGGGGTTGCGCTTTTAATAACGCGGGGCCTAAAAATAGAGTTGCGGCTACTGCTTTCAAAAATTCACGGCGTCTCACGCAAGCAATCCCTTTCATGTTATTTTTTTGTAAAAAAAATATTTACAAAAAAAATCTTTGGAAAAATCACGCTATTTCCTTAGAGTACCAAAAAATTTCAAATTTTGCAAGTTTTTTTATAAAAAAATTGATAATAAGAAAAATATTGAAACTCTTAATTATCTAAATGCGTCTAAAGAATAGAATCTAACGTTTTGAAAGAATAACTTGGACAATTTTTGCAAACCCTTGCGCACCACGCTCACTAGAAATATAGCTTGGATGAAATTTCATCATATTTAGCCAAGGTTGAATATTTGCTACTCCTACACTATGGGAAAACCCTGCAAACATTGGTTCATCATTTGGAGAATCGCCACAAAAAATATATTTATGTAAATTTTCTTCTGGTTTTTCTTGCCAAAGTTGCTGAAGTAATAATTTACAAGTCGAAAGTTTATTAAAATCGCCAAACCATCCATTTACATGAATCGAACTGATTTTTGCTTGCGCTCCGGCTTCTTGAAAAATTTCTACGACTTTTTCTACCTCTTTTCGAGAGACAGCAGGAACATCTTCGCAAAAATCGATTGCTAAATCAGATTCTCGATAAAGTTGATCTGCTGCAACTTGAACTCCTGGAATTCGAGCAAGAATTTTTTTCTTCAATTCTTGTAGCTTAATTCGATTAGATTCTCTTGTTTCACCATTTTGCAAAAAATATCGGTGCATTTTACCATCTTGCATCCAAAAATAAAAAGCCCCATTTTCTCCAATAACAGCATGAACAGGCCACATACGAGCAATATGATCTACCCATCCTGCGGGCCTTCCCGTTATGGGTACTACACGCAATCCAGCATTATAAGCATTCCAAAGAGCTTGATAAGAACAATCTAAAAGTTTTCCATCTGTGGTAATAGTATCATCTATATCGCAGAAAATTCCATATAATCCTTTGCATATAGATATAGGAATATCTTCAATTGGTTGCATAAAATTTTCTTTTCTTATGAATTACAAATATTACTTTTTTGATAAAAATTATGTTGGCATTATAGTTGCTCTACAAATTTTTATCAAGAAGAAAAAAATTAAAAAAAAACAAATTTTTATCAAGAAAAAAACAAAGAAAAAATATGAGGAGGCTTTCCATGAAAAAATACATCATTTTACTAGCATTATTTACTCTCTTATGCTCTACTTTTGCAGCAGTGAAACCTTTTACTTTTACTTGTAGAACTGCTGTTATCCGTTACGATCAAATATATTATGAATATCGTAGCCATACTTATAATTTTACTATTGAAGTTATTTCCGATAGCTACGGTTATAAATCTGAGCAAAATTATCGCAGGCATCCTTTTATTTTAGCTTATCCTGGAGAATATTATTCTGTTCGCATTCATAATCCTATGCCTGTTCGTGTTGCAGTAAATCTTATGATAGATGGTTTAAATTCTATCGACGGACAACCTTGTGAACCCAGTAGCGGAAGAATGTGGCTTATGGAGCCGAATAGCTATATTACTATATCTGGTTGGCAAGTAGATTCTTACTCCTTACGCCGCTTTTATTTTACTAATGTATCAGATAGCTATGCGGAATGGCGTTCCTATCAATTGGATCGGGATTTAACTGTCAAATGCGGTCAAATCAGTGCAGCTTTTTTTTGGAAAAAAAGCGACATGGAAGACTACTTTTTAAGACAGCCTATTTATGAAGGACCCATTTATCGTCGGCATCATCACCATCGTCCTGGAATTTATGATGAACAAGCTAAAGCAGCACCAAGCAGCCCTTTCACTGGAGAACGAAGATTGTATGAAGAAGAACAAAATTCTGCTGGTACTGGAATGGGAGAACGCCAAGGACACTCTGTTCGAGGAGTACAATTTAGCTATGATACAGGGATGTATGAAGAACGAGAAGTAGTGAAAATTTTCTACGATTTCAGATCGCCCAAATACGAAAGACCCTATCCTTATAAACCACGAAGATATTATGATGAAGATAATGAAAGATTCGCTCCCGAAAAACCATAATCAACTCAAACAAAAAGACAAGAAAAAGGCATTGCCAATTAAACTGACAATGTCTTTTTTTCTTTAGAAAGCAACGCAAATTTTCAGAAAATTTTTTATTTCAGGAGGTGTATTTCTACTCCAATATCTAAAGCATCTTTCATAGTTTTTTGATTGTCTTTATTTGTTTCTTCAATCTTATAAATTGCCGCCTGATCGTCTTTTAAATTTGGACCCAAGCCATAAATGAGGAAAGAATTTTCTTTCTTATGGTATTGTAATGGTTTTCCTGTAAATGGATCGTAGGTGAGTGAAGATTGTTCAATAAATTCTAAAGAATCTGGTAGTTTCCCAGTTTCATTATATTTTTGAATTATTTTTAATGCAGTAGCTTGGCAACGTAAGTATGTCAGACTTTCTAAACTTTTAGAAAATACACTATTCCATGATACAAGCAACATATTTGTAAAAATATAGAAAGGATATTCATTAGGAGGTGTTTGAATATATTCTCGAATTTTTTCCTCACTTTTCGCACTTATAGAAGCATGGATTTCTTCTTTCATCAGAGTAGCTAAATCAAGTTTTATCCATCCTTGAGGTACAAAGAAAAAAGGTATTGTGGGAAAAATATGAGGATCATTTTTTAGGTATTCAAATTTTGACTGTGTTGCAAACCCATAAGCGAATAAATATTCGCTTATACTGCTTGAACTCAATTCTTCAAATATACTCTTGTTCCATTTTTGAAAAGTTGTTTCAATATCAACTAAAAAATCTGCTGGTAAATTAGAACATCCTAAAATTTCTCCTATGCTTCGTGCAGTTAAAGATTGCAGAGCAAGTTTTGATAGTGCTGAAATCAATAAAGGCTCTGATGCCAGTATATCAGTAAGTTTGATCATATTTTGTATTTTTTCTTTAAGGAAAAGTACATCAATTTTTTCATTTTGCAGATGTGCATAGATTTCTAATCTCATAACCTGGGAGTATGTACGAAGCATTTTTAAATGTCGAAGTTCTACAGATAAAAGAGCAATTGGTTCATCAGGTAATTTGAGAATTACACAGCATTGTGGCATAGACAATGCTTGTTGGATATTGGGGCTTAAATCTTGATTGCCATTTGAAAAATTTTGAAATTCTTGTAATAATTCCTGGGAAATTTCTATTTTTTGATCTCGGGAAACAACCGAACGAATTTCTTTTTTTTGCTGTGTATTAAGTTTATCATACCAAAGTTGATAGCGGTCGTCTAATATTTTCAACGCACCTAAAAGTAGTGGGGCACCATTTTGAGCTGGATCAATTTTATTATATCCGGCTAATTCTTTAAATTCCTCAATTGTATGAGGTGCCTTGTTTGCTTTGGCATAATTTATTGTATCTTCTAGTGTATATGTTCCTATAATATTAAGCCCATGACCGCCAAAAAAGACTATACCGAAAAGAATCAAGGAAAAAATTACATAACCACGGCCTAAGACTGGAAGATTATGCTCCTCGCATTTCCTATTGATCCAATATCCAAGTAAAAATGGTAGAGTTACAATAATAATAAATGGAATAACCAAATCTACTATAAGTATACTTAATAAAGCATAAAGAATAATAAAAATAGGCGCGGAAATTTTTAGAAATAATGATAATCGAGAGGTCATAACAAGCTCCTTATTTAGAAAAAGAAATAGTTTTTTCTTTAAAAAAAATTGAAGTAAATTGTTGCTCTATTGCTATGACCTGTTCAGTTTATATTTTTGTCTATAAAAATTAAAAAAATTATTTTTTTTCTTCTTTTTTTTGATTACCACGTTGATAGGCTTCATGTTCTCGGCGGCGTTGGCTTACATATTCCTCGGCAGTATCTTCTGTAATAATTTCATAAAGAGTTGCTTTTTTTTCGCCATATTTACGTAAAATACGACCAAGTCTTTGAACATGTTCTCGCACACTAGCACTTCCGGATAATATAATTCCAATTGTTGCAGCAGGAATATTCACACCTTCATTTAAAACCCGCGACGTTGCTAAAATGCAATATTTTCCTTGATTAAATCCAGCAATATATTCGCTTCGTTCTTTAGCTTTAGTTTGGTGTGTGATAACAGGAACTAAAAATCTTTGAGAAATAGTATAAGCTGTAGCATTATCGTGTGTAAAGATTAAAATTCTTTCGTTAGGATGTTTGTCTAAAAGTCTTTCTAAAATTCTTAATTTTGCAGGAGCAGCTTGTGAAATTTCTCTTTGCCGGAAATAAGCCAATAAGGCTTTTCGTCCTTCTAAACTTTGAGAGGCCGCAATAATAAAGCGATGCCAGGAATTTTTTCCTATTCGTATGCTTTGAGCGCGAATGAAATCAAGATAAACCTGGCGAAAATATTTATATTCTTTACGTTCCTCAGCAGAAAGACTTGCTTTCATTTCAACTATATTATAATCAGCTAAGTAATCCCCTGACATTTCACTAATATTTTTTTGATAAACAAATGGGCCAACTAAATCATAAAGAAATTCATGAGCATTATCAGCACGTTCCGGAGTCGCGCTTAATCCTAAACGATAGGGAGCAATACAAAATTGCGCGGCTAATTTATAACTTGAGCTGGGCAAATGGTGGCATTCATCAAAAATAATTAAGCCAAAACGATTGCCAATATTTTCTAAATGGCGATAGGAAGAATCATAAGTAATGACGGTAAGTGCTTGAGGATCATAATGACCGCCGCCAATCAAACCTATTGGGCAACCAGGGAAGTAAAATTTTAGCAAATCATACCATTGGTTCATTAAATCTAATGTCGGAACAACTACAATAGTATTTCTTTTGGTTGTTGCGATTGCCATAATAGCAACAAAAGATTTTCCTGTTCCTGTTGGTAGGATAATTACTCCACGACAATGATGATTTGCCCAAGATTCAATGGCTTCAGATTGAAAAGGAAATGGTTGTTGAGTAATTTTAGGCAGTTCTAAGTTGGAATATGCTCGCGCTTGATCCTTATAGTCAATTTTATTTGAGCATAGACAGGAAATTAAATTGAAATACTGGTACCCTGGCAATCTAAAGCTATGGATGCGAGCATCCCATCGACAATGAGGAATATTTTGTAAGAAGCCATTTTCCCCTGCCTCGCCCATAGCAAGTAATGTTCCTTGAGAAAATTCTATACTGATCATATTTATATTTTCCGCCTAAAAATAAAAACCCTACTTTTAATAGGGTTTTTGAGATTATTCTACGTCAACAATAATCAAATAGGCTAGTGTTTGGTTTAATAGCTGATAAGCTATTTCTCCAAAAGTTGCTGGGCCAATAAAATTACCTGTTTGGCGTCCTTGTAAGTTAGAATACAAATAATTCAAAATACAGTTGCATGAGAAAAATATATCTTTTCCAAGATCGGAAGGAATATTTTCAATGAATTTATTGACATAATCTCCTACCACTTTTGCTTGACGGTAGGTAATATCTTTAAATACTGGAGCGTAAAATTTTACTTCTCCTGATTTAACATCAATATTTTGAAAACTGACGTTTACCATTGCACCACAATAATCGGCAACAAGAGGAAGTTTTATATCTGCTTGATTTTTAGTTAGAAAATCCGCTAAATTTTGTTTTGTTCCATCAATGATAGCTTCTTTCGCACTAAATCCATCTTGCTCAAATTGTATTGTGCTGCCGTCTCCTTGTTCAAAAATGTTGATGATTCCGACTTCTGCTGCTTTTCCTGCTGGAAGATGGACTCGTAAAGTTACTGCTCCTTCTTCTTGATAGGAAGGTTTGCCTTGACCATTAAATATTTTTGGTGTTGTTTTTCCAAGTTCTTCTAAGTTAACTCCGGTAATCCAGCCAATAAGCGGAGAGTATGCAAATTGTTCATAAGTAGGTGCATTTAATGCAAAAGAAAGATGGGTTTTACTTGTAGCAGGAATAATAACAAAAGTAAATCCATTATGTGGAGCATTTTTATAAATCTCTGAGATATTTTCTGGTGTATAAACGGTAATTTCTGTTTGAGTAATATATTCTGGCATTTCTGTAACAAAGATTTTGCTTTGTGAGAATTCTCCACCATGATCGCCAACAAAGTACGGAATTGTTCCTCCAATCCAATTGCCAGGGGGCAATTGAGAAAGAACTTTTTCATCGCCTGCTAAGATAAGTACCCGATTAGCGGCAATCATTTTTTTTGCCTCGTCAACAGTTAAAAAACATTGTTTCATAAAATTACTCCTGAATCTTTTTTAAGTCTTGTTGGACAGATGGCAAGTTAGAATTTTTAGCAAGTAAACCGTGTAATTCTATAACTAATAATGGAAGTTTTTCAGGAGAACGTTTGGCTTCCATTTTTGCTCTGGCTAGTAATATTTTAGCAGCAAGAAAATGAAATGATATTTTTTTTTGTTCTAAAATTATTGCTTTCCATATAGGATTTTGAAGAGATGGAATATTCATACGACCTCTAAAAGGGAAATAATTGTTAAAATTTAATATTAAAGTAACCTATATGGGAAATAAATTTTAAATATAATTTATAAAAAAATCAATAGAAATTATAAAAAGAAATCAAAAATTTGCCAAATAATAATAATTTGAACAGCTAATACAAGCCAGAATACAATACGGAATTTGCCTTTAATAGTTTTGTGTCGGAAGAAATATTGGCTAATGAATGCGGCAGGTGTTCCTCCAAAAAATGCTAGTGCATGAAGAATAATTTCTGGAACTCTCATATAAGAAGGATTTCCAGCTGCTTTTTTATCATAGAAATACATAATCATAGTGCAAAAGTTAATCCCTATAAAGTAAGCTCCCAACCATCCTATTGAAGGTAATAACTTTCTACATCCTAACATAGAAAATAAAATCAATATTGAACTTAAAATACCAAAAATAGCCCAAGGAGATTTTGATTTCGGACCTGGGACAACATTTTTTGCAACAGGTCCCTTCTCAGAATATTCAAGATCAAAGATCACCTTTTGCCCTATTTCCAGAGCAGAGCCATCTTGAATATTGCTAATATGAACGAAGGCATCCTTAGTATTAGGATTTGTTTGCTCTTCAGGTCGAATAAAACCAAATCCTCTATCAGCATCGTATTTTACAACAATACCTTTCATAAATTCTCCCCAAAATAAGATGCAATTTTATTTGAAATCGTCTGCGAAGATAGTAATACATTCGATTGGGTATTTCCAAATAGTTTGAGAAAACTCAACTTCCAGACTTGTAACACTATGTAAAAGGAATTTGGCAAGAACTTCAGTTTTTTCTTGAGAGAACGATATTTTTATATGAGTTAAATCATCTTTTCGTATATCGTTATCTTCTTGAAAATTACTTTGCCCCCAGCAAAATTTTATGATTTCTTTATTTTGAAAAATATATAAATGCGGAAGTATATTTTCCCCGGCATTAAGAAAAAATGTTCCTTCTGTATGTTTATTGCTTTTATAAAAACCCGCAAGTGGCATTCCTCCTCGATCACCAAAAGCACTTTCTATACTTATGATTTTGTTATTTTCGTTTAGCCATGCTACCATAGAATGATTAAAAATAACATGACGTTTTCGAAAAGTTTTAATATGTTGGGAGGAAATACAAAATCCCCCTCGCCAGGGATCAAATTCTAAGGTTAAAGAATTCATATTTTAGATTGTTTGTAAAATTTTTGTAAGAGTTGGTACAATGTGTGAAGATTTTTTCAAAAAGAAATGATCGCCGGGAAATGTATAAATTTGACGGTTGGTAATATTAGTTTGTGAGTACCATGCTTCTAAATTTTCTTGGGAAATTGTTGCATCGTCTTGCCCAGCAAAAACTACAATAGGAATTTGAAGCGGAGGTTCGTGGGAATAGCAGTAGTTCTCTTCTATTGTCATATCTGCTTGTAAGGCTGGAAGAAGTAAATTCATCATTTCTTGGTTTTCAAAAACTTCTTTCGGAATGGCATGGTAGCGTTCGTACATTTCTTTCCAAAATATTTCTCCAGGAAGATGGGCGATATGTTTTTCATCGTAATCTATTTGAGGAGCGCGGTGTGCTGAAACTACTAATAATTTGGGACGAACATAATCATAATTTTTACGTAATTTACGTATAATTTCAAAGCAAAGTAAGGATCCCATACTATGACCAAAAAATGCAAATGGCATATCTAAATAGGGAAGCATGTCTGATAATAATGCGAAGATAATTTCCTCCATATTTTTTAATGGAGTCTCATAAATTCGATTTTCTCTGCCAGGTAATTGTACAGGCAAAACTTCAATGTCTGGGCCAATTTGTTCTGCCCACGAGTAAAAGATAGAAGCAGCACCGCCAGCATAAGGAAAACAAAATAGGCGAATTTTAGCATTGGACTTGCGTTTATAATAAGGAAAGCATTTTTCCATAAAGGATTCCAAACATTATTGATTGTTTGAAGTAGGTTTCCATTTAGTTAAGAAAGTTAAAGTAACGCCGGCAACAATTATACTGGATATAAATGCCAGGATTAAGCCATATTTAGGCAGAATTATAAAAGCTGTAGCCGATGAAACAGCAAACCATAAAGCGTAGGGTAATTGAGTTTTCGTATGATCTGTAAGATCGCAGCAAGATCCGGTTGCAGACAAGACTGTTGTATCTGATATAGGAGAGCAATGATCTCCAAAAACTCCACCGCTGAATACCGCAGCGATACTATATTCTATAGGAATATTCATTTGTAATGATAATGGAATAGCCAATGGCATTAAAATAGCAAATGTTCCGTAAGAAGTTCCAGTGGTGAAGGAAATTGCACATCCCAGGAAAAAAATAATAACAGGAATAAAAACAGAAGAAAGTTGAGCATTATGGATTGCTTCGCCAATATATTTAGCTGTTCCAAGTTCTTTAGTCAGACTACTCATGGACCAGGCCGCAGTTAAAATCAGAATGGCATTAAACATTGATTTCATCCCAGTAACATAATATTTGCTGCCTTCTGATAAAGTAAAGTGTTTTTTCCATGCACCCATGAATAATGCAACTCCACTTGCGAATAATACTGATATTGCAATAGAAATGCCAGAGCGGCAATTTTTTAAAGCATCTATCATTGTGAATTCTTCTTTTTTCCAATAGTTTCCTGTATAAAGGAACATAAATCCGGCCATAAAAAATAAAGCCAGAAAGGGCAGGACAATTTGTAATAAACTTGGGGTGATATTAGAATTGGAAGTTATCTCATTTGTATCTTGATCGCTAGGTAATATTGCCCCTGATCTCCAAAGTTGTCCAAGTTTTGAGCAACGTTCTTCTGCAGAATACATTGTTCCAAAAGATATGTTTCCTATCAATAATATCGCTGTTCCTAATAAAGCAAATAAACAATAAAAATTTATAGGTATTGTGGATAAAAAAATAATATAACCGTTGAATGAAGGATCTTTGGGAACTATTTCTGAAATCAATCCTGTAACATAAACAACCCAAGTTGATATAGGCACTAATAAACAAATAGGCGCGGCGGTGGTATCTACTAGAAAAGCAAGTTTTTCTCGACAGATTTTTAAGCGATCACAGATTGGTCGCATAATATTTCCAACTGCAATGCAACTAAAATAATCATCAATAAAAATTATGATTCCCAGTAAAAATGTACTTATTCCTGCTATTCGAGAAGTTTTAACTATTTTTATAAAAAAATTACCAATAGCTAAAATTCCTCCGGTTTTTTGTAAAATAAGCATAAGACCACCGAAACAACTTGCATAAATAACTATTGTAATATTCCCTGGTTTTGTCAGAACTGTGATGATGTGTTTTTCTAATAAGTCAAGAAAACCTAAAAAGGGATTTCCTCCTGCAAGCATAGTTGTCCCAAGCCAGCAAGCTGCAAATAAAGATAGAAGAGTTCGTTTGGTCCAAATAGCTAAAAAGATGGCTAGAATAGGAGGAATCAAAGAAAAAATGCTATCGCTCATAAGTTTTCCTTTTAAACAGCTCAAACAAAATTGGCCAATCTTGTTTGAGCTGTTTTTTTAGTTATTTTTTCAAAGGTTGCAGAATGATGTAGGCGGGAAGCCCAAATGTGGGCCATTGCAACTTTTGTTGGAAATATAAAATGACTTTTTGATGTTCAGGACTATCCATATTTTCTGCCTGATATTTTATCATAACAAATTTTTCTAATTCTTTTTTTACTTCAGCATCTTTAAAAGT
>CAZPDM010000061.1:0-14044 GCA_964585305.1 uncultured Planctomycetota bacterium | reverse complement strand
ATTCCATAAACCAAACCTAGCATAAAACCACGCATTTTTGATCCTGCTTTAGCTCCTGCGCCAATAATTGCTAGGTTAATAGGGATCATCGGCAAAACGCAAGGAGTAAGATTAAGCGCTAATCCTCCTAAAATAATAAGGCCAAGAATGATCCATATACTTTTATCTTCAAAAGGATTTTCACTTTTCCCACGTAAGAATGTTATGAATTCCGAAGAATTCATATATCCTCCACCTGCTTGAGTAATAGAAAAATTTTGTATTATTGATTGCCAATCTTCTGTAATGGGCATATTTGGTTTATCATTTGTTTGAGTAGGTACGGGAGTAGGTTCAACAGGTTTTACTGGAGTATTTATAGTTTCAGTTTTTTCTGGAATTTTACCCGTGAAAGAAAAACGTGCTTTTTTAGGAGGATAACATGCTGTCAAATCACAACCTTGATAACTAAAATATCCTTCAAATTCCCAAGTATCACCAGCATGGCCTTGATATGTTTTAAAAACTAGCAATTTTTTCTCGCCACCATAAACAGGAGCAGGTTCATCATCAAATTCTCCTTGAAACATTTCTGGTGGAGGCAATTCTAAACGCATTTTTCCTAATTTTACAGATTTTGTTTCTACAATTCCAAAAAACTGTTTTTCACTTGTATAAATATGAACATCCTGAGCCATTTTAACAAAAATTTCAATAGCAAGCTCAGAGCTATTTGTTTCTATTTGTTTAAAACTAACCTGAATCGGATCTTTTTTAAATCCTGGTTGCGCTAAAATCCCAGAAATAAATATAAGTATAGTAATAAAGAAAAAAGTAGTTTTTTTCATAATTTTTTTGTCTCCGCTAAGATTTTTGATGGAGCATAATTTTTATAGTAATAAATATGCTTATGGCACAAAGTATCCAAATAAAAACATTTCCATATTTTGTATAGAATGGCATTTCTTTGGTAGATAGAGGAACAGGGCGGCAAAACGCACCTGAAAAATCTTTCCATTTCATGGGTCGATCTTTGTAAATAAAATCCCAGCTTTCTGAAAAGGAAGCAAATAATGGAGAATCTTTTCTCCATAGAAATTCAGGAATATGCTGCCAGGCAATTTTTTTTGAATGAATCCAACGTTTTTGTAGAAATCCAGGCAAAGATTTCCAATAGTTTTCTAATGGCATTGATAATATATCATCGTAATTTAAAATACCTGTAGGAGGAATATTTAGTGTTATGCCGGTATTGCCAGAGCGGAGAACACCCATGCGATTTTCGACTGCTCGAAAAATACTAATTTGTAGCAATTGTTCTAATTCGGCAGTGTGCATGAACCAACCTTCATTTGTCATATTAACAAGAAATTGGCAGCCTTGCTGTCGCAAGATTCTGACGTCTTCCGAGTAGGCAATATCAAAGCAAATCATACAACCAAATAGAAAATCTTTTAAAGAAAAAACAGGACGACATTCCCCAGCCTCAAGATCGGGAACAAAGCCTACTAAATTCCGAATAATAATTGGTATAAAAGGAAAGATATTTCTTAAAGGAACAAATTCGCCAATAACAACCAAATGAATTTTATCATATCTTTCCAAGCATTTTCCTTCTGGATTAAGAAAAAATGCGCTGTTGCGAATACGTGATTCTTTTTTACTAAAATCGGAGTTATAATAATGAGATCCCACTAAGAAATGAACTTTATTTTTTTTAGCAATATCTTGAGATAAAAGAAAACTTTGAGGATTGTTAAATATGTCATCTGGCATCATTGTTTCCGGCCAGATAATCATATCAGGCTTTGATTGTTGCAAAGCCAAAATTGTATTTTGACAGTATGCTTCTAAGATATGCCGAATATTTGTAGTAGGATCATCTTTAATATCTTGTGGAATATTTCCTTGTATAGATGCAATGATAGGTCCGTTTTGATATGAAATTGAAGAAAGACGGTATTTCCCATATCCAAATGAAATAGAGATAAAAAGTATCGTAATTATGCTATATTTCAGCATAGTAGATAAAGATATATCTGAACTAGTTTTTTCTTTTTGGGAAATAGTGTATTTTTCTTTTGCATACTTCAGCCAATAAGTTAGACAAGCATTGGTTAAAATGATTATAAAACTTACTCCATAAACACCTGTAATGTCCGCAATTTGAATAATCGTGGGGAAATCAAGAGCTTGAGAATGCCCTAAAAATAAATAAGGAAAGCCTGAGAAGAGCCATCCACGTACATATTCTTGAGTAACCCATAAAATGGGAGCAGACCAAAATATAGAAAGTATTTTATATTGGAGTGTTAAGCGAAAAAGAATGGGAAATGGCAGACACATAAAAAATAGGGGAATAACAAGTACAAATGGACAAATAGGATGAACTTGAGCCATCCAGAATACACCAATTCCAAAGAAAATACTTAAAAAGATAAAATGGCTTAAGAATAGTTGACGGAAATTTTTTTGTTGCGAAAGGCTATAAAAAAATGGTACCAAACTAATCCAAGCTAACCAGGAAAATCCACACGGAGGAAAAGCTAATATACATAGAATTCCACTTAGGGAAGTGCATAAAATCATAGAACGATATGTATGCTCAAAGGACATAACGATCTTTCTATTATAATTAGAATCCACTGAATAATAGATTATCCAGTGGATTCTGCAAATTGTAAACTAGCCAATCTTTTGAACAAGTGCAATCAATGGAAGGAACAATGCAATAACGATGAAACCAACAACAACACCCAAGAAGATAATTAACATAGGTTCCATCAAACTAACTAAGGAACCGACAAGTACGTCAACTTCTTCATCATAGTTATTGGCGATCTTTATTAACATCTTATCCAATTCACCAGTTTCTTCTCCAACGTCAATCATATTAACGACAATATCATCAAATTCACCGCTTTGAGCAAGTGGTTCTGCAATGCTTTCACCTTCACGAATACTTTCATGAACAGCGTTAATGGCGGTAGCAATGACTTGATTCCCAATAGCATTTTTTACAATAGAAAGTGCTTCCAAAATAGGTACACCAGAAGTAATTAAAGTACCTAATGTACGAGTGAAGCGGCTGATGGAAGATTTTCGAATAATATCACCAAATACAGGCATTGAAATAACTATTCTATCTACAACTAGTTTTCCTGTTTTTTGTGCAGTAAAGAGTTTGTATGCAACAAAGAACAATCCAAAAAATAAAGGGGCAGTCCACCAAAAAGTCATAACTTGATCACTAGCAGTCATTAACATTTGGGTAAGAAAGGGCATATCAACACCCATATCGCGGAAGATTTTTTGGAAAGCCGGTACAACAAAGAGCAAGATAGCGACCAAAATACCTCCAGCAACAGTAATAATAGCCACAGGATAAATTGCCGCACCCATAATGCGTTTTTTCAACTTTTCAGATTTTTCCATAAATTCAGATAGACGACGCAAAATGGTATCCAACACACCACCCATTTCGCCAGCTTTTACCATGTTGACAAACAAGCGATCAAAAATTCTTGGATGTTTAGACAATGCTTCGGAAAAGGTAGAACCACTTTCAACATCTTCTGCAACTGTGCTTAATGTCTTTTTAAGATTACCACCTTTCATTTGTCCTTCTAGAATTTTAAGACTGCGAACAATTGGCAGACCTGCATCTTGCAAAGTAGAAAGTTGTGTTGTAAAAGTTGTTAGTACTTTAGTGCTGACACCACCAGTAAAATTAAATAAACCAAGTTTCTTTGCCATGTAAATAATCTCCATATAGGAAAGGACATCTCTCGTAAAATTGCAAGGCTTCGACAAGAAGATTGTATTTTTTTACCGTATTCTTGCAGCAGCCACCTATACCTTGACACGATTATTATAACGTGTATCGACTACTTTCAAATATCCAAATTGATAGTTATGATTCCAATTTTTTTCTGAGGATTCTCAATGTTTTATTCTAATTTTTTGAGGATAATTTTCAACAAAAAAATATTTTTTATTAAAAATTATATTCTCTGAAATAGTTTTCTTGGCAAATTTTATGCAGAACATGGGACGCAGAATTTGCGTCCCAAAATTCTGTCTTAGAATAGAGTTTCTCGAACGACTTCTTCAATTGTAGTAATACCATCGAAGATAGTAAGCAATCCACTTTCGCGTAAGGTTCTCATTCCTTGCTCACGGGCTAATTCTCGAACTTGTCCTGTAGAACCATGTTCCAAAATCAACTGGCGGATTTCATCTGTACAAACCATAATTTCAAAAAGTGCTGTACGGCCACGATACCCAGTTTTATTGCAGTTGCTGCAACCTTTTCCATAAGCAAATCTTTTGCCTCCAAGGTCTTCAGGTTGCAAGCCTAATTCTAAAACTTCTTCTAATTGTGGACTATACTCTACTTTGCATTGGCTGCAAATACGACGGACAAGACGTTGTGCAATAATGCCTTCCAATGAAGCTGCAATTAAAAATGGCTCGATCCCCATATCTATCAAACGAGCAATAGAACCTGCGGCATCATTCGTATGCAATGTTGAGAACACTAAATGTCCTGTTAAAGCAGCTTCGACTGCAATACCAGCGGTTTCCTTATCGCGAATTTCACCGACAAGAATCTTATTCGGATCTTGACGTAGTATAGCGCGCAAAGCAGCCGCATAAGTTAAACCAACTTCTGGATTAACAGCACATTGCATAATTCCATAAATATCATATTCGACAGGGTCTTCTGTAGTAATGATCTTTATATCAATTGTATTTGCTTCGTTCAAAGCAGAATACAATGTTGTAGTTTTTCCCGAACCTGTAGGTCCGGTAACTAGAACAATGCCATTAGGCTTTTTAATAAATTTTCTTACAACATCCAAATCATGTTCGCGTAGTCCAATTGCTTCCAAATCAAGATTAACGACCGTTCGGTCCAAAATATGAGCTAGAAATCTTTATATTGTATTCCCGCTCCCGAACCGGACAGGACAGTTTCCCGTCATCCGGCTCTCCAGTTTTCATTATTCAGTATTCGTAGAAAATAAATGAATATCTTGGAACTGTTGTGCAATATTTGCTACAGAAACGCGATATTTCATGGCCAATGTGTGAAATAAACTGGAACGTGCTAACCAAATTAACTTATGAAATTTTGTATTTCTTTTAGGTATTAGCTTGTAATAAGCTAGGACACCCGAAATTTCTTTTTGATATATTCGAACAATTTTTTCATTAGGGAAATTGATAAGATTTTTTCGTGCAACTGCTATATTATTTTCATAGTCTCCATATCGAAAATGAGAACAAATATGTGTGATATGTTTTTTTGAAATGCTTAATTCCAAATAATTTGGTGGTTCTGAATCTTTTTGAAATACTTGTTGGATTTTAGTATGGATTTTATGTTCTAAAAAATCCCCTCCACGATAGGAAGGCTCTAAAGTAAAGTACTTTTGATCCAATTGTAGGTGTAAAAAATTTTCTAAAAAATTTTGTATGAGATTTTTATTTTGGATGGCTTGTTGATAAGCACCATTCATTCCAATTAAAAATTGATTGGCATACCTAATATAGCAAACGATTTTTTGATTTACATTCTTTTGTAAATCCGCAATATATTGATCAAATTCGTTAATATATATTTGTGCAAGTATAGCGATAAGGCTATCTTTTGTGTAAAGAGTTTGGCTTAAAAAATCTGTTTCCCAATGGTAAGCATTTTGTTTTCTTATATAACTTTCAATCAATTTTATAAAACGGTTGTCTTCAATTTTTAAAGAAATTTTTTTTGATAAAAATAAAATTTCTGCATCCAATTGTGGGAAAATTTTTTTAATACATCCACATAAAATCCATGAAAAGTTTTTTGTTAAAAGTGTTGTTAACGCGATATGATATTTTTTTTCGGGATAAAAACTATAGCAATTATTTTGAAAAATTTGAAAAACTGGAGTATAGACTGCTTGTAAAATTTCATAAGTTGATTGGTTTAAATTTTGTTCTCTGTTCCATAATTCTTTTTGATGTAACATTCTAAATAAATCATAGATTGGCTTATTTTGTTGAGAACGAATACTGATTACCTTTAATTTCTCGGCCAGATTCATAAATATTTTATCTCCACTTTATTCCAAATAAATAACCAACTTCATGGTTTTACCGAGATAATTTAAGGCGAAAACCTGGCTTCCTTTTCCATGAACCAGCTTTATCTTCTGGTTGTTTGAATACTATGAAGCCTCTGTTACCATGTTGGATTTCTCCAATTTAGGTAATCCCTAAATTCCTGTTTGCCTAGAATTCAATCTGTTAGGTGCCTTGTTGACCTTTCCACAAAATTCTGTGGTGCGAAAAGGTAATATTCGATCCAAGTTATCAAAATGCGTATGTTTGATAACCTACCTTTTAAAAACTGCGTATTACACTTGGTCTAAGGTTCAAGCTATATGCTTTCACCAATAAGATTGTTAGGTTTTCCGGCAGGCTATTGTTCTTCCTTGCTGAGTTTCCTCTGGAAGTAAGCCGGAACCTATATTGCTGGATCATTGCAATAGAGTGTTGTTCTCACTAAGCAGCACAGGCGTATAGGCGCACACGCATTACGCAGCTTTCACCAAACATAGTTGGCAATGTGGAAACGCGCAAATCTACGGGGCGACCGCCAATTGTTAATTCAATACGACCATCTTGTGGCAAACGAGTTTCTGCAATATCCAAATTACTCATAACTTTGATACGTGAAATTAAAGCCATTGCTAAATGTGGTGGCGGTGGCATCATCTCATAAAGTACACCATCAACACGATAACGAATTTTAAAATCACGTTCGAATGGCTCGAAATGAATATCAGATCCCTTATCCTTAATTGCTTGCATAAGAATTAAGTTTAATAGTTTAATAACTGGGGGTGATTCTGACATTTTATTGATTTCATCTAAGTTATAGCCCTCTTCTTTTTCTGTTACTTGGGCCATTTCCTGATCATTTTCTGCAAGTTCCCCAATTAAACTATCAATTGTCTCTTTGCCAGCATCTGCATAGTATTTTTCTATGGCACGTTGGATTTGTTCCTCGTTGGAAACAGCACCTTTAACTTCACAATGAAGCATAAGTCGGATATCATCTAAAACTTGTATATTCATCGGGTCTGCCATAGCAACGATTAGAAGATCGTCTTTAAAACTTACAGGAACCACACGATAAATATTGACCATAGTGGGCGGGACTCGATCGATAACATCACGTGGAACTTCCAACTCATCTAGGTTCACTGTTTCCATTCCAGATTGTTCACCTAGAGCACAAAGGACTTCATCTTCTGTAATCCAGCCCTGCTCTACAAAAATTTTGCCGATGGCTCCACCTTTTTCGCGTTGAATACCAAGAGCTTGGCGAATTTGCGATTCATCAATTAAATTCTTGTCTTTCAGGATTTGACCAATCAAACGGTGTGGCCGATCCTTCTCCATAATATATCCTCTCTAAGAAATTGGGCATTTCCCAATCTTTTTAGCAAACTCTGACAAAAAAATTTATTAACTTTTCTTTTGTTGTTGTTCTTCAGTATATTGTTTCACTTTTAATTGAATTGCAGATGGATCTAATGCTCGTTGAATCATATCTGAATAGCTGATCTTTTTGGCAACAAATTGTTCAAATAAGGAATCATCTAATAATACCATACCAAATTTACGACTAGTTTGAATGACTGAATCCAATCGGAAAGTTTTATTCTCACGTATTAAATTTGCAATGGCAGAATTAGAAATCATAATCTCAAAGCAAACAACTCGTCCTTGTTGATCAACTCTGGGAACAAGTAATTGAGAAATGACTGCAACCAATGAGCTAGAAATTTGAACACGAATTTGCTCTTGCTGTTCTTTTGGAAAGGCATCGATAATTCGATCTACTGTTCGTGCAGCACCAGTAGTATGCAATGTTCCCATAACTAAATGGCCAGTTTCTGCGGCAGTAATTGCTGCCTGAATGGTATCTAAATCTCTCAATTCACCAACAAGAATTACATCAGGATCCATACGTAATGCACGACGTAATGCTTCTTTAAATGTTGGGACATCGGTTCCTACTTCGCGTTGAGTAATCACAGATTTTTTATGAGTGTGATAATATTCAATAGGATCTTCAACTGTGATAATGTGATAGTCGTATTCTGCGTTCATAAAATCAATCATACTTGCTAAGGTTGTACTTTTTCCAGAACCAGTTGGCCCAGTAACTAAAATTAGCCCACGTGGTTTAGCAAGTAAAGTTTTGATAGTATGTGGAAGTCCAACATCTTCCATACTAAGCAATTTATTTGGAATTTGACGGAGTACTAATCCGATGGCTCCTTTTTGTTTAAAAATGGAAACCCTAAATCGGGATTGTTCTCCAAAACTAAAACCGAAATCTGCTCCGCCAACTTCGTTGAGTTCTTGTTGAGCACGATCAGATGTAATGCTACGCATTAAAGAGTTTGTATCATCAGCAGTTAAAGGAGGAAGACTTAATGCACGCATCCGTCCGTGAAAACGAATAAGTGGGGGACGACCTACTGTAAGATGAAGATCAGAACCGCCCTTATCTACCATCACCTGTAATAGTTGATTCATTTCAACCAAGGAAATCTACCTTAAAAAAGTGCAAAAAGTTGCCGACTTTAGATAGAAAATATTTTGAAGAGGTATCTCTTTACCCTTTGGCATGAGTTACACGCAAAACTTCAGCGATACTGGAGCTTCCTGCTAAAACTTTACGAAGACCATCTTGTTGAAGAGTACTCATACCACCAGAAATTTGTGCCTCATCACGTAATTTCATTGTAGATGCTTGACGGAATGTAAGTTCGCGCATGGGGGGAGACATTTCAAGTAATTCATAAATGCCCATACGACCACGATAGCCCTTTTGTTTACATTCTTCACATCCAGCGGGTTTATAAATTTTTACACCACGAATAGCTTCGAGACTTAATCCAACTCCTATTAATTCGCCTTCTGTAGGTTGATATGCTTCTTTGCATTTTGGGCATAATTTACGAATGAGACGTTGGGCAAGAATAGCTTGGACAGCAGATGATACTAAGAAGGGTTTAACACCCATATCAATCAAACGTGTAATAGCACCAGGGGCATCATTCGTATGCAATGTAGAAAAGACCAAATGCCCTGTAAGAGCTGCTTGGATAGCGATTTCTGCAGTTTCCTGATCGCGAATTTCTCCAACGAGAACGATATTTGGTGCCTGACGCAACATAGCACGAAGAATTTGGGAGAAGTTTAAGCCAATATCATGGCGTACCTGACATTGGTTAATACCAGCGATATTATATTCGACAGGGTTTTCGGCTGTGATGATTTTCATATCAGGTCGGTTGAGTTCGGTTAATGCAGCATAAAGCGTGGTTGTTTTTCCACTACCCGTAGGCCCAGTAACAAGGAATATTCCGTTCGGGCGTTTGATGATACGATGGAATCGTTCATAATCGCTTTCATAAAAGCCTAAATCTTCCAAGCTAACAAGTGCTTTTTCCTTATCCAAAATACGCATAACAACGCTTTCGCCATTAGTGCAGGGAAGAGAGGAAACGCGAAGGTCAATATCGCGGCCTTGTAAATTGAGTCGAATACGACCATCCTGAGGAATACGTCGTTCAGAGATGTCCATTTTAGACATAACTTTAATACGGGCAAGAATTGAGCCTTGCAAACGTTTGGGCGGTGCATCTACTTCCGCGCATATCCCATCTACACGATAACGAACGCGAAGTTTATTAGCCATAGGCTCTACGTGAATATCTGATGCTCGGTTTTTTAATGCTTCATTGATAATGAGTGTTACAAGACGGATAACTGGAGCGTCGTCATCTTCTGCTTCTTCTTGTACTTCTGTTTCTTCAATAGAAGAATCACCAGCGAACATATCTGTTTCTGTTATATTTGTATATATGTCTTCTAATTCATTCCCTTTATCCATTCCGTAATATTTAGCAATTGCTGCAGTCATTGCTTCTGGTGTTGTAAGCGCGCATTCTACATCACAAGCTAGAATAAACTTTAAGTCATCTAATGCGACCAAATCTAAAGGATCCGTCATCGCGACAATTAAAGATTTATCTGTTTTTTTGACCGGGACGATATTACGTTCGTCCACAACTGTTTTTGGTACTAAAGAAATAACATCTTTGGAAATTTCACCTTTATTTAAATCTACATAAGGCAAATTGAATTGTCTTGCTAAAGCCTGGGTAATTTGAACTTGTGTGGCATATCTCAATTGGATAAGTGCTTCTCCAATTTTGCAACCGTTTTCTCTTTGGTATTCAAGTGATTCATTTAGTTGAGCTTCATCAATAATTCCCAATGCTTTTAGAATAGATCCCAATTGACGGCGAAGTTTCGCCATAATCTCCCCTCCAAGAAACAATTGGATATTTAAAATAAACATATTTTATAAATTATCGGAAAAAACAATAAAAAAGTCAAGAAAATTTTTAGTTGCATAAAATGATAAAAAAAGTAGAATAAACCCTACTAAATAGTTTGTTAAATAAGTTTTTTTGACATCTAACTATGAGGAATTGAACCCGCCTTTAGAAAGAAAATTCTATGAGTGAAGAATTAAATTCAACTTTAAATAATACAAGTTTTAGAAAACTTTCTCATTTGGAAATTTGTTTAAAAGATTCGATAGAAGCTCAATCTTCTACTTGTGTACAAGATTTTAAACTCGTTCATCGCCCCTTAGCAGATTTAAATTTTGATGAAATTGATACTAGTACAGATTTATGGGGAAAAAAGCTTCATATTCCCTTACTTGCAGCAGCTATGACGGGTGGGCATCCAGAAGTCCGCCTTATAAATGAAAGAATTGCTAGAATATCTGCTAAATATCAATTAGCTATGGGGGTTGGCTCACAGCGTGCCGCTCTTGAAAAAAATATTCCATATATTTCTGAATCGTTTTCTATTGTTAGAGAATTAGCTCCCCATATTGCTTTAATCGGAAATTTAGGTGCTGCTCAATTTAGTAATAACGGAAAATTTGGTTTAGAGCAAATTCAAAAAGCTATCGATTTAATTCAAGCAGATGCAATAGCAATTCATATAAATCCTGCTCAAGAAATAGTACAGATTGAAGGGGATAGGCATTTTCAAGGTTTTTTTCAAAAGATAATAGAAATTTCATCTCAACTTAAACTCCCTATTATTCTTAAAGAAGTCGGCTCTGGTTTTTGCAAAGAAGATGCTCAGATGGTGCAAAATTCTTCTCTTGCAGGAATAGATGTCGGAGGGTTAGGTGGAACAAGTTGGATAGCAGTTGAAGCTGTTCGAGCACAACAGAAAAATGAAAGATTATGTTATGAAGTTGGTAAGACTTTTTGGAATTGGGGTATTCCAACAGCTTTATCTGTAGTTGAAGTTCGTAGTGTGATGAGTTATAAAACTCTTATTGCAACTGGTGGTGTTCGAAACGGTCTTGAAGCAGCAATTTTAATAGCTTTAGGGGCGGATATTGTAGGAATGGCACTGCCCTTTTTAAAAGCAGCTCAACAAAGTGAAGAAGAGCTTGAATTTTTAGTCAATAAATTTCATCATGAACTTAAAATGGCTATGTTTCTTACTGGTTGCCAAACACTTAAAGATCTAAGAAAAATTCCTATCGTTTTAACAGGATTGAGCAAAGAATGGATTCAATCACGTGGCATTGATATAGAAATGCCTTGGCGATATGAGCGTCGATAAACTTTTGCTCCCAACTGGGAGCAATAAAAAAATTTGCATCTATAAGTTGCTAGCTTAATAAAAAAGGATATTTGCTTATGAAATTGTCATATATATTATATACATTATTTAAAATACGATTTTTATATGCAAAAACAACAATAAAAATTTTCATTCTCCTATTTTTTATAGAAATTTGTTGTTATGGACAAAATCGTTGGGCAATTGTTGTTGGCATATCATCTTATCCACAATGGCAGGGAGAATTGCCAACTTTATCAAGCGCGACATCTGATGCACAAATACTATATAATACTTTAACTTCATCAGTTTGTGGTTTTCGACGGGAGCAAACTTTTCTTCTAACTAACCAACAAGCACAATATAAATCATTTCAAAAAGTATTAGAGGAGATTACTAGAAATTCTTCTGCCCAAGATTCTTTAATTTTCTTTTTTATTGGGCATGGAATTTTCCTACAAGATAGATATTATTTATTATTGCAAGATAGCAATCCTTCAAGTTTATTACAGACAGCTATTCCTTTAGATTATTTAGCAGAATGGTTAGAAAAAGTACCTTGTCGGAAAATTTTTGTAGCATTGGATAGCCAACGTTCTACAAAAAGTGTCGGATATTCTTGGAAAAGCCATATTGCTTGGGGATTGCAGTTATCTGCACAAAAACAATTTGCTTTTTTATATGCCAGCCATCCTTATCATATAGCAAAAGAACGTGGGGGGATAGGACTATTTACTTATTTTACTCGACGAGCTTTATCAGGTTCGTGGTATCTTAACCAAAATCCAGATATTAACCAAGATGGATATATTACTGTAACTGAGTTTATGCAATATATGCAACAAAGTCTTCGTTTTTCTGGATTAGGACAATCTCCATTTTTCTGGGGGCAAAATTCGTGTGTTCTTTCCTCTCCTATTTTTGAAAAACCAAAAATTATTTTACGTCCACAATTGACGATTCCTATTTTAGAAAATTCTTCCCATTTAATTGAGGTTTCTTTATCAGGTATTCTTTATTTTCACCATCCTGTGGAATCGTTTTTAATAAACGGGCAAAAAATTGATTTTCGTAGTGTACCAGCTCCGACAGAAGTCGCTATAGAGCTATCAAGATATTGCTATAAATGGGAGATAAAAGCTAATTTTTTACCATTGCAAGAATATTTTGAAGCCATTGTTCAAATTCAGCAAGGGAAGACACATTATGTTTTAGTAAATTTACCTTGGATAGAAAAAGGCTGGTATGGAGAATGGATGCCTCCTGGTTTACAACGCTCTACAGTTTTTGGAGTTTATTATTGGAAGAAAGATCAAAGTGAAATGATCTATATTCCAGAAGGCATGGCGATCTTAGGAATTCCCCACCATCAAAGTTCTACATTTACTGAAGATATTCAAGAATTACAAAATTATTTTGATCAGATGAAAATTTGGTATGAGCAGGATTATGAATTCCGCCAACTACTTATTCGTGGAATTGAAGAAAGCAATCAAACAATCCAGCGATTGGCACATAGAATTCAAAGTTTGTATCAAAAAACAAATATTCTAGATAATGTCCAAAGACGAATATCTGCCCAAAAAGATATTCGCCCTCCTACACTAGAATCTTCAGAAGAAAATTATGTTTCACAGTCGCAAGAAGTATTAAATCGTGCGCAACAAGACGTGAGCCGGCTGATGCAACAACAAAAAGAGATTGAGCAAATTTTAGAATATTTTTCTATTATTATGCAAAATCCTGAAAAATATCTAGAATATTGTAAAGGAAAAGTTGTATCAATGAATGGATTTTACATGGATCGATATGAAATTTCTAATTTGCAATATCGGACTTTTTGTGAAGAAACAAGTCGTCCGTATCCTGCTTCTGCTTTTTGGGATGAAGACTATATTTTTAAAGACGAAAGCCCTGTTGTTGCGGTTTCATGGGAAGATGCTATGGCTTATAATTTATGGGTTGGAAAAAAACTGCCGACTGAAGAACAATGGGAGAAGGCTGCCCGCACAGAACAAGGACATCTTTATCCTTGGGGAGATCAGCCTCCTGATTTGAGTTGTGCAAATGCGAATATTCCTCCACCATTAGAATTAGTTGAATCAAAAGAATCTTTTAAATCTCCGATTTTTCAGCCTATTTCTGTACGAAAAATGCCACAGGGAAAACAAGGATTTTATAATTTGATTGGAAATGTTCAAGAATGGTGCCGAAATACTGCTTGGCTTGATAATTTAGATGTAGAAATGAAATTGCCTGGACAGGAATATCGTGTTACAAAAGGAGGATCTTATCAAAGTTCTGGAATTTTATTAGCAACTTGGTTTCATCA